>JAPLNR010000064.1 GCA_026401035.1 Planctomycetia bacterium | reverse complement strand
CCGCGTCGGCGAGGCCGACCAGGGCGTCGTCGGACTCCACCAGACCGGAATCCCCGGCGAGATCATGCCCAGCCTCTCCGCACGGCTCATGGGACTCGACAGCCTCGGCGTCGCCTCCTACCTCCTCACCAACTATTTCTCCCTCGCAGTCCTCACCGACGACGCACTCGGCGTCCTCGAAAACGTCGAGGTCGGCTACTACCACGACTACGAGCACCGCAAGGCAACACCTAAGTGAGTGACCGATGAACGTTCCCGGCCTAGGCATCCCCTCGCCTGAAGACATCTCGCGGATTGCCGATCAATTCATGCGCGAGGCACTCGCCGCGCAGGCCGACGCACCGGCCGCCACTCAGGCCGCCGCGCAGGGAAACCCGCCTGGGAACCTAGCGGCGGGGTTTCAGCCTGCCGGAGTGTCCACAGGCTTGCCCTCTGCCGAGCTCAAGTCCCCTCCCCTGCCCTCGCTGACCTCGGTGCCTCACCCGCCGGTCGCGCTGCCGCACGTGGCGCCGACGACCGACCTCTCCGGCCTCCGGTCGTTCGTGACCCAGATCCGCGGCCTCGGCCACCTCGAACAGCCACAGATCGCCGCTCCTCGGCCCGCATCGGCAACGCCGGCGACATTTTTGGGCGGCGGCCTGCTCGACGTCGATGCCATCCGCCGCGACTTCCCGATCCTCCGGGAAAAGGTCAACGGCAAGCCGCTCGCCTGGTTCGACAACGCCGCCACCACGCAGAAGCCGCAGGCCGTGATCGACGCTCTGTCCCACTTCTACGCCCACGACAACTCCAACATCCACCGCGGCGCCCACACCCTCGCCGCCCGGGCCACCGATGCCTACGAGCATGCACGACAGACTGTCCAGACGTTTCTGGGTGCGAACAGCCCCGACGAGATCATCTTCGTCCGCGGTTGCACCGAGGGCATCAATCTCGTCGCCAACATCCTTGCGCCAGCGCTTGGCCACGGTGACGAGATCGTGCTCACGGAGCTCGAGCATCATGCCAACATCGTCCCCTGGCAGATGGTGGCTAAGCAGACCGGCGCCGTGATCCGCGTGGCCCCGATCGACGATCAGGGCGACGTGATCCTCGAGGCCTACGAGGCGTTGCTCGGCCCTCGCACGAAGATCGTGTCGCTCTCCCATGCGTCCAACAGCCTGGGCACGATCTTGCCGGTCGAGCTCATGACCGGCCTGGCGAAGGCACGCGGCGCCCGGGTGCTCGTGGACGGTGCGCAGAGCGTGTCGCACTTCCCCGTCGACGTGCGGCGGATCGGCTGCGATTTCTACGTGTTCTCCGGCCACAAGATCTTCGGCCCCACCGGCATCGGCGCGGTATTCGCCACGGCGGAAGCCCAGGAATCGCTGCCGCCCTGGCAGGGGGGCGGCAACATGATCCGGGACGTCACGTTCGAGCACACGACCTACTCCGCTCCGCCCGCGAAATTCGAGGCCGGCACGCCGAACATCGCCGACGCGATCGGCATGGGCGCTGCCCTCGACTACGTCACACGGCTGGGCCGCGAACGGATCGCCGCCTACGAGCACGAGCTCCTCGAGTATGCGACCGGCCGGCTCACGACCATCGACGGCCTCCGCCTCATCGGCACGGCCCGCGAGAAGGTGGGCGTGCTCTCGTTCGTGATTCCCGGCCGGGATCCGATCGAGATCGGCAAGGCCCTCGACAGGGAGGGCATCGCCGTCCGCGCCGGTCATCACTGTGCCCAGCCATCGCTGCGGCACTTCGGCGTGGAAGCGACCGTTCGCCCGTCGCTTGCCTTTTACAACACGCGTGCCGAGATCGACCGACTCACCGACGCCGTGGCTCGATTCTCCCGGCGTTGACACGCACCCCGCCTCGACGAACCGCCGGGATCATCGCGGGCCGCGTCACGAGCGGTCTGAATCGTTGCTGCCACCGGTCAGGTAACTGGCGTAGTAGAGCAGCGTGAGCACGCTTTGCAGCGTCGCCGCCACGTACGTCCAGGCGGCGGCGTTGAGCACGCTGTTCACCGCCGGCATCTCGGCGGCCGGCACGATCCCGAGGCTCACGAGCTGGGCCTTGGCCCGGTTGCTGGCGTCAATCTCCACCGGCAGGTTCACGAGCTGAAAGAAGACCGTGCCGGCGAAGAGTGCGATCCCCGCCCAGGCCAGCGCCGAAAATTGCATCATCAGGCCGAGCACGAACATCGTCATGCCGAAGCCGCTGCCAACATTTGCCACCCCGACTGCGGCATTGCGGATCGCCATCAGCGAAGAACCATGCGCGTCCTGCAGGGCATGGCCGGCCTCGTGGGCCGCGATGCCGACGGCGGCCAGGGTGTGGCTGCCATAGACCGCCTCCGAGAGCCGCAGCACCTTCGTCTGCGGATCGTAGTGATCGTTGAGTTTGCCGGGAATCGCCTCGATCTCCACGCCGGTCGCCCCGGCGGAGTCGAGGATGTGCCGGGCGGCAGCGGCACCCGAGAGGGGCGCCGGCTCCTTCGCGGCCGCGGCAAACGAGGAATGCACCCGCCACTGGGCCCACATGGCCAGCAGCAGTGCGGGAGCGACGGCAAGAAAATAGCCGGGGTCAAAGAAGATCGGCATCGTGTTTTGCGAAAGCTCCCTAAGAAAAACCGGCGAAACTCGTGAAACAACCATCGGCCCGACGCGGATTTTGCGGCCCCGGTCGTGGCCGTCCGACTGAGGCTATTCTAGCAGGTGGCTCAGTCGCGGCCGCCCTTTCTCAACCCCCGCCCCGCCCCCGCGGTCACCCACACCCATCATCAGTACCTCCACATGTACGCACTGATCGCCAGAACTGTTCGACACTTCGCGACGCTGGTCATTTTGGCCGCGGTCGCAAACCTGGCGCCCGCGACGGCCGCCGATCTCTGCGACCGGATCGACCGCGCCCTCGCGCATGCCCGTGACAGCCGGCGGCTCGACGCGGACGTGCACGGCGCCTGGCAGGTGGTGCATGGCATCCTCGCTTTCGGCCCGGAGTTTCCACTGCAGCACGGCGACGAGGTCGTGCCCGCGCTCGACTACCTGCTCGGCGGCGGCGCGGTCACCGGCTGGCGGCTGCGGCCCGGCAATCCCGGCGTGATCGCGATCGTCGAGGAAGGCAGTTCCACCGGCCAGGGGCATCCTGACCAGTGGCTCGGGTATCTCTCGCAGTGCGGCACCGCCGGCATCCCGCTCGACACGAAGCTTCGCGTTGCCGGCCGCGACTTCACGGTACAGGATCTGCTCACCCAGGCGCAGGCCGACATCCGCCCAGGGCAGGAGGCGACCTGGACACTCATGGCGCTGGCCACGTATCTCCCGCCCGCTGCCGCCTGGACCGCGCGGGACGGCTCGAAGTGGACGACCGAGCGCGTCGTGCAGATGGAGGCGGACGCCGATCTGTCGACGAGCGCCTGTGGCGGAGCCCACCGCCTCTACGGATTGGTGCTGGCCCTCAAGAAACACATGGCGGCGACCGGCACACCGCCCGAGCACCTCACTGGCGGCTGGGCTGCCGCGGCCGACACAATCGAGGCTGCGATCGAGCGGGCCCGGCAGTTCCAGCAGGCCGACGGCAGTTTTTCGATTCACTTCTTCGACCGGCCCGGCACCTCGGCCGACGTCTTCGCAAAGCTCGGCGCCACGGGGCACATCTTCGAGGTGCTCGTGGCTGCGCTCGACGACGAGCGGCTCACCGAACCCTGGGTCACGCGGGCCGCGGAACGGCTGGTCACGCTGCTCGAGCAGACCGACGACGTCGACCTGGAATGCGGCGGTCTCTACCACGCCGCCCACGGCCTGCTCCTCTACCGCCAACGCATCTGCCCGTAGGGTAGCCTTCAGGCTGCCAAAGTATTGACAGGCTTCAGCCTGTCACGATCCGCTCCCGGCGCAGGTGCGTCTCAGTGCCCGGCCCGGATTCCCTCGAGCTGCGAGTGCACGGCGTCGGCGAGCACGTGCAGGTCGCCGTGCCAGTCGATCGTGGTGCTCACCTGCGTGGCAAGGTTCTTGAACTGCGCCGTGCCGGCGGCGAATTCATCGCTGCCGATCACCAGCGCCGCCGGAAAGCCGCGCTTGGCGGCCAGCTTGAGCTGCTGCCCCACCCGCTTCGCCTCCGGGAAGAATTCCACGGCCATGCCGCCGCCACGAAGTTCCGCGGCGATCCGCAGGTAGTCGGCGAGGTGCTTGTCGTCAAAGAACACGAGAAACAACTCGGCCGGCGTCTCCACGAGTTCGAGCCGCCCGAGTTCTTCGAGGCCCGCGAGCAGCCGGTCGATCCCGAGCGATGCCCCGACGCCGGGCAGCGGCTGCTTCGTATACAGCCCGGCCAGATTGTCGTAGCGGCCGCCCGAACAGATGCTGCCGAGCGACGGCAGCTCATCGAGAAAACTCTCAACCACGATGCCCGTGTAGTAGTCGAGCCCCCGTGCGATCGACGGATCGATCACCACGCGACCCGCCCCCACGCCCGACTGCGCGACACCGGCGAGGAGCTGCTCAAGCGCCGCCACGCCGGCCCGGCCCGTCTCCGAGTCGCCCACGATCTTCCCAAGCGCCGCGAGCACGTCGGCCGGCGGCCCCTCGAGCGTTGCCAGCGAGAGCAGTGTGGTGGCGGCGGCCGCCGTCACGCCGTGTGCCGCCAATTCCGCAGCCACGGCCGCGGGGGTCGCCTTGCCGAGTTTGTCGAGCGATCGCAGCACGTCGGTCGACCGTTCGGCGAGGCCGAGCGCCGCCAGCACGCCCGCCAGCACGCGGCGGTCGTTCACGCGGATCGTGAACTTCTCCAGCCCGATCGCCCGGAGCAGGTCGTGCACGACGAGCACCATCTCCAGGTCGGCCACGGGGCTTGTCGTGCCGATCGTGTCGAAGTCGCACTGCATGAACTCGCGGTAGCGGCCCCGCTGCGTGTTTTCACCGCGCCAGACCGTCGCCATGTGGTACCGCTTGAACGGCGTGCCGAGAGCGGCGATGTGCTGCGCGCAAAACCGGGCAAACGGCACCGTCAGGTCGAACCGCATGCCCACCTCGCGGCCGCCATGGTCGGTGAAGCGATAGAGCTGCTTGTCGGTCTCCTCGCTCCCCTTCCCCGTGAGGATTTCGAGATACTCAAGCGCCGGCGTGTCGATCGGCGCGAATCCGTAGGAGCGGTAGACGCGGCGGGCGATATCGAGGATTTTTTCGCGGGCCAGCGCCTGCGCCGGCAAGTGGTCGCGGAAGCCTTTGAGCGTTCGAGGTTCAATCATAAAAGGTGACAGCCACCAAATTTGGGCAGGCTGGGTAAGCGTCGCTGCGCAGATTCTCCAAATTTGGTGGCTGTCACCTTTTTCAGATGATGGGGAGCAGGGCGGGCTTGCGGCCGCGGATCGAGAGCTTGCGATTTTTCTTCTTCCGGCCGTCGCCGATATTTTCGCCGCCGGGTCCGAGCACGGCGTCCATGTATTCGTCGACCTGTTCGGCCGTCTCGAAATACTGGTCATACACCCAGTCGTCCTCGTACTCGCAGTCTTTGGTCGTGTATTCGCGGCAGATCTGGGGCCGTGTTTCGTAGATGCCGCAGCGGTGGTCGTCCTGCAGATGCTTGCAGACGGTGTGCACGCAGACATACCACTCGCCATCCTCGGTGAAGACCGTGGCATGATCGTGAAGCAGGAACCAGCGGATGTATTCAAACTCCTCGCGGGTGGTCGGTGTTTCCAGCGGCAGAGCGAAGTAGCGACAGCACTTCGCGGTGCAGTATTCGCAGAGCACCTTATCCTGCGGCACGGTGTCACGCTTCGGCTTGACCGGGAGTTTCGGGAAGGTGATTTCGGCAACCGACATACAGATCTCCATTGCGGGAAAGCACCACGATCGTGCCGGGCGGGCAATATACCCCGCAGCGTGCCGTTTGCATCGCGACCCGCGGCTGCTGGCGACGACAGGCAAAAACCTGCCCCCGACCGGCATCCCGTATACTCCTCGGGGTTTTCCCCCAGGGAGTCGGCTCGATGCCCAAACGCTGGCACATTCAGCCGCACGATCAGGCGGTCGTCGCCGGGCTCGAACGGTCGGCGGGCGTGTCGAGCATCGTGGCGCGGCTGCTCGCGGCCCGCGGACTGACCGCTCCCGACGAGGTGCGGTCCTTCCTGTCGGGCTCGCTCTCCGATCTCCGTGATCCGGATCTTCTGCCCGGTGTCGCGGAGGCGGCCGACCGGATGCTCGCCGCCGCCAAGGCCGGCCGGAACATCGTCGTCTACGGCGACTACGACGCCGACGGCATGTGCGCCACGGCGATCCTCATGAACTGTCTCGAGGCGATCGACGCGCAGGCGAGCTGGTATGTGCCCGACCGGTTCGAGGAGGGCTACGGCCTCAACGGCGACGCCCTCGAATCACTGGCCAAGAAGGGGGCGAGCCTCGTCGTCACCGTCGACTGCGGCATCGCGAGCGTCGCCGAGGCGCGGAAGGCGCGGGAGCTCGGCCTCGAACTGATCATCACCGATCACCACTCGTTCGCCGACACGCTCCCCGAGGCCGATGTGCTCGTGCATCCCCGGCTGCCGGGGGCGGGCTATCCGTTTGGCGAGCTCTGCGGCGCGGGGGTGGCCTTCAAGCTCGCCTGGGCGATCGCGACGCGGGCCTGCGGCTCGAAGCAGGTGACGCCGCGGCTGCGGGAGATGCTCCTGAAATCGATCGGCTTTGCGGCGCTCGGCACGGTGGCCGACGTGGTGCCGCTCCTCGACGAAAACCGGATCTACGTGAAGCATGGCCTCGAGTGCCTGCGGAAGCGGGGCGGCCCGGGGATCGAGCGGCTGCTGGAACTCGCCAAGTTGCAGGAAAAGTCGCAGCTCGAGAGCGAAGACGTTGCCTTTCGGCTCGCGCCCCGCCTCAATGCGGCCGGCCGCCTCGGCCAGGCGGCGAGCGGCATCGAACTGCTCACGACGGCCGACGCGGCCCGTGCTGTGAGCCTCGCCGACTACGTGCATGAGCTCAACGCCCAGCGCGACACGCTGGAGCGCAGCATCCAACTTGCAGCGGCCAAACAGGCCCGCGACCGCTTCGACCCCGAACAAGATCCGGCCCTCGTGCTCGCCGACCGCGGCTGGCACGCGGGTGTGATCGGGATCGTGGCCGGTCGGCTGGCCGAAAAATTCCACCGCCCGATCGTGATGCTCGCCCGGGACGAGCATCAGGGCCGGCCGGCGATCGGCAGCGTGCGGAGCGTACCGGGATTCGACGTGCATGCGGCGCTCGTGACCTGCCGCGATCTGCTCGTCACCTGCGGCGGACACGCCGCGGCGGCCGGCCTGCGGATCGAGGACGCGAAGATCGACGCCTTCCGCGCGAGGTTTCTCGCCGCGGTTGAGCAGCGCATGCCCGCGGCGCTGCGGCAGGCGCAGATCACGCTCGACGGCGAGGCCACGCTCGCCAGCCTGACGCTCGACACGGTCCAACAGATGGAACAACTCGCCCCTTTCGGGCAGGCCAATCGCCGTCCGGTGCTCTGCGCCTCGGGCGTGCGGCTCGCCGAGCCGCCGCGAACGATCGGGGCCGGCGCCCGCCACATCTCGATGAACCTCGTCCAGCATGGGGCCAAGCTCCGCGGCGTGGCCTTCGGCGGAGCGGACTGGCTCGACCTTCTGCCCGCGCCGGGGCAGCCCTTCCACGTCGCCTTCAAACCGAAGATCAACGAGTTTCGCGGCCGCCGCACGGCGGAGATGGAGATCATCGACTGGCGGCCCGACGGCATCGACGTGAGCGTCGAACTGCCGCTGCCGGCGGCAGTTTTGTCTTGAAACCGAACACTGTTCCCACTATAGTTCCAACATGACTCTCGACCTCAAAATTCGGCGTGTCGGCAACTCGTTGGGCGTAATCATCCCGACGGAGGCCTTGGCATTATTGAACGTCAAGGAGGGGGATCACCTCTACCTCACGGAAGCCGCTGAAGGTTCGGTCCGCCTGTCGGCACAGCGGCCTGGTTTTGGTGAAAAGGCGGCCATCGCCGACGATCTGATCCAGCGGTATCGCAACGCCTTGAACGAACTCGCGAAATGAACGAGCCGGTGTGGGTGACGGAGGAAGACTGCCTCTCCTTCCACGATAAACTGCTCGCGCGTTTCGGTGGCGGCTCGGGCGTTCGCGACAAGGGGTTGCTGCTCTCGGCATTGGCCAGACCGCAACACCTCTTTGTCTATGAGAAACCGTCGCTCTTTGATCTGGCTGCCGCCTACGCGCACGGCATCATCAAAAATCATCCGTTTATCGATGGCAACAAACGGAGCGGCTTCCTGGCGGCCGCCCTGTTCCTGGAGGCGAACGGCATTCGGTTCAATGGCAGCGAGCGTGATGCCGTGATCCAAACCCTCGCCTTGGCGGCCGGCCAATCGACGCTGCAGGATTTTTCCGCCTGGCTCGAACGGGTCACTATCACACCGCCGGCTGGATGATGTTTATGCGCCACCAACACCTCCGTCCACTCGCCTTCGCATTCGTGGTGGCAGTTCTCGCCCTGTGTGCGGTGGCCCCCATTCCCGCCGTCCGCGGCGACGACTGGCCGCAGTGGATGGGGCCACAGCGCGACGGCGTCTGGCGGGAGTCGGGCATCGTGCAGGCGATCCCTGCCGCGGGCCTTCCGGTGAAGTGGCGGGTGCCAGTGAAGGGCGGCTACTCCGGGCCGGCCGTCGCCGACGGCCGCGTCTATCTCGCCGACTACGACCACGGCGATGGGGAGGTCGCCAACAGCCCCAACGATCGCACGCAGCTCGCCGGCCGCGAACGGCTCCTCTGCCTCGATGCCGCCACCGGAACGCTGCTCTGGAAACATGAATACGACTGCCCGTATGCGATCTCGTATGCGTCAGGGCCGCGGTGCACGCCGACCGTCGCCGATGGCAAGGTCTACATGCTCGGCGCCGAGGGGAATCTCCTCTGCCTGGATGCGAAGACCGGCGCCGTCGTCTGGTCGAAGGATTTCAAGATCGACTACGCGGCGCCGACGCCGATCTGGGGATTCTGTGGCCATCCGCTCGTCGACGGTAACCGGCTCGTCTGCCTGGTCGGCGGCGCGGGGAGCGTGGCCGTCGCGTTTGACAAGGAAACCGGCAAGGAACTCTGGCGGGCAGTCTCGGCAAGCGAGCAGGGCTATTGTCCGCCCACGCTCATCGAGACCGCAGGCGTGCGGCAGCTCATGATCTGGGATGCCGACAAGCTCAACAGCCTCGATCCCGCGACGGGAAAACTCTTCTGGTCGGAGCCGTTGAAGCCGGCCTACGGCATGTCGATCATGGCGCCGCAGGTGGCCGACACGAAGCAGGGCCGGGTGCTCTACGCCAGCGGCATCGGCCGCGTCGGGGCGCTCTTTGCTCTCGCTCCCGACGGCACCGGTGCGAAGGTGCTCTGGCGAGGTGAGCCAAAGACGGCCGTCTACTGCGCCAACAGCACGCCGTTCATCGCGGGTAACACGCTCTACGGCTGCGACTGCGAGACGGGTTTTCTAACGGCGGTCGATCTCGCGACCGGGGCGCGGCTCTGGGAGACGGGCCAACCCACGATGGGCGATCGCCGCGGCAAGCACGGCACTGCGTTTCTTGTCAGGCACGAGCCTTCGAAGAACGCCGGGGACAGACGTACCTGGCTCTTCAGCGAAACGGGCGACCTGATCCTCGCGCGGCTCACGCTGCAGGCCTACGAGGAGCTTGGCCGATCGCACCTGCTCGATCCTACAAACGAGTGCTTCGGTCGGGAGGTGGTCTGGAGCCACCCGGCCTTCGCAAATCGCTGCGTTTTCGCGAGAAATGACCGGGAAATCGTCTGCGTGTCGCTGGCCGAGTGATTCCCGGCTGATTTCCGGTTCGGCGTTGTCTCCCGAACTCGCCGCTGGTAATCTTCCGATCTCTCCCACGTGCGGACTGATTCCGTCTGCCGCACACTTCGGGGCGTAGCTCAGCCTGGCTAGAGCGCTACGTTCGGGACGTAGAGGTCGCACGTTCGAATCGTGTCGCCCCGACTTTCTTTCGCTTCACGGTTCTGCTCCATCCAGGAAGCAGTCTCATCCGTGCAGCAGATTCCGGTGCCATCGACACCGAACTCAGCCGACGGGCCCCGCAACACACCGGGCCGTTTGAGGGCCGTGCTCCGTCGCCGCCGGCATGCATGCGTGGCCCACGTACATGACCTGCACCGAGGGAAGCCGGCCAAAGGTGAAGTCGAGCCGGCGGTTGAGCCCGCAGGGGCCGAAGCCGACGAGCGGTCCGACACTCAAGCCGCGGGCGACCAGCTTGGCGCTGAGTTCGGACGGCTTTATGAATTTCGCCGGATCGTGCGTGCCCCGCGGCAACAGCCTCAGGACGCTCTCGCCGATATGCACGATGATGAAAGCCGCGAGCATCGTGCGGTTGATGGTGTCGAACAGGAACAAGCCTCCCGGCTTCAGCACGCGGGCGATCTCGTCGAGCACACGGTCGACATCGGCGACGTGCTCCAAGACGTCGACGCAGACGACGCAGTCGACGCTGCGGTCGGCGAGCGGGATCGCCTCACCGCTGCCGACACGATAGTCGATCGCAAGCCCTTCTTGGCCGGCATGGGCCTCGGCGGCGGCGATTGCCGCCTCGATGGGGTCGACGCCGATGACGGTCGCCCCCCGCTTCGCCAGCGCCTCTGCCATGAAGCCACCGCCGCACCCCAGATCGAGAACGGCCTTGCCGTGCCAGGTGCCGACGACCTCGTCGAAATGGGAAAGACGCGCAGGCACGAGGTTATGCAAGAGCCGCAGGAACCGCTGCGACCCGTCCCACCAGTTGGATGCGTAGGTGCGGTAGATGGAGAGGTCATTTCGCATCGCGTGTACCTGGATCAGATTCCGCAGGCCGGCAGGTCACTCATGGTCCGGCCTGACGCATCACGACCGCTGCATTGTGTCCGCCAAAGGCCGCCGACTGCGAGACTGCCCAGACAAGCTCGGCGTCGGTCGATCGCCGGGCGAAGTTCAGCGGCCGCACCGGATCGTCCAGGTTCACGCAGCCGTGCACCTTCTGATCGCGGAGGGACAACGCGGTGATCGCGGCTTCGATCGCTCCGCTTGCGCCCATGCAGTGGCCGGTGAGCGACTTCGTGGCGTTGACCAGCGGCCGCGAGCCGAAGAGCCCTTCGATGACCGCCGCTTCCACGTTGTCGTTGACGACCGTCCCGGTTCCATGGGCGTTGACGTAGTCGACGTCGCCCGCGTCGATCCCGGCGTCGGCGATCGCCGAACCGACGGCCCGCGACAGCTGCTGTCCAGTCGGCTCCATGATCATCATGCTGTAGGCGTCGAACGACTCGCCATACCCGACGATCTCGGCGTACATCGGAGCGCCTCGTCGGCGGGCATGCTCCCATTCCTCGCAGACGAGCACCGCTGCGCCCCCTTCCGCGAGCAGGAATCCCGTGCGACCGTGGTCGAACGGGCGGTTTGCGGTCTCCGGACGATCGACGACGGAGGCCAGCGTCCGCGCGGTGTCAAACGCCCTGAACACGCTGCCAAACGGGTCGCCCACGAACTCCGCTCCGCCACACAGGGCCATGTCGGTGTCGCCGCGGCGGATCGAGCGCAGGGCCAGCCCGACCGCCGCGGTCCCCGCAGCGCAGGCAAGCGCGCACGTGGCGTTCGGCCCCCGCAGGGAATAGCGGATGCCGAGCGTGGCCGACACCGCGTTCGACATGATCATCGACACAGCGAACGGATTGAACCGCTTCGGAAGCGATGCGAGCAACGTGTCGAGGGCCTCCGAAGCAGGATCCGGGATTTCCGGCGTGCCGCGCGATGCGAGGGATTGAACCGACGTGAGGAGGTGGCTGTTTTGCGATTCGATCAGCGTGGTGATTCCACACCCACCTGTACCCATGAAAACGCCGGCCCGTTCGCAATCGATTCCCAACAGCCGCCAGATGCCGCGCTTCGCGTCCACCCGCGACGCCTCCAGCCCAGCGTCGGCCAGCGCCTCGCCGGCCGCGACCAGCGCGAGCATGGCCGCTCTGTCGAGCCGCAGCGCCTCGAGCGGCGAGATGCCCGCAGCTTCGAAGTCCACGGTCGGCAGCGGCGCCCAGACGGTCGACTGAAACCCGCTCCAGCGCTGCCACTGGTCGGGAATCGGCGTGACCGCCGCGCGGCCCGCGAGGCAGGCGTCCCAGCACTGAGCTGCCGAGGCGCCTACGGGCGACACCATGCCGATGCCGGTGACCGCTACCCGCCGCCGGCTCATGAGAGCCCCTGCTCACCGATCCGCAGGCTGACGTAGTCGACGACCTCCTCGACCGTGGAAAGCTCGGCGGCTTCCTCCTGGGAAATCTTGCCCTTGAACTCGCGTTCGAGCGCCATCACCAGCATGACCGCGTCGACCGAATCGGCACCGAGATCCTCCCGGAGCCGGCTGGTGGCCGGCAGGGCATCGGATTCGAGCCCGAGCACGTCGCGGATCACCGCTTCAACCCGTGCTGCTACGCCTGCCGAGGACGGTGATACCGGGTCTGACACGTCTTCTCCAGGAAGTGTTGGTCTGCGCACGGCCGTGCGTCGGAGCACCGCAGTTTACACGCTCCGGGAACGCCGGTCGACTCGCCGGCTGCATCCATTTCAGACCACCCGCGCGACCATCGCCGTAGCCGTGAGGCCCGGTCCAAATGCGAGGCTGACGACCCGCGTGCCCTTCTTGACGTCCGGGTCGCGCAGAATGCGATCCCAGATATGCGGCACCGTGGCCGAACTCTTGTTGCCCCCTTCGCGGAGCGCATCCTTGCTGAGCGCGATCTGGTCCTTCGAGAGCCGCAGGCAACTGCCGACCAGATCGACGATCGCCGGGCCGCCGGGATGGATCACCCAGATGATGTCTCCCTTGTCGGACGGGAGGTCGAGTCCGGCGTCCCGCAGCAGGGTGCCGATGAACTCCTCCGTGTGCGCGGCGATGAGCCGCGGCACGTCGATCGAGAGCGTCATCTCGAATCGGTTGGAGATCGGCCTCCAGGTCATGGCTTCCAAGGAACTCGGAATCGTGGCGTCCGCATACCGGATCACCTCGAGGCCGGGTCCCGACTGCTCTTTGAACGCCTCGGCGGTGTATGCCGAATAGCGGATGAAGCCGTCGGCAAACAGGCTGTCGCAGATGATGTGCTCGGCGTCGAGGCACTCGGGAGCCGCGTGGATCGAGCAGATCTCGGTGTGCGCGATGTCGACCCGCCCGCCAGCCCGCGCCAGCCCGCTCTGCGCCGCCGCCAGGGAGCCGGCGGCCATCCGCACCGCGGGGAACGCGCCGTAGCAGCCCTGGTGGTAGCAGTGGCTGACGGTCGTGCCGGACCATCTCCTCGCGGAGACCAGTTCGTGCACCGGACTGGGCAGCCGGTAGCCGGTGGTCGTAACGTGGATCAACTCTCCGGGGGCGTCGTCCAAGTCCGGATACATCTTCTCGAGCGCCGCCCGAGCGTGCTCTCGGAAGAACGCCAGTCGTTCGTCGATGTCGGCTCCGCCGGCCTTCGCCAGAAACATGCTCGTAAAGGGGATCGTGGCGAAATCGAGTTCGGCGGGGTCCTTGGCCGCCTCCGCATCCGGCAGGACCGTTATCCGTCGGGACTCGATGTGCTTGGGGGAAACGCCGTACTTTTCCCATGCCGCTCGAATCGTCCCGGCCGCCGCATGCGCCGTGCTTCGCCCGTCGCTTCCGCCGTTTGATGCGACCATGAATTCGGCGAAGCGGATCGCTATTTCACGGAGCTTGTCCTGCCTGACCAGTTCGGTCAGGTAGACCGGCCGGAAATCGGATAGCACGACACCCATGCGATCTGCGCTCGAGACTTTCTTTGTGTCGGGGCCACATGGTTTCGAGGATACGCCATGCGCACGTTGAATGCAAAAACTGCCCGCCGGAGGCAGGACCTCGACGCCGGTGAGCGGCAGCCCTCAGCCTCGACCTATTCCCCCTAGCGTCGGCAGCAGCCGGGCTCGACTACGAAAGTTCAGACGTTTGTATCGAACCGACTGGATCCTCAACGGCGGCGGACCGGAAAGCCCCGATACCCCCATTTGAAGGTTTTCATCCCGGCAAGCCTGCCTGGCAGACGCAACTGGTGGACCGAAGTGATATGCGAAACAGAGTCGTCGCTTGTGCCGTGTCGCTGATGGCTGTGACACTGCTTGGCGTGGCTGCTGCAGCAGAGGCTCTCGATACGCTGGAACTCAGTGCATTCGCCCCGTTCGATGCAGGGGCCGAGGTGCCGTACGAGCCCGATCAATTCGTGCCGGCAGACGATCGTGCGGCATTCGCGCAGTCGTCCCAAGCGAGCGGCGCAGCCCGCGAGATTTCCGATCAACGAGCCCGCCGATTCTATGTGAGCAGCATCATCGGCGGATCATTCCTCTTAGTGAGCGCCGACAACAGCCCGTCATCCATTCTCACGGCTGGCGGTGCGCTGGGGGCGGCGATCGATCGATCCAACGGCCGGCTGCGCGTCGAGGTCGAGGGCCGATATCGTGATCCGATCGAACAGACCTATATCGGGTTTAACAGGGAGCCGCCGCGGCTCGGCCCCGGCCCACCGGGGCCCGTTCCCCCCAAGCCAGAACTTATCGGCACGATGCAAGCCAAGTCGTATGGCGGGTGGTCGGCGATGGCCAACCTCTGGCGTGACTTTGAGTTCACCGACCAACTCGATGTCTACGGGGGTGGCGGAATAGGCGCGGCTGGCTTTGAAACCTCGTTCCAGCAGATTGATGCAGCAGTGCCCGCTCCGGTTGCGTATCAGTATCGCACTCAGTACGCTTGGCAACTCGGGCTCGGCGGCATCTGGAACGTCAACGACCGTGTCGCGGTCGATCTGAGCTACCTCGTGTTCGGTGTCGGGTGGACCGTCACCGCGAACGATCTTGCTTACGGCTTTCTTCGAACAGAAGTTCTTCTCTCACTGCGGATCTACGAGCCATTTCGGGGACTGATGCGTTGATGCAGACCATGGTCATCCCTGGCACAACGCCCGCGCAGCCCCCAAGGTCGTGCCCATGATCGTCTCGCCAAGCATGCCGCCCATGGATCTGGGTGCCAAGGCCTCGATCCGCAGCCACTATGACGTTGCGACGCCGTTCTATCGTCTGTTCTGGGGACCGCATATCCACCACGGCCTCTGGTCGGCTGAAGACGCTGTCCGCGAGCAGCCGCACGCCGCGCCGCGGGCGGCGCAGGAAGCACTCACCGACGCACTGGCCGAACTGGCGAACATCCAACGTGGCCAGCGCGTCCTCGACGTGGGCTGCGGCATGGGCGGTTCATCGATCCGTCTTGCCAGGCAGAGACACTGCGACGTGACTGGCATCACGCTCAGCGGTGTGCAGCGGCGTTGGGCCTCGATGGCAGCGCGGCTGAACGGCGTGACGAACTCCGTGCGTTTTCGTCAGGCGGATGCCGAACTTGTGAACTTCGAGGCCGCGAGTTTCGACGTTGTCTGGAGCATCGAGTGCACCGAACATCTGTTCGACAAGGCGGCGTTTTTTCGGCGGGCGGCCGGCTGGCTCCGGCCCGGCGGCCGGATCGCCATCTGTGCGTGGCTGGCGGCCGATGACGCCGATCGTCCCGGGATGCGCGAACAGGTGGAAGCGGTATGCGATTCCTTCCTCTGCCCCTCGCTCGGCAGTTTCTCGGACTACACCGGCTGGATGACAGCGGCCGGGCTCCAGGTGGAGCACACTGAGGACTGGACCGCCCGCGTCTCCCGAACGTGGGAACTCTGCGACGCGCGGGTGCGCCGGTTCGGTCTGCCGTGGCTGGCTCAGTATGTCGACTTACGGCAGGCGCTGTTTCTCGATAACTTCAAAACGCTTCTCGACGCCTACCGCTCCGGGGCCATGCAGTATGGATGCATCGTGGCCCGGCGACCGGAAACGGCGGTCTGACGCAGGATCACACCGCTTCGTCACCCTCACAGCCAGGAACACCGCGGGGATGCGCAGGTTTTTTGGAATTGCTTTCGGGCTGGCGACACACGTCCTGTTCGCCTTCACCGTCTGGCACCTGTTCTGGTTCCTGAAGGGACCGCCGCCGGACGACTTGCAGACATCGCCCCTCGGGCTGGGCGCAGCACTCGGCGTCGACACGCTGCTGGCCTTGTCGTTCGCGGTGCCGCACAGCGTGTTCCTGTTGCCTTCGGTGAGGGGCAGGCTCGTGTCGGCCGGCATTCCCGCACCGTTCTACGGCTGCTTCTACTGCGTGGTCTCCTGTGCCACGCTGCTGCTGACGATCTTCTGCTGGCAGCCCACCGCCGTCGTGGCCTGGCGCTGGGCCGCTCCCTTCGACAGCGTCGTGACCGCGGCCTTCGCCGCGTCGTGGGCCGCGCTGTTCTACAGTCTGTACCTCGCGGGACTGGGCTGGCAGACCGGCTGGACGCCCTGGTGGCACTGGGTGCGCCGCCTCCCGCAGCCGAAGCGGCTGTTCGTCGAACGGGGCGCCTATCGCTTCCTGCGGCATCCGGTCTATCTGAGCTTTCTGGGGCTGATCTGGTTCACGCCGGTGGTGCCGCTCGATCGCGTCGTGCTGATCGTCGTCTGGTCGACCTACATCTACGTGGGCAGCGTGCTCAAGGATGGCCGATTGGTGTACTTCATGGGCGACACGTATCGCGACTATCAGGCCCGTGTGCCGGGGTATCCAGGCGTGGGGTTCGGACCGCTGGGGCGGGTGCGGCCGCCTCTCATGCTCCGGCGCGATGCGATCGACAGCGCCCGGCAGTGACGTCTGGAGTCGCCCTGGCGATCCTTCAGGCGGCCTGAGCAGCGGTCTTCGCGGCGACCTGGCGTACGGCAGCCAACTGCGAGATCTTATTGTCCACGCCAAACGTCCAGTTGGCGTGATGCATCACGATCGGCCTCGGCAACTCTAGTTGCATGCCTGGCTTCCAAACCTCGGTGAGCTGAGGCCCCGGGCCGAAGAACGCCTCCGGCAGGAATCCCCAACGCACGCCGTAGCGGTTGCGCATCTGCCGGCCAGTCAGCCCGTTCAAAAGGAAGTTGAGCGCCTGCTGGTCGTGCTTATCCGGGTGCTTGAGGCCGTAGGCGAGGATGTCCTCCCAAAGGTGGAGGGTTTGCTCATTAGCGCGGCAGGCGAGAAAGCCAGCGCAGAGATGACCTGAGAACTGTCGGTTCTTCGCCGCTGACATCTTCGGATGGGCATCTCGCTGGGCGACGACGTCGCAATCCCTCATGGCGTCGTCGATCAGCGGCTCGGTCTTTCCGAAAAACTGGACATCTACATCAGAGTAGACAAAGATCTTCCCCCAGTTCTCGCGAATGGCATCGAGCATCAACCGCACCTTCGCGATCATCGTCTCGTTGAAGGCATGTGTGCCGCAGACGTGATCGTTGCTTGCGCCCACCTGCTTCATCGATCGCGTCTCGACCGCGTAGCCATCCTGAAGCGACGGCCGGAACCAGTCGTCATGGAGCACTTGGTGCGAGGGCGTGGTCAGCGTGTAGAGGCTTTTCATGGGTGAATACGGAGGCTGCGAGTTCCAACGCCGGAGGATATAGCAGCCATAGGCGGCCGCCGATAGAGCGGGAATCGAGCCACAAAGCCGGCCTTTGCAGCGGGTATCTGCTCTCGAATCGCTGCCCAACGTCTGGTATCACCCACCGCCCCTATCCGCTGCAGGGTACCACAATCAGAAACGCCATGACCTGCCACACCACCATCATCACGCCTGCCTCCGGCCCGATCGAGCGAGTGGCCGCCACCATCCAGAGCGTGCTCTCCGAGGATCTCGCTGGGGTCGATTACGTCATAATCGGTGACGTGGTGGAACTCCGACGCCAGTTCGAAGGTGTGCCGCGCGGCCATGCCATCCGTTGGCTCGATGCGGGCTCCGCCGACGTGATCGAACTCATCAACGAGGGCCTTGCACAGACCCGTGCGCCGATCGTTTCTTGGCTCCTGCCGGGCGAGCGGCACTTCGACGATTCGATCGCGATCGCCGCCTGCCACCTCAGCACCCACCCGGACGTCGACGTGATGTACGGCGATGCCGCCGGTATCGATGCGGAGGGGAGACCATTCGTGGAACTCAACGGCAGTGAATGGTCGCAGTCATGCCTGCGACGGCAGTGCTTCTTTCGGCAGCCGACCGTCTTTCTGCGACGCGCCGTGATTGAAGCGGCGGGGCTGCTTGATCCCGCCTACGGCCGCTGGGCCGACTACGAACTTTGGCTGCGGCTGGCCGCCAGTGGGGCACGCTTCTCCCATCTGCCGAGGCTCCTCGCCGCCCAGCGGATCACACCCAACAAAGACCGCCTGTGGCCCACCGACGAGCAGCAGAGCATCGCAGATTTCGATGATTACCATCGCGTGCTCCAACGACACCGGATCGCTCCCACCGCACAGCATCTCGCCAGGTACGGGCTGTTCGCAGCGTCGAGAAACCTCCCCGAAGTCGTCGACCAAGCGGAGTTGGTCGCCGAGGCCAAGCGGCATGCCATGGAATTGGCGAATCGCTTGCGGCGTTGGGACGCCACAACTGCTTTTTTGCGGCTCCTCGTGTCACGGCGGCTGAAGAAAATCACGTCTGGCGGCCACTCCGCCCGCGCCCCGTCCGAATCCCCACAGAGCGACGCGATGCGGGGCCGGCGGCCAAAACGCCTGCAGGCTTTCCGCAAACGGATCCCCCGTCACGTGCACCACGAGCCCCGACCGCTCCACGTGCCCACCGACTATCTGCTGACACAGCCACCACCGAATCCGCCGACCATCTCGATCGTCACACCGAGCTTCAACCAGGCCGGCTACCTCGACGCCACGCTCCGGAGCGTGCTCGACCAAAATTACCCGCGGCTCGAGTATGTCGTGCAGGACGGCGGCTCGACCGACGGCAGCATCGACGTCCTTCGCGCCCATGCCGACCGGCTGACGGGATGGGAATCGAAGCCTGACGGCGGGCAGTCGCAGGCGATCAACCTGGGAATGCACCGGACGACGGGCGAGATCATGGCGTATCTGAATTCCGACGACCTCCTGCTTCCCGGGTCGCTGGCCTACGTAGCCCGCTACTTCGCCGAACATCCGGACGTGGACGTCGTCTACGGCCACCGCGTGTTGATCGACGACCACGGGCTCGAAATCGGCCGCTGGGTGCTGCCACCCCACGATGACACCGTGATCACCTTCGCCGACTTCATTCCGCAGGAGACCATGTTTTGGCGCCGCCGTGCCTGGGATGCGGCCGGCGGACGGATCGACGAATCCTTCCAGTTCGCAATGGACTGGGACCTGATCCTGCGGTTCCGGGCCGCCGGCATGCGGTTCGTGCGGCTGCCACGGTTCCTTGGCGCCTTTCGCATCACCGACGCCCAGAAGACCTCGCGCTGGTGGCTCTCCGTCGGCCGCCGGGAAAGCGAACGGCTCACCGTGCGGACCCTCGGATGCACTCCGCTGCGCACTCAGGTCCGGCAGTGGCTCCGGCCCTTCATGCGGCGCCACCTCATCCTCGACAAACTCTACCTCGCCGGCCTCGTTCATTACTGATGGCCCACAGCCAACGAGAATGCAGCGCCGTGCTCGACGAGATCAAATCCTTTTGTTCAGCGGTCCACCCAAGTCCACGGCGGCCGGCTCGTGTTAGCTGTCCATAATCAAGACAGTTTCATCCGCCATACGCATGCCGAGCACAGCGTGACGCTCGACATGCTGCCACACCACATGTCAAGCTGGAACGCGGACGTGTTCCGAGGGCTCGGACTCCCCCGCCTCATCCGCGGACAACCGCTGCTCGTCATCCTTCCCAGGCCGTAACCATATGCTTTCCTCGATCATGGCGGCAGCGCGCGGCGTGTATGCGGGTCGTCTTGCGACGACGAGCCCGCTGCTGAACGTGGGCTGTGGCAACCGCTTTCATGCCGCGTGGACGAACGCCGACCTCATGCCAGCCTCCCCGGAGGTGCTGCCGATTGATCTCCGACGCCGACTGCCATTCGCTGACTCGACGTTCGCCGCAGCTTACTCATCGCACGTGCTCGAGCATCTCACGCCGCTGGAGGCCAGGGGATTCCTCCGAGAAATGCAGCGTGTGCTACGACCCGGAGGAGTGGTGCGCATTGTCGTACCCGACCTGGAGGGAATCGTGCGTGGCTATTTGCGCGCGCTCGACGAGGCGGCGTGCGGCGCCGATACGGAGGCCCGCTGGCGCCATCGCTGGATGACGGTCGAACTGCTCGACCAGATGGTCCGCACGCAGTCCGGCGGCGCGATGGGTCGCTGGTGGTCGTGCACCCCGGTGCCGTGCCTCGATCTCATCCAGGAGCGGCTGGGTGCCGAGGCCACGATGGCGATCGCCTCCCAGCAGGCGCGGACCGATCGCACGTTCCTCGATCCAGTCGACATCCTCCTGGCGCCGGCCGTCAGCGACCGTGAAGCCATGGCCTTCGCCGCCCGGGGGGAGCGGCACAAGTGGATGTACGATCGGGTGTCGCTGGCGGATGTCCTGCGCGAGTCCGGCTTCACCGAGCCGAGGCCGATGACGGCCGTCGAGTCGCGTATCCCCGCGTTCACGACGTACGAACTCGACGCCGATGCAAGCGGCAACATTCTGAAACCCGATTCGCTGTTCATGGAAGCCGTCAGGCCATCGGCTTGATCAGTCCGTCAGGCCCACGTCATGGTATCGAAGGCCTTCACACAGATCTGGGTACCCCAAGAGCGGATGCCACAGCGGGATCACGGAGCGGATTGCTTTGCCAGTCTCCTCGAGTAGCGAGAGCCATTGTGCTGAATGCCGGATTCCAATCATTCAGGAACATCTTGCAACGCCTCGGGCACACTCCGGTGGCGGCTCCTTTGCAGCCATCGCTGAACGAAAAGATTCTGGCCTACATAGATGGCAATCGGCACCGAGCAACGCCGTCACGCGAGACGACGTTCCAGCCGGAGATCCTGATCCCTTGTTACAACCATGCCCAGTACCTGACACACCTGCTTGAAGTGCTGCAGGGGTGCGGTGTTCCGATGACCGTCGTCGACGATCACTCTGACGAGAAGGACCGCCTTCTGATCGCAGAGATGGGCCGCCGGTTCGGCGTAAAGGTTATTCGCAATGATACAAGCCTGCGACAGCCGGGTTCGCTCAACAAGGCGATCCGCATGTCCGAGAACAACCTGTTCATCGTCGCCAACGCCGATGACTATCTGCTGCCCGGCTGGGTGCCTTACGCCATCGAGCAGTTTCACCGACACGACATTTACCTGCTGGGGGGGATGCACATATGCTTTCTCAACCACTTCCTGAAGTCCGAGCGGTACTTGGCGGAACTGTTGAAGACGAGTGCTTATGCGCCGTCGTCGGGGCTTCGACACCATGGGCCGGAAGACGCGCGGCGATTCATCCATGACAACTCGATTGACATGACCATGACGGGCTGCACTTTCCTGAAGTCGGCATGGGATTTTGTCGGGGGTTTCTACAGTCGGGTCGATCGGGTGAGCATTCACGACGATCGCGACTTCCAGATGCGGGTGTGCGCCTTTTTCCCCGTTGCGGTTTCCGATGAATTGTCGGCGCTGTGGCGCAGCAATTCATCGACCGGAATGGGTACCACGTGAGGTGGCTGCGGTGAACATCTTTGAACGCTGGTGGCCCAAGCGACAGATCGCGTCATCGCTGATTGGCGGCTTGGGCAACCAGATGTTCCAGTACGCGGCAGGGCGGGCCTTGGCGCACCGCGAACGCGCCCCTCTGGCGTTGGACACGAGGCCGCTCCGCCTCAAGGGTGATCACACGCCGCGTGCGTACGGCTTGGATGCATTTCGTATTCAGGCCGGCATCGACAACCTGTCAGTCGATGCCCTGGCGTGGATGGCAGTGCTGGAAGAGGGCCGCGTCGATGGGGGCTGGCCCCGCAAGGTGAAGCGGCGGACCCGCCTTGTGGGCTACTGGCAGTCGGAGGCCTTCTTCGCAGATATCCGCCCCCTTTTGCTGCAGGATTTCAAACTCGCCGCTGCACCCTCGCCTTACGTGGCTGAAATGGCGAGAAAAATACAAGGGTCTCCCCTGTCGGTGTCTGTTCACTTTCGGCGCGGGGACTACGTCACCAATCCCGTTGCAGCGAGGTTTCATGGCACATGTTCAACCGAATACTACCGCGCGGCCATCGATCGACTGGGTTGCGGGCAAGAAAGGCTGGATCTGTTCGTGTTTTCGGATGACCCTCGATGGGTGCAGTGCCATGCCGGCCTGCCTGACGGCTACACCATGGTCGACTGCAATCGTTCCGAGCCTGCGCAGGACATCTGGCTCATGAGTCTGTGTCGCCACCACGTGCTCGCGAACAGCAGTTTTAGCTGGTGGGGAGCCTGGCTTGGCGCACCCGAGGGTATGACCGTCGCCCCGGCCCGGTGGTTCCTGGATCACGATGTGGCCCAGCAGCACATCGTGCCGCCTCGCTGGGCGAGAATCTGAGCGACCGGCACAACAATCTGTCTTGAACAATCCGAAAACCAGACGCGCGGCGCTCGTCACAGCCACCAGTGGCAACCGTGCCGAATCCGGCGCACGGGCCCGCAGTGCTTGACAATCTTCTTCACCAGACGGTGCCGTTGCCAGTGCGGAGGCAACAGGGTCAGGGCTGCCGCAGACTTCCGAATGGCTTCGTATCGCGCCTGCTCTTCCGGACTGAGAAAGGCATACGCGCCCACAAACATCTCACCGGGCCGGTCGGCCGGCAAAGGCTGCGTGCGTTCGGGGAAGTAGCGCAGGCAGTTGGTGTGAACCAACGCATTGGCCCTGATCTTCGGGTAGAATTCCCGACTGAGGAAGACCTGATCATCTCCATACTCGGTGCGACGGCGCGTGTGCAGACGCTCTCGCACCAACGAGCCCAGAAACTGCAAAGCTGTGCCTTTGACGCCCAGCGTGCCACCCATCACAGGTGAATAGTGGTAGGGGTGATCGCGAATGATGTGCGTGTCGTAACGGCTTTCCAGCCATTCGTTCACGGCGTCCGCCTCACGTGTTGTGAACAACGAGTCCGAGTCGCGAAACAGCAGGGCTCGCACACCAGGCTGGAGCGCGGCCCGAAGCCGCCACGAAATGCCCTCCAGGCCCTGGCTGTGCTCCTGTTGAAGCACGAGATCGACCTTGTCTCCCAGAGACTCTCGCATCAGCGCTTCGTGATTGATGCGGTCGCAGTAAATGACCAACCCCCAGCCTGGGTAAACGCGGTCAAGCGCGTGCACATTGTGCATCATGCCGCGGCGGTACTTTGGATCAGATCCAAAGAGCGAGAAGCAGATGACGTGGTCAACCATGTTCCATCTCGAGCAGGAAGGGAAAGCGGGCCGAGTCACGCTTCGGCTGCCCTGTTATTGATCGTCATTCCGGATTCCAGCGACAAGTTTCTCACCGATGGCATCCGAGCCCTCGTTGCCGAACTGCTGTCGCAGCCAGATTTCCGTCCCGACCAAGAGAAAACGCAGGTCGATGTCGTGCCTCAGATCGTCAACGATAAACTCCGTCGTCGCCTTGGACCACTGCAACTGATCGGCCAGCAGTCCGCCGAGCAGGATGCGCTCAGTGCCAGCCGTATAGGCACCCGGGATCGGAAATCCTTTTTTGCGGGCAAAGACGACGTCGCGTGGGAGGCGTTTGAGCGCGACCGTTTTCAACGCCCATTTGCCCTGGCCACGTCGGAGCTTCACCGCGCTGGGAAGATGCATACCGAAGTCGATCAGGCGGTTCTCGAGAAACGGAACCCGCATCTCCATCGAGGCGGCCATGCTCATGTGATCGTGTCGGTGCAGGACCCACGAAAGGTGTTCGACAAGGTCGTTAAGGCCGGAAACGACCAGGGCGCGGTCGGAGAGGCGATCTATTCCCGGGAGAGTCTCGAAGAGCCTGCGCGGCAGAAAGTCGCGTTCGACATCGGCGGCGAGAGCCATGCGGGATCTACGCCGGTAGCGCTTGCTGCTCATGATGGACTGCTGCAGAGGAAAGCCGCGCTGTCGGGATGATGCACGGTTTCTGAGAAGAAATGGCGCCACCACTGACAACCAATCCCAGCGCCGCCAGTATCGGTGAGCCGCCGCGTGCCAGGGATAGCCGCCGAACAGTTCGTCTGCCCCCTCTCCGGTAAGGAGAACCTTGATTCCGTCGGCCCGGCAGGTTCGTGCGACGGAGAGCAGGGCCGGCTCGCTGGGATGGTGGGCGGGGCTGTCGAGATACCAGATGCAGACCGGCCAGAGCCGAAGGTACTCCTCGCGAGATACCGCCACCTCGTGGATCGGGATCTTGATATGGCGACCGACCCGCAGTGCCTGGGCCGCCTCGCCGCTGCCGACGGGTGCATCGGCGACGTAGCCGACCATGCCCGGCCTGTCGTCGCCGGCATACGCCGCGATAAGGCTTGAATCCACTCCACCGCTGCACATCGCGGCGATCGGGGCATCACTCGCGAGATGGATGCGAACGCTCTCCCGGAGGTTGCGTTCCAGGGTCTCGGTGACGTTTCTCGAATCGATCGACCGGTGGTTGTCTGTCAGACGTTTCCGATCAAGCGCGGTCTCGAGATCAAAGTAGCGATGCTTTTCGACACCATCACTGGTCAACTTCCACCAACTGCCGGACGGCAGGCCGGTGATGCCTGCAAAGAGCGTGTCGTGGGAACGTCGTCTGGTAAGAAATGCGCGATTCAGGGCCGCTTCGTCGACCTGCTTCACCACTCCGGGATGCGCGAGAATGGCTTTGACCTCGGAGGCGAAGAGAAATTCCTGGCCGGCCTCGGCTATATAAAGCGGCTTGATGCCGAGACGGTCGCGGGCCAGCCACAAGGCTCCGGAACGGAGATCACAATAAGCAAAGGCGAACATCCCGTTGAGAAGGGGAATAGTTCGCTCCGGTCCCCAGGAATGGAGGGCGGCCAGGAGGACTTCCGTGTCGGATGTTCCGACAAATGAAACGCCCTCTTTCTGAAGTAGAAGGCGCAGTTCCGGATAGTTGTAGATTTCGCCGTTGTACGCGAGCACTCCGCGGCGGTCGGAAGTCAGCATCGGTTGATGCCCGGCCGCCGACAGGTCGATGATCGAGAGCCGACGATGTCCGAGTGCTATGCGACCTTCCGACCAGACGCCGCCGCCATCCGGCCCCCGATGCAGGATGGTCGCCAGCATGCGTTCGATGAGCGCAGGGTCGGCACGTTCTCCGTTCCGTTTCCAGATTCCGACGATTCCACACATCAGAGTGCTCGTGACCCTTTCTCAGTTTTCGGACCAGCGCTTATGAGAATGCCCCGGCGGCCGTATCGTCCAGTTCAGCGTTTAGGCTACCCTTCGGTGTTGGATAGTGTTGCATAACTCCGGTGCCGGCCTCCTTTCGGGACCACGTTCACGCGGGCAGACGTTCGATGCTTCTTCTTGTTGTCGGCATGCATCGTTCAGGCACCTCGCTCGTCGCCCGCGGCCTGCGTGCCATGGGCGCGAATCTTGGCTCGCGCATCGACACGGAGCCTCAACCCGGCAACCCGCACGGTCACTGGGAACATGCCGACGTCTGGCAGGCCCAGGAGCGACTCCTCATTCGCTTCGGTCGCGAATGGCATTCGTCGCCCGGCCCGCTCCCGCCCCGCTGGCTGGAATGGCCCGACACCACCGCCACCATCGATCGGTTGACCGCGATCGCGACGGCCGAAATCGAGCGGCACGGGCACTGGGTGGTGAAGGATCCGCGATCGAGCCTGCTGATCCCGCTTTGGAAAGCCGTGGCCGACCGGGCCGGCACCCGCCTGCGGATCGTGCGCATCTTCCGCGACGCCCACGAAGTGGCCGCTTCGCTCGCGGCGCGCAACGGAATGCCGCGGGAGTTTGCCCTGCGGATCTGGGCCGAGCATCAGCGAAGCATCGACCGCGACGCCACGGCATTGGAGAGCAGGACGTTCCGGCATGACGCCATCCTGCGCGAACCGCACGCGGCGTTCGCCGAGTTGGCCGCATGGTGCGGACTACCGGATGCCGCCGGTCGCGCGGCTGCTGCGGCGACGCTCGTCGATCCCATGCTCTGGCACCACCGGGATTCCGCACACCGCGACAGCCGCACGGTGGTGATGCCCGCCGACACAGCCGCGCCAGCCGACCTCGGCCACGTGCTGGTGGTGATACGGACGCGGTGGCGGCTCCACATGCTGCCGCGGGCCCTGCGCAGCGTGCTCTCACAGACCTACCCGCACTGGTTCCTGCAGATCGTGAACGACGGCGGGCCAGCGCACCTCGTCGATGCGGAAGTCGGCCCCTACCGTCATCTGTTGCGGGGGCGGCTGGGCATCCTCCATCGTGACCGCCAGTACGGAATGGAAGCTGCGACCAATGCGGGCATCGCGGCCGCGCCGGGCGAGTTCATCGCCATTCACGACGACGACGACACGTGGAGCCCCGACTTCCTCGAGCGCATGGTGCAGCGGCTGGACGCCACCGGGCGCGAAGCGGCCGTGAGCCACAGCCGGATCGTAAGGGAGGCATGGGACGGCGGTGACTACGTGCGGCAGCGGATTGTCGAGTTCGGACCCTCGCTCAACGAAATCACAGCTGCCGATCTCGCCAGTCAGAATCATTTCCCGCCGATTTCATTCCTGTTTCGCAGGCGTGTGTACGAGGAGGTCGGGCCTTTTCACGAGGGGCTGCCGGCGCTCGGCGATTGGCACTTCAACAGACGGGTCGCCGCCCGGGAGCCGATCGACGTGCATCCCGACACCCTCTGCTCTTGGCACCACCGTGACCCCTCTTCGGACACTCCCAACTCGCCACGAATCGACCATTGGCGGGCCGTGGAATTCGTCGCGACGTGGCCCGAAGCGGCGTCCTTGCCGGAGTTTTTCAGCCAGCTGCGCCAGGTTCGCGTACTCGGCGACGGCGCGAGCCTCGCCGCGCTGGAGCGGCTGCCACTCGCAGCGACTGACTCCGCCGCGAACGACCCCAGCCGAACGGTTCTGCCCGTGGGCCTGTATCTGATTCGGTTTCCCTTCGTCGGCGCGGCTGCCGCCGACGCGCTGGAGAACGGCTCGTTTCACGTCCGCGTCTGCAACACAACCTCTACGACTGGACGAACGATGCCGCTCGTGGCCCGGCCCGGCGAGCCGGCGACCGTGCTGCTCAACGCGCCGCAACCAGTCGGTGGCCTCGGTCTTAACTCGGGATCAGGGAGGGTGGAGCCGCTGCCCGCGACGACCGAAGTCATGCGGCTCGGCGACCCACTCGAGCAGCTTGACGACTTCGCAGGCCCGCCGCGGCTGCCCGACGTATTGTGCATCGGGGCGCAGCGGTCCGGCACCACGTGGCTGCACGGGGCGCTGCAAGCGATTCCCCAGGTCTGGGCCTGTGGGATCAAGGAATTTCACCAGTTCGACTGGGATGGCAGCGATCCCACGATCGGGGAATTCCGCCAGCGTCAGGCGCTTGCGCTACTCACCGCGTACGCCGACCGCACGACCGCCGGCGCCGATCGCGAACAGGCGGTCCGGATGGCCCTCCGGCAGGCGTTTCCACCCGTTCACTCGTGGGAAAACTACGCGGCCCTCTTCGCGGCGGCGCCTCCCGACCGGCTGGCCTGCGATTTCACACCGTCGTATGCGACGCTCGGTGAGAAAGACGTGGCGAACATCGTGCGGATGATGCCGGACATCAAGGTGATCTTCCTCATCCGCGATCCCGTCACACGGGCGGTGTCGGGCGGGCTCCACCAGTTGCACTGGGCCGGCATCGAGCGGCCGACCGAAAGCCAGCTGCATGAAGCGTGCGCTGCGCCTGCCAACGTGCTGCGTACCGATTACCTCCGTACGCTCGACATCTGGCAGCGGCATCTCCCCGAGGGCCAACTGCTCGTGCTGTTTCACGATGACATCGCCCTCGATCCCGCCGGCGTGGTCGCCAGCACGTGTGGCTTCCTGGGGATTGCAGCACCGACATCGTCAGGCAGTGCGGGGAGTGCCGACATTCCGCGCAACGCAGGTCCCGCCAACCTCGCGTGGCCGGAACTGGCCCGCGCAAAAGTAGAGCTCTCCCGCCGCTGGCTGCCGATGCTCGTCGAACTGGAACACCGCTTCGGAGAGCCGGTCCGCCAATGGCGGCTGGCGGCGCAGGCGCGGCTGCGGGCCGCCGAGGCGGCGCAGGCGGGAGGTGGGGCGGGCCGCGACAACACCGTGGACAACAATCTTGCCCAGTGGGACCTGTGCGATCCCTGGGCCAAGGATGGCGACGAGTGGGATGGCCAGTCGCGGAAGTGCGGCGTGGCCTATGACGACTGGAAGGCCGGAGTAATTGACCGTTATCTGTCGCTCTTTCCCCGCGGCGGCATGCTGCTGGAGATCGGACCGGGCCATGGACGTTGGTCGGAGTCGCTCATCGAGCAGGCTGGTGTGCTGGTGCTCTGCGATCTCTCGCCGAACTGTCTCGACGCCTGTAGGCGGCGGCTGGCGGGCCGCGGCCGTCTCCGCACGCACCTCTCGCAGGCCGCCGATCTTCCAGCTGACCTGACCCGTGCGGTCGATGCGGTATGGAGTTATGACTGTCTCGTGCACGTGGGACGCGAGGAGTGTGCGCGGTATCTCGCCGAGATTGCGCGGGTGCTCCGCGCGGGAGGAGTGGCTGTGCTGCATCATGCCGACCGCCGCACGGCCGCGGCCGATCGCATCGCAGCGCGGATCCGGCGGTGGTGGCCGCGTGGGAACGGTGCAACTGCTGATCACGGCTGGCGATCGCCGGTGTCCTCCGCTGACATTCGCCGCTGGGCCGAGCAGGCGGGCCTCATCGTGGAACGGCAGGAGTCGCTATGGACGTGGGACTCACCGCGCGGCCCACGCCGCATCGGCGTGCCCCGGTTCGGCGACTGCATCACTGTTCTCCGCCGATAGCAATCCCAACAGCGGCGGCCGCCTGACCCGCTGAGCGGCGGATGGCTCGACCGCCGATTACCTATTAAAAGGGACTGCGAACAAGCGCTCGTCCTGTTTCAATAGATGCATGAACTGCATCCCGCCTGTCGGCCAACGATTACCCCTTCGAATGTTTCTCACGTTTGTCGCGATCGGATGCGGCCTGACCGCATCCGCGAGCAAGTGCGAGGAATTGGGATACGGCGATTCGACATCCCGCACGGCGCACAATCATTTTGACGCCTGGAATCCGCTCGCTGAAGAGATGAGTTTCTTCCGTGATTTCACGACGCCGTTGTTCGTCGTGCTCGGGCTGATCGCGACCGTCGGCCTCGTGGTCGCCCTCATGTGGGGCTCTCACGCCTGGGACGAGCGCCGCCAGATGCGCCGCCTTGGCCGTGGTCCCGTGCCGATCACGCGCTCGTTGCGGAAGTGACGCCGCGCCGACGGGCGAAGGCCCGCCACGTTGCAGTTCGTTCAAGCCACGGCGGGCACCTACGCCGGCGACATGGCCGGCACGGGAGCCCTCGTGAAGACCGGCACCGGCACGGTCACGCTCTCCGGCAACAACACCTTCTCCGGCACCACGACGATCTCCGCCGGCCGGCTCTCGGTGAACGGGGTCCTCGGCACCACGGCCGTTGCGATCGGAAGCGGCGCGGAACTCGGCGGCGCGGGCTCGATCGGCGGACTCAACTTCACCGACGACTACCTGCCATCGAGCAGCTTCGTGACGGTCACCGCCGTCCCCGAACCCTCCACGCTCCTCCTCGCTGCCCTCGGCACCAACCTCGCCGCATACGCCGCCGTAAGTAGGACAGGCTTCAGCCTGTCCTACTTCAGCCTGTCACGAAGCTCGTAACAGCGTGTCGCGCACATCTGTCCTGTGACATGCCGTCGCGTTTCCCGTGGCGGCTCAATGGACGCCGAGGCTCGCCCAGCCATCAGCCTGACGATTCATGTTGAAGATCATCGCGGAATGGGCGACACGGATACCGGGCATGACGTCGGTCAGCGGGTTACCGCCGCGGACGACCGACTGCCCGCACACCCAGACCACCGCGCCGTACTTTTCGATCCTGGGAAACTGCTGGGCCGGCACGTCGGTTCCAGACTCAGCACGGGACGGCGCGACGAATGTCGCCAACGTGAGTGCGAGAGCGACGCCGAAGCATGATCTGGTGTGAATCATCGTAAAAATTCTGCCTCCATCGAGGGTGAAACGAGATCAAAAACCGAAGAGCGTCTTGGCGATGATGAATGCCGCCACGAGGATGATCGCGACGGCAAACGCCCGGGCGAGCGTCGGGCCCGTCAGTTGGCGACCCAAGCTCGAGCCCACGAACAGGGCGGGAATACTGCCGGCCACGAAGCCGCCGGCGACGCCGAGGGGAATCGTGCGGCCTGCGGCCAGTTGGGAACCGACGGCGGCGGCACCCACGAGCGTCATCACGAACAGCGACGTGCCCACGGCCCGGGGCACCGTCATGGTGGCGAAGGCCACGAGCGCCGGCACGATCAGGAATCCTCCGCCGACGCCGAAGAGCCCGGAAAGCAGGCCAACGACCAGACCCACGAGGGCCAGCAGCACGAAGCAGCGGGTGGTCATCCGCAGCCGCCCTTGCGCGTCGCGACTGCAAGTGTGCTCGATGCCCGAGGCGAAGACCGAAGCCGGCATCCGCTCGGCCGTATCCCGCGCCTTCCGCCACATCCGCGCCGCGATCACGAACATCAAGCCGGCAAACGCGGCGAGGAGCAACCGGGGCGGAATCTGATCGCCGAGCCAGCTGCCCAGCGGTGCGGTGAGCATCCCGGCCACGGCGAACAGCAGGCCCGTCCGGACCTCCACCTGCCCGTACCACCAGCGCTCAGCCGCGCCGACGACCGCCGTTACAGCGACCGTGACCAGCGAGATGCTTACGGCAGTCTGGGGATCGATGCCGATCCAGTAGACGAGCAGCGGCACGGCAAAGATCGCCCCCCCGCCCCCGGTGAGCCCGAGCGACATCCCGACGACCGCGCCGGCCGCCACCGACTGGAACATCGCCCACGCCGGAGGGAGGGCGGAAACAGCGGCGTCGATGGCGGCCAGCGGCACGGTCATGATCAGGCCCGGGGGGAAGTCGGGGCCGCCGCGGTCGGCAGTTTTGCGGCCGACCAGGCCTTGAAGCCGCCGACGAGGTCGTGAACGTACGGGCGGCCGAGTTTCTGGAGGAGGCTGGCGGCGATCGCCGAGCGGTAGCCGCCCTCGCAGTGGACAACGAGGGGCCTGCCGGCCGGGATCTCGGCGAGCCGCTCGTCGATATGCGACAGCGGGATGTTGAGACTGCCGATGACGTGGCCGCCGGCGTGCTCGACCTCGCTCCGCACGTCGATCACCACCGGCTTCGCGCCCATTTCGGCACGCGCGCCAGCGAGCCATTCGGCCAGGGCCGCCGCGGTCACCCGCTCGGTCCGCTCCACCAGATCGTCTCGGGAGACGAGGGCGTTCATCCCGCCCCCCAGGTAACCGGCCACGTTGTCGAGGCCGATCCGTCCCAGCCGCATCACTGCCTCCTCCTCGCCCCCCTCCTCGGCGATCACGACGATCGGCCGGTCAGTGGCGAGCATCGACCCGGCCCACGTGGCGTACTTGCCGTTGAGGGCGATGCTGAGGGCGCCCTTGAGATGCCCGCCCTCGAAGTCGATCCCCTCGCGCACGTCGAGGATTTGCGCCCCCGACTTCTGCATCGCCAGCACTTCGTCGAGGGACAGGGCCTTGAGGGTCTCCCGCATCGCCGTGTCGAGCGAAGCCCGCTCCTTACGGTTGAGGACCGCGTCGTGCACGAAGTAATCCGGCGCCTCCGGCTGGTCGGCCGTGACGATCTCCTTGAACTCCGCGCGGCTCATGGGCTGCAGTGCGTAGTTAAACTTCTTCTGCTCGCCGATCGTCGACACGGTCTCCTTTGACAGGCTCTTGCCGCACATGCTGCCAGCCCCGTGGGCTGGATAGACGAGCGTGGCATCGGGCAGCTTCACGAGCTTGTTCGTGATGCTGTCGTAGAGCATGTCGGCCAACTCGTCGGCCGTCACGCCGATGCTCGCCAGAAGGTCCGGCCGACCGACGTCGCCGATGAAGAGCGTGTCGCCGGTAAGCACGGCCAGCGGCTCCTGGGCGGACTTTGCGAGGTCGTAAACCAGGATCGAAATGCCCTCTGGCGTATGCCCAGGCGTCTCCATGATCTCCAGCCGCACGTCGCCGAACTCGACCTGATCGCCGTCCTTCATGTGAACGCACTGAAACTCCGCCTGGGCCCGACTGCCCAGGTGGATCGTCGCCCCGGCCCGGTCCCGCAGTTCGATGTGGCCGGCGATGAAGTCGGCGTGGAAATGGGTGAGGAACACATGCCTGATCGTGTACCCGCCGGCCTTGGCGTCGGCAATGTACTGGTCGATGTCGCGCTGGGGGTCGACGACAACCGCCGTCTTCGTCTTGTCGTCCGTGATCATGTAGGACGCATGGGATAGACAGGCCAAGTAATACTGCTGGATCTTCATAAGGAGGGCTCCGGGTGGGGGTGATGGGAAGGGACCGGCCGGGGCCGGTTTCAGCGGCTGCAGGTCGTGGCCGAACGGCAGGTCTGGTTCCAGGGCATCCGGGCGATCAGCATCCCCATCCCGCAGGTGTCGGTGATGCCGGCGAACACCAGGCCGCAGCCGATGAAACCGGCGAGTCCAGCACCGATCCGCTGCCATGTCGGGTCCGGCCCGAAGGCGGCAAGGGCCGCACCGATGGCAACCAGAGCCCCGGCCGCGATCCTCACCTGCCGCTCGAGCGACATCACCTTTCGCCCGCGAACGACGGGAATGCCGGCCGCCTCGCAGGCCGCCGTGCCTCCTTCGACGCTGATCACGTTCTGGATGCCGGCGGCCAGCAGCTTCTCGCAGGCCTTCTGGCTGCGGCCTCCAGACTTGCAGACGAAGTACACCGGGCCGTCGCCGCCGAGAGCGGCGATCTCCCGGGCATCGAGCCGGTCGAGCGGCATGTTGCGAGCGAAGTCGACGTGCACCTCGCCGAACTCCGCCGGAGTGCGGACGTCGATGAGCATGAGTTTCCCGCCGTGGCGGTGGAGATCGGCGAGATTTGAAGGGGTGATCGTGGCAACCATGGAAAATCCTCCGTACGTGGTGGAAACCGGACTATGGATCGATCTATCGTGATACAACGATACGTGACAGATGGGTTCAAAGGGAAGGAGTGGGTGGATCGGCCTCGCTACGCGGATGCGCCGTTGCGGAGTGGTTTCTTCGCTCCGAACCGCTCCTCGATGCAGGCCATGATGTTTGCGAGGTGCGGCTCCGCAACCGTGTAGTAGACGCACCGACCGTCCTTTTCCACGTTGAGAAACCCGCAGCGCTGCATGAGCCGCAGGTGCTCGGATGCCATGTGGCTCGGAATGCTGCAGGCCTCCGCCAGTTCGCCCACCGTGTAGCGACCACCGAGCAGCATCTGGATGATCCGGAGGCGGTGGGGGTGGGCCAGGGTCTTCAGGCATTCCGCCGCCTGACCAAGACCGTCGAGGCTCGTGAGCCTCGGTGTGCGGCCCTGTTTTCGGTTGACGTTGACCATGACGAAACCCCTGATGAATCGGCGGCCCATGACTGCCGGCACTGACACTGATTTATATATCGGAACATTACGATATGTCAATGAATCTTTTTCCCGCTGAAACCCCGGGCTGCTCCCCCGCGGTGAAAAACCAGCCCCCGGGTGGCAACTTCACGGGCCTCTTGCGGGCCTCCTCCGCTTCGGGAGGCCCGCGCTGGCCGCCGTGGGAGTGGCGGACGACAGCGGCGATCCACCGGGGGTTTGCTGGCCGGCTGATCACGTCCGGCTGATCACGTCCGGCTGATCACGTCCGGCTGATCAGGGCGTAGGCTCGCTTGGGCGGTTGCACCGCCCAGATCCGGCCCAGAGACAGGAGCGCCGAGTGCAGCCGGCTCTTGACCGTGCCCACCGGAACGCCCATCACGACGGCCGCCTCCCGATACGCCATGCCCTGCTCGTAGATCAATTGTAAGGCCCGTCGCTGCACGCCCGAGAGCGTCCGCACCGCCTCCCGCATCCGCCCCCACTCCTCCCGATCGCCGACCTCTTCGGCCGGCGAGCGGCCGGCGGAGGGCACCGCATCGAGGAGGCTGCCCTCCTCGCACGCGGCCGAGCCACGGGCGCCGTGTCTGGCGTGACGGTGCCGGCGTTCGCGCCGCTGGGCGTCGATCGCCTTGTGCGTCGCAATCGTAAACAGCCACGGCCGAAACATGCGGCCGGCCTCGAAGTGGTCGCTCTTCGTATACACCAGCAGGAACGTGGCCTGAAACACGTCTTCCGCCAGTTCGACGCTGCCGAGATAGCGGTGCAGGTAGCCGAAAAGCGGCTGCTCATAGCGGTGAACGAGCGTTTCGTAGGCGTGGACGTCGCCGTCCACGCGGAACCGCTGAAACAGCTCTTCGTCGGTCAGATTCTCGTCGGTCTGAACTGGGTTTTGGGCGGCAGTGATTGTCGTAGCCATGGCTCATCTCCTCAGCCTGCGGACCGGCCCCCGATGAGTATGGATGAAGTGGCCGCGCCCAGGCTGATTGGCGAATGTGCATCTGGCGTGCCAAACCCCGACAATCCGGGCAGCCGCGACAATCCGGCCGGATTCGCCAACTGCACGGCGGGCCGCGCCGGCCCCTCCCCGCCTCCACCACCGCAAAATGCAACGCGATTTGCAAAAAGCGGCACGCGGCCCCCCGCAAACCTTGCGATGTCGATGCGGAATTCCTAGTTTCCCGTCGTCGACATCCCTATCGATTCCGCCGGAAGGATCATGACCATGCCGACGCGGCGGCGCAACCATTCGTGCGGGCTGGCCTACACCCCCCATTTGAACGATTGTTCTCCGCACCAAACGGGATACCTTGCCGGTCAGCCATCACCGGTGGCCTGTTCCCGATCGCGAGGATGCGAGTGCCATGGACAAGTCTGTCGGGAGGGTCGCCGGCGGCTTCACGCTCGTCGAACTCCTGATCGTGATCGCGATCATCGGCACGCTCGTCGGCCTGCTGCTGCCGGCCGTCCAGTCCGTCCGCGAAGCCGCCCGGCGCTCGTCGTGCCAGAACAATCTGCGGCAGGTTGGCATCGGTTTTCACAACTACGAGTCGGCACGGGGATTTTACCCGACGACTGTCAGCGTGTCAGGGGGCCCGACGCACTTCTGGGTCGCACAGATCCTGCCCTACCTCGACGCCAATCCGCTCGCAACGATCTATGATTACGCGGTGCCCTTCAGCCATATCCTTAATACTGCGGCAGTGAGATATCCGTTGTCGTTCATGAGTTGTCCCAGCACTCCCGGCGGCCCTCTGCCAGACCCAAAATTTCCAGTCTCACCTCCTCATTGGGGTTCAATCGCTGCCGACTATGCCGGATCGCAGGGCGTCGGCAACACCATCTGGACTTCGCATGTCAGCTACCCAAAGCCAGGCAATGACGACGGGTTCTTCACCGGCAAGATCACAGAACTCGGCGGCAAGGGCCTCCGGATGAAAAGCGTCACCGATGGCACGTCGAAGAGCGTCGGCATCGTGGAGAGTGCCGGCCGGCCGCAGGTCTGGTACTTCGGGCGGATGGTTCCAGGCTCCGGGCTGGCGGTTACCGGCAGCAAGTACGTCGTGAACAGTGGCTGGCCAACGGCAAACTCTTTCAAGGTCGGCGGTTTCAAACTCGACTTGTCGAAATCAGATCCTGCCCAGCAATACGGGTCGGGCCCACAAATGATCAACGGCTCCAATTCCTACAGCATCTACGCCTTCCATCCCGGCGGCGCGAATCTTCTCTTTGTCGATGGATCGACCCGGTTTTGCGAAGATTCGACCGCGGCCGACGTCGTGGCCGCGGCGCTTACGATTGCGGGAGCCGAAGCGACGCAGATTCCGTAACGGCGGCAAGCGATGACAACCAGATTCATCAAGTTTCCCTGGCGCGGATTCGCCGGAAGCCTTCTGCTTGCAGCCTGTGGAACCATCCATGGCATGGCTCAGGACGGCGCCGATGCTGCCGCCAAGCCCGCACTCCAGAAGCGACCGCTGCGGTCCGCCGCGGAACGCACCACGTGGGTGGCGACGCTCCGTGATTCCTATGCGCGGCCCCCGATCGCCTGGCCTGCGCCCCATGTCGACGAGGGCGTGCGGTGGCAGGAAATCGGCCGCCTGCCCGCGGTGCCCCACCCGGCCGCGAATCCCCACAACCAGCCCAAGGAAGCGCTCGGCAAGTCGCTGTTTTTTGATCCCCGCTTGTCCGGCAGCGGCCACATCGCCTGCGCTTCGTGCCACGATCCGGATCTGGGCTGGGCGGACGGTCGCACCGTCAGCTTTGGCCATCTCCGCAAGCCGCTGGCCCGCAACGCACCGACGATCCGCAACATCGCCTTCCAGCCGTCGCTCTTCTGGGACGGCCGGTCGGCCTCCGTCGAAGAGCAGGCCGAGGCGGTGCTCTTGAACCCCACCGAAATGCACGTGACCCCGGAGCAGGTCGTCGCCGCCCTCACGGCCATCGCCGAGTACCGGGCATTATTCGCCGCGGCATTCGCCGACGACGAGATCACGTTTCGGCGGACGGCAGAGGCGCTCGCCTGCTTTCAGCGGACCGTGGTGGGCGGCCACTCCCGCTTCGACCGCTTCATGACGGACAGGCGCGATGCCCTGTCGGACGACGAACTCATCGGCCTGGATCTGTTCCGGCGTGAGGCACGCTGCATGAACTGCCACCATGGCCCGATGTTTTCCGACGGCGGGTTCCACAACCTCGGTCTGAGCTACTACAGCCGGCAGTACGAAGACCGCGGCCGGTTTGTCGTCACGCAGGAGGTCGCCGACATGGGCCGGTTTCGCACACCCACGCTCCGCGACGTGACCCGCACGACACCGCTCATGCACAACGGGTTGTTCGAACTGTCGGGTGTGCTCAACATGTACAACGCGGGCATGCCGACGCTCAGGCGTCAGGACTATCAGCACGACGACCCGCTGTTTCCGGTGAAGTCGCCACACCTGCGGCCCCTCGGCCTCAACCGGCAGGATCTGGCCGATCTGGCCGCGTTTCTCGGGACGCTCGAAGAGCCGCGGCATCGGGTGCGGCCGCCGCTGCTGCCTGCCGCGCCTTGACGACGGCGGCATTGGACAGTCCTTGAATCTGAACCATGCCATCGGCTCCGGCGGTTACCAGCTGCGTGCCGTCCGGACTCAGGGCGATCGCCGTCGGGAAATCTTTATCGCCTGAGAGAGCACAGAGTTCGTCCCCCAATCCAGCGTCCCAGATACGGATCGTGCCATCGGTTGCGCTCGAGATGATCCGGCGGCCGTCGGGGCTGAACATGACCGCCTCCACGTTGCCTTCGTGACCCCGGAACAGCCGGACGGAATCACCATTGCCGGCATCCCAGAGGCGGATGTCGCCGTCCAACGAGCCTGTCGCGAGGCGCGCGCCGTCGGCGCTGAATGCCATGGACCGGACGCTGCCGGTGTGCCCAATGAGATCTGCCCGTCGGTTCCCGGTCGCAAACTCGGAGAGGTAGACCGTACCGATGGCCATCCCGGTTGCCAGCACCCGGCCGTCCGGACTCGCCGCGAGGCAGCTCACCTGCCCCTGTGGCCGCAACTCCGTTGCCACGCTGCCGGTCGCACTGTCGAGGAGATAGGGCTTCTTGTAGGCCACCCGGCTGCCATCGAGGCCAAACACCGCGGCCGTTTGCTCGAATGGGCCTCTCCAATTACCCGCCGGGTTGGCCATGAGCCGGCGGCCCGTGCGCGGATCCCAGACCATCACCATGGCATCACCGGCCGTCGTCAGGAGTCGCGCGCCGTCGGGGCTGAATGTCACCGCCTGCGCGCCCAAGGCATGTTCCCCGAGCGTGGAGAGCAGTTCCCCGGTAGCCGTTCGCCAGACGCGGACGTCGCAGGTTTTTCGCTCTTTTCTGAAGGCAGCCGCCACGAGCGTGCCGTCGGGGCTGTAGGCCAACTGCGAGACGATGCCGCCCGCACCAGGGAGCGTCGAGAGCCGCTCGACGGTCTGCGGGTTCCAGAGTTCGACGTCGCCGCTGCCCTTCGGTGCCACCGCCAACTGCCGCCCGTCCGGACTGAAGGTGACGGCAGTCATTCCGTGGAGACCGGGCAACACAGCCAGCGGCTCCGCGGTGGTGCGGGACCAGATTCTCGCTGTGCCGTCATATGACCCGGAGGCGAGCGTCTTCCCGTCGGGGCCGAACGCCAGCGACAAGACGGGGCCGTCGTGGCCCATGAGTTCCCACTCCATCGCAAACGTGCGTGCATTCCACAGACGGATGTGGCCGTTCTTGGCACCGCTGGCGATCTGACTCCCGTCCGGGCTGATCGCGACCGCCGTGACGACCGCGGCATGGCCCGCCAGGGTGGCAACGGCGCTGCCGTCGGCCACGTCCCAGACATGCAGGTCGTCTTCGTGGGAGGTCGTGACGAGGTGGCTACCGTCCGGGCTGATCGCCAGGAGCGAGTCGCTTGCTCCCAGGCTCTTGGGAACCGTCACCGTGGAGAGCTGCCGGCCATCAACGGTGTCGTACAGAACCACATCGTGCCAGCGATTGGCTCCACCCATGACGACAGCCGCGATTCGCGAGCCATCCAGGCTGCATTCGAAGGCCTGAATCCGGGCGTCCGCGCCGCCGCATGTTGCCATGAGCCTGCCGCTCTCGGCATCCCAGAGCCTGAGGCGTCTGTCGGAGCCCAGCGTGATCAGCCGGCTGCCATCGGCCACGAAGGCTGCCGTTTCCAGCAGGCCACGGTGCCCCTCGAGAACGGCCTTGTCCCACCCGGTCGCCCTATCGACGATGCGAACGGCGCCGTCATGTGCGTACTCAGCCCCTTGGCGACCATCCGGACTGGTGGCCAAGGGCTCGGTCGAGTCATCCGCTGCATTCCCGAGGTTTTTGGAATTCCTATTACGAGTTCGCCGCACCGGCACCCATTCTTGAGCGCCTGCATCCCGAGGGGCATAGCGATGGTGAGGGCCGACACTGAAAAACATGTGGCTCGTCGACATGTTCGGCACGGTAGCCGGGTGCATGATGAGAGTCTGGATTCTGGGACTTTGGATCTGCTGCGACTTCGGGGGATCAACGACCGTCGCCGCGAAGGTGCCGCCGTTGGGACTGTATGCAACCCCGATCACCGGCCGCTCCAGACTCTGCTGCGAATCGAGCACAACGAGGGAATCGTCGAGCCCCGCGGCCAGGCAGCGCATTTCGAGCGGTAACGATGTGCCAGTGATGGCAAGATTCTCTGCGCAGACCTGTCGCGCCATCCGCAGGTTTTTCGTCGCGAGGCACGACTGCAGAGATCGCAGGTTAGCAACATAAAGCCGCTGCCGGGCGGTGTCGGCTTCGGCATCAGCGCGGGTCTGCTCGCCGATCATGAGGATCCTCTGCTGCTCGGCACGCACCGCGAAGATGGAGATGCCCACGACCGCCAGCACGAGCGCCGCCACGACCCCCGCCGCCGCCGTTGCCGCCAGCCGGTGCCGTCGGGCCAGACGCACGATGGAATCGAGCAGTTGCGGCGGACTGGCGGCGATCGGTTCGCCGCGGAGGTACCGTCCCAGATCGGCCTCGAGTTCGGCGGCGCTTGAATACCGCCGGCTGCGTTCCTTCTCCAGGCATTTCGTGACGATCGTGTCGAGGTCTCCGCGCAACCGCGGATTGACCGTGGAGAGCGACTTCGGCTCGACCTCCTTCACGACGCGGGCCACCTCGTAAACCGCCCGCCGCGTGAGGTCGTACGGCAGCCTGCCGGCGAGCAATTCGTAGAACACCACCCCCAGCGAATAGACATCGGCCCGGATGTCGAGATCATCCGACGATCCGTCGAACTGCTCGGGGCACATGTACTGCAGCGTCCCCACGAGCTGCCCGATGTCGGTGTGCATCGTGGTCAGCGCGACATCGCCGTCGGTGCTCCGCGCCACACCGAAGTCGATGATCTTCGGCTGCCCAAGCGAGTCGACGAGGATGTTGCCGGGCTTGAGGTCCCGATGAATGACGCCCTTGTGATGGCCGTGGGCAACCGCCGCGCAGGCCTCGCGGAAGAGTTTCACGCGGTCGCGCGTGGAGAGGTCATGCTGCGTCGCGTAGGCGGTGATCGACTGGGCATCGTCGACGTATTCCATGACGAAGTACGGCACCGAGCAGCCGGTCAGTTGCTGCATCCCCACCGAGTAGATGCGGGCGATGCCGGGGTGGGTGAGTCGGCCCAGGATCTGGGCCTCGTGCTCGAATCGCTTCGCGGCCGCCGGGGAGAGCACACCGGGACGGACCACTTTTACGGCGACGGTTCGGCAGGGCATCCCCTGCAACCCCTCGTACACCCGCCCCATACCCCCCTCGCCCACGAGCCGCACGATCGTCACGTCGCCAAGCTTGGTGCCGGGGCCGAGGTCTTCGCCGCCGGCCACGGCCGACAGCCCGAGGAATTCAGTCAGGCCGGCGAAGCCCAGCCCGGAGCTGCTCGGCTCGCTCGTCGAATCGATGGAGTCTGATTCGAATCCCTGCATGACGCATCGTTCGCGGGGAGGCGGGTCTGTCGGCGATCCAGCGGGAATGGTACAAGACGCGGGCCCGGCGAACTATTCCCGAGAAATTTCCGGCAGCGAGCCGCTCCAGAAACCGCCCGTGGAACCACCGCGATCGCATGGGGCCGCTCCCCTTCCGTCCCCCCTCCTGGGCCGGCCTGCGGTCACGCCGACAATCACTTGGGCCACAAGATCGGCTATCCTTCCGCATCTGACAGCGTTGTCCACACCCCGCCGGAGGCGCCACGATGAGCGAGCCGAGCACTCCCGAGATCCGGGCGTTGACCGATCAACTTGCCGCAGCCGATGTCGAGCAGCGGGCCGCGGCCGCCGAACGGCTCGCGCAGGCCGGTGAGTCGGCAGCAGGTGCCGCACCGCAGTTGGTTCGCGCCTGCGGTGACGACGATGAGCGGGTGCGGGAGTGGGCGGTGGCGGCGCTCGAGGATCTCGGGCCACCGAGCCGCGCTGCCATCGACCCGCTGATCAAACTCGCCACCGATCCCGATCCACTGGCGGCCTACTGGGCGATTACGCTCCTGGGGCGGTCTGGGCAGGACGCATCGTCTGCAGTGACGGTGCTGACGACCTGCGTCGAATCTTCTTCGGCCGATCCCTCAGTGCGGCAGCGGGCAGCCTGGGCGTTGGGGCAGATCGGCCCGGCGGCTGCCGCGGCCCGTGCGGCCCTGGAGCGGGCTGCCGGGCAGCAAGATCCGCGGCTGGCACGACTTGCGACCGAGGCGCTCGCGGCCATCGGTAGTTAGCAGACTGTGATCCAGGCTGTGAAGCACGTGGTGACCCAAGTCTGACGCCGGCGGCAAGCTTGCCGAACAAACGGCCGCACCGCGACCGATACACAGGCAGATGCTCCGCCTGCTCGGGGGATCACCATGGATGGTGATCGGGCCGGGGCACACCGCGACCCGCCCGCCCTGGCGCGACGCATGGAGGCGGCGCGGTGGCCAAAAAGAAAGCGAAGAAGCCGCCGAGTTCTTCGGCGAGCCTCGTCTGGATGGCCTTTACGACCATCGCGTCGCTGATCGGCGGCGGCGGGGTGACTGGCTGGCTCAAGCCAGACATGCCCGTGCTCGGCCCGGGTGTCGCGGCGCTTGGTTCATCGCTCGGTTCATCGCTCGGGTTTACCGGATCGACCGAATCGACAGCCGCACTGGCCACAGGGCCGGCCACCGCTCGGGCCGCCGTACCGGCCGAGAGGCTCGCGGCCGCCCCGACACCGGCGCCGCCCCTGGCATCGATTGCCTACGCACCGGCGGCGGCCGCGTTGCGGCCTGTGACCGCCATGCCATCGGCATCCCCACCGCCGCCAGCAGGTCCGCTACCAGCAGGTCCGCCGGCCGCCCCGGCTCAGGCCGTGCTCTCGGCCCCACCGACGGCCAAGCCGTCCGACGCCGTGCTGATCGCGAGCTTCAACATCCAGGTGTTCGGCGAAGCGAAGCTGGCCAAGCCGCAGGTGGTCGATGTGCTCGCCCGCGTCGTGCGCACCTTCGACATCGTGGCCATCCAGGAGGTGCGGGCGAAGTCGGACAGTGTCATCCCCACGTTCGTCGCCGCGGTGAACGCCGATGGCAGCCGCTACCACCATGTCATCGGGCCGCGGCAGGGCCGCACGGTGAGCAAGGAACAATACACGTTCATCTACGACACCAACCGCATCGAGATCGACCCGACATCCGTGGGCTCCATGCGCGACCCCGCCGATCGGCTCCATCGACCGCCGATGTATGCCCGCTTCCGGGTTCGCACCTCCCCCCCCGAGCTCGGCTTCAGTTTCTGGATGATCGACACCCACACCGATCCGGACGAGGTGCCCCAGGAGGTCGATGCGCTGGCCGACGTGTTCACGGTGATCCGCTCGGCACGGCCCGACGAAGACGACGTCATCCTGCTCGGCGACCTCAATGCCGGCCCGCCACAGTTCGGCCGCATCAAGCAGATTCCCGGTGTCGCCTGGGCCATTTCCGGCGTGACCACCAACACCCGCCGCACGAAGACGTACGACAACCTGATCTTCGATCGCACCGCCACCGGCGAATACACCGGCCGCTGGGGAGTGGTCGATCTGCAAAACACCTTCGGACTGTCGATCGACAAGGCCCTCGAGGTGTCGGACCACAATCCCGTCTGGGCGGCGTTCAGCCCCTGGGAGTTGCGGCCGCCCCTGCAAGCCGCGACCGCTCCTCGCGACGCATCGCGTTGAGCGGTTCGACGATCTCGTCGACGCGGTCGTTGAACAGGTCGCCGATCAGGAGGTCGGTGACGTGTCCCTTCAGGTGCGGATGCCGCTGCACGAATTTGCCGAAGTTGAAGCCCTCGTAAAACTCGCAGACCAGCCGCCGCATCCGTTCGAGACCGCGGATGTACTCCGGCCCCCAGGCTCCGAGTTTGGCCGCCGACGTGTCGCCGGCGGCGAGCGCCGCCGTGACCGCGTCCGCCGCCAACTGGCCGCTCTTGAGCGCGAGCAGCAGCCCCGATGAATAGAGCGGGTCGAGGAAGCCGAAGGCGTCGCCGACGAGCACCCAGCCGTCGCCGGAGACCGTGCTCGAGCGATAGGAATATTCCTTGGCCACGCGGATCGGGGCGGCCACCTCCGCGGCGGCAATCTTCGGCTGGAGACCCGGGCAGCGGGCCACCTCCTCGAAGTAGATCGCCTCGGGATCCTTCGTCGTCCGCTCCTTGAAGAGGTAGTCGAAGCCGGCGACCACGCCCACGCTCACGGTGCCGTCGTGCAGCGGGATGTACCAGAACCAGCCCTGCTTGTCGTCGAGCTGCATCACGATCGTGGCGCCCTCGTCGCGGCCCGTGCCCCGATCGGCAGCCTTCCAGTAGGTCCAGATCGCCGCCTTCTTAAGTTCGGGATCCCAGGCCCGCAGGCCGAGGCGACTCATGATCATCGAGCCCTGACCACTCGCATCGACGACCACGTCGGCCGTGATGTCGCACACGCCGCCGCTCTCGTCCTGCACCCGCACGCCCGTGGCCCGTGGCGTGCCGGACGTCTCGTCGAACAGCACCTCGCGCACCCGCATGCCCTCATGCACGTCGACGCCCTGCGCCGCGGCATTGCGGAGCATCATCTCGTCGAACTCGCTCCGCACCACCTGCCAGGTTCGCGAACTCTCCTGCGGCTTGTGGTCGTGGAAATAAAACGGCTCGGAGAGGATCCCCTTCTCGTTCACGAACTGCACGGAGTGCTTTTCGACGAACGGGCTGTCCCGCATCCGGTCGAGCATGCCGAGCCGCTCGAGCACCCAGAAGGTTTCTGGGATGAGCGACTCGCCGACATGAAACCGGGGAAACCGTTCCCGTTCGAGAAGCGTGACGCTGCGGCCGTGCTGGGCGACGAGCGTCGCCGCCGTCGCGCCGGCGGGGCCGCCGCCGATGACGATGACTTCGGAGTGGGCTGGCAATCCGCTGACCATCTGGAGGGCTCCTCTAGTCCGAACTTGGTCCGGTCGGGGGCCGGCCGTGGGCCGGTCGCATGAGCAACCGAAGACCGATCCATTGTAGTAGGCGGCAGGCCGGAAAAAGGGAGGTCGCTTCCCGCCTACGGAATCCGCCGCCGCAACACCACCAGCGGGTCGGCCCCTTCCCGGACGGGTCCGTAACTCATCGGCTTGGCAAGGATCATGCCGGCAACGAAGCCGGCCACGTGGGCCGAATAGGCCACGCCCCCGCCGCCGCCGCTGGAATCGAACATGCCGCTGATCACCTGAAAGAGGAACCAGATGCCGACCGCCACGTAGCCCGGCACGTCGACCATCATCCGCAGAAGGATCACGCTCACCCGCCGCTGGGGATGGAGCACGAGATAGGCCCCCAGGATGCCCGAGATCGCCCCTGAGGCGCCGAGGCAGGGAGTGAGCGCCGCCTCGCCCGTGCTGTTGAAGGCGACGAAAGCGAGCGAGGCGATGATGCCCGTGGCCAGGTAGAAGAGCAGATACTTCACATGGCCCATGTCGTCTTCGATGTTGTCGCCGAAGATCCAGAGAAACCACATGTTGCCGGCGAGATGCATGATGCTGCCGTGCATGAAGATGGCGGTGAGGAGCGTCAGCCAGACGGGAACCGGTGTTTCCTTGAGGCCCGGCAACGTCACCTCCATCACCTGCCCCTGACCGCCGGGCACGGGGATCTCGCGAACCGACGGCTCCGTGATGACATCGCGGCCCGAGAGGATTTCGGCGGGCACCTGGACGTAGGCCATCGTGAAGTCTTCGTTGGCACCCATCCCCTGCAGCACCACGAACACAAACACGTTCACGATCAAGAGCGCGATCGTCACGTAGGGAAACGACCGGCGGTCGGAGTTGTCATCGCCAACTGGAAAAACCATCTCGCCCGCACCCTCCGGATTTCACGGCCACCGCCGGCACGGCCGACGGTCCAGACAACCGTCAAGCCAACGGTTCAGGAGACTACCAATGCTCATTCCCGATTGCGAACAGGCCCCCGTCAGATCACGGCGTGAAGCGGTGTGTCATCCGCTGGCGGTAGGTCTGACCAGGATCGAGCCGCACGGTCGGCCACTCAGGATGGTGGACGCTGTCGGGATATTTCTGGGTCTCGAGGCAGACGCCCGTCTGCCTGGCATAGACCGCCCCGCCCTTCCCCGTCAGCGTGCCGTCGAGGTAGTTGCCGGTGTAGACCTGGATACCCGGCTGATCGGAGAAGAGCGCCATGCTGCGGCCGCTCTTGGGATCTCGCAGCACAGCGACCTCGTGCAGCCTGCCGTCCGGCTGCCAGCCACGCACGAGAAAATTATGGTCGACCCCGCCGGGATTCTTGCCGTCCGTGCCGGGCGGCAGCCGATCGATTGCGGCGCCGAGCGTGGCGGCCGGCTTCTGTTCCGGACGGAAATCGAAGGGCGTACCCGCGACGGGCGCCAGCGCCCCGGTGGGAATGCCGCCGTCGTCCACGGGCAGATAGCGATCGGCCGCAACGGACAACTCGTGGCCGCGGATCGTGCCCGCGGCGTGGCCGGCAAGGTTCCAATACGAATGATGGACGAGGTTCACGATCGTCGGGGCATCGGTCGTCGCCGTCATGTCGATGTCGAGTTCGCCCGCGGGCGTGAGTGTGTAGATCACCTTGGTCGTCAGCGCGCCCGGATAGCCCTCGTCGCCGGCGGGCGACACCATCTCTAGTTCGACCGCCGGCCCGCGGTCCGTGAGCCGCGGAGTGGCCCGCCAGAGCTGCTTGTCGAATCCGACGTCGCCGCCGTGGAGGTGGTTCGCGCCGTTGTTCTTCGCGAGCTGGAACTTCTTCCCGTCGAGTTCGAAGCTGCCGGCGGCGATGCGGTTCGACACACGGCCGCAGATCGCACCGAAATAGGGGTGGCCGGCGAGGTAGCCCGCGAGCGTGTCGAAGCCCAGCACGACGTCGATGGTCTTTTCAGCCGCCCCGCCGCCACCGGCCGGCACGTGCAACCCGGTCAGGATGGCCCCATAGTCGGTGACCGTCGCCTTCCAGCCACCGGGCACCTCGAGCGTGTAGAGATGCGCTTCCCGGCCATCGGGAAGTTTTCCGAACGTGGTCACGGTGGGTTTCTGCATCGTGGCTGTCTGCTGCTCCCTGGCCCCGGCGGCTGCCGTCTGCAGGACCGCGGCCAATGCCAGTGTGGTGATGAGTCTCATGATTGGTACTGCCCCCGAAGGCACACCCGCGTTGTCACTACGACGCCTTGGCCGTCACCCGCGGCTTTGCCGCCGGCACTCCCGACTCGACCTCTTCGCGGCGCTTGCTGATCCAGCCATCGACGCTCCACGGTCCGCCACCGTAGGCAATGAGCGAGAGCAGCCCGCCGCCGATCGCCAGGTTCTTCATGAACTGGATCGTCTGCAGTTGCTGCTGCGTGGGATCGGAGAATTTCCAGAAGTCGTGGAAGTAAAACGTGGCTGCCGCGAGGAACACGAGCAGGAAAAGCGCACCGATCCGCGTCCAGGCCCCGGCGACCACCGACAGGCCACCGAGCAGCAGCAGGCCGATCGCGCCGAAGAGGGCGAGCTTGGGGTTGGGCACCCCTTCGGTCTGCATGTAATTCGCCGTCGCCTGAAACTGGGGAATCTTGTTGCCGATGGCGCTGGCTAGAAAGATGGCCGCGATCATCAGCCGCGAGAGCAGCGAAACAAACCCCTGAGCCAGCGATGCCATCTGTTCCATGTGCCAAACCCTCTGCGCGGAAAACGAGCCACCGAAACTGCGTTAATCGTCGCGAACCCGGAACCCCGGGGCAAGGTCAGAACCGCCCGGCAAAGTAGGACAGGCTTCAGCCTGTCACTGCATCCCCCCCGAGAAAGACGGCCGGCTGGTCTCGCGTGATGCAGTGCAGGGCGCCGCGGCCGCGGATCAATTCATTGCAGGCAACGGGCTCGATCGTGCGGCCCGGAAAACACTCCTCGAGCGTCCGCAACGCGGCCTCGTCGGTGGGGCCGAGAAACACCGGCGCCGCGACCACGCCGTTGGCCACGTAGAAATTCAGATGGCTCGCCGGCAGTTGCGTGCCCCTGAATATGAACCGCGGCGGGATGTCGATCGGGATGACCTCGAGCCGGCGGCCCTGCGCGTCGACGAGTGATCGCAGGAGTTGCAGATTGGCCTCGAGCGATTCGTGATTCGGATCGCTCCGGTCGGGCTGCCGCGCGGCCACCACGCGGCCGGGCGCGACGAATCGCGCGAGCTGATCGATGTGGCCGTCGGTGTCGTCGCCGGCGAGTTCGCCGCCGACCCAGAGCACGCGGTCGACGCCCAGGCGTTCGCAGAGCACCTGCTCGAGCCGCGCCCGTGTCACGCCCGGGTTGCGGGCGGGATCCTCGACGCAGCGATGGTTGACCAGCAGCGTGCCTTCGCCGTCGGTCTCGATCGCGCCCCCTTCGAGCACGAGCCCGCCCTCGAAGACCCGCAGGCCCAGCCGCCGGCAGATCGATCGTGCCAGCCGCGCGTCGTCGTCCCACGGCGGATACTTGCCGCCCCAGGCGTTCCACTCCCAGCCGACGGCGGCCGGCCCGGGAGACTGGCCGACCCGCTCTCCGGATTTCGGCACGAGAAACACCGGCCCCGTGTCGCGCAGCCAGGCGTCGTTGGTGGGGAGGTCGACGAGTTCCACATTGCCGACGCCGCCGAGCCGCCCGCGGGCCAGGTCGAGCACCGCGCCGGAGGCCACCACCTTCACCGGTTCGTAGCCGGCGAGCAGCCGCGCGATCTTCTCGAACACCGGCGGGATCTCGGCGAAGTCGCCGAGCCAGGTCGCCTGGCGATGCGGCCAGGCAAGCCAGGTGGCCGCATGCGGCTCCCATTCGGCCGCGAGCCGGTAGCCAAGCGCGGCGGCACCGTCGGGAGTGGTCATGCGTTGCCCCAGCGTTTCAGCAGAGCGCCGTAGGCGTCGATGCGGCGGTCGCGAAAAAACGGCCACCGCGTCCGCGACCATTCGATGCGGTCGAGATCGCACTCGACGACGATGGACTCGGCCGAATCATGGCCCGCCTTCACGAGCTGCTCGCCGTTGGGCGCATAGACCACGCTCGCGCCCCAGAACCGCAACTCCCCTTCGCGGCCCGTGCGGTTCACCGCCACCACGAACACGCCGTTGGCGATGGCGTGGCTCCTGAGCATCGTGTCCCAGGATTCATACTGCTCGCGGTGCAGATGCTCCTCGCCGTCGAGCCAGCCGATCGCCGTGGGATAGAAGAGCGCGTCGGCGCCGGCCATGGCCGTGAGCCGCGCCGCCTCGGGATACCACTGATCCCAGCAGACGAGCGGGCCGACTTTCAGCCGCGATGTCGGCACGGCCATGAAGCCCGTGTCACCCGGCGCGAAATAAAACTTCTCGTAATAGTGTGGATCGTCGGGAATGTGCATCTTGCGGTAGACGCCGGCCGTCGAGCCGTCGGCGTCGAACACCACGGCCGTATTGTGGAAGAGCCCCGCCGTGCGGCGTTCGAACACGCTCCCCACGAGCACCACGCCGTGCTGCCGCGCGGCCTGGGCGAGTCGCTCCGTGAGCGGCCCCGGCACCGCCTCGGCGGCACCAAACTGCTCGTGATCCTCGCTCTGGCAGGGATATTCGCCGGCGAAGAGCTCCTGCAGGCAAACGACCTCCGCGCCGCCCCGTGCCGCCGCGGCGATGCCGTCGAGCGCCTGCGCGACATTCGCCTCCCGCGACGGAGTGCACGCCGACTGCACGAGCCCAACCCTGACGATTCGGCTCATGATCGACCGCTCACCTTTCGGTCGGCTCGAGCTTCGCGGCCGGGACGGGAAACTGTTCGGCGAGCTCCGCGACGTCGCGCTTCGTCGACTCGAGCACCTTCTCGTCGGTCGGGGCCTTGAGCACGCGGAGGATCCAGGCCGCGACCTGCTTCATCTCGTCGGTGCCCATGCCGCGGGTCGTGAGCGCCGGTGTGCCGAGCCGGATGCCGGAGGGATCCATCGGCTTCCGCTCGTCGAACGGGATCATGTTCTTGTTGCAGGTGATGCCGCAGCGGTCGAGCGTCTCCTCGGCGAGCTTGCCGCCGATGCCCAGCGGCGTGACGTCGACGAGCATGAGGTGGTTGTCGGTGCCGCCGCTCACGAGCTTCACGCCGCCGGCGGCCAATTCCGCCGCGAGCAGGCGGGCGTTTTCGACCACCTGCTGCGCATACTGCTTGAAGTCGGGCTTGAGCGCCTCGGCAAACGCCACGGCCTTTCCGGCGATGACGTGCATCAACGGACCGCCCTGCGTCCCCGGAAACACCGAGCGGTCGAGCGCCTTGGCATTTTCGGCACGGCACATCGCGATGCCGCCGCGGGGTCCGCGGAGCGTCTTGTGGGTGGTGCTCGTGACGAAGTCGGCGACGGGCACCGGGTTGTCGTGGATGCCGGCGGCGACGAGCCCCGCGTAGTGGGCCATGTCGACCATCAGTTTGGCCCCCACCTCGCGGGCGATCTCGGCGAAGCGGCCGTGCGGGATCTCGCGCGGGTAGGCGCTCGCACCGGCGATGATGAGTTTCGGCTTGTGCTCCCGGGCCAGGCTCGCGATCTGGTCGAAGTCGAGCAGATGGTTGTCGCGGCGGACACCGTAGTGGACGAAGCGATAGAGGATGCCGGAGCTGTTGAGCTTCATGCCGTGGGTGAGATGGCCGCCGTGGGCCAGGTCGAAGGCGAGCACGGTGTCGCCGGGCTGGATCGCCATGAGATAGACGGCGGAGTTGGCCTGGCTGCCCGAATGTGGCTGCACGTTGACGTGCTCGGCCCCGAAGAGGGCCTTGAGCCGCTCGCGGGCGAGGTCCTCGACCTTGTCGACAAACTCGCAGCCGCCGTAGTAGCGGTGGCCGGGGTAGCCCTCGGCATATTTATTGGTCAGCACGCTGCCAACCGCCTGCATCACGGCGGGGCTCGTGAAGTTTTCGCTGGCGATCATCTCCAGGCCTTCCTGCTGGCGGGTCTGCTCCGCGGCGATGGCCGACCACACCTCGGGATCGTCCTGCTCCACGAAATTGGGTGTGCCTTGCGATGCGATGCTCACGGCGATCCTCCTGAAAGCGTGCGGGGCGATGGTCCGGATCCGATGTCGAATTGTGGAACGCCGGACGGCCAGCGTCAACGAACAGCCACGGCAGGCTCGCGGGCGGCGGGTTTTTCCCCGGCCATCCCGGAACGTGCGCTGCCATAGACTGTAGGCCGAACACTCTCCGGAGGCGCGGCCTTGCGAACACACATGGCATGGATGGCTGCCGGCCTGATTCAGGCAGCGGTTGCGGCGCCGCTCGCCGCGCAGCTCACGGCCACCGAGCAGTTGCGACTCACCGGCACCGTCGAAGCCGTCGCGGCGGGGCGGCTCACCGTGCGTGACGACGCCGGCGGCCGCGTCGAGGTCCGCGTTCAGGCCAACGACGAACGGGGCGTGGCGCTCGCCGACGGCACGCTGCTCGCCTTCCCGGCGGAGATCGAGATCGCCGGCGTGTTCGAGATCGCAAAACTCAAGCCCGGACAGATGGTCCGTTTCCACACGCGGCTCAATCGCGGCGGCAAGGCCGACGCAGACGTGGTCGCACTGACGCTCATCGATGCCGACGAGGCGCAGGCCGGGGTGACGATGGCCGACGAGCCGCAGAGCCCGACGGACTTCGCCGACTGCGGGGTCACGGCCGCCGTCAAGCAGGCGTCGAAGGGCCGCCTGGTGGTGCAACTGCCGGATGCGGCCGCGTTTCACCGCAAGACCACGCTCTCCTTCAGGCTGGCCAAGACCGCCACGGGCCGGCTGAAGAGCAGCGACCTGCGGCGGATCGAGCCGGGGGCGAAGATCGTGAGCCTCGACGCGGTGCGGCTCGACACCGGCGACGTGGTCGCCAAGTCGCTCGTCGTCGAGAACGTCGCCGGCACCGCCCTCGAGGAACGTGGCGACGATGCGCTGGCCAACAAATACCGCGGCCTCTCCGCCGAGCCGAAGCAGGAGCCGCGGCTGATCCGTTCACCGCACTTCGCCTTTCTGTCGGACGTCTCCGACCGCGAGGCGCGGATCATTCTCGACAAGCTCGAACGGATGGCCGGCCTGCTCGAGCGCTATTTCGGTCGCGGGCCGCGGGGCGTGGTCGAGGGATTCGTCGTCCATGATCTCGCGGTCTGGCCCGCCGGCACGCTCCCGGAGCCCGACGGCGTCGCCAAGATCCGGGAGCAGGCCGGCGTCTGCTTCAACGCGTCGCTCGGCGACCAGCGGAAGGCGACGCTCTATTCCTGCGCCGACCACGGCGTAATCCAGCACGAGTGCACGCACGGCTTCTGCCACCTCGCTTTCGGATCGACCGGCCCCACGTGGCTCGCCGAAGGCGTGGCTGAGATGGGCAACTACTGGCGGGAGGGGCAGCAGGCGGTCGACGTCGGGCCCGGCGTGATGGCGTATTTGCAGAAGGCCGAACCGAAGCGGGGCCTGCTCGAGATCGCCGTGCCGGGGCGGACGCCGTCGGGCACGTGGCAGGACTACGCCTGGCGGTGGGCCCTCTGCCACATGCTCGCCAACAACCCCAACTATGCCGACCGCTTCAAGCCGCTGGCGATCGCGCTGATGGAAGAGCGGCCCGACGTGTCGTTCGAGTCGGTCTACGGCCCGGTCGCCAGGGAAGTCTCGTTCGAATACGACCAGTTCCTGAAAACGGTCGGCAATGGCTTTCGCGCGGATCTCGCCGCCTGGCCATGGAAGGCGAAGTTTCGTGCGCTCCCGGCCGGCGGCAGCCTGAAGGCCACGGTGCGGGCGGCGGGCGGCTGGCAGGCGAGCGGCCTACGTCTGGAACAGGGCGTGACATACGAACTGACGGCCGAGGGCACATGGCGGACGGCGCAGGCGGGCCAGCCGCAGTCTGCCGCCGGCGACGGCGCCGGCCACGGCGGGCTCGTGGGCGCGGTGTTTCACGACTACGCGCTCGGCGCGGAGATTCCGCTCGGCTCGACAGGCACGTTCGTGGCTCCGTCCGACGGGCAGCTCTTCCTGCGCTGCGCCGACGACTGGACGCAGCTGGCCGACAACGACGGCGCGCTGACGGTCTCTCTGCGGCGGGCCGCGGCCGACTGACCGGCCCGATCTCAATCGATCAACAGCGGTTCGGGCATGAACGTGACGATCGGGATCAGCAGGGAGAAGAGGCCGAGCATCGTCCGCGCGAGGCCCAGCGGCCGACCGTCATCACGAATCGGCGGATGGTCGGTGCCCATGAGCGCCACGATCACGACCATCGCGATCCAGTTGTAGCGGCCGAGCACGACGATGGCCGCGATCGACAGGAGCAGGATGGCGCGGGCGATCCAGTTGGCCCGCGCGCCGAAGATGGCGAAGCTCACATGGCCGCCATCGAGCTGGCTGACGGGGATCATGTTGAGTCCGGTGACGAGCAGGCCCACCCAGCCGGCCATGAAGAGGGCGTTGGGCTCGATGCTCCCAGCCGCGGCGATGTCGGGCCGCAGGAGCCGCAGCATCCACTGCGCGACCGGCGGGGTGGCAAACGGGCTGTTGGCGGCGGCCGTCCCGAAGAGCATGCCGGCGGCCAGCACCGGCAGGGCGACGACGAGACCCGCGATCGGCCCGGCGATCGCGATGTCGAAGAGTTGCCGGCGGCTGGCCCGCGAGCCCTCCATGCCGATCACCGCGCCGAGCGTGCCGGTGAGCAGCACGGGCACGGGAATGAAAAAGGGGAGCGTCGCCGGAATGCGGTGCAGCCGCGCGGCGATGAAGTGGCCGGCCTCGTGCGCCGACAGCACCGCCATCACGGCGATCATGTAGACGAGCCCCCGCTGCCAGTGCGGTCCGATCTGCTCCGCCAGCTGATCGTCGAGCCCGAGCACCAGCGGCTGCCAGCCGGCCACCCCGGCCGCGAACGTCGTGGCGGCCGTCGCGAGATAGAGCAGCGCCTGCGGCCGCAGCCGCCAGCGTGGCCGCAGCGGCGGCGCCGATGGCAGATCGAGACGCCGGTCGAAAGACTCTTCGCTGGGCTGCATGCCGGTGGAGAATACCGGTTTTCGCGGGCCGCCGGTATGCAGTCGGGCGCCGGCGCGCCGCGAACCACCAAGCCTCCGGCGCACCTGCTAAACTGCAGGGCCCGACTTCCCACCGAAGGAGCCCTTTGCCATGCGTTTGCCACGCCGCGGTCGGTCGATCAACATCCTGCACGGCTGTATCGTCGCCGCCTGCAGCCTCGCCTGCCTGCTGTCGGCAGGCGGCCGCTCCCGCGCCGCGGCGGCCGAACGCACGGTGCTGCTCGTCGCCGCGTTCGACAGCTATGGCGATCTCAAGAAGCAGCTCGGCTGGCTTGGCAACCAGATCGACAACCCCGGCCTCGCCGGCATGCTCGAATCGGTGCTGCTGCTCGCCACGCAGGGCCGCGGTCTCAGCGGACTCGACGTGAAGCGACCTCTCGGGGCGGTGGTCACCAGCGACGGCACCGACATCGCCCTGCACGGATTCGTGCCCGTCAAGGACCTCGACAAACTGCTTGCATCGCTGCAGTCCGTGACCGGTCCGGTGGAAACCGACGGCACCAAGCGGCGGATCACGCTGCCGAGCGGCCTGCTGCTCGAGATCACCGAACGCGACGGCTGGGCCGTGATCGCGCCTGTCGGCATGCCGGGCGGTGCGGCCGATCCCGGGCCGGCGCTGGCGGCCGTCGCCAAGGACTACACGCTCGGCGTGGAGGTCTTTCCGGGCCGGATGTCGGCCGCCGTGCGCAAGCAGCTCGAATCCGCGCTCGAGCAGGCGTCGGCCGCTTCGGCCGCGCAGGGCCAACCGGTCGACACCGATGCGCTGAAGGCCGGGCTGGCGGGTCTGCGGCAGACGGAGTCGCTCTCGCTGGGCCTGTCGATCGACGCCGAGAGCAATACCGTCTTCGTGGAGAATCGTTCGGTGGCGTTGGCGGGATCGGTGTCGGCGACGGCGTTTGCGGCGGCCGGTAACGGCACGCTCACGGTGGCCACGCCGGCGGCGGCCAACGGCAAGAGCCCGGCGATCCGCGGCTATGTGGCGCAGTCGGTATCCGAAGCCACCCAGGCGCAGGTGATGGAGGCGCTCGACCAGTCGTTGCCAAAGGAGAGCGCCGATCCGCTCACCCGCACGATCGCGAGCCTCCTCCGCGAACTGTTGTCCGCCACGCTCAAGAGCGGCGGCATCGACGCCGCCGTGGCGGTCGACACGACTACCAGCTCCGAGCAGGCGCCGCTGCCGGCCATCACGGCCGGTGTGCGGGTGAAGGATGGCGCGGCACTCGAGCAGCGGGTGAAGAAGATGTTTGGCCCTCAGGCCGGGCTGCCCGCCGGTGTCAGCGTGAAATTCGACAGCGGCAAGGCGGGCCCCGCCAATCTCCATACGATCGCCGTCGAACTCGGCGACTCGCCGGTTGCCAAACAGCTCGGGAAGTCGCTCGATCTCACGCTCGCCGTCGCCGATGAGTATGCCTTCGTGCTCGTCGGCGGCGACCTGCAGCAACGCATCACGGCGGCGCTGGCGGCCAGCGGCCGCGCGGATCCGGAGGCGAAGCCGATCGCCAATGTGCAGGTGGCGCTGAACCGCGTGCTCGGCTACGCGGCGGATCGGGGCGCGGGGCCGCAGATCCTCGCTGCCGCCGAACGGGCCGACACGGCCGACTCGTCGCTGTTGCAACTCTTCGTGCGGCCGATCGACCGTGGCCTCGTCACGCGGCTTTCGGCGGATGCCGGCGTGCTCAAGGCCGTGGCCACTCTGAGCGGCGCCCCGGCGGCGCCGGCCGGTCCCGCCGGCGTGCCGCTGCCACAACTCCCACCGGGATTCCCGATCCCGGGATCCGTGCCGCTCCCTCGCTAGTGCCCACTCCCGTCAAAAACACCCAATGATCACAACGACGACCCCCATGAACTCCAACGGCCTTCGCGACCAGATCGCCGGCGTCGGCGTGGCCGAACTCGCCCGCGAATATGGCACGCCGCTCTACGCCTACGACGCGGAGATGATCCGCCGCCGCTGCCGCGACCTCGCGGCCTGGGACACCGTGCGGTTCGCCCAGAAGGCCTGCTCCAATCTCGCGGTGCTCGACCTGATCCGCCGCGCGGGCGTGCTCGTCGATGCCGTGAGCACTGGCGAAATCCACCGGGCGCTGGCCGCCGGCTACACGGCTCATGCCGACCGCGCGGCCGATCCCACCGGCCTGCCGCCGGCCCATCCGATCGTCTACACGGCCGATATCTTCGACCGCGAGAGCCTCGACGCGGTGGCGAAGCTCGGCATCCACGTCAATTGCGGCTCGTCCGACATGCTCGAGCAGCTTGCCGAGCGGGTGCCGGGTGCGAGCGTCACCCTGCGCGTGAACCCCGGCTTCGGCCATGGTCACAGCCAGAAGACCAACACCGGCGGCGAGGGTTCGAAGCACGGCATCTGGCACGAGGAGATTCCCGACGTGCTCCGCCGCGCCGAGTGGGCCGGGCTCTGCGTCACGGGCCTGCACATGCACATTGGCAGCGGCACCGATCTGGCGCATTTGGCCGAGGTGGCCGGCGCACTCGAGCGGGTGGCCCTCGAGATCGGCCGCTCGCTCACGACCATCTCCGCCGGCGGTGGCCTGCCGGTGCCCTACAAACCGGGCGAAGTGCACGCCGATCTCTCCGGCTACTTCACGCTCTGGGATGCCACACGCAGGAAACTGGAGCAGACGTTTGGCCACCGCATCCGCCTCGAGATCGAGCCGGGCCGTTACCTCACGGCCGAGTCGGGCTTTCTCGTCACCGAGGTGCGGGCGATCAAGAAGCAGGGTGGCCGGAAATACACGCTCGTCGATGCGGGATTCAACACGCTCGCCCGCCCGGTGCTCTATGGGGCCTATCATCCGATGAGCCTCTGCCCGGCCGACGACGCTGCGGCACAGCAGTTGGAAGACGTGGCGGTGGGCGGCCCCTTGTGCGAGTCGGGCGACATCTTTACGCAGACCGACGGCGGCTTCGTGGCCACCCGGGCCCTGCCCCGGGCCCAGGTGGGCGATTACCTCGTGATCGAGATTGCCGGGGCCTACGGCTTCGTGATGGCGAGCAACTACAATTCCAAGCCGCTGCCGGCCGAGGTGCTCCTCGACGGCGGAAAGGCCCGGCTCGTTCGAAAGCGGCAAACCCCCGAGGATTTGGTGCGTGGGGAAACCGTTTAGGCCTTGGTGGGCCGTGGACAGGCCCGGTGGGCCGGATACCATACCTTGAGTGCCGTCCGACTGAATTCCGTACCTTCCCCAGTCGATCTCATACGCATATGGCAAAAGCAGGCCCCCGCAAGAAACTGCCGAAAGAACTGGCCGTCATCAACGCCGACAACTGCACGGGGTGCGAGTCGTGCCTCGAGGTCTGCCCCGTCGACTGCATCTTCAAGGTGCAGCAATACGACCAGTTTCACAACCTGCAGAGCTGGTGCGAGATCGATATCGAGCGGTGCGTGGGCTGCGAAGTGTGCGTGCACATCCCGGGCAAGAAGTCCAATCCCTACGACCTGAAGGTCTGCCCCTGGGACGCGATCGAGATGGTGCCGACGGAGGAGGTCGCCCAGGTGGTGGCCCAGATCGGCGGCCCGCCGGAATATGTCGAGAAAAATTGGGAACGGCTCGTCAACACCGCTCAGCACCTCGCCGAACTGAAGGCAGCCGCCGGCTGACCCGGAGATCGCCTGTTTCAGAAGCGGATCCTCACGGTTTGACTCGCACCGCCCTTCGCGATACAACGTGACAAATGTTCACGTATGATCCTTTGCGAGGCGCGTTGTTCCATGCCTTCCGCACCCGATGAAGCCCGTGCCGCGTTTGAGCATCTACGGGATCATGTCCGCCTCGCCTGCGTGCCCGGCATCGGTGCCCGGCTCCGCAAACTCCTCCTCGAACGGTTCGACACGCCGGCCGGCGTCTTCGCCGCCTGCCCTGACGAGCTTCGGGCGGTCGGCAGGATCGGCCCGAAACTTTCCAAACTGATCCCAACGCTCGCCACCGATCCGACGGCCGACGACGTGATCGCGCTGTGCGTGAAGCACGCGGTGGAGATCGTCCTCGAGGGGAGCGCCGGCTATCCGCCGCTGCTCTCGCGAATCGACGATCCGCCCGGCCTGCTCTTCGTCCGTGGCGCGATCCTTCCCTGTGACGCGCTGGCCGTGGCGGTCGTCGGCGCGCGGCATGCCACCCCGTATGGACTCCGGATCGCCGAACAACTCGGCGGCAGCCTTGCCCGGGCTGGCTATACGGTCGTTAGCGGGTTGGCCCGCGGAATCGATGCCGCAGCCCACCGCGGTGCGATTGCCGCCGGGGGCCGCACGGTCGGGGTGCTCGGCAGCGGAGTGCTCAACGTCTATCCGCCCGAGCACGAGGAGCTTGCGGCCGAGGTCGTCCGCCATGGGGCCCTGATCAGCGAGGCGCCCCCCTTGAGCGAGCCGTTCGGCGGGGCGTTTCCCCAACGGAATCGGATCGTGTCGGGGATGTCGCTCGGCACGATCGTGGTGCAGGCCTCGGAGCGGTCGGGGGCGCTGATCACGGCGCGGCTGGCGGGCGAGCAGGGCCGTGAGGTCTTCGCCGTGCCGGGGCCGATCGACTGCCGGATGTCCCGCGGCTGCCATGCGCTGATCCGCGACGGCGCGAAACTCGTCCAGGGGGTGGATGATGTGCTCGAGGAATTCGGGCCGCTCTTCGAGACGGCGACGACCCCCGAAGGGACGCCGGTCGAGAGCGCGGCCGAACTGCAGCTGGGGTCCGTGGAGCGGAGCGTGCTCGACTGCGTCGGCCGGGGATCGGTAACGGTCGACGACATCCTCGAAACGGTAAGCCTCGCCCCCTCGCAGGTGCTCTCCACGCTCAGCGTGCTGGAGATGCGCCGGCTCGTCCGCCGCCTGCCCGGCAACCGCATCGAGCGGATGTGAGCTGCCTCGAGGCCTTCAACACGAAGGCGCGAAAGGAGGGCTCGCGGCACTGCTTCGGCCGGGCCACACTGCCTGGCTTCTCCGCGACCCCGCTGACCCGTAGAATTGCCCACATGGATACAGCTCTTCTCAACCGCGCCGAAACGATCCGGACCCGACTCCTCCAACTCCGAGACTCTCTTTGACTGGGAGGGTCGCAAGCGGTCTGCCGCGCGCATCGAAGATGCGATGGGGCAGGCGAATTTCTGGGACAACAACGAGAAGGCCCAGGCCACCGTCGCCGAGCTGAAAAGCGTCAATTCGATCCTGAAGCCGCTCGACGAGGCGCTCGCGGTCAGCCGCGACCTCGAGGCTCTCGAAGAACTCGCCCGTGAAGACGGGTCGCTTGAGCCGGAACTCGCCCAGGAGACCGACCGGCTCGAAAAGCTCGTCGCCGCACTCGAACTCGCCTCACTGCTTTCCGGTCCCCACGACGCTGCCGATGCAATCGTGTCGATCAATGCCCGGGACGGCGGCACCGATGCCAACGACTGGGCCGAGATGCTGTTGCGGATGTATTCGGCCTGGGCGGCAAAACGGGATTTCGACGTCGAACTGCTGGACCGGCAGGACGACGCCGTCGCCGGCATCCAGAGCGCCACCGTCGCGATCCGCGGCCCATGGGCCTACGGCTACCTGAAGGGGGAGACCGGCATCCACCGGCTCGTGCGGATCAGCCCGTTCAACGCCGAAGGCAAGCGGCAGACGAGCTTCGCAGCCGTCGACGTCTCGCCCGAGATCGCCGACGACGACACGGAAGTCGAACTCAACGACGAGGATATCCGCGAAGACGTCTTTCGCGCGAGCGGCGCCGGCGGCCAGCACGTCAACAAGACCTCGAGCGCCATCCGGCTCACCCACTTCCCCACCGGCATCGTCGTGCAGTGCCAGAGCGAACGCAGCCAGCACAAGAACCGGGCGACAGCGATCAAGATGCTCCGGTCGCGGATCGCGCGGCTCGAGGAGGAAAAGCGGGAGGCGGAGCAACTCGCCCGCTACAAACTGCAGCCCAAGACGGGGTTTGGGTCGCAGATTCGCAACTATTTCCTTCATCCCGACCAGCGGGTGAAGGACCAGCGCACCGGCCACTACGTGGGCAACTTCCAGAGCGTGCTCGACGGCAACATCGACGGCTTTCTCGACGCCTTCCTCAAATGGAAGGCCTCGGGCTCCGCCCCGCAGTCCGGCGGCGACGAATGACACCGGCTGGACTGTGCAGCGGCCGGGAGATACGATGCTTTTTGACTGATTGAGCACGCAAGGAAACCCATGGCCGAAAAAGAACAGGCACTCGAAGTCGAAGGCGTCGTCACGCAGGCCCTTGCCAACACGCGGTTTCGCGTGCAGATCACCGGTGGCCATATCGTCAACGCGCATGTCGCCGGCAAGATGCGGAAGAACTTCATCCGCATCGTTCCGGGAGACAAGGTGAAGGTCGAACTCTCCCCCTACGACCTCACCAAGGGCCGGATCACCTTCCGCGAACGGTAGTCCGCGGCTCGGGAAGTGCCCCGTGAGAAGTGGGACAGGCTTCAGCCGGTCGGCGTAATTGACAGGCTGAAGCCTGTCCTACTTCTCTTCGCCGCCCGATTCCCGTTTGTCGAGAAACTGCTTGAGATCGCCGAAGGTGCGAAGCGGCTCCTTCCCCTCACGCATCTCCTTGGTGAGCGGCTTGGCCGGCTTCTTGGGCGTGCTGGCCACGTAACTTCGCGTCTGCGGCTCCCGTGGCGGCCGGGCATTGTCACGGCCGCGGGCGGGCCGTGAGGGCTGCGGCCTGCCGCCGGCCTGCGGAGGGGAGCCGCCCTGCTCCGCCGTCTGCTTGGGCCGTCGTTCCCCCCGTTCCGATCGCTGCCGTTTCGGCTGCTGCTGCTCGCTCCCCGGCTGGATCATCGTGAGCGCCACCCTGCGGCGGCCCTTGTCGATCTCGAGCACCCACACCTTCACGATCTGGCTGACCGTGACCACGTCGTGGGGATCGCGGACATAGCGGGAGGAGAGTTGGCTGATATGCACCATGCCGCTATCGTGCAGGCCGATGTCGACGAAGGCGCCGAAGTCGACGACGTTGAGCACCGACCCGAGTAGTTCCATGCCCACCTCGAGATCCTCGAGCTTGAGCACGCCCTTCTTGAAGAAGGGCTTCGGCAGATCCTCGCGGGGATCGCGGCCCGGCCGGGAGAGTTGCTCGATGATGTCCGTCAACAGCAGCCGGCCGACACCCAGTTCCTCCGCCAGCTTCGGCAAATCGATGCCGGCGGCCTTCTCAGCGAGCACCTCGGCCTGCTGCCGGCTCGTGAGATCCTGCTGGCTGCCGCCCAGCCGCTCGAGCACCTTCTCGGCCACGGCATAGCTCTCGGGATGGATCCAGGTCGAATCGAGCGGATTCACACCCCCGGTGATCTTCAGAAAACCCACGGCCTGCACGAATGCAGACTCGCCGAATCCCGGCACCTCCAGGAATTGCTGCCGCGAGGTGAAGGCGCCGTTCTTCGTCCGCCACTCATGAAAGCCCTTCGCGGTCGTCTGATTGAGGCCCGACACGTACCGCAGCAGGGCCGGACTGGCCGTATTCACGTCGACGCCCACGTAGTTCACGCAACTCTCCACCACGGCGTCGAGGGAGGTATGCAGGTGCCGCGCCTTCACGTCGTGCTGGTAGAGGCCGACACCGATGTTGGCCGGCTCGATCTTCACCAGCTCCGAAAGCGGGTCCTGGAGCCGGCGGCCGATCGAGATCGCGCCACGCACAGCCGCCTCGTGGGTCGGCAGTTCCTCGCGGCCGTAGGCGCTCGTCGAATAGACGCTCGCCCCCGCCTCGTTGACGATCACGTAGCCGACGTCGAGCTCCTTGAGATCGCCGCCGACGAGTTCGGCCACGAGCGACTCCGTGTCGCGGCCGGCCGTGCCGTTGCCGACGGCGATCACGGTGCAGGCATGGGCCTTCACCATCTCGACGATCTTCTGCGCCGCTGCCTCGCGCTTTTCCTTCTTGCCGATGATGTGCAGGACGGCATGCTCGAGCGGGTTGCCGCACTCGTCGATCACCACCGCCTTGCAGCCGCTCTTGAAGCCGGGATCGAGCGCCAGCACGCGGCGGCCCGCCACCGGCGACTGCAGGAGCAGGTTGCGCAGGTTGCGCGCAAAGACCTCGACGGCGTGGGTCTCGCAGTATTCGGTGATCTCGCGGCGGATCTCCCGCTCGAGGCTCGGCAGCACGAGCCGGGTGAGCGCGTCGCGGACGCAGCCCCGCAGAAAATCGCCATGGGGATGGTCGGGGGCGACAAGCAATTCCTCCGCCGCCGCCTGCATCTCCTCGACGGGCCCATCGATCCTCACCTTCAGCAGCTTGGCTCGCTCGCCGCGGTTGATCGCCAGCGCCCGATGCGGCGCCACCCGCTGCACGTGCTCTGAATAATCGAAATAGTCGCGGAAGTGCTTTTCGTCCTTCGAGAGCGCCTTCCCTTCGCTTTCAACCCGCTGGCTCTTGAGGTGCGCCTTCTTGTAGAGGATGCCCCGCAGCCGCTGCCGCACGTCGGCCCGTTCACTGAATTCATCGGCGATGATGTGGCCCACGCCCAGCAGGGCGTCGGCACCCGTGGCCACCTGACCGTCGGCATCGATGAAATCGGCTGACCGCTTGTCGAGATCGGCCGCCAGGGAAGCTGCGGCGACGATTTCGCGGGCCAAAGGCTCCAGCCTCCGCTGCCGGGCGATCTCGGCCAGCGAGAGTTTCCGTGGCTTGAAGGGCAGGTAGAGATCCTCGAGTTGCTTCGGGCTGTCGGCGGCCTCGATCTGTGCCGTCAGTTCGGGCGTGAGTTTCCCCTGCCCCTGGATCGTTCGCAGGATCGTCTGCTTGCGGTCGGCCAGTTGCCGCGCCTTGCCGACGGAATCGGCGATCCGCCGGATGTCGACTTCGTCGAGGCCGCCGGTCTGATCGCGGCGGTAGCGCGTGATGAACGGAACGGTGTTGCCCTCGTCGAGCAGTTGCACCGCCGCCTCGACGCCGGCCGACCGAAGACCGAGCCGCTGGGCAATCTGCCCCAAATCGATGAGCGTTATGGATCCCATCCGACTGGCGTGACCGATGCCTGATCTGCATCGATCGACCGCTCAACTCCACCTTTCTCCCGCAGGACCGAGGCATGCGCGCCGGCAAAGTGCGGGACTTGGAAACCGAAGGAATCTAGGTTCCCCGACCGGCAAGTGTCAAACTTTTCCGGCCAAACTGCCCAGTCCCCCAGAGCCGCGGCTTTTCCACTGGCCCGGCCGTTGTCCCGGCCTACTCCCGGGAAGGGTCCGCCGGAGCGGCGCCCGTGTGGCATTGACCCTGCTCTCAGCCTGGCCTATTTCCCCAACCTTGATGCCGCCAGCCCGCTCGCGGGCGGCGACTTTTACCAACCCGGCAAATGACTGTAGCGAATGGGGCGATCGTGACGATCACGTCTGCAGTGGCGGCGCATCGTGCAGGGTCGACTGCATGGCGACGTCCGGAAGAGAGCGCCTCGGAGAACTGGCCATCATGATCCGCCCAAACACATCGATCCTGCCCGCCAACGCCAGCGATAAGCACGCCAACTCCGCGGATGACCGGCCGGATGCCGGCGGCTTCCTTCCCGGTGTGGGCCTGCTCGCGCTCGACCGGCAATATGCCGTGCTCCGTGAGGAGATCCGCGCGGCGCTCGACCGCGTCTGTGACTCGGGCCGTTTCGTTCTCGGGCCGGACGTCGCCGATCTCGAGGTCGAACTGGCCCGGTCCCTCGGTGTGCCCCACGTGATCTCCTGTGCCTCGGGCAGCGATGCCCTGCTGCTGGCGCTCATGGCGCTCGACATCCAGCCGGGTGACGAGGTGATCCTGCCGAGCTACACGTTCTTCGCCACCGCCAGCGCCGTCACGCGGCTCGGCGCGGTGCCGATCTTTGCCGACATCGATCCCGTCACCTACCTTGTCGATCCAGTCGACGTGGAGCGGAAGATCAGCAAGCGGACGAAGGCCATCATGCCGGTGCACCTGTTCGGCCGCACCGCCGACATGGACGCGCTCCTGCCGATCGCCAAGGCGGCGGGGCTGCCGATCGTCGAGGACGCCGCGCAGTCGATTCTCTCCACGTGGCACGGCCGCTGCTCCGGATCCCTCGGCGACGTCGGTTGCTTCAGCTTCTATCCCACGAAGAATCTCGGCGGCATCGGCGACGGCGGCTTCCTCACCACCACCCGCGACGACATCGCCCAGTCGCTCAAACTCCTCCGCGTGCACGGCATGGAGCCCCGCTACTACCATCAGGTCGTCGGCATCAACAGCCGCCTCGACTCGATCCAGGCCGCTGTGCTGCGGGTGAAGCTGCCCCACCTCGATGCCTGGACGACAGCGCGGCAGTCGAACGCGGCCCGCTATATGGAGCTCTTCTCGCACTACGATCTCGAAGAGCATGTCGTGGTGCCGGGCGAGGAGCCGCGTGGCCGGCACGTCTGGAACCAGTTCGTGATCCGCGTGGCCGGCGGCCGGCGTGATGCCCTGCGGGCGCATCTCGCGGCCTGCAAGGTCGGCACCGAGATCTACTACCCCGTGCCGCTCCACATGCAGCAGTGCTTCGCCTCGCTCGGCTGGCAGAAGGGCGACCTGCCGGAGACGGAACGGGCCGCAGAGGAAACCCTGGCGTTGCCGATCTTCCCCGAACTCGAACCCGCCGAGCAGCGGACCGTGGTCGGACGGATCGCCGAGTTTTTCAACGTCCCGCAGGTGCGGCAGCCGGGTGGGGCGGCCAAGCAGGCCGATACCGCCCAGCCGATGGACGCGCCGCACTTCCTCCGCCGCATGAAGGCCGTGGGCCGCGCCGACGACGTCCGGTGTTAGCCTTCGGTTTGTCCGGAAGGTAGGATGCCGGCTCACGCAGGCATCCTGCCCCACGGAGAACCGTCCGCTGATGGCCACGACCGCGAAGAGCGCGAAGAAATCTACCCCGGCGAAATCGAAGCTTCCGCCGGTCGACGTCAAGACGCTCGGCCTGATCGTCGACCTAGCCGATGAAGTGGCCAGCGCCGCCGAGAAGCGCCGCGATCCGCACCTCGACATCCCCACCCGCAGCCTCTCGAACGTCCGCTTCAACAAGGCGCGGAAGATCATCGAGATGGGCGGGCAGACGAACCGTCGCCAACTCTTCAACCTCTCGCAGGCGAAGAGCTACATGCAGACGCTGCTCGTGGCCACCGGCTGCAAGGCCCTCATCGACCAGCAAAAGACCACGAGCATCCGTGGTCTCTACTACCTTCTCAAGCACACGATCGAGGGCACCCGCGAGGAGACGTTCGGCACTCAGGAGGAGTGCGACCCGATCATCGAGGACCTTGAGGTCACGCTCGAGAGCCTCCGCGAGGAACTCCACGTCTATGCCAGCAACCGCGGCGGCATGGTGGGCCCGATCACCCTCATCGACTCGGGCGACGAGATCGATTGCTCCCGCATGGGTTCCGGCGGCTACAGCATTCCCTCGATCGTCGAAGCCGACATCGTGAAGTTCAAGTCGTGCGACGCGAAATTCATCCTCCACGTCGAGAAAGACACCGTCTGGCGGCGGTTCAACGAGGATAAATTCTGGCGGAAGCACTCCTGCCTGCTCACCCACGGCGGCGGCCAGCCCCCCCGCGGCGTGCGGCGGATGCTCTACCGGCTCCACAACGAACTCAAACTCCCCGTTTACTGCCTGCTCGACAACGATCCCTGGGGCTACTACATCTACTCCGTGCTCAAGCAGGGCTCGATCAATCTCGCCTACGAGTCGAAGCGGATGGCGATCCCCGAGGCGCGGTTTCTCGGCATCCGGTCGCGCGACTACGACCGCTGCAAACTGAATCCGAGCGTGCAGATCACCCTCAACGACACCGACATCAAGCGGGCCAAGCAGATCGCCGCCTACCCGTGGTTCTCCGGAAAAAAGGGCTGGCAGAAGGAGATCGAGACGATGCTGAAAAACGGCTTCAAGCTCGAAGTCGAATCGCTGATCTCGAAGGACATCAGCTACGTCACCGAGGTCTACACGCCGCAGCGTCTCGAGGAGCAGGACTGGCTCGACTAGTTTTACGCGACACACGGGCATCCTGCCCGTTTACGCTTGGCCCGGGCAACCGGCGGACGGAGGCTTCGGGCCACCCATGCCCCAGGAGCCGGCGTTGCTGACAAGCGCAGCCAGGATGGCGGAGCGTAGTCAGCATCGAGTGAGCGCAGGGCAGGATGCCCGCAGCGAACGTCCGGCGACGGGGCGTGGGTGGCCCGAAGCCGGGTTCGGCACATTGAGGCTTGAGGCAATCACCATGCCAAGCAGGATTGTCCGCACCCCGAATCTCTCACCCGCGAAACTTCGTCTGCGGCCGCGACTTGCCGGCCATGTGAAACGTGTTCATCAGGTCGTAGGCCGTCACCTCGCAGAGCAACTGCGTGACCTTCTCGTGGGCTTCCGGCGAGAGCAGGGGCTCTACTTCCTTCATGAGCTTCACCACCCGCTGCTCCTGGGCCTCGAGTTCCTTGGCGTCGACCTTGCCGTCGGCGACGACGTCGAGAAAGGAGTCGAGCTTGCGGGCGTATTCGGTGAGCAGCGGCGAGTCGCTGGCGGCGTCAAACCACGGAGTCTTTGCGGCACTGGATTTCGACATCAGAAATGCTCCTGAAAATGTTCTCGATCAGATCATGAAGAAACCACCTCGCGGATCGCGGCGAGGCGTTCCTGGAGGCGTGACCTGCCCCCAGGCTGGTTCACTTTTTCCTTCCAGCGATCGGGCAGAAACCGCTTCTCGGTGCATTCGAGCACCGCTGCGATCTCCTGCATCTCCTTCTCGAGGCCCTGCGCCGACGGCATGAAGTCGTCGAGCGCCGCCTTGAGGTCCGCGGCCGAAATCGTGTCGGGAGCCGGCTGGCCGGCGTCGGCCGCCCGCTCGAGGCCCTTCCGCCGCGCGGCCAGCACGACGCTCTCGATGTCGGCCCCGGAGAGGCCGAGCTCGAGATCCACCGGGCCCGGGAGACCGGGGGCGAGCTTCACGTGGCATTTGCGTGCCATCGCGGTGAACATCGCCTCCATCTCGGCCTGATCGTGCGGGTAGAAAAGCGGGATGTGCACCTCGGCGCGGCCCTGCCGCTTGAGGTCGATCGGCAGGAGGTCGGGGCGGCTCGTGAGCAGCATCCAGACGATCTTGCCCCGGTAGCGGGTGTCGCCCATCTGCCGGGCGATCATCGAGAAGACGCGGGCCGACGTGCCCGAGTCGCCGTCCGACTGGCGATTGCCGAGGGCCGCATCCGCCTCGTCGATGATCACGACCACCGGGCCGAGGCTCCGCAGCACGTCGAGGGCGTGCTCGAGGTTGCCCTCCGTCTCGCCGACATACTTGCTGCGGAAATTTTTGAGCACGGCACAGGGGATGCCCACGCTGCCGGCGTAGCACTCGGCGATGAAGCTCTTGCCCGTGCCGACGGGGCCGCAGATCAGGTAGCCCATCGGGGCGCTCTCGAACTGCCCGCGCCTAATCGCCCGCGCGTCGGCTTCGAGCCGGTGCTTCGCCTCGGCATGGCCAGCCACGGCGTCGAGCGTGAGCCGGGGCTGGATGAACTCGATGAGCCCCTGGCACGAACGCTCGATGAGGTCCTTCTTCTGGATCGCGAATTCCGGGCCGTCCGGGGGCGTCCCCGCGCGGGCCGACATCGTGATCACGGCCCGCAGGCTCTCGAGCGACAAGCCCCCCGCGAGCGCCGCGGTGCGCTTCACCGCATCCATCTGGACGGCGGGCATGCCGGCCGCAGTAGCCGTCGCGAGGGCAAACCGCTCCCGCTCGGCGGCGTCGGGGAGCGGCACGTCGATCGTGGTCACGGCAGGATTGGTGACGAGTCGGGGATGGATCTCCGCCATCGAGTCGGTGATCAGCACGATCGAGACGTTCACGCGGCGCAGAAGCGGGTTGGTGGCCCAGCCCAGCAGCCGCACGAGCCGGCTCGCGCCGGACCGGCCGCCGTCGCCGCCGGGCGCGAGATACTGGGCATAGTCGAGCACCAAGGCGATCCGCTTCCGCTGTTCGGGCGGCTCGAGGAGATTTCGCTCGAGTAGGGCATCGAGGGCCGCGATCGCGGCATCGGGATCGCGGGGCCAGTTGGCGGCATTGCCCAGCCGCTCCGTGAGCCACTGCGCCATCGCGCGGAGCCGGTTGGGATCGGGCCCCGCCAGCGGCCGCAGCCCCTTGCCGACGTCGTAGGCCAGCACGATGTCCCAGCGGCCAAACATCTCGCGGGCGAGAAAATCAGACACGGTGCCCCAGCCAGACGCCGCTTCCTGCCCCGGAGGGGCCACCGGCACGAGATCCCGCACGTTGCCATGCAGCAGGAACATGCAGCTTGTGCCAGAGAGATAGGCGTCGCCCAGCCGCTCGGCCCAAGCGGGGCACCACGCCGGCAGCGACGCGCCGGCGTCTGCGGCCGCAGCGGCCGTTCCCAGCGATGGCGGCGCAATGGCTTCACCGGCACTCGGCCGGGATTCGGCGGAGGCTGAGGAGGATCCGGATGCGGGAGGAACAGCTGCCACGGGTGCGACTTGAATGCGAGGGATGGGAGTCTCAGGTGGCCTTCTGCTTCGACCGCTCCGATCCGAGTTCCTTGTCGTCGGCCTTCACGCCGGACGTTTCCGGAGTCACCATGCCCATCTCGATCTCAAACTCGCGGAGCGCCTGGTCCGCCATGTTCTTCTCGACGGCCTGCTCCGTCTTGATCTTCTCGAGACCGTTGCCGGAAAGATCGGCCGCCACGCGAACCTTGGCCCGGTTGAGCCCGATCTTGTCCTGGATCACATCCTCGATCTGGCCGAAGTCGGTCGTGATATCGAAGTTGAAACTAGTGGCGAGTTTGGCCAGTTCGGCCTCAGCGCGGCTCAGCTTCAATTCGGCATCATACTTCTGAATCTTGTGCTTGAGGTCGGCCAGCTTCTTGGTCGCGTGCTGCACCTTTGAGACATTGTTGCCGTAGGCCGTCTCGTGGAGCTTGAGCTGGGCCTCGTTCTCGGCCAGTTCCCTCTTCGCCCGCTGGAGTTCCATGGCGAATTTGGCGGCGGTCTCGCGTTCGCCGATCTGCAGGTAGGCCTTCACCTGGGCCTCGAGCTTGGCCACGTGCTCGCGGTCGCCGTTCACCTGCCGCGTCACCCGCTCGACGAGCGCCCGATATTGCTCGAGCCCCTCGCGGCCCTCCTTCATCTGGTCGACCGCCTTGTCATATTCGTACTGGAGTTGCGCGACCGGATCGGCCGTCCAGAAGAAATTGGCGACCTTGTTTATCTGCGCGGCAAGCGTCTTCCAGAGTTTTCCCAGGATCATAGTCGGAGTCTCCGCAACAGGGGGCGGGGCACATGCGGGCTCGAAGCCAGCGACGATAGTTTGGTACCGCTTTTGGCGGGGGGAGTCAAACAGCCCGCAGAAACGGCGCACTGACCCAGATCCATCACCGCCCTCCGAGCCCCCCGAAGGCTATCCCTCAGTCGGATGCCGGATTACGATAACGGCCGGCCGGCATTCGCCGTAGTGGACGCGTTTGTCTGTCGGCACGGCCGTTTTCACGCCCGGATCACGAAAAGGACCCTCGCATGCCAGCAACCACACGTCGCGATTTTCTGCAGGCCGCATCCTTGGCCGGCGCCGGCTATTTCGTCGCTGCGGGCGGCCGCACCGCCTGGAGCAACTCGGCCGGAGAGCAGTTGAACGTCGCCTGCATCGGCGTGGGGGGCAAGGGGGGCAGCGATTCCGACAACGCCGCCCTCTTCGGCAACGTGGTCGCGATCTGCGACGTCGACCGCAACACGCTCGAGAGCAAGGGGAATTCGGAGAAGTTCAAGGGGGCGGAGCGGTTCACCGATTACCGCGAACTGCTCGCCAAGCATGGCAAGAACATCGACATCGTCACGATCAGCACTCCGGATCACATGCATGCCCCGGCGACGCTCGCCGCGATGCGGCTGGGAATCAGCTGCTACACGCAGAAGCCGCTCACGCGAACGATCTACGAGGCGCGGCTCCTGGCCAAGGTGGCCCAGGAAAAGGGTGTCTGCACCCAGATGGGCAACCAAGGCACCGCCCTGCCCTCCTCCCGCGAAGCGATCGCGCAACTGCGGTCAGGCGTGCTCGGGACTCTCAAGGAGGTCTATGCCTGGTCGAATCGGCCCGTCTGGGCCCAGGGTCCGAATCGACGGATGAACGTGCGGAAATACCAGGCCGAGGCGATGACACAGGTCACCGAAGAAGAGGATGCCGCCACGACCGCGGAGGAGGTCGCCGAGATCGTCGCCGACCTCGTGCAGAAGAAGCAACAGGAGATCGGCCGGGTCCTCGAGCGGCTCGACTGGAAAAACTGGCTGGGAGTGGCACCGTCGCGGGAATACTGGCCCGGCCTCTACCATTCCTTCCAGCACCGCGGCTGGTGGGACTTCGGCACGGGGGCGCTTGGCGACATGGCCTGTCACATGCTGACGGTGCCCTTCGCCTCGTGCGGACTCCGCGACCCGGTGTCGGTGGTGGCGAAGAGCACGGGCCACGACTTCGACAGCTTCCCGGCCAGCTCGATCATCAAGTTCGAGTTTCCCGAGACCGCCGAGCGGCCGGCGATTCCGTTCTGGTGGTACGACCGCAAGGGCAACAAGCCGCCGGCGGAGGTATTCGACAAGTGGGGCATCACCGACGTCTCCAACAGCGGTGTGCTGGTGGTGGGCGAGAAGGGGGCCTTCTACAGCACCGACGATTACTGCGGCAACTATCGGCTGTGCGGCGTCGAGAAGGTGAAGGCCGACTTCGAAGCCCCCGAGGACAAGGGCAAGGGCAACGACGTCAACAACATGTTCGAGCTGTTCCGGGCGAAGCAGGCCGGGGATCCGAAGATCTGCCATTCGAATTTCATCGATCGCGGCGGACCGCTGACCGAAACCATCCTGCTGGGCAATCTCGCCGTTTGGGCGGCCGCAAAGGGCGGCGCCAACGGCGAGATGGGCGAGTGGGGCGAGAAGGTCGAGTGGGATGCCAAGAACCTGCAGGTCACGAATCTCGCCGACCTCAAGACGCCCCGCGTGGCCGACCTGATCAAGCCGACCTATCCGGCCGGGTATCAGCTCGACTGATTCGTATCCCGAAATTCAAAGAGGGTTCCGTGCAGAATCTGTTGCGGTGCGACCGAATGATGCGCCTGCTGGTCGTGCTTATCGCCTTGTTGGTGACGCATGCCGTCGGCGGGCAGATCGCCACGGCCGAGCCGGCGACGGCCGCCGACGTGGAGCTTGCAAAAACGCGGCTCGCATCCCTGGGCAAGGCGGCGAAGTTTCGCCTCGACGACGCCGGGAAATTGACCGAGATCGCGATCGAGGACGGCGCGGATCTCACGGCCGACGATATCGCGCTCTTCGGCCGGCTCGCTGACCTGAAAAAACTCCAGATCCTCAACTGCCGGGTTCTCAACGACGCGATGGTGGGCCAGCTCACGGGCCTCCAGAGGCTCGACACGATCGCGCTGACCAACAGTGCCATCACGGATGCGGGCGTCCAGCAGCTTGCGGAGGCCTTTCCGGATCTCGTCGAGCTCGACCTGTCGTCAAACACCAACATGACCGGTACTGCCCTGAAGCTGATCGCCAGCCTGGGGAAGCTCGAGCGGCTGACCCTGCTCCAGAACCGCTTCAATGACCTCAACACCCGCCGCCTCTCCAAACTGCCGCAGCTACGAACGCTCGACCTGCGGGGCAACATGGAGGCCGGCGACATGACGATGGCGGTGGTCGGCAAGCTGCCGCAGCTCACCGGCCTGAAGCATCGCAGCACGGCCGTCACCGACTCAGGCCTCACCGATCTGGCTGCGAGCCAAACGCTCGAATCGCTGCTCATGCAGGACTTCGCGATCACCAATGCGGCGGGGCCGCAGCTCGCGAAGCTCTCCAAGCTCTCCTCGCTCGAGATCTTCCGCTGCCAGGGATTCGGTTCGGAGGGTGTTCTCGCGCTCGCGGGCGTGCCCCTCACTCGCCTGACGCTACGTGATCTGCCCGATGTCGGCGATCCGGCGCTCGCGGTGCTGACCAGCCTGCCGCATCTCAAACGGCTCTACCTGCACGAACTCGCGAGCGTCGGTGACGAGGGGCTGCGTCAGCTCGCGTCGGCCCGGGAGCTGGAGGTGCTCGACATCTGGAGCCTGCCAAAGATGACCGACGCCACGGTGGCGGTGATCGCCGGCCTGCCCAACCTAAAGGAGCTTTCCATCCGGGAGACCGGCGTCACGGAGGCGTCCGCCGGGACCATCGCGGCGATGCCGAAGCTCCAGTCGTTGACCTTCAAGGACAACGGCCCGCTATCGGTGGAGAACGCGGCGAAGCTCTCCGGCCGCACGTGGAAGAAACTCGACCTGGGCGGGGCTCAGAAATAACCCGAAAAACTAACAGGGTGGCTAACGGGACTCGAACCCGCGACCCCTAGAATCACAATCTAGTGCTCTAACCAACTGAGCTATAGCCACCACCGATCGAACGGTGAGGGGAGTTTACCACACTTTTTCCGGCGTCCATGCCGCCCAGATTCACGGCTCAGGCGACAGTTCCTGGGCGTTCCGGCGGGGCCCGTCCTTGAGCCGGCGGCGGATCTCGGCCAGCCGCTCGGCCAGGTCGCGTTCGAAGCCGCGGTCGGTCGGCTCGTAATACCGCTTCTCGACGCCCAGATAGTCCTGCGCGGCGATGCCGTCGGGGGCATCCTGGGAGTATTCATAGCCCTGCCCGTGGCCGAGCCGCTTGGCCCCCGCGTAGTGCTTGTCCTGCAGGTGCCGCGGCACGGGGATCACCTGCTTCTCACGAACGTCGCTGCGGGCCGCGCCGATCGCCGCCGTGCAGGCGTTGCTCTTGGGGGCGAGCGCGAGATACGTCACGGCCTGCGCAAGCGTGAGTTGGCACTCGGGCAGTCCGACGAACTCCGTCGCCTGCATCGCGGCCACCGCGATCATGAGGGCCCGCGGATCGGCGTTGCCGATGTCCTCGCTGGCGAGGATCACGAGGCGGCGCGAGAGAAACCGCACGTCCTCCCCGCCTTCGAGCATTCGGGCGAGCCAGTAGAGACCAGCGTCGGCATCGCTGCCGCGGATGCTTTTGATCAGGGCGCTGGCGCAGTCGTAGTGGGTATCGCCCGAGTCGTATTGAATGGCCTTCCGCTGCACACTCTCCTGGGCGAGGTCGAGCGTGAAGATGAGCGGCCGGCTGCTGCTCGAGAGCACGCCGATCTCGAGGGCGCCGAGCGCCCGCCGGGCGTCGCCGTCGGAGGTCTCCACGAGAAACTCCACCGCCTCCGGCGTGAGCGTCACCTGATCACCTCCGAGCCCGTGCTCCCGGTCGGCTACGGCCCGCCTGAGAATCTCGGCGACGTCATCCCGCGACAGGCTCTCCAGCTCGAAAATCCGGCTGCGGCTCACGAGGGCGCTCGTGAGCGCGAAGAAAGGATTCTGCGTGGTCGCGCCGATGAGCGCGATCACGCCGCTTTCCACGTCGGGCAATAACACATCCTGCTGCGACTTGTTGAAGCGGTGGATCTCGTCGACGAAGAGGCAGGTCCGCTGGCCGTCGTCCTCGAGCCGACGGCGGGCGGCCTCGAGCACCTCGCGGAGTTCCTTCACGCCCGAGGCCGTCGCCGAAAGTTCGACGAACCGCCGCTTCGTTTCGGTCGCGATGATTTCAGCGAGCGTCGTCTTGCCGACGCCCGGCGGTCCGTAGAGGATCACCGATCCGAGGCGATCGGCCTCGATGAGCCGCCTGAGGAGCATCCCCTGCCCCACGACCTTCGCCTGCCCGACATAGTCGGCCAGCCGCCGGGGCCGCATCCGCGCGGCCAGCGGCGCGGCTCTCGCAACATTCGCGGCGCGTGAGGCACTGAAGAGATCGGCCATCGGCTTCCTGCCCTGCCCTGATTTGTCCTGCTCTGGCTTGCTCTGCCTGAGGATTCCCGTCAGCCCGCCCAGACGAATTCGATCGCGGCGTCGATGTCGGGATGGAGGCTCTTGTGCACCGGGCAGGTGTGGGCCGCCTGCTCGAGCAGTTGCCGGTTCGGATGATCGGCCGGCAGCGGAATGGTGAGCCGCGTGCGGAGCGCGGCGATCCGCCGCGGCGGCTCCTTCGTCATCTCCTTCACGGTCTCCGACTTCATGCCGACCAGATCGATGCCGTGCCGCTCGGCCACGATCCCCATCACCGTCATCATGCAGGCCCCGAGCGCCGTGGCCACGAGGTCGGTGGGCGAGAAACTCTCCCCCTTGCCGTGGTTATCGACCGGGGCATCGGTGACGAGCGCGGTGCCAGACGGGCCGTGGACGGCACGGCAGCGGAGCCCGCCTTCGTAGGTGGTGGTGAGGCTGACCATCGATCTCCTTCGCTAAAAAAGGTGACAGCCACCAAATCTGGGCAAGATGCCTATAACTGTCTGCTCTCCATTTTACCCAGATTTGGTGGCTGTCACCTTTTATTTTTATGGGATTCAGAACGCTTCGCGCCTGTGTCAATGCCCTTCGTGAGGAAGGGGAACTCGTCGAGATCGATCACCCGGTCGACCCGCACCTCGAGATCGCCGAGATCCAGCGGCGGCTGTTTCGCGCCGGCGGGCCGGCGGTGCTCTTCACGAACCCCAAGGCCGCGGGCTTCCCAGTGCTCGTGAACCTCTACGGCACGCAGCGGCGGATCGAGCGGATCTTCGCCGACTCTCTCGACCGCGTGAAGCGGCTGGTCGAACTCAAGATCGATCCCGCCGAGGCACTGAAAAAACCCTGGCGCTACTGGCGGTCGCCGTACGACGCCCTCTCAATGCTGCCACGCCACGTCCGCTCGGGCCCGGTGCTCGCCCGTGAAATTCTGCTCTCGCGGCTGCCGCAGGTGACAAGCTGGCCCGGCGACGGCGGACCGTTCGTCACCCTGCCGGCTGTTTACACCGAAGACCCGAACCATCCCGGCACGAAGCATTCGAACCTCGGCATGTACCGCGTCCAACTGGCGGGCAATGCCTACGAGCACGACCGCGAGGTCGGCCTCCACTACCAGCTGCATCGCGGCATCGGCGTGCACCATGCGGCGGCGCTGGCCCGCGGCGAGCCGCTGAAGGTGGCGATCTTCGTGGGCGGCGCGCCGGCACTCGCCCCCTCGGCCGTGATGCCGCTGCCGGAAGGGCTTTCCGAACTCACGTTCGCCGGCGTGCTCGCCGGCCATCGCATCCCGATGATCACGCGGAAGAATCGCCCGGCCATCTACGCTGAGGCCGACTTCGTGATCGAGGGCACGGTGCATCCGGGGGCGACGAAGCCCGAGGGCCCGTTTGGCGACCATCTCGGCTACTACGCCCGGCGGCATGATTTCCCCGTCATGCAGGTCGACCATGTCTGGCACCGCGCCGACGCGATCTGGCCGGTCACGGTGGTCGGGCGGCCGCCGCAGGAAGACACGCTCTTCGGCTGGCTCGTCCACGAACTGACCGGCCCCGTGATCCCGACGGTGCTGCCGGGCGTGAAGAGCGTGCATGCGGTCGACGCCTCGGGCGTGCATCCGCTGCTCCTGGCCGTGGGGAGCGAGCGCTACCTCCCCTGGAAACCGGCAACGCGGCCGGCCGAACTGCTCACGCAGGCCTCGGCGATCCTCGGGCAGGGGCAGCTCTCGCTCGCGAAGTATCTCTTCATCATCGCCGCGGGAGACGCCCCCGGCCTCGATGCCCACGACATTCGACCGTTTCTCGCGCACCTCCTCGAACGGGTCGACTGGCGGCGCGACTGCCACTTCCAGACCGAGACCATGATCGACACGCTCGACTACTCGGGCAGCGGACTCAACGCGGGTTCGAAGCTCGTCGTCGCCGCGCGGGGACCGGCGATCCGGTCGTTGCCACGGGAACTGCCCGGCGGCATCACGCTGCCCGACGGCTTCGGCAATCCCCGCGTCTGCCTGCCGGGCGTCGTCGCGATCAGTGGGCCGCGGATCGAGCCGCGGCCCCGGCTGGAGGCGGAAAGCGATGCCGCGATCTGGGCGCTCGCGGCCACGGCGCCGTGGGCGGACGACATCGAGCGGCTCTGCAGGTCGGTCGGCCCGGAGCATCCGCTCCGGGCCTGGCCGCTGATCGTGATCGTCGATGACAGCGACTTCGCCGCCGCGAGCCTCGAAAACCTGCTCTGGTTGACGTTCACGCGGTCGAATCCCGCGGCCGACGTTCACGGCGTCGATGCGGCGGTGCACCAGAAGCACTGGGGCTGTCGCGGGCCGCTCGTCATCGACGCGCGGCTCAAGCCGCATCACGCGCCGCCGGTCGAGGAGGATTCGGCCGTCTCAGCCCAGGTCGACGCCCTCTGCCAACGCGGCGGTCCGCTGGCGGGATTGCTGTAGGACAGGCTTCAGCCTGTCATTGGCTGGGGACGGGTGCGACAGGCGGGTGCCTGTTTGGCATCAGGCCGAGATGCTCGCGATCCGCACCTTCGTCGCGATCGAGCGATGGCCGGTGCGGCGGCGGTAGTTTTTGCGGCGGGCAAACTTCTGCACGAAGATCTTGGTGCCCTGCACCAGTCCGATGACCTCGGCCTTCACGGTCGCGCCCTTCACCATCGGCGTGCCGAGCGTGAGCCGCCCGGCCTTGCTGACGGCCAGCACCTCGTCAAACACCACCTCGCTGCCAGCCGGCAGATGGCGGAAGTCGATCTCCATGACCTGCCCCTCGCTCACGCGATACTGCCGGCCGCCGTCGGCGACGATCGCATAGTGATGCCCGGCGCCGGTCATCGTGGCGGCGGGGTCGGAAGCGTTCGCGGGGGATGCCTTGGCCATGGTTCAGATCCGATGCAGAAACGGGTGTGGAAAGTGAAAAATCGCGAGCCCCTAAAAATACCGATCCCCCCGCCCCGGGTCGAGAGGGGCGAGGAAACCGGCGTTTCGCGGTGATTTTGTGCCGCCAGCCTACGGAAACCGTATCGCGCGGCCGGTCGTGTCCCAGGCCTCGAGGACGAAATGCTCCGGCGACACGCCGTCCTTGCCGTCGACATGCAGCTGGATGTGGGTTGCATCCTCGAACTGCGTGATTTCCCGCCGCTTGCGGTTGTTGATCCAGGTGGCCACCTCGTCGTGCACGGTGATGTTGAGCCGCGTCACATCGCCCCGCGTGGCGGAGAGCTGCAGCGTGCGCATCACCTCGATCGCCATGCTCTCGGCCGTCTTCACCATGCCCGTGCCGGTGCAGGTGGGGCAGTCGCGGAAGATGCTCTTCCGCAGCGACGGCCGAATCCGCTGCCGGGTCATCTCGATCAGGCCGAAGGGGCTCGTCCGCAGGATCTTCGTCCGGGCCCGATCCCGCTTCATCGCGTCGTGCAGCGCCTTCTCGACCCCGCGGCGGTATTTCTCGCGCCGCATATCGATGAAGTCGTTGACGATCACGCCGCCGAGATCCCGCAGCCGCAGCTGGCGGGCGATCTCCTTCGCCGCGATCAGATTCATCTGGTAGGCGTTTTCCTCGGCGCTCTTCTCGGTGCGAAACGACCCCGAGTTGACGTCGATCGCCACGAGGGCCTCGGTCTGGTCGATCACGATCGAGCCGCCGCCCTTGCGCGGCACCTTCCGCTGGTACATCTTCCCGATCTCCTCCTCGAGACCGTAGCGGTGGAAGAGCGGCTCCTTGCCTTCGTAGAGCTGCAGCCGGCTGACGTATTTCGGCATCACGAGTTCGAGAAACTCGCGGGCCCGCTCGTAGGCAGCCGGCTCGTCGATCAGGATCCGCCCTACGTCCTCCGTGAACATGTCACGGATCGTGCGGATGATCATGTCGCTTTCCTGGTAGATGTCGATCGGCGCGGAATACTTCCGCATGCGCCGCACGATGCTCTTCCAGAGCCGCAGCAGATAGGTCATGTCGCGGGCCATCTCCGACTTGGTCCGCTCCGTGCCGGCCGTTCGCACGACGAAGCCGACGCCCTTCGGCGGCTTGAGGTCGAGCATGATGTCGCGAAGGATGCGGCGATCGTGCTCGTCGTCGATCTTCTTGGAGATGCCCACGCGGCCCAGCGGCGGCATGAGCACGAGATACCGGCCGGGGATCGAGATGTAGGTCGAGAGCGTCGGCCCCTTGGTGCCAAAGCCCTCCTTGATCACCTGCACGAGCACCTCGTCACCACGGCGGAGAACGTCCTGAATCGGCGGCTTCACCCGCGGCCGATCGCCCAGCCGGGGCTTCCGCTTCGTGGCCGTCCGCGCCCGGTCGTCGGCGTCGTCGGCTTCGCCACTCCGGCCCGGCGCGGCACCACCGCGCGGCGGCGGCTCCACGTCAAACGCCTTGTCGGGATCGAGCCCGCCCTGCCGGTAATACTGCGGCTCCACGTCGCTGATGTGGAGGAAGCCGTTGCGGCCCACACCGAAGTCGACGAACGCCGCCTGGATGGAGGGCTCGATGTTGACGATGCGTCCCTTGTAGATGTTGCCCACGAGGTTGTCCTGGCTGGTCCGCTCCACGTAGAGCTCCTCCAGCACCCCGTCTTCCATGATCGCGATCCGGCATTCCTCCGGCTGCGACACGTTGATCAGCATTTCCTGTTTCATAATCCGTCGTTTCCTTTCGTTTCCTTCCGTTGCTCTCCGCCCGCGTGGGCGGCGTCGCTAGGCGACGCTCTCGGAGAGCAGGCGACGCATCTGGTCGCGTAAAAAAGCCTTCACCTCGCGGGCGCTGTCCATCGTCAGCGCCCGTTCGGCGATCACGCGGCATTCGGCGACCGAAACACTTCGGCACACCTGCTTGACCTCCGGGATGGCGCTTGCCGGCACGCTAAGCTGCCGCAGGCCCAATCCCAGAAGCAGCTGCGTGTACGTCACGCTGCCGCTCATCTGACCGCATACATTGGCCGGCACTCCGGCCTCCCCCGCCACGTCCAGCGAGCGGCGCAACAGCCGCAGCACCGCCGGATCACAGGCGTTGTAGAGGTCGGCCACCTCCTTGTTGCTCCGATCGACCGCCAGCGTGTACTGGATCAGGTCGTTGGTGCCGATCGAGACAAAATCGACCTCCTTGATGAATGCATCGAGCATCATCACGGCGGCCGGGGTCTCGACCATCATGCCCACCGGCATCTTCGCATTGAATGCGATGCCGTGTTCGGCGAGATCCTCCATCACGTCGGCCAGCACCATGCGGGCCTGACGCAGCTCGAGGATCGTGGAAACCAGCGGAAACATCACGCGAACGTCGCCCAGGGCGCTCGACCGCAGGATTGCCCGCAACTGCGTGCGAAACATCGGCAATTGGCGGAGCGACAGCCGGATGCTGCGGAGCCCCAGGCAGGGATTCCGCTCCTCCTCGGGCGTTCGCTCGGTGAGCATCTTGTCGGCGCCCAGGTCGAGCGTGCGGATCACCACGGGCTTGCCGTGCATCGCCTTCACCACCTCGCTGTAGGCGGCGAAGTGGTCCTCCTCAGTCGGCTCGCGCTTGCTTGTGAGGTAGAGAAACTCCGTGCGGTAGAGACCGATCCCGTCGCAGCCCCGGGAGAGGCACAGTTCGGCCTCGCTGGGAAATTCGATGTTGCCCGTGATCTGGATCCGCACCCCGTCGGTCGTCTCCGCCGGCAGGTCGCGGAGCTGGTCGAGCTTCGCGGCCACCGTGCGGGCCGTCTCCACCTCCACCCGATACCGCGCGATCGTCTCCTCGTCGGGCTGCAGGATCACGATGCCCTGGTTGCCGTCGAGAATGACAGGCTCGCCCCCCGACACGTCGGCGAGGAACGGCCCCAGCCCCACGACGGCCGGAATCTCGAGCCCCTCGGCGACGATCGCCGTGTGGCTGCCCGGCCCGCCAAGCTCCGTGGCGAAGCCCTTCACGAACTGCCGGTCGAGATTGGCCGTCTCGCTCGGCGTGAGGTTGTGGGCCAGCACCACCACGGGCTGCGAGATCGCGGCGAGCGTCTCGCGGCGCTGGCCGAGCAGGTTGCGGAGCAGCCCCTTCTCGATGTCGTAGATGTCGTGGGCCCGCTGCGCGATGTGGTTGTCGAGGTTTTGAAACGCCTTGGCGTAGCGGCGCAGCGTGCGGCTGACGGCGTATTCCGGCCACCAGTTCTTGTCGCGGACGGCGCTGGTCAGTTCCGCCTGCAGCCGCTCGTCGTGCAGCATCGCCAGATGAGCGTCGAAGATGGCGGAATACTGCTCGCCGAGTTCGGCCCGGATCGCGTCGCGGTTGTGCTCGATCTCCCGGGCGGTCTCGGCCACCGCGGTCTTGAGCCGCTCGAGCTCAGTATCGACGGCACTCCGCTCCACGAAGCGACGCGGGATGCGAAATCCCTCGCTGTCGAGAACGAGCGCCTCGCCGATCGTGACGCCGGGCGAGACGGCAATACCCTGGAGTTTCAGCATGGGGCGCACTCCGCGCGCCGGCGGCTTGAATCATCGCGAGGGGATCGCATCGCCCTCCCGGAAATCCGGGGCCGGCCCACCAGGCTGGTGGCCGACGGGCTGCGATCAACTTCCCCGCACGACTCGCGCCTGGCGGCTCGTTGCGGCTCCTTCTTTTGTTTCGGTCGGTGAGTGTTCGGACTGACTGGTGTTCGGTCGGATTGTCTTGGACAGGACTCTTGCAGGACTACCGTCTGGTTTCGCCTGGTGCGTCGTTGCCATTCATTTGTTCGTTGAAATTGCGGTCGAAGAGGCCGCCGATCGCCTCGATCGCCTCCTGGGCATCGGGCCCCGTTGCCTCGACAACGAGCCGCGTGCCGGCCTCGGCCGCGAGCGTCAGCAGTTCGAGGATGCTCTTGCCGTCGGCCCGCTGCGATTTGCCCACGAGCTCGATCCGCGACTGCCACTTGCGGGCCTCGCGCGCAAGCAGATCGGCCGGCCGGGCATGCAGCCCCTGCCGGTTACCGACCACCACCTCGCGGGATAATGTTTCCTGGCTCATACTTTCCAAGCAGCAGCTCACGACACGAATCCGTGATGATCGGCTTCTTCGAGCAGGTGTTCGATCTCGGCCGGCGTCTGCGACGCCTTCAGCCGTTTGCAGAATCCGTCGTCACGGAGCTGCCGGGAGATGTTTTCCAGTGCCCGCAGGTGATCGCCCGGCCGGTCGGGAGGCGACACGAGCAGGAAGAAGAGCTGCACAGGCTCGCCGTCGAGGCTCTCGAATTCGATTCCCTTGCGGCTGACGGCCACCGTGCCGACGAGCCGGTCGACGCTGGGATGCTTGGTGTGGGGCACGGCCACGCCGCGGCCGATCCCGGTGCTCCCGAGATCCTCGCGCTTCATGATCGCCTTCACGATGCCCTCGAGCTCGCCCGGGGCGATCTTGCCCGCTTCGACGAGCGCTTCCGCCATCTCGCGGATCACCCCCTGCTTGGTGTCGGATTCGATGTCGGAACGGATGGCATCCACCGCGACAAAATCGGAAAACTTCATGCGCGATTGACTCTCGATTGTTTTCTCTGAGTGGCTGTCGGTCGTGGATCGGTCGGGGCTCAGCCCCGTCGGGCGGTTTCCGCGTGCTTGTGATCCCGGACCTTCTCCTTGTGCTTCCGCAGCTGCTGCTCGAGCTTCTGCACCGCACCGTCCACGCTCCGCCACAGGTGGGCGGAGTGCTCGTGACTGACCATGTCGTGAAAATGCTCGGCGGAGGCGACGATTTCGACTGCCGGCAGCCCGGCATTCTGGAGGTCGACGGTCACATTGAGGGCGGTGAGGCGGTCGAAATACCGCTTGAGTCGCGAGACCTTGGCGGTGATTTTTGACTGCGATGCCGGGCTCAGATGCCCATGCCGTGCCGAAACTTTGATTTGCACCCTGACTCTTCTCCTGTCACCAACGAAGCGAATCCCGCCGACCGCACCGGTCCATGGCGGCGATCCCGGCCTTAAAAACCGTCTGCCGGAGCATATCACTCACGCCAGCGCTTCGACAAACCGCCCGATTCATGCGGCCACAGGGCATCAAAACCGTCTCCGTCACCGTGTCACGGCCCCGCCGGAAGGCTGCGTGCCCGCCCGACGGACGAGCCCTTTCTCGAGCTGGCCCTGCCACCAGTTGACGCCCTCCCGCCGCAGGTCGGGCATCCCGTCAGGACGGTAGCGGAGCCTGTCGGTCGCCGAGGGCTGCACGATGTCGTAGAGGCACTTGCTTGCGTAGCGCCGCACCACGAGATCCTCGTCGTCGAGCGCCGCCACGAGCGCCCGGTCGGCTCCGGCCGCGAGGTCTTCGTTGCTGAAGCCGCGGGCCATGGCGTCGAGCACCTCAGCCTTGCCGTGCGGGCCACGATTTTCAAACGCTTCCCGCAGCTTGCCGGCGGCCAGTTCACCACGGGCCAGGGCCAGCGGCACGGTGGTCGCCTCCAGCTGCAGCCACTGCCGGCCCTCAAGCTTGCGACCGGGGGCGTCGGCGCACAGGAGCTCTACCAGTTCCTCGAATTCTCCGAGCAGCGCGAGTGTCGAGACCGCCAGAATCCGGTTTTCCACGCGGCGATCGGCGGCCAGTTCGCGAAGGGCGCGGTCGAGCGGCGCGACAGCCGCCACCTTCGCCGCGAGCGCCTCGTGGGCGGCTTTTTCGAGCCGGTCGGCGGGCGGCGCGGAGGCAATCCACTCCGGCAGGCTGGGCAGCCGCTCGAGCGCGGCGTTCCCGGGACGGAAGCTGTCCCAGTTGATGGCGGTGCGGGCCTCGAGCATGCCTTCGGGCGCGATCCCCGCGAGCATCCCTTCGGGCCCTGCCGCCTGCCTCCACTGCATTCCGCCCGAAGCGGCCACGACACCCGCCCGCACCCGCGCCGGCTGACTGGCTGGATCCGTTCCGGCAAACCGCTCGAGCTCCACGGAGATGGCCACCGGTTCGGTGAGCCCCGCCATGATCGTGCCCGCGAGCCCGCCGGCCGTGATGGCAAGCCGCGCATCGCCGCTGCTGGCCCGCGCCACGGCGCGACCAAATGCGATTTCGAGCCGCGGCGTGCCATCAGGATCGAGCGACACCGTGGCCCGCGTGCCGGGCAGGAGACGGATTCTCACGCCGCGAATATTCACGTCGGGATGACCACCGAACGGCGCAATCAGGTCTTCACGCAGGCCGATCGCCGCGCCGGGCGTGAACGGCACCCACGCCTGCTGCCCCGCCGCGGCCACTTTGTGCAGGAGGAGTCCGTCCGTACCGACAAAACCGACGGCCGGCTGCGGGGCCGCGGCCGCAGGCGGCGTCGCACCGGCCGGCGCGTCGAAGGGTGATGCCAGGGCCGGTGTTGCTGTGGCAGGCACCGGCGGGATGGCCGCGACGGGGGTGGGCGTGGCCGCGATGGCGAGGGCATCACCGAAGGCAACACGTGGCGACTCCGTCACCGGCGGCGGCGCGGGGGCAATCGGTGCGGTGGCCGGCACTGGCGTGGCCTCGACCGCTGGCGTGGCCTCGACCACGGCCGCAACTGGCGGTGCTGATTCCACTCCTGGCGCCCCCGCCGGTTCTACCGCTGGCTCGGCGATCGCTTCCTGCGGTACGGCCGGTGGCTCGGCCGACGCTTCTTTCGCCACCGGCTCCACGGCCGGCTCGACAGGTTCCGGCTGGGCGGCCGCCTGCTCGGCGATCGCCGCGGCCGGTTCTTCAATCGCTTCAACGGCTGTCGTCGCGACGGCTGGCGGCTCCTGCCGTGCGGCAATCTTCCGGCCGCGACTGCTCATGATCGACTGCCCGAGCAGTCCGCCGAGCACGAGCAGCAGCGTCAATGCCGTCAGTGCCGCGGCCCAGGCGCCGAGCGCAGTCCGCCGACGCGGTTCCTTCCCCGGCGTTGTGGTTGCACCGTTTGTCGACGGCAGCGGTACCGCGTGCCGGCTCTTGTCGAACAAAACCGTGTCGTCGTGTTCCGGCGCGGCGGTTCGCAGGGCCGCCTGCAGGGCGCGGGCGTTGGCCACGGCCTCCCGACGCTCGGCTTCGGCGAAGAGAACGGCGGAGCGATGCTGCATCGCAGCGAGAAGACGCTTGCGCCCTGAGGCATCGAGCAGCGCGGAAACGGCCGGGTCGGTGGACGCCGCGGCGAGGAGGTTGTGGCAGGCGGCCACCTCGGCCAGATGCATGTCGGATTCGACGCAGATCCGCTCGAAGGCCTCCAGTTTTTCGGACTCGAGCGTGTTGTCGAGATACTCGGCCACGGAGTTGGCATCGGCGGCTAGCCCCTTGCCGTCGACCCGGGGGGCGGAGATCGTCGGCCGTTCCACCACCCGCCGGATTCTGTCCACCAGTTGCTGGGCCGCGGCGCTGCCCAGCACCTTGTCGCCCATCTGTTTTTGCTCGTCGGCCGGCAGCACGTTGTCGAGCCAGGCCAGCAGGGTTCGAACCGTCAATCGCATGGGAAGTTCCTCGGGGGTGCCTACCTCTATATGTGGCGCCGGAAGGGAAAATCCGTAGCCCGGAATCCCCGGGCCCGGGAAAATCGCGATTTCGCCGACCCAAACCGCCCCACCTGCGTATAAAGCACTGGTGTCGCAAAGGCGGCAACGAGCGCGTGGATCGAGGAGGAGCCCATGACCGCCATGTCACGGAATCGCCGCCAGGCCATTTTGCGGCAGTCTGCCGGCTATATCGAACTCGGCGAACTGCTGGTCGAAACCGACCGTCCGGTTCCGGCCTCCGCGGAAAAAGTGCTCCTGCGCGGCCTCCGCATCCTGGATGAACTCCCCGAGCCCACCCGCTCCAAGCCCGATGCCAAGCTGCTCGAGGGGGAGGCGCTGCGGGCATTGGGCCGCTGGCAGGAGGCAATCGGCCCGCTCACGCTCGTTTCGGAGGAAGACCCAAAGCGGCTGGAGGCCTGGCTTGGCCTGGGCTGGTGCTTGAAGCGGCTGGGCCAGCTCGACGAGGCGATCGGCATTCTCAAGCAGGGGCTGGTGGCGTCGCCGCAGCAGCCGATCCTGCACTACAATCTTGCCTGCTATCTCTCGCTGGACGGCAAGGTGTTGGCGGCCATCGAGCACCTCACGCAGGCGATTGCGAGTGATGGCCGGTTCCGCGAACTGATGGAGGTCGAGCCCGACTTCGACCCGATCCGCAAGGATCCACGGTTCGCGGCCGTGACGAGCGTCACGGTGTGAGGTGACGCCCGTCACCGCGAAAACCGACGGATGGTCACTGTTCGAGGCGGCGGATGACGAGCCCGGCCCTTCAGGAAATCATCGCGCTGCTGGGTGCTCCGGCGGCGGGCAATCCCGCGCAATATCTTTACGAACGCATGCTCGAGTCGGCCGGCCTCGACTGGCGGTTTCTCACGCTCGAAGTCACCCCCGACCGGCTGACCGAGGCGATCGCCGGCGTGGCCGCGCTGGGATTTCGCGGGGCGGTGCTCTCCGGGCCGCTGCGGGCCGCGGCCCTGCCCCTGATGGCGTCCGCCTCGCCGGCCGCCACGTTTTCCGGTGCGGTGAGCCTGGTCGACCGGCAGCCGACAGGCCTCGTCGGCCACATGACCGACGGCCGCGGCGCGGTCGAGGCCCTGCGCACCCACATCGATCCGACTGGCACCCGCGTGCTCATCGTGGGGGCGGGCGCCGCCGCCCGGGCCACGGCGCTCGAGCTTTCGCTGGCCAACGTCGCTGAAATTCTCGTCTGCGACCGCACCCCCGAACGGGCCGCCGCGCTGGTCGAGGCCCTCAACGGCCTCGAGGCCGCGCCGGCCACGGCAGTTCCCTGGCAGGCCGCGATCGAGATTCCCGAGCGGGTCGGCATCGTCGTTTCCGCCGTGCCCGCCGTTGGCCCGAAGCCGATCGTGGAATTTTCGGGGCTGCGCAACGATCTCGTGGTGGCCGACTTCGCGCTGGTGTCCCAACCGTCGCCGGTGGTGGCCGCCGCGGTCAGGCATGGCGCGTGTGCGATCGACGGCCTCGAGATCCACTGCGAGAAGACGGCGATCGACTTCCACACCTGGACGGGCATCGAGCCCGACACGGAGATGCTCCGTGAGGCGCTCGACGAATACATCAACGCCTGAAGCCTACTTCGTGTATTCCTTCAGGAAGCCCTTGAACTGCACGAGATGGCCTTCCTCGTCGGCCAGGATGCGAACGCAGAGATCCTGCGTGACGTAGTCCTCGCCTTCGACGGCCTTGATGATCTTCTTGTACTGCGCACAGGCCGCTTCCTCGGCGGCGATCACCGACCTGATCACGCCCACCACATCGGTGGTGTCGGTAACGGGCTGAATTTGCTTGCCGAGCGTGAGAGCCTTGGAACCGGGGATATGGCCGCCGATCTGCTTGATCCGATTGGCGAGCTGCTGGGCGTGGGTGATCTCCCCCAGCACGTCTCCGCCGAGCGACTTCTTGATCTCTTCGGCCCGCACGCCGTCGAGGTTTACGCTGTTGGCGAGGTAGTTCATCACGGTCTCGAGTTCCATGCTGTAGCTCTCGAGAAGAAGTTCGATCGTCTGCTGGGTCGTCGCTGCCATGATGGGCTCCTGAGGAAAGTGGGACGGGTTTCAGCCTGTCGGCGTGACCGACAGACGCTCGATCTTTTTGAGCACCGCGGCGGCGCTCGAGCGCACGTCGGCCACCGGATCCTGCGTGGCGGCCTGCACGCGGTCAAGGATACTCTTCGGGGGCGGCTGGTGTGTGGTGTCAACGAGCAGGGCCACGCCGCGCAGGGCGTTGACCACGACGAGCGCCCGCTTGTAGCGCTGCGACTGGGCCGCGTCCGCGCCGCGGTCCGCAGCGGCAGCCGCCGGCGGCACATCGGGGAGCGACAGCATTTCGACGAGGCCGTCGACCGCCTCTTCCCTGCCCTGCCGGGCAAGCCCGAGCGCCGCGTTGAACCGGACGTCATCCGATGCATCGCCGGCCAGCACCAGCAGCCGATCGACTGCGTCCGGTCCGCCCACCACGCCGAGGGTGAAGGCCGCTGCCAGCCGCAGCGGCACGTCGTCGCTCCGGGAGGCGGCGATGACGGCGCCGGTGAGCGCGGCGGGATCGGCTGCCGCGCGGTCGGCGGCGATGAGATTCGTCTGCAGCACGGAGAGCGCCTCGACGGCCGCCCGCGCCGTCTGCGGATCGGCCACGTTCTCCGCCCGGGCGACGAGCGGCTCCGCAGCCGCCGGAATCGAAAACTCCCCCAGCGCCCGGCAGAGATACACCTTCAATGTCTGCGTCTGCTCCCCCGTGCGGCCGCTCTTCGCCTCGTCGTCGAGAATCCGGCCGAGTTCGGTGGCGAGGGCTTCGTCCGACTTCAGGGCTCCGCCCCCCGGCCCACGGAGATCATTGGCCAGATTCAGCGCGGCCTGCCAGCGGCCCTCGTTATTGCGGCGAAGGGTGCGGACGTAGGCCTGCGGATCGTTGCCCAGATGCGCGAGCCAGTGGAATGCGAGCCAGACACAGACGATGATGGTGACGATCAGCCCCGGCACGAGGAACAGCTGCACGAGAAACGCAGCGCTCGGCGGCTCGACGGGCGGCAGCGAGTCGTCAGGTGAAAGCGACCGCTGGGGTGTGTCTGCCATGTGGCGGGCCCGATTGCCGAAGCAAGAGAATGGGTTGGAGGCCGCGGTGCGTTGCCGGGCCGCGGATATCTGGAAGTCTAGGGGAGTCGCCCCGTGCGTCAACGTCCCGCCCATCACGAAGCAGACCACGCTTTGGCCGCGGTTCCGGACGGTCAGGCCTGGGCGGCAGAGTGGCTCGACGCCCGATTCGACACGGTCGAGGAGCATCTCGCCCTCGACGAGGCCCTGCTGGAGGAGGCGCACGAAGGCATTGCCACCGGCGCAGTGGTGCGAACCTGGATGGCGGCCACGCCGGCCGTGGTGGTCGGCTCGTCGAGCCGGCTCGACGAGGAGATCGACCGCGAGTCGTGCGCCGCACTCGGCGTGCGGGTCTGCCGGCGGCCGAGTGGCGGGCTCACGGTGGTGCTTGGGCCGGGCTGCCTGATGTGGTCGGTGATCGTGCCGCATCCGGAAGGCGCTCCGCCCATCGAACGGATTCATGCGGCGCTGCTCGGTCCGCTGCGGCAGGCATTGTGCGCCGCGGGGCTCGCGGTGGATCGCCGGGGTTCGAGCGACCTGGTGCTCATGCAAGGCGCCGCTGGCGCTGCGCTGAAGTTTTCGGGCAACGCCCTGCGGGTGCGGCGGCACGGCGTGCTCTACCACGGCACGCTACTCGACGATTTCGACATCAGCCTCATTTCCCGCGTTCTGCGTCATCCGCCCCGCGAACCCGACTACCGGGCCCGCCGCCCCCACGGTGAATTTCTGGCCAACCTGCATCTGGGGCGGCCGGCGCTCGAGTCGCTGGTGCGGCAGGCCTTCGGCGCGGTCGCCACCCGCTGCGCGATCCCCCACGACCGGGTCGAGCGGCTCGTGCGGGAGCGGTATTCGCAGGAAGATTGGACGAATCGGCTGTAGTCCGGCTGAAGCAGGCCCCGCTTTTTGGCAGGCTGTGCGATCTGGCACGACGAGGCAGCCTGGCAAGACGCGTCGGATAGTGAGGGTTGGAAAGACTCGCTACGGGAAAATCATCCCGGCAAAGGCTTCGGGACGATGACGACTCTGTCAGAGGGATCGGTGAAGGATCGGGAGCGGAGAAAGTCGCCTACCGTCGCCGAGTAGTCCCCGGTAAGGTTCCGCCCCCGATCGACAGGAAGTCGTTCGCCCAGTTTGCAACAGGAGGTTGCCTTCCATGCGATTGCACATGCATGCCGCCGACGTGCGGCACCTCGTTACCCGCTACTTTCTCGACCTCGGCCTCGAGGCCGTTGACGTGGCCGAGGTGCAGGAGAATATCCGCATCGATCGCGGCCGCTGCGTGGCCCGCTGTTATCGCGTGTCGGACATGTTCGCCATGTGGCTGATCGACGTGGGCGTCCTGCAGTTTTACGACGCCGATGGCGAGATGCTGCAGACGGTCAACTTGTTCACCGAACTGCAGCCGCAGCGGGCCGCGGCCTGAAGCGGTCGCTGCCAAGCGGGATTTGTCGTTTTAGAGAATTCGTGTCGGTAGTTCTGCGCCGTCACAGCGGGCAGGGGCTCACGCCAGCGGGGGGATAGATGATGTCGCGATCGGTCTCGTGTCGGCCCAGACTGTCGATTGTCATCCCGGCGGCGACGGGCACCTCCGCGCTGGAAGACACGCTCGTCAGCGTGTTGGAAAACCGTCCCGACGGCTGCGAGATTGTCGTGGCGCTGGGCTGCGAATATGGCGACCCCTGGAATATCCGCGAGGAAGTGCGGTTCGTTCAGGCGCCCATCGGCTCGAGCCTCGTGGCCTGCACGAATCTCGGCATCGCTGCGAGCGAAGGCGAGGTGATCCATATCCTCGCTGCCGGCTGGCGGGCCACCGAAGGCTGGACGGCCGGGCCACTGGCCCGCTTTGAAACCAGTAACGCAGCGGCGGTGGTGCCGCTGTCCGTGGCGGTCGACGATCAGGAGCGCGTCGTGGGTGCGGGCATCCGCTACGGCCGCGGTGGCCGGCGGATTGCGATCGCGCCCCGCCGCTCTGCGAACAGCGTGGCGAAGATGGCGGCAGCCGCCGTTGCGCCGCACGGTCCGGTGCTCGAAGCTGGCTTCTGGCGGGCCGACATCCTGCAGCAGGCGGGACCCGGATTCTCGACCGCGTGCGGCGACAGCTGTGCCGATGTCGACATGGCCGTCGCCGTCGCGCAGACCGGCTGTCCGGTCGTGCTCGAGACTTCATCGCGGGTGGTGGCGGCGCCGCTTTCGAAGCAACACAAGCAGCCATTCAAGTCTGGGCTCCATGCCGAGCGGCTCTTCTGGCGATCGGTGGCGGGCCGGCCGCTCGTGGCGGGTCTGGTGCTGCATCTGATCGAGATCGTGCGGCATGCGGTGGCCCGCGCACCCTTCGGCACGGCGCCGATGCTCGTGGGCCGGGCCGTGGCGCTGATGCAATTTGGCTCCTACCTGCCCCGTTACCGGCAGTTGCGAACGATGGCGCGGGCGGCCGCCGAGCGGGAAGAGTCGGCGGGGATGCGGACGATTCGGATCGATGGCCCGCATGCCGAGGCCAGCCGGCCAAAACAGGGTCCGTCGGCGGCGCCACTGCGGCGTTCGGCCTGATCCATCAACCGCACCAGCCGCGGCCGATAGTGGAATCCTGTTGCCAGCCGCCGTTGGGTGGTAGACTTCGGTCGGTATGCTCCCGTAGCTCAATTGGATAGAGCGTCAGCCTCCGAAGCTGAAGGTTACTGGTTCGACCCCAGTCGGGGGTATTGAGTTTCCGCGTCCTTCACGACGCCAAGCGATTTTTTGCGGGCGTCGTGAAGGGTTGATGGCTCCTGAACACTCCTGAACGACGCTGGGCGCGCCGGAATTTGCGCCGTTTTTCCGGTGGCTGCCGCCCAGTCTTCCGGCCGCACCCCGTGATAGTGACGCCGGCGGATTCGTTCCGAGTTGCCGATCCAAACGTCGATCGCCTTTTCCGTGATCTCCGGATTGCGGTCCAGATCGTCCGATCGGCTGCCACGAAGGTTCACGAACATCTTCGGCCACACCTCAACGCCCGCCTTCGCCACAAGCCGCTTGGCATGCGTGCCTAGGTTTCGGCCACCGCGGGCCCTGGGCACCACGTAGACGGCCCCTGGCGGCCTGCCGGAAATGCCACGACGCGTGCAAGGCGATGCGGCCGTGAGGTCTACGAAGAGATCATCGGCAGCGTGCGGATTCTGATTCGCTGGGGCTCTAGCACCACGACGGCGCCGCGTTCGACACTCGGTGCTATCTCGCGAAGATTGGCAAGCAACAGCTTGACCTGGCCGATCGGGTTTCGGGGGGTCGCTCCACGAAACAGAATCACCGACGGCCTCGCCACGTTTCGCATAGCGAGAATCGTGCCGAAGTCGGTATCCGCCGAGATGATAACCCGTTGATCGCGGTCCGCGTGCTCAAAAATCGTTTCGTCATCCGCAGCCGCAAGCCCCAAATCCCTGACGTGAATTGCATCATGGTCTGCCTGCCGCAGGCCTTCTGCGACAACCGGTGAAAGAGCATTGTCGATGAGGAATCTCATGAGGCATGCAGCAGCGGAAGTTCCCGCTCTCGCACGGCCTCAGCGGCGTAAGAGAGCGCCGCGTGAACGTCCTCCGCCTGCAGGTCGGGAAAAGCTCGAAGAATGTCTTCTTTCGTCATTCCTTCCGCAATCATGCCGACGACGGTCGCCACGGGAATTCGCAGGCCGCGAATGCACGGCACGCCGTTCATCTGCTTTGGATCGACGGTGACTCTGCTCATGGCTGCGTTCCCGAAAAAGGGGCAGAACGTTTTTCTATCAGCATGGACCAGTATACCGCCGACGGCGTCATGACGCCCGGCGGCGTTTGCCGCCGCCCTTGCGGTCGCCCGCCTTCAGCCAGTGCTTGCTGCACCACCGGGCGACCCTGGCCGGTTTCTCCGTCAGTCGGTGGTAGGGCTCGGGAATGCCTGCCTCCTCCATCAACTTCGTGATCCGGGCGCAGTTCTGGATGTGGTCCTTCGTGAGATCGAGTTCTTTGGCGATCTCCTTGTAGGTCTTCCCCTCCAGCCGACGCTGCACGATCACGCAGGCGTGCTTTACCAGCTGCGGCTCGGCAAACGCATTCACCACCAGTGTCCGCTGAAGCATCTTCGCGGGCTCGCCAGCCGGTGGCTCGCCCTCCGCCGTGGCCGCCTGGCGGAGCGGGCCCGCCACCGCCGGCGGCAGCGCTGCCACGAGCTTCTTCTCGTCCTTGTCGAGCTTCTTGAGCTCAGTGGCCCCCGAGCACCGGAAGACGCCGTCCGTCTTGCCGTGCGAGTACATCGGCGAGCCGCAGACGCCGCAGGTGAACACGCCGGCAAGCAGCCCGCGCCGCTGCCGAGTTGTGCCGCGGAGCGGGTGGCCCGCGCCGCGAACGGGCTTCTGGAACACGCGTCGCTTGTCGACGACCTCGTTGGCCATGTACCAGAGATGGTCCGAGACGATCCGCAGATGCGGGCTCTCCCGCGTTTGGATCTTGTCTTCGTCGTTCCAGACAGGCTGCGACTTGCCCGTGCGAAGCTTCCGCTTCTCGACTTTCACGCGGTTGGTCTCGAAGCCGCGATAGATCGTCCTGCGGATAATCGAGTTGACGTTGTAGGTGGTCCACTTGGACTGCCGCGACCATTTCGCCTTGGCGAACTTGATCGAGTCGAGCCACTCGCCCACCTCGGCCGACGTCTCGCCCGGCGGATCCGTTGCCGGGTGTAGAAGTTCGACCGCGAGTGCTGCATCTGGCACGTATGCAGCCGGTCGGGCCAGTCATCGTCGGCCGTATCGATGTAGTCCGACGGGCAGATCACCCGCACGCCGGCGTCCACCGCCGACTCGAACAGTTCGCCCGCCTTCGTGTGGTGGCGGTAGAGGCGGCTCGACTCCTCGGCGATGATCAGGTCCCATCGCTTGGCCTCTATGCCGGCCCAGACCTGATTGATGCCCGGGCGGTCGGCGATTTCGCCGCTCACCTCGGGCTCCTTGCTGACCTCAAGCGGAAACACGATGCGGAAGACGGCGATGCTCTCAGGCTCAAAGGGGCCGTGGCGATCAATCGCCAAGACTTTGGCATGACGTATGGCAAGGACAAGATCGACGACCTCGTCGAGGTGCAGTTCAGCGTGGACACGGGCCGATAGCGGCGCGCCGCAGATGAGGTCTTCGAAAGAGTCTTGCCCGTCGCACCGAGACCGTCGGCTTGGCAGCGGTCATCGGCCGCCATCACCGCTGCCATGCGTTGGATCTCCCGGACGCTACGCACGGGACCACCGGGGCCGCCTGGCTCAATCCGCCGCGTCGGCGTCTGAATCTGAGCCACCTTCCACGTCGGCTTCGGCTTCGGCGGGCTTCTTCTCTGCCGCGGCACGATCCGCCTCCAGCCGCTTCGCGATCTCGGCGACCTGCTGGTCGATGTGGGCCTTCATTTTTGTCAGTTCGACGTCCACCTTCTTCTCGGTCGCTGCCAGGATATTTTTGATTTCAACCGCCGACTGTTGCTCGATGCGTTTGATTTCCGCCTCGGTCTTGGCCGTGACGTCCTTCTGAAGGTCGGTGTTGACGGCTGCCGCGTCTGCGACGGCCTGTTTTGCATCGACCTCGATCTTGGCTGCCGCCGCGGCACTGGCTGCCGCGACATCCGCGTCCACCTTCTTCTTCAGATCCTGCAACTGCAGATCAAACCGCTCGCGGAGCGCTTTCGATTCGACTGCGAAGGCCTCGTCGAGGGCGTGGATTTCCTCGCCAAATCGGGCATCGAGTTCCTGCGCACCGGCCTCCGCCTGCTCCTGGAGTTTCGCCGCCTCGTCGGCCACCTGCGCGTCGAGCGAGTCTTGCAGTGCCTTCTTCGCCGCGTTGACGCGGGCATTCACGCGGACCGATACGTCCCGCGACAACCGCGCATAGAGTTCGGCCTTGCGCTTCTCCCAGATGTATCCGAAAGGCCGCGCCGCGGCGGTGTCCGCCACGATCAGCATGCCCAGGACTGCCACCAGCCCGTATGAAACCCTGCGCATCGTCGCCTCCTTGCGATCGCAAACCGCCACCCGCTGAAAATTCTTCGGCGGCCGTGCCCGTGGCACGTGACGCCAGCCGTTGAAACACCGACCAGGTTGCCGGACAGGCGCGGTCTTGCCAGTACAGTTTCCCTGACCCGAAGCATTGCGGCGGTACGGCCCCCCTCTCCACGATTCCGACGCACGCGATTTAGACGATGGCCCGCCGGTCGTAGGAAAACCGCTCCGGCACCAGCTCACCCTCCTGGCTGATCCGCAGCAGCAAGGCATCGCGACGCTCGACCGCCTCGGTCAACGACCGGGTCTTGAGCGATCTTCTGACGCGGCGCTTCCGCTGGTCGAAGTGAACCGTGAAATGCACCCACCATGTTCCGTTGTTGTTCCACAGATGGTGTGTCGGATTGTGATTGAGGACCCGAATCGATGGATAGCCGACGGGCATGACGCTTTCCTTTCCGATGATGGAAAGGAAGGTGCTTTCGAATGCATCCTCGAAAGCTTCGCCGGGAGACGCTCCCAACGCATATCCTCCCGCCCTGTTGCCAGGTCAGGTCACCACCTTGTGCTTTCGCGAGGTTGGTACGGGCGGCCGCGAGGGTCGCCCAATTCAAAGCAAGGATATTTCTGAAACCTTCCGGCGGGCAGTATAGGCGATGCTGCCCGCCGTTCAAGTTTTCCGACTGGAATCGCCGGCCGCGGCCAGAAGCATCGTGGCGGCGTGGATGTCGACGATCGACTCGAGATCCTGGCAGTAGCCGCCGCCGCAGACGATCGCCAGCGGCGTGCCCGCGGCACGTACCGCCTCGAGCACCATCCGGTCGCGGGCGAGCAGTCCCTGCTTCGTGAGCTTCAGCCGGCCGAGGCGGTCACCGGCATAGGGATCTGCGCCGGCGATGTAGAGCACGAGATCGGCAGCGGCCCGGTCGAATGATTCGTCGAGCGCCCCGTCGAGAGCCCGCAGATAGTCGTCGTCGCCCGTGCCATCCTCGAGTGGCACGTCGAGCGAACTGGGGTGCTTGCGGAGCGGAAAGTTTTTGGCGCCGTGGATTGACATCGTGAACACGGTGGAGTCAGCGGCGAAGATCTCGGCCGTGCCGTTGCCCTGGTGGACGTCGCAATCGAGAATGAGCACGCGGCGGACCGCTCCGCGGGCCTGCATTTCCCGCGCGGCCACGGCCGTGTCGTTGAACACGCAGTAGCCCTCCCCCCAGTCGCTGCCGGCATGGTGCGTGCCGCCGGCGAGGCTTGCCGCGACTCCGTCGGCGAGGGCGGCCGCCGCCGCATCGACCGCGGCGCCCGTGCTGCGAAGCGACCGCTCCACCAGTTCCCGGCTCCATGGAAACCCGATCCGTCTGACCTCTTCGCGGGAGAGCGTGCCGGCCATCACGCGACCGAGGTAGCCGCGATCGTGCACCCGCAGCAGTTCGTCGTCGGTGGCGGCATGCGGTTCGATGAATTCGAGCGTTGCCCCGGCCTTGGCATGCGACTCCAGCCGCCGCCGCAGCAGTGCGTATTTGTCGATCGGGAAGCTATGGCCGTCGGGCAGCGGCAGCTGGTAGCGATCGCAGGGGAAGAGTCGCATGGCCCGAGTCTATTCCCCACCGCCGACAGGGCCCTGCCGGCCAGCCGCGCATTCGCTGCACGGTTTTCAAGCAGCGACAGGCCCGCCGGCTTCGATGCTTCAGCCCGGCACCAGGCATGGCGCGGCCGCAGAAATAGGTTTTCAATTCCCGCCTGCGATCCCTTTTCCGAATGGCACGCCGTGTGCACCTCTGAAGTCGTGATTTCCGAAACCCGGTGGAAACCTTCCGTCATGAACCTTCGGCTTCGACAGGCTGTCGTCGCGATGCTCCTGCCGCTCGGCCTCGCTGCCGTGGCCGGCGCCGACGAGTTCACCGGCAATATCGTGGTCCACGGCACGAGCCCGGCCCGCGCGGCGCAGATTCGTGCCGCTGCCGAGCAGGTTCGCAGCGCCGCCTTCGGGCTGCTTCTCGGCAACGAATCGCCCCGCCGCTGGATTGCCCGCTGTGCGATCCACGTGCATGCCACTCCCGACGCATTCGCCGCCGCCGTCGGCCTGCCGCCTGCCGGCTCCCGCGGTGCCACCGCGATCAACTTCTCGGGCAACGCGGTCTCGAGCCGACGGATCGACGTGATGGGCGACGGTCCGGACGTGATTCCCGACGCGCTTTCCCACGAACTCGTGCATGTCGTGCTGGCCGATCATTTCGTTCACGCTCCCCCGCCCCGCTGGGCCGACGAAGGGCTCGCCCTGCTCTTCGACGGCACCGCGAAACAGCTCGGCCACGAGGATGATTTCCGGCTCGCCCAGCGGCAGGGCTGCTCGTTCACCAGCCCCGATCTGCTCGCGCTGGAGGACTATCCGGCTGATACACGGCGGCAGCGGGTCTTTTACGGCCAGAGCGCTGCGCTCGTCCGCTGGCTGATCGCGCGTCGCGACGCCGTCACGTTCATCCGATTCGTCGACGATATTGATGCCGACGGCCTGGCCACCGCACTCAAGCGTCACTACGACCTTGATTCAATTGCGTTTCTCGATTCCGCCTGGAAGGAGGTGCCGCCTATCCACACGTTGAGTCTCAACAACCGAAAATAGCCGGTCGCCGGAGCTGCGGCTCCGGGGCCGGGATGTCCGCAAACACCGAGGGCCCGGTGCGATGCTGTGCATCGCGCCGGGCCTCTCAACTTGCAGGGCCGGCTTCGGCCTGCCACGACCAGGATCAGCGGCCGCTGCCGTAGTTGCCGTGAGCCTTTGCACCGGCGTGCCGCCAGGTGGACTCACCGGCATGCGTTCCATCGCGACCCGCCTTGCCCCGCGGCACATTCGTGGGGTTTACAGAGTAGCTGCGGTACGACCTGGTCGGCTGTGCCATCTGCGGCTGAGTCACCACCCGAGGCTGGGCAACCACCTGCGGCTGAACCACCACCTGCTGGGCCAACGCCGTGCCGGCCGTCAGCAGAATCATCGTCATCATCAGCATGAATGAACGTGTCATGGCCAGTTCCTCTTGAAATGAATGTCCCCGACAGAAGAGCGCCCAACTCCGGTTCAGCTTTTCAATCGGCCGTGTTGCTCCAATCCATTCTACGGACCGCCTCCCCCTCCAGTTCAAATAGCCGCCGATCGAAGACCTACAATCCCTTGATCACCGGCCATCTGAACACCGACGGAGGCTCGGACTCTCAAGCCCGGCGGATCGTCGCGAACCAGGCCTTCGCCCCGCCCAGGCTGAAATCGGCCCCGGGAATCCCCGGCACCACCTCGAATCTCGACGGTTCGATCTTTTCAATCTCCCAGCCCTTTGCGAAGGCCGCCCGAAGTTCCTGCTCGCTCACCCGGCGCGGACCGTGCGCTCCCGGCTCGTCGGTCGAAAAGCAGAGCACGAACACCCGCGCCCCGGGCTCGAGCAGCTTTGCAAGCGCTGCGACATAGGCGGCGCGACTGGTGTCGTCGAACGTGTGAAAGAGCCCGCAGTCGGTGACGGCGTCGAATCGCTCCGGAAGCTCGCCCGTGGCGAGGGCATCCATCTGCAGGAAATTGGCGTCGAGCCCGCGGTCCTGCGCCTTCTTGCGGGCCACCGCGAGCGGCTTCTCGAGGAAGTCGACGCCGGTCACGGCGCAGCCCCGGCTCGCCAGCCAGAGGGCGAGGTCGCCCGTGCCGCAGCCGCTGTCGAGCACGCGGCCGTGGATCGCATCGCCCGCCTCGACGAACGGCCGCTGCGGCCGGCCGATGTCCCAGGGGGCCTTCAGGGTGGCGTAGTAACCTTCGAACCGTTCACGCGGCGGATCATGCGGAATGCTCATGCCGAGCATCATATCGGAAGCCGGCCTCAGTTTGTCGGCAGCATGGCCACCTGGCCGTCGCGACGATTGCCGAGCCGTTGGTGCGTGCTCAGATCGATGCTGAACGGAAGCATGTGCACAGAGCCGTCCGCCATCGCCATCGGGAAGACGCCGGAGTGGCCACCGCCGAATCGGCCTTCGAACGAGGAAGTTGCCGAGTCGCTATCGCCCTCCGGAGACGAAGCCGTGAACCGGATCGAATCGTCGTCGAAGCCCACGAGCCAACTGTGCTCGTTGCCAAGAGCGCTGGACGTCTGGGCCTGGCCTTTTTGAATAAACCGTTCGCCAAGCAGGTAAACGTTTGACATGCCGTCGCGGAGGTGCGCCGGCCGCATCATGCTGCCGCGAAACACCACGCCGGTGGCCTTGTCGTTGCCGGCGGCGGCCACGCTGCCCGCCGCCGAGCCGGGCATTGCGAGGATATTTTGCTCGGTGGCACTGGCAGTGACCGCCTGGTCCACCATCGCGGCCGACACGACATCGCCACCATTGGCGGCATAGTCGCTGCGGCCGGCAACGGCTGGCGTAAACGTGGCGGTGCTGCTGTTCCGGTACGAACCGGAAACTGGCACTGGCGCCGATACTCCGCGGGTCGGGCAGGCGAACGTGCCCACCTGGGTTTCGTAGGCCCGCCTTGCGGCGGCGGCCTTTCCTGTGTCGTCCTGCCCCGCTCCGTCATTTCGCAGGGCCGACTGATCGATGTAGGGGAGCAACGCATAGTGCCAGCCACCCGACTGCTTGCTGCCAAAGCCGGCATCGGGATCGCCGCCCCACTCCTGACCCCAGCCGCCGGTCGGGAAATGCCCCTGCGCTTCCACGTGCTGCTGGCACGCGGTGGCCAGCTGCCGGACGTTGTTGGCGCAACTGGTCCGCCGGCCGCTCTCGCGAGCCGACTGCACGGCCGGCAGGAGCAGGCCGACGAGTGTGCTGATGATGGCAACGACGACGAGCAGCTCAACGAGCGAGAAGCCCGCCTGCCGACGCGTGTCGAGGTCTGAAGCGGTGCCGTGGAACCGAAGCTGGGTATGGAACATGATCGTCCTCCGTTGCGGAGTAAGGCGGGAGGCCGGCACCGGAGGCACCGAACCCTGAAATCAATCGCTTGTTTTGGACTGACAGGCGGGATCGTCCGATTCCCGACGACGGGCGCGGACGACGAATCAGTCGAGCATCAACCAATCAAACACTGGGGCCGGCCTGGAGGTGGGTCATGTGGAGCCGGTCCACCAACTGCTCTGGAACACACATGCATGCTCCAGGGAAACCATCGACTCGCTAAGCATACGAATGGGATCGGCAGAGTCAACGTTTTCCTTGAGCGATGACACACGAGCCAGCACACGCCGCAACCCCTTTTACCGCAGGGGCTTCAGTCGCATTCGAGCCGTTTTCCCATGTGTTAGTTTTTGAAGAGCCCGGCTCAGGCCAACGCCGTCAGGCTCGGCCCGGCCTGTGCATCACGGCCGTCGATGAGCACGTCGACCGTGCCTGTTTCCACGCGATAAAGCCAGCCGTGGATCCGCGGCAGCGAGCCCTTCGCGTGCATGTTCTTGATGAGGGCGAGATTCTTGAGATGCTTGATCTGCAGTTTCACGTTTTCCTCCGTGAGCACTGCCAGCTTCTCATCGCGGGAGAGACCACGCTCCCGCGCGATGCGGTCGGCCGCCTCCTTGGCCCCCGTCGCGATGCAGAGCCAGTCGGCGATGTAGTTTTCGTGCACGCCGTCCTCGATCGCCGCGATGCCGCCGCACCGGGTGTGGCCGCAGACGATGATGTCTTCGATCTTCAGGTGTACGACGCCGTATTCCAGGATCGCGGAGATGTTGACGTCGTTGAAGGCCACGATGTTGGCGACGTTGCGATGCACGAACATCGTGCCGGGCTTTGATCCCGTCATCTGATGCTCGCTCACACGCGAGTCGGAGCAGCCGATCCAGAGCACCTTGGGCGTCTGCTTCGTGGCGATCGACTGGTAATACTCCTCGTTCGGCTTGAACTCAGCCGTGACGAACTTCACGTTTCCCTGCAGCAGTTGGTCGATCACGGGCAGCGTCTCCTTCGGGGGGGTGTCGATGCCGTGAGGCTAACGCGCCGGCCGGCGTTGCGACCAGAGTGGCGTTTCGCCGGTCGCGTTGCGGGGTTTTGCCCTTGCGAATCCGCGCCTCCCGCACGACAACTTCCCTTTCCGCCCAGATTTCCGCGAAAATGCCCGCCTCATGAATTTCGAAGCATTGCTGCACAACTGGCAGGCGGTCTTCACGGCGGTCGTCGTCCTGGCGACGCTCGTGATGCTGCTCTTCGGACAGCGGGCCCCGGACATGGCGATGATCGGCGGCGTGGTCGCCTTGCTGGCAGCCGGCGTTCTGACCCCCGACGAGGCCTTCCGCGGCATGGGCAACGAGGGCATGCTGACGGTCGCCGCGCTGTTCGTCGTGGCGGCGGCGGTGGAACGCACCGGCGCGCTCGCCGCCGTCGTCGATCGCGCGCTCGGCCGGCCGCAGTCGCTCGCCGCGGCGCAACTCCGCACGATGGTCGGCCCGGCAGCGGTCTCGGCCTTCATGAACAACACCCCGGTCGTCGCCCTGATGGTGCCGGCGATCCGTGACTGGGCAAAGAAGCACCGGCTGAGCGTGTCGAAACTGCTCATGCCGATGAACGCCGCCGTGGTGCTCGGCGGGCTCTGCACGCTCATCGGCACGAGCACCAACGTGGTCGTGAGCGGCCTCGTGGCCGCGAAGACGGGCCGCACGCTCGGCATGTTCGAGATCACCTGGCTCGGCGTGCCGCTGGTGATCGCCGGCTTCGCCTACCTCCTGCTCGCCAGCAAGAGCCGCTATCTCCTGAAGGATCGCCGCCCCGCCATGAGCCAGAGCGACGATCCGCGGCAGTATTCGCTCGAGATGTTCGTCGAGCCCGGCAGTCCGCTCGTGGGTCGCACGATCGAGCAGGCCGGTCTCCGCGGCCTCGAGGGCTTGTTCCTCATGGAGATCGACCGGGCTGGCCACGTGATGGCCGCCGTCGCGCCCAGCGAGCGGCTCGAGGAGGGCGACCGGCTCGTGTTCGTCGGCGTCGTCGACTCGGTCGTCGAACTCCAGAAGATCCGCGGGCTGCGGCCGGCCACCGACCAGGTCTTCCAGCTCGACGGGCCGCGGTCGGAGCGGGTGCTCGTCGAGGCGGTCGTGTCGAACACCTGTCCGCTCGTCGGGCAGACCATCCGCGAGGGACGGTTTCGCTCGACGTACGACGCCGTCGTGATCGCCGTCGCCCGAAACGGCGAGCGGCTGCAGATGAAGATCGGTGACATCGCGCTCGAGCCGGGCGACACGCTGCTCCTCGAGGCCAGCCCCACATTCCTCGAGCGGCAGCGGACAAACCGACATTTTTATCTCGTCAGCGAAGTGAGCGGATCGACGCCGCCGCGGCACGACCGGGCATGGATCGCCTGCACGGTGCTCGCCGCGATGGTGCTCGCGGCCACGTTCGAACTGGTGCCGATGGTGGCGGCGGCCTTCGTGGCGGCGGCGGCCGTGCTGGCCGCGGGCTGCATCTCCTCGAACGAGGCCCGGCGGAGCATCGAATGGGAGTCGCTGCTCCTGATCGCGGCCAGCTTCGGCCTCGCCAAGGCCATGGAGAAAACCGGCCTCGACGAGGCGATTGCGCAGTCGACGATCGCGGCCGCCGGCGACGGCCCGCATGCCGTGCTCGCGGCGATCTACCTCGTGACGATGATCTTCACCGAATTGATGAGCAACAACGCCGCCGCGGTGCTCATCTTCCCGATCGCCTGGCAGACGGCCGCCGATCTCGGCGTGAACCCGATGCCGTTCGTGATGGCGGTGACGGTGGCCGCCAGTTGCGGCTTTGCCACGCCGATGGGCTACCAGACAAACCTCATGATCTACGGTCCCGGCGGGTACAAGTTCAGCGACTACCTGCGGTTTGGCGGGCCGCTCAACCTGCTCGTGATGGCGGTCACGGTGGCGCTCGCTCCGCTCATCTGGCCCTTTCGATGACGGCGGCATCCGTGCCGAACGACCCGTGCTGGATCGAGCGGGCGACTGTGATCCTCGACTCCCATCGCCGCCTGCTGGGCCGCGACCTCGTCGAACGGTCGGGGGATCCGGCCGACGATGCCCGGCGGCTTTTCGCGTTGCCGCAGGGTGTGCTCGCCCATGACGCGGCGGCCAAGCCCCTGCTCGACTGGGCCAACCGCGCCGCGGCGGCGGCCTTCGACGCCGCACCCGAAGAGCTGCTCGGCCGTCCTTCCGCCGACACCGCCCCAACGGATGCCACCGCCGGTCGGCGGCAGCTCTTCGACACGCTCGCCCGGCTGGGCTTCGTCACCGGCTATTCGGGCACGCGAATCTCGGCAACAGGGCGGCGCTTCGTGATCGATGACGTCACCGTGCTCGCGCTCGAGGATGCTGCGGGAAATCCTGCCGGCCACGCCGCAGTCATCGGCAAAACACGGCCGGAATAGGAACGTCGTTTCCAAAGCCGGCTGCGGGACGTACCTTAAAAAGGGTATTTGCGGCTGGAATCCCCCCAGTCCGCCCGGAACACAGGCCCCTCCAAAGCGATGGAATGAGCGACATTCTCTTCCAATATTACCGCGTCAACCCCACGACGTGGTTTTACCTCTCGTCGCTTCTGTCGATCGCGCTCTTCTTCAAGTTCAACCGCCTCTGGAGCGTGCGGAACCTCGATCTCATCGGGCTGATCCTCCTGGCCCCCGGCCTCCTGGCCGTGGAATACGGCGGCTACAAGGCGAGCGCGGCCGTCCAACAGATGGGCTTCCTCTGGATTTTCACGGTGTCGGCGGCGCTGCTCGTGCGGATGCTCTTCGACTCGCTGATGGTGCGGCGACCGCTCCTTGAACCAAATCTCTCGGTGGGGGGGCTGACGTTTCTCGGCGTCTCGCTGCTCGTCTTCCTGCTGGCCAACGTGATCACGACCCGCCCCCAGCGCGACGATCTCGCCGGCGCCGCCGCGGCAACGCGGCTCGAAACCCGTGATGCCGAAGTCGACGCCGACCAGTTGACGCGGCTCGGCCCGGGCTACCCCCTGCTCTTCCTCCTGCCACAGCTCTCGACGCAGCGGATTTTTCCAGCCGACACGGCCGCCGACGGCAGCCAGGAAGCGGCCGAAACCACCCGCCGCCTGCTGCACGAGACCACCGCCCGCGTGATGGCGATCCTCTCGCAGCTGGCCATCGTGTCGGGCATGATCGCGATCGGCTGGCTCCACTTCGAAAACGTGCGGCTGGGGATCGCAGCGGCCGTGCTCTACCTGCTGCTCCCCTACACGGCGTTGATGACCGGTCGCGTCGATCATGCGCTGCCGGGCGCGCTGGTCGTGTGGGCGATCGCCGCCTATCGGCGGCCGCTCGTGTCCGGCTCCCTCATCGGCCTGGCGATCGGCACGATCTACTATCCTGTTTTTCTGCTGCCGCTGTGGTGCAGCTTCTACTGGGAACGGGGAATCCGCCGGTTTCTGCTCGGCATCGGCGCGGCGCTGCTCCTGCTCGTCGTGGCGCTCTGGTTCACGTCGCCGAGCACCGCCATCTTCGTCGGTCAGTTGCGGCAGATGTTCGGCTGGATCTTCCCCAACGAAGTCTCGCTCGAGGGATTCTGGGCGCTGCCGTTCAACGACGCCGTGTTTCGGCTCCCGGTGCTCGCCGCCTTTGTCGCGATGATGGCCACGCTGGCCATCTGGCCGGCACCGAAAAATCTCGGCACGCTCTTGAGCTGCTCCGCCGCGGTGCTCCTCGGGAGCCAGTTCTGGAAGGCCCACAATGGCGGGCTGTTCATGGCGTGGTATATGCCGCTGCTCCTGCTGGCGGTCTTCCGGCCGAATCTTGAGAACCGCGTCGCCCTGCTCGTGCTCGACGCCGAATGGTTTCCGAAGCGCAGACGGCAGGCGGGTTTGTAGGCTGAGGAATTTCAGGCAGATCCCACCACGTGCCACGCAAGCGGTCTACAAACCGCGGCGCGGATCGTAGTCGGGCGGCGCCTCGCGGCTCGCCAGCCAGGCCCGCCACGCCGCTGCGTTCCATTCAAAGTTCGCGCCGGTGATCGTCACCAGTGTCTCGAGCACGCGTTCGTTGCGCAGGGTCGTCTTCACCCGCTTCGCGCCGCCACCGACGGCGAGGCCGCCGCCCGCGGGCGTGAACGTGGCCGTCGTCGATCCCTCGGGCGTGCCGTCGCCGACGATCGCCATGTGCTGTGTTTCCAAAGCGGCGATCAGGGTGCCGACGAGACCGCCCCGCGCCGAACCGCCGGACGGCGACTCCCCGACGAGCCGGCCGATGGCCTCGGCCGCACGATTGATGCGGGCGTTGTCGGGGCTTGCGAGCGCCGCGACGATCATCGGCAGCACCGGCTGCGGGCCGATGGCCACGAGCCGCTCCACCGCCGCGATCCGTGTTTCGGGATCGGCGTGATCGACGGCCACGACCGCGAGGGTGGCCAATGCGTCGGCCGAACGGATCCGTCCGAGCGCCTCCACATACAGGCTGCGGACGCGAAAGACAGGCTCCGCCGCGACCGCCGCGGCCAGCGCCGGCACGGCGAACGGATCGGCGATCTCCCGGATCTCCTCGGCGGCCTGATCGGCCTGCCCCGACCGGTCGAGCTGCTTTCGCAGCCGCTCGAGCCGGCCGGTCCATTCCTTCTGCGCGAGATTTGCCCGCTCGGCCCGTTCGATGAGCTCGATCTCCTGCACGGTTCGCCACGAACCGCGGTACCGCACAAACCCGCGGTCCGACATCAATTCCTGCTGCGTCTTCAGAGGGCGGCTGGCTTGGCCGGCATCATCGGCGCACGCGACCACTCCGGCGACCATGCAAGCGAGCAGCGCGACGGTGAGCAAGGGGCGACGCATGTCCAACAAGTTTACCCGGGCCGCTTTCCGGCGGCAGATGGCAGCCTGACCTGCCCGGCCGCATCCTGGATCACGCCGACATAGAACGAGAAAATCCGAAACACCACCAGGGCAATCAGGCCGGCCACAACCGCCCAGGCCACGAACCCCGCGCCGCGGGCCGCGGCCTCGAAGCCACGGCGGGCATCGTCGTCGAATTCACCCGCGATCCGGTCGAGCACTTCGGCCGTGTTGCCCGTCGCCTCCCCCACGGCCACCGCGTGCAGGAGCCGCTCCGGGAGCCGCTTGGTCGCGCGGAGCGCTTCGGCGAGCGTGGCACCGCGCCGCAGCCGCTCTTCGATCGCCAGAGGATCGATCGCGATACCGGGGGCAACAGTCGACGCCAGCACGACGAGCCGGCCGGCGGTGAGACCGGCGTGGCTCGCGAGCGCTGCGGCCCGGCACCAGGCGGCAGCCTCGGCCGCCTGCGAGGCCGTGCCGATCACGGGCAGGCGATCGACGATCAGGCGGGCGACGCCGTACCGGCGCCAACTGGCAACGGACTGCTTGAGAAACGTCAGCCCAACGGCCACGATCCCGCCGACGATCGCCAGATAGACGACGAGCCCCGGCAGGCCGATGAGCCCGAGGCCGAGCACATCGACCGGCTGGTTGTTGCCGTCGCGGATCACCCCGGCCAGAAAAATGAGCAGGCCGACGACGCCCACCGCAGTCGTCAGCTGAAACGCCGGCCACACGAGACTGCTCGCAAGCGCCCGCGTCGACCGCACCGTGCCGCGGAGCACGTCGGCGAGTTGCCGCAGGGTCTCGGCTTCGTGACCGGTTTCAGCGCCAACGGCGGCCATGCCGACGACGAACGGCGGAAACGCGCCGTCGGTCGCCCGCAGCGCGTCGGCGAGCCCGCCACCGGCGGCGAGCGTCCGCGCAGCGGCTTCCATCTGCGGCTGCCAGCGACGCGGCACCCGGGCCGACTCGCTCGTCCATGCCCGCCGCGGATCGATGCCCGCAGCCAAGCTGATCGCGAGCCGTCCCAGCACGTCGGCCAGGAGGGCCGGTGGCATCCGTCGCTCGAAGAGCATCGCGTGCACCTGCGGAACGGGCGGCATAAAACGGCGTGGATCCACATGAACGGGGCTTCGCGGCCCCGTGGATCACGACCCTAACACATGCCCGAGCCATCTGGTAAAAACCGGCCTCGTTCGTCCCTTTCAAGAGCCCGCCTCCCCCGTTCCCTCACCACCCCCTCCGGCGATGAAAGCAACCATTCACTGGCCTCGAGTCGCCATCGTGGGTGTTGGCCTGATCGGCGGCTCGGTCGGGCTCGCGCTGGTCTCCCGCCGGCTTGCCGGCCGCGTGATCGGCATCGGCCGCTCGGCCGCATCGCTCGCCGAGGCGAAACGCGGCGGAACGGTCATGGAAACGACCACCGACCTGGCCGCCGGCGTGGCGGAGGCCGACCTTGTCGTCGTCGCCACGGGCGTGGCGGCGATTCCCGCACTGCTCGACGAGATCGACGCGGCCGTGCGGCCCGGCACGCTGATCACCGACGCCGGCAGCACGAAGCACTCGATCGTGGCCCACTGGGAAAAGCGCCGCCGGTCGCGGCGCGGCCGGTTCGTCGGGGCCCATCCGATCGCCGGCAGCCATCGCCGCGGCCCCGCCGCAGCCGCCGCCGATCTCTTCACGGGCCGCGTCACCGTGGTCACCCCCGCCAAGGCCACGCCGCAGAAAGATGTCGAGGAGTCCGGGGAATTCTGGGCCGCGGTCGGCTCGACCGTCTTCATCATGCCCCCGCGCGACCACGATCGGTTGCTCGCCGCCACGAGCCACGCGCCCCACGTGATCGCCGCCGCGGTCGCCGCCGCCACACCACCCGAGGCGCGGCAGTTCACGGCCGGCGGCTGGCGCGACACCACGCGGATCGCCGCCGGCGACCCCGAACTCTGGGCCGATATCCTGCTCGACAACGCCCCCTTCGTGGCCAAGTCGCTCTCCCGGATCGCGGCCGTCACCGAAAAGATGCTTGCGGCGCTCGAAAAGAACGACCGCAAAAAACTCGTCTCGCTGCTCGAAGCCGCCAAGGAAGACCGCGATGCTGTGGGAAGTTGACGTCCACCTGCTCGATCCCGATGCCGATCATGCCGCCCGCGCCGTCGTGGCCGGCGCCGCCGAACTGGGGATCGCCGGATGCACCAAGAGCAGAACGGCCGCCGGCTGGCTGATCGAGGGGGAGATCTCCCGCGCCGATGTGGAGCGGCTCGCCACCGCGCTGCTCACCGATCCGGTCACGGAGTCGTTCACGCTGGCCGAAGTGCCCGACGGGCAGTTGCTCGCCGGGCCACACGATCTGCCGACCGTGCTTCACGTGCTGCCCCGGGCCGGCGTCACCGATCCGGCCGCACAGAGCGCGCAGGAGGCGATGGCGCTTCTGGGCCTGCGGCCGACCGCCGTCCGCAGCGTCCGCAAATATTGGCTGCCCACGCTCGAGAAGGCCGACGCCGAGCGGCTCGCCTGGAAACTGCTCGCCAGCGAGGCGATCCACGACGTGGTGATCGGACCGCTCCCGCTCAAGACGCTCGCGGGGGGCCGGCCGTGGACGTTCGCGCAGCATGCGGTGCGGCTCGAGGGGCTCGACGACCAGTCGCTGGTGCAACTCAGCCGTGAAAAATGCCTCGCCCTCACTCCCCGCGAACTCCACGCCGTGCGCGACCACTTCCGCATGGTGGGCCGTGATCCGTTCGAGATCGAACTGGAGACGATCGCGCAGACCTGGAGCGAGCACTGCTGCCACAAGACGCTCGGCAGCCCCGTCGACCACGTCGGCCCAGCCGGCAGTTGCCGCTACGACAACCTGCTCAAGGAGACGGTCTTCGCGGCCACGCAGAAAATCCGCGAGTCGCTCGGCGCGAAGGACTGGTGCGTGAGCGTGTTTCGTGACAACTCGGGCGTGGTGCGGTTCGACGGCGACCACGACATCTGCGTGAAGGTGGAGACGCACAACCATCCTTCGGCGATCGAGCCCTACGGCGGCGCGGCCACCGGCCTGGGCGGCGTGATCCGCGACGTGCTCGGCACGGGGCTCGGCGCCAAGCCGATCGCCAACCTCGACGTGTTTTGTGTCGGCCCGCCCGATACGCCGGCGGCCGACCTGCCCCCCGGCGTGATTCATCCGCGGCGGCTGCTCTCGGGCGTTGTCGCCGGTGTGCGCGACTACGGCAACCGCATGGGCATCCCCACGATCGCCGGCGCCGTCGCCTTTGATCCGGGCTACACCTGCAATCCGCTCGTCTTCTGCGGCACCGTCGGCATCATGCCCCGGCATTCGGCCGACGCCGCCGTGCGGCCGGGCGACCTGGTCGTGGTGGCCGGCGGCCGGACGGGCCGCGATGGCATCCATGGCGCGACGTTCTCGAGCGTGGAGTTGTCGAGCGCCAGCGAGAGCCAATCGGGCGGCTCGGTGCAGATCGGCCACGCGATCCACGAGAAGACACTCACCGACTTCGTGCTCGAGGCCGCGCGGCAACGGCTCTTCCACGCGATCACCGACTGCGGCGCCGGCGGCCTCTCGAGCGCGGTGGGCGAGATGGGTGCGCAACTCGGCGCGACGGTCGATCTTGAAGCCGTGCCGCTCAAGTACGACGGGCTGTCGGCGACGGAAGTCTGGATCTCGGAGGCACAGGAGCGCATGGTGCTCGCGGTCGCGCCCGCCGACTGGGAAAAACTTGCCAAGGTCGCCGCCGATGAAGGGGTCGAGGCCTCCGCCATCGGCACCTTCACCGGCACGGGAAAGCTCGTGCTCCGCTGGGAGGGCCGCACTGCCGGCGAACTCGACTGCCACTTCCTCCACGAAGGCCGCCCGAAGCAACGGCTGAAATCGCGGCACGTGCCGCCGGCCGTGCAGCCGACCGCGTGGACGACTGGAAACGTGGTGGTCGAAAAAGACCTGGCGGCCGCCGTCGTCGCCGTGCTCGGATTGCACGACGTGGCGAGCAAGGAATGGATCATCCGGCAATACGACCACGAGGTGCAGGGCTGCAGCGTGGTGAAGCCGCTGCTTGGCCCCGGCGCGGGCCCGGCCGACGGCACCGTCATCCGCGGCGTGCTCGGCCGCGACCGCGGGATCGTGATCGGCGTCGGCCTCCGCAACCGGCTCGGCTGGCTCGATCCCTACCAGATGGCGGCCGGCGCGATCGTGGAGGCGATGGCCAACGCCATCGCTGCCGGCGCCGATCCCGGGCGGATCGCGCTGCTCGATAATTTCTGCTGGGGCGACACCCGCCGCGAAGACTCGCTCGGCACGCTCGTCGAGGCCTGCCGCGGCTGCCACGACATGGCGGTCGCGTTTGCCGCGCCGTTTGTGAGTGGCAAGGACAGCCTCAACAACGTCTTCGCCTGGACCGATCCGTCGGGCCGGCAGCACGAGATTTCGATTCCGCCGACGCTCCTCGCCACCGCGCTGGGGCAGGTTGAGGACGTCCGCCGCACCGTCACCCCCGATCTCAAGCAGTCTGGCAATCGCCTCGCGATCGTGGGGCTTTCCCGGGACGATCTGGCTGGCAGCCAGCTCGCGCTCACCGGACGGGTGCAGGGTGGACGGGTGCCCGCGGTCGACGTTGCCGCCTGCCGAAACGTCTTCGCCGCCGTGGCCGCGGCCCAACGGGCCGGCCTCCTCGCGGCCTGCCACGACTGCTCCGACGGCGGGCTCGCCGCGGGCGTGGCCGAGATGGCCATTGGTGGCTGCCTCGGTGCGCGGATCGAGTTGGCGCTGGTGCCGAGCGAGCTGCGCGACGCCAACTCCGCCCCCGAGGGCGACCTCGCGATCGCATTTTGCGAGACGCCGGGCCGCTTTCTCTGCGAGGTGCCGACCGCCCAGGCCGACCGCTTCGCTGCCCTGTTGAACGGCGTGGCCTGGGGCTGGATCGGTGCCGTGACCGGTGGCGAGTGCCTCGAGATCGTGACGACCGGCGGCCCGTCCGCCAGCCTGCCGGTGGACCGCCTCGCGCGGGCCTGGCGGCAGGACAGAAAGGAACTCTGATGCTCTCGCCTCGCGCGCTCATCCTGCGGGCCCCCGGCACCAACTGCGACCACGAGACGGCCCACGCCTTCGAGCGGGCGGGGGCGATCAGCCGCCGCGTGCACGTGCGGGCCTTCGCGCAGAAGCCGGCGCTCGCCGACGACTTCCAGATCCTCTGCATCCCCGGCGGCTTCTCCTACGGCGACGACATCGCCAGCGGCCGCATCTTCGCGCTCGAACTGAAGATGCGGCTCGGCGACGCCCTGAAAAAGTTTCGCGACAAGGGGGGGCTCCTGCTCGGCATCTGCAACGGTTTCCAGGTGCTCCTGCAGACGGGCCTCCTGCTCGGTGATCCAGCGACGGGCGCGGCACGGGCGGCGCTCGCCCACAACAACTCCGGACAATTCATCGATCGCTGGGTGCGGCTCCAGGCCATGCCGGGCAAGTGCCTCTTTCTACAGGGGATCGAGAGCTCCTTCGACCTGCCGATCGCGCACGGCGAGGGCCGGTTCGTGGCGCGGTCAGCGGCGGATCTCGCCATGCTCGACGCCGCCGGGCAACTCGTCCTGAGGTATGCCGCCGATGCGCGGGGCGTATCGACGAATCCCAATGGTGCCGCCGCCGACGTGGCCGGCGCGTGCGATGAAACGGGCCGGGTCTTCGGTCTGATGCCGCACCCGGAGCGGTTCATCGACGCCACGCAGCATCCGGCGTGGAACGGACGGCTCGACGGTGCGGCGGCCGGAGCGGGCCTGGCGATCTTCGCCAATGCCGTCAAAACGGTCTCCTGAAGCCCGGCTGGAAAGTGGGGCAATCCGCCGGCACGGCCGGCACTGCCGCCATTCACGGCCCGGCGTCAGGGACCTTTCGGCGGCGTTGACTCCCCCGCGCCGCCACGGCTACCCTCCCCGCCCCAGCCGGCCTCTTTTGCGGATCCCTGCCGCCCATGCTTCCACGCACGACAAGGCGTGTCGTCCTTTCCATGCTCTGCGCATGCGCGCTGCCGGGCTGTCGCTTCACGCTCCTCTCCAGTTCCTTGTGGGAGCCCGGCAACCTTCCGGCGGCGGCCGACCGCCTGGAGTCGGCCGCGATGCGGCCCGCCCCCAAGACGATCCCGATCGAGATGGTCTTCGTGCGTGCGGAAGAGCACGACGCACAACTCAGTGAAGACCTGTGGCAGATCGTCGACGAGCAGGCTCTCGGTGACGGCGTGCGGCGGCGGCTCGCGGCCAATGGCCTGCGGGCGGGCGTCGTCACCGGCCCACTGCCACCGGCACTCGCCGCGCGATTCGAGCCGCAGGCCGCGGCGGCCGACGAGGGGAATCTGCCTACGGCGCCGTCCGCTCGGCCGGCGGTGGTGCGACGGCTGCTGCGGCTGCTGCCGGGCCGGGAGAACGAAATTGTCGCCGCCACGGGACTCACGGAACTGGTGCTGCTCGAGCACGACGGCGAGGCGGTGCACGGCGGCACCTATCGCGACGCGAGCCCACACTTCACGCTGCGGTCGTGGCCGGCGGCAGACGGCCGCGTGCGTCTGGAGCTGACGCCGACGATCAAGCATGGGCCGCTGGAACGATCATGGGTGGGTGAGGAAGGCGTGTTTCGCATGGAGGCCGGCCAGCGCGAGCATCCGCTCGACCGGCTGCGGTTCGAGGTGACGATCCCGGCCAATGCGACGCTCCTCGTGGGCTGCGCCGGCGACGGCGCGTCGACCGTCGGCGATGCCTTCTTTCGCGACCGCTCCGGAGGCCAGCCCACGATGCGGCTGCTCTCGATCCGGCCGCAGGGCCGCGCGGTCGACCCGCTCTTCGCCGAGGATGCGACTGGCGATGATCCCGCCCTGCGTTGAGCCGGCGATCTCTGTGAGATGAGCCGCATGAGACAAGTTGCCGGCTTGCGGCTTGGCAAGCACGGCAAGCTGCGGCGACGCTGCCGCCGAGTGCCCGCGGGCCCGCCGTAAAATAAGGAGTTTCCACAAGAAAAGCCCGCGTCGTAATTTGCGTTGTTCGCCTCGGGCGAGTGCTGTCGATTTCACTCCAGCGCAAGAGATTCGAGCGCGGCAGAAAGATCCGAAGACCGTCGCGAAAGGTTTGGGCCATGAGCACCGCCACCAAGAACGACAAGCAGTCGCACCGATCCCACCGACCCAAAGCGGCCACGGTCTTTGCCGCCGCGTTCATCGCGGGCGCAGCCGCTGCCTTCGGCTTGAACAGGGCGCTCGACGTGCATCTCGCGCAGTCGAAGCCGCAGGTGGAGAGCGAGGCAATCTTCGTGGCGCTGCGGTCGCTGCCGCAGGGATCGCCGGTGACGGTGTGGGACGTGGCGCTGCGTGACTGGCCCAAGGCGATGATGCCGATGGCTGCAGTCCGGCCGCACGACTCGTTCGAGGGGCAGATCCTCAAGCATTCGTTACGGGAAGGCCAGCCGTTGCTGAAAGTGCAGCTGGTGAAGGCGCCCAGCACCACGGAAGGGCAGATCGTCGGATCCGCCGCGGCGGGCGTCTTGCCCGTGCATCCGGCGGCTGCCATTCCCCAGCCGGATCTTTGGGCACCCGGTGAGCAGGCCGCGGCGAACGTCGCGAAACCAGCCGCCGTATCGCAGGCCGCGCCGGCCACGCTGCCGGTCGCGGCAGTCGCGGAAGCCACGCCGCCCGCAGCGACGGCTGCCGAAGCCCAGCCAGTTGCAGTCCTGCCTGCAGCAGCCCAACCCGCCCAGGAGCCAACCGTGGCGGTCGAGCAGACTGCCGAAGCGGCCCCCGTCGCCGAACCGGAGATCGTGTCGGTCGTTCGACCCGCCGCCGAGCCGGCTGCGGCCACCAGCGGCGACAACCCCGTCGAAACCGTGCAAACGGATCGTGAAACCATGCGGCAGGGCAGCACCGCGGCGGCCTCGGTGCCGGTCGTCCGGTATCTCGTTGTGCCGGAACGGATTGCTCTCCAGGCGGATCGCTCGTTCACGCCGGCAACACAAGCACCGGCCCAGCCGGCCGCCCGGCAGCAACCGGAGCCCCAGCGGCAACCGGAGCCCCGGCCGGCAGTCGTCCAGCAAACGCCTCCGGTACGGCAGGCGCCACAGCAACAAGCCAATTCCCCCCGGCAGCGTCAGGCCCGGACTCCGGCAACACAGCGGGGCGATGCTGCCAATCAGCAGCCGCAGCGGCCGGCACCGAGCAAGCCCCGCCCCACTCCGAATGTTGCCCGCGAAAATGCCTCGACTTTCAAGACCATGTTTCCAAACCTTTCCGCGGGCATGACCGCCGTCGAAGATCAGTTTGAGAAGATCAAGCGGGAGCGGCAGGCCGAACTCGATTCAGCCGCTGCGGCAGACGATTCGGCACAGCAGCCACCGGCAAAAGAGCCGCCCCAACGATCAGCTTTCAGGCCGTTCTCCCGCGGGTAATTTTTTCGCGGAAAAATCCCCCGCCGGCTCGACACGAGAAGCGCGTCCCAATCCTGTTCGGCACGGCGCTTGCTGTCCGGAAAGTAGGACGGGCTTTAGCCTGTCATGGTCTGTCATGAGCCGGCTGGCCGTATTGTTCGCCGGCGGTGACATGCTCGGAGCCGCGGAAATTGCTACAGGAGGCT
>JAPLNR010000046.1 GCA_026401035.1 Planctomycetia bacterium | reverse complement strand
TCAGTACCGCAGCGATCGAGTTCACGTTGCCACCGGCGGTCGGGGCCAAGCTGCCGACATTCACGGTGTCGGCGTCGTCGCCCGTGTTGACCGTCCTAGCCGCGGAGATCGCCCGGATGTTCACCGTGTCGGTGCCGGCGGCGGTGTTCACCGTCGTGATGCCGGAGATTGTTTCGAGCGTGACGGTGTCGCCGCCGCCGTTTGTGTTCAGCTCCGTCGTGCCGGCGTGCGTACTGGCGACCGTGAACGTGTCGTCCCCGCCGCCGAGACCGATCTTCAGGGCCTCGAACGTGCCGTAGGTGATGCTGCCTGCCATCCCCAGGCCCGTGAGTCCGATCACGGTCAGATTGCCGGTGTTGCCGAGCGAGTCGCCGGTGTCGTCCACGTTCAGCGTGTCGCTACCGCCTTCGCCGTTGACCGTCAGTACCGTAGCGATCGAGTTCACGTTGCCACCGGCAGCCGGGGCCAAGCTGCCGACGTTCACCGTGTCGGCGTCAGCGCCCGTGTTGACCGTCGTGGCTGCGGAGATCGCCCGGACGTTCACCGTGTCGGCATCGGCTCCGCCATTGACAGTCAACAGACCGGCGGTCGACTCGATTGTGATCGTGTCGCCGCCGGCATCGCCCTCCACGATCGTCGTGCCGGCGTGCGTACTCACGACGGTGACGGTGTCGACGCCGTCGCCGGCCCCGACGGCAAGTGACTGAATCCTCGTGTAGGCCACCGAGACTCCGGCCCCGGAAACCTTCGTAGCCGTGATCGACAGCTCGTCGGCAAAATCGGTGCCCAGGACGTGCAGCGTATTCGCGGTGCCACCACCACCGTCGATGCCGATCTCCGCGTTCACCAGCGGTTGGCCGGCTGGATCTGTGAAGCCGCTGACCACGAAGGCGTCGTCGCCCGAGCCGCCGTTGAGCGTCACCGCCGCCAGATTCCGGCGAACGGTGAACGAGTCGCCCGCATCGCCGCCGTTGATCGTAGCCTGGTAGCTGACGCCGTTGGTGAGGAACTGGTCCCCGGCCACCTTCGTTCCGCCGAGGCTGTTCGTCGCGGAGAGGGTTCCGACCTCGTAGGTATTCTTGCCGGTGCCGCCATCGATCGTCGTGACGGCCCAGGTGTCGTCGAGGAGCACCGTGTCGTTGCCGCCGCCGGCAGCGACCGCGAGCGTGGCGATGCTCTTCGTGTAGTTGACGAGCTGTGCAATCGCGGGATCACCCGCGAGGGAGGCGACGGACGCGAAGCCCGCGGGATCGGTGCTCGCATGGAGCCGCAGCCGTTCTGCCTCCGCGGTGCCGGTGATGCTCAGCACGTCGGCCGCAGCATCGGCACCGCTGTCGGAAACGTCGATGGCGTAGCCGGAGACCGGCTGAGATGGGGACCGGAACGTCACGTTGTAGGTGTCGGCCCCACCGCGGCCGTCGAGCGTCAGGGCGTCGGCGCGGTCGTTCAGCCGGATCACGTTCATGACGTCATCGACACTACCACCCGTCACGGTCGCCGGCCCGACGATCTGGTTGCCGGCCGTGGACATGTCGATCGTGATTGTGGTGGCCGTGGCCGCGCTGCCGTCGATCGTGATCGACGAGCCGCTGACGCTGCCTTCGATCAGGATCGTCGTGGCGGCCGTGTCGGCGGACTGATGGTTTGCGCGGATCGCGACGGCCTGCGCCGCCTGTACGGAGCTGCCAGCCTCGACCGTGAGATCGTCACCGGCGAGCAGGCTCACGTTGCCGGCGACGGCCTTCACGGCGGTCCCAAACGTCACGGTCAGATCCTGGCCGACGCCACTGGCATCGATTGCCCGCAGTATGACTGCACCACTCGTGGAGGTGACATCTTCAGCGACCGACAGCGGACCTGCGGCCGTGACCACGACGTCCTGACCGGCCGACACGCCCGAGATCTTCGTCGCGGCCGGGAGGGCGTTGCCGTCGATGCCGCCGATCGTCAGCCCCTTGTCATTGGCGGCATAGAAGCCGCCGGTGTCGGTGGTTCCCTCGAGGGTGCCCACCGAGAGGTTGATGCGGGCGGCAGTCGCGCCGACGCCCGTCGCCGCCTGGAGCAGTGCGTTCGCGGCGACGATGTCGCGGGTGCCGGTCGTCGCCGACGTGATCTTGCCGACCGTGCTGGAATCGGCGTCGGCGCGGAGCGTGACGCTGCCGGAGCCGGTTTCGGTGTCCACCGTGCCCGCGCCCGTGAACGCGATGTCGTTGTCGGCCAGCAGCGACACGTCGCCGCCGTTGCTGGTGATCGCCGCGGCCACAACGATGTCGTCGGACGCGTCGAGCTCCACCGAACCAGCGGAATCGATGGCCTCGTTCACGGTGATCGTGCTGTGGGCGGAGAGGGTCACCGACGTCGCCGCGATTCCGACCAGGCTGCCCACGCCGCCGATCTCGACGTCGCCGGTGTTGTCGATCCAGAGGCCGCCCTGCGAGACCGTCGCTTCGAGGTGGCTGACCTTGGTGTGGAGCGGGGCCTGGTCGCCACCGATGCCGGTGACGGCAACCAGCCGGGCCTTGTCGGCATACAGATCGCCCGGGCCGTCGAGATCGACGATCGACTGCGTGGCGTCGATCCGCACGAGGCCGCTCGTGGCGGTGATCTGACCGATGGAGGCGTCGCCCGTCACGTCCAGCGTCACGTCGCCCTGCGTCGCGGTGGCCGATTCCACCTCGAGGGCTCCAAGCGACCGGATGAACATGCTGCCGGTGCCCGTGGTCGCACGCAGGGCGACCGCCGGCTGCTGGCCCGCGGGTGCGATGACGAAGAACGCATCCGCCGCTCCGATCGTGGTGCCGGCGGCGAGGCTCACGGTCTTGGCCGAGACGTTCGGGGCCGGCACGGCGGCATCGCCCAGGCCACTGGTGATGGCACCCGAAGCCGCGAGCGTCGCACCATCTGTCGTCGATGACGAGGTGACGGTGCCGACGGTCATCGACCCCTGCACCACGTCGATCGCGATCGCGCCCGACGCCGTCACTTGGGGCGCCGCCAGGTCGCCGGAGACCTGCCGCACGTCGAGGCTGCCCCGAACGTCGGCGACGAACGACCCGGCACTGCCGACCTGCATGCGCAGCGGCCTCGTCACCCCCAGCACGACGCTCTGTCCTCCGACGTTCCCGGCCGACATCGTGTTGACGCTGAACTCCCCGGCAGCAACGACTGCCACGTCGGGATCGGCATAGCGATCGACGATGGCGCCATCCGACCGCAGTCGCACGTCGGCGCCGCCCGCGACGCGCCCCAGATTGAGCGGGCCGGTGGAATCGAGGGCGATCACGCCAGACGCCGCGGCGGTCACGGTGTCGCTGGCCTCGACGTTCACGCCGTCGACCACCCGCAGCGTGACGCTCTCCGCATGGTTCCGATCCTGGACGAGCGTGCCGGCCGCGAGCGACCGCGTTCCGGAGCCGGTGTTCAGCGACGTGTCGAGCTTCTGCCAGAGGCTTGCATTCTCGTAGTTCTGCGTCTGGAGTTGTCGCGATCCAGCGCCGCCCGCGTAGCGGTAGAGGCCGTAGTGGCCCTTGCGTTGCACGAGCACGATGTCGCCCGTCACGAGCGGCACGACCGCGGTGGCGGTGCTGGTGGCGTACCGCGGAATCACCTCTTCCCAGAGATTCGTATCGCTGTAGTGAGCCATGCCAAGGTTGACGTCGACCTGGGCACCCTTGGAGCGGTACGTGGCGAAGCTCACCCCGACGACATCGCCGGCGGTCGCGCTCGACAAGAGCTGCTGGTCGGCGTCGGCGAGGCCGGCAAACCCGCCCGTGAGGTCGAGCGTCTTCAGGCCGCTGTCGCGCCCGATCGCGCCCGTGGCACCGTTGGCGACCAGCGTGATCCGCGCGCCGACCACGTTGGCCGATTCGCTGACCTGCGGCGTGAACTGGAATCGATCCGGGATGGCCCGCTCCGGGTAGAGCAGTGTGAACACGCCCTGCGACACCGCCGACGTCAGGGCGGCCCCACTGAACGTGCGGGCGGCGATCCGCTCGGCGACCTCGGCGTCGGTGAGCTTGAAGATGAAGTCGGGGTCGTAGGGCTGGCTGCCATACGCCGCGGTAGTCGCCTGGAAGCGGCCGTCCACCACCTGCGTCGCTTCGTACGTGCTCGTCGTATATCCAAATCGCCGGACCTCGATGGCGGTGAGATCCGCCGACGAATCGCGAACCTCGATCGTGATCGTGCGGGGCACGCTGTCGATGGCGGCGCTCGTGCGGTCGCCGGCCAGTCGGATGTGCGTGGCATCGATCACGACGGCGTAGTAAGCGACGTCGTCGGCCAGGGTCGTGACGCCCGCCGCGCCGCCGAGGAAGACCTGGTCGCCTGTCGTGAGGCCGTGGGCCGAGGCGAAGCCGAGCGTGTTGGCCGTGATCGTGGCGATGGCCAGGCTCGTCGTCGCGGTCGCGGTCCGCTGCAGATCGCGATACTGCTGCCAGTAGGCGTGGTAGTCCTGCGTCTTCGCTGATTCCTCGGCGCGGATCGCCGTCAGGGCCGCGGCGCGGGCGGCGTCTCCGCTCAGGGCGAGCCGCTCGTCTGTCAGAGCCGCTTCCGCCGCCGAGGCCGACGTGGCCACTTCGGCTATCCCGTCGAGGATCCGGCCGTTGACGGTGGCGAGCGTGACGCTGCCCGCGGTGGACGCGACCGACCCGAGGCGGGTGGCCCAGCGGGTGGGCTGGTCGAGCTTGGTGAGCTTCAGGTCGCCGACCGTCTCGGTGACGAGGATGTCGGATTGTGCCTGCGCAGTGAATCCGCCCGAGCCGCCGGTGTTGCTGTTGATCCGGACGGGCGAACCCGCGACGCCGATTCCGCCAGCCGCGGCCGACAGATCGATCGCGTTGCCGGAGATCAGCGAGGAGGCGTCCTTGGCGGCGATGCCATTCGCGGCGATGATTCCGACGTCCTCGGTCGCACCGGCCTGGATCGTTCCGAAGACGAGGGAACTGCTGGCATTGTCGGTGGAGACGGCGACGAGGGCGATGCTGCCACCGGCCGTGACGTCGAGGTAGCGGCCGCCGCCATCGACGGCGGCACTGAAGCCGCCCGTCCCTCCGACGGTGACATTCAGGAACCGGTCGGTGGCGTGGGGCCCGCTCCCCACCTTCACCGAGCGGATCGCGACGTCATCGGCGGCCGTCACCGGGCCCGCGTCGGACGTGATCTGCACGGAGCCCACCTCCGGGCTCACGATCATCCCCGCGAGCTGGATGGCATTCGTGCTGTGGATGGAGATGACCGGCTGTGCGGCGCCCGGCGCGGCCTGGATCGCGATCGCGTAGTCAGCCTTGAGCGAATGCGTGTAGAAGTCCTTGAGGCCGACGATGTCGGTGGTCTTCGTGTGGACCGATTTCTCACGCATCCAGCCGCCGCCGGTCTCCCAGCTTTCGGTCGTCGATGAGGCATTGAGGAACGCGCTGCTGTGCGTGACGTCGGCGTCGGTCGTGGTCGCCGTGACGTTCGTCCACGTGTTGGTGTCTTTGTAGTTCTGGTCCGGCAGCGAAAGCCTCGTCGAGGGGCCGATGTAGCGGTAGCGATTGCTGGCAACGCCCTTCGTGGCGTCGGTGCCGACGTACTTGATGATCGTCAGGTCCTTGATCACCTCCGTCAGCGAGTTGACCCTCTGCCGGTATTGGAGCGTGTACGCCTGGTTGGCCGAGCCGGATGGAATCGTGGTCGTGCCGTCTCCCGCGAGGGCCTCCGATTCCAGCAGCGGCGTGCCGTCCTGATACGTGACGGTTCGGCTGGTCGGGACGATCTTGTCCTTGGCGAAGTTGTCCTCGTCGTAGCCGATCCAGTTGAACGAGTTGGAAATGTATTCCGAGACCGTGGTTGACGTCTTGGCCTGTCCCTCGGTCCAGACGTAGCGCAGGCCGGGCCGCGGCTGGAAGACTACGTCCGTGCCGGTGGGGGTGAATGTGGGGCCGGTGGAGACCGGCGTGTACACGACCCCGGAGAGGCCGGCCGTCGATCCCGACACCGTGCTGCCTACCGGCGCCAGCGCGCCCGTGGACGTGGTCGTCGTGGTGCCGGAGCCATCCACCACGTACTCGGTCTTGGTCAGCCGACCGGTATCGATGATGGTGATCTTGCCCTCGCGGGGCGTGGTCGTGTCGATGCGGTTGACGATCAGCGTGTAGGGGCTCTGATTGTTGATGTCGACGCCGGTATAGCCGCTGGCGACCTTGAGCCGGCCGTTGCCGGTGCTGAGGATCTGGCCGGCGAGGACGATTTCGCCTCCCTTGGTGATGACGTCGTCGACGATGATCGCTTGCCGGGCGGCGTCGAACCAACCGTTCACGGGCGCCCCGTCGGCGCCGAAGCTGATGCCCGCGAGGGGGCGGCCCGTGGCGTCGAGCAGGCTGCTGCCGGTGGCTGTCCCCCTGAAAGTCGCCCCTACGTGCAGCGTCACAGTCTGCACGCCGCTCTGCACGAGCCCGTCGATGTTGAGATGCCGGGCGGTGATCGCGATCCGGCCCTGGGCGATCACGCGGGAGACGTCGGTGTTGATCGCCGTCGCGAGCGTGATGCTCGGGTCGACGGTCTGTTTGACGTTGGCGAAGCTGTGTCCGGAGCCGCTCCCCGCCGACGTCAGCGCTACGGGGGCGCCGCCGCTCGTGGGGCTAAGTCTGAGCGTGCGGGCGTCGATCCGCGTCACGAAGTAGTGCTTGCCGGGAACGAGGCCGCCAAAGGCCTCGTTCGCCGCCGCACCCTTGTTGTAGATGACCTCGTCGCTGGTATTCAGGTTGTGGTCCCGAGCGAACGTGACGCTCGTGCCGGAGGTGGCGAGCCAGCCCGTGTCCGTGCCACCGACAACCGCATCCGACGGGTTGAATGTGAACCGCGAGTAGAAGCCCGTCACTCCGGTGGCGTTGGCATACGTGAGAGACGCCCCCGCCTCCAGATTTCCGCCGGCCGCCGCGACGGCCCGCGCCCGCAACACGTTGTAGTCGACGTACTGCCGCGGATCCTGGTTGGAGTGGTACCAGGCGTCGCTGTTGAGGTTGAAGTCCTTGGCCGACTGCACGTTCACCTGCGCGCCGCGGATCTCCCCCGACACGTTGATGCTGCCGTCGGCATTGACGACGCTCACGGCTCCGGTCTCGTTGTAGACCCTGCCGGAGATGTAGATGTCGGGCGTGGTCAACACCTGGGCGACGTTCTGCAGGCCCGTGTAGCGGCCGATGGGGAAGGCATCCTGCGTGATGCTGACCGTCTTGTCGAAGACGGCCCCGACGGTGGTCAGCGGCGCGTTGTTGAAGTAGACCCGGCCGGGCGTCAGTGCGACGTATTGGCCGTCCACGATCATGACCTTCGTGGCATCGCTGATGATCGCGTTGCCGACGATCAGGTTAAAGGGCGTCTGGTTCGCGATCTCGATCGAGGCGTTGGGAGAGGCGCGCAGTCGATTGAGGGGCAGGGCCCCCTGCCGCGCGGCGTCGGCCTCGATGAACACGGACCCCGGTGACACCTCCAGGTTCGGCGTCTGGAGGAACATCGCATCCAGTTCCCGCTTGACGACGGTGACCGGTTTGCCCGTGGTCGAGTTCGTCTCGGTCGTCAACAGGCCGTAGGCCCGCAGCGCATCCTCGACCTGCGTCAACTGCACCTGGTAGCGGGCCACCGCCTCGGCATTGCCCTGATGGCTGGCGATCCAGGCGAGCAGCGTGTCGCGCTGGTCGGAGAGCAGCGAACCGAGGTTTCGGATCGTCAGCGTCGGGGCATCGACCTCCAGCGGCTTGATGCAAAAGAACCTGTCCGTCAGGCTGGCCTGGGCCTGCTGCCCCCTGTCGCTGGGGATGGCGCCGTTGAGTTCGCCGGACGCGGCGGCCGCGGCCGTCTCGGCCTCGGTGAGGAGATGCCAGCGGCTCGTGACCCAGTAATCCTCGCGTTCGAGGGCGAGATCAGCCGAGACGGCGGGCACGTAGCGGTAGTAGGCACCGCTCACGCCGCCCTGATTCGCCCCGGCGATCACCTTCACGAGCGTGCCCGTGGAGACCGGGAGCGTGATATGCGTGAGATCGATCGGGGCGTACACGTACCGCAGCTCGATGGGCAGCGAGAGCAGCGTCTTCTCCGCGTCGGTGAGTTCGCTGCCCAGCCGTGACCGCACGGTTTCCGTCGTGGATCCGGGCACCTTCTGGGCCACGCCGTCGAGGTCCAGCGGCATGATCTTCATCACGCTCGTGCTGGCCACGCCCGCGGTCACGGAGGCCGTTGGCGCCACGGTCACGACGTTGGTGCTCGTGACCGTCGATCCGTCGGGCACGGGAAAGCCGTAGGGGATCAGTGAGAGGTTGAGGCAAAGGCCGCTCGTCTGCGCACGGTCGGAGCCGCCCTGGCCGGGGATCGCCAGCAGGTTGACGTTCTTGGCGGCCTGGACGGTGCTCGTGCCGAGGATCGACACCGTCTGGGTCTCGTGGATCGCCGCCGTCACGTTGGGAGCGGAGATCGACGGGCCGAAGCTGATCGACGTGATTTCGGCGTTGGAGCTGGCGCCGAGCAGATTCCCCACGCCGTTGCTGTCACGGCCCGACTGCAACTGGACGTCGGTGCCCTTGATCGTCGAGTCGGTGATCCTGATCGTGTCGGTGACGGTGGCGGTCGTCTTGGCCTCGGCACCGGCTCCGCCGGCGAAGGCGGACGCCACGAGCAGGTTGGCGCTCGGCCGCAACTGCGAGTTGGCCCGCGTCGCCAGCGTGAGCGTGCCTTGCTTGTTGTCGAGGGTCGCGCCCGAGACGGTGATCGCCGAGTTGGCGGTCGAGTCGATCCGCGAGAGGCCCACGGCGATGGCATAACCGCCGAAGGCCTCGATCCGCACGTTGTCGACCGCCGTGGCGTCGGTGAGCGTCTCGATGCGGAACAGGCCCGCGGACGTCCCATCACCGTAGGCCGTCAGCCGGGCGCCGGTCTTGACGTCCACCGTGGCCTGGAACGGATGGTCGGCCGTGCCCACGTCCGTGCGGCTCTCCAGAATCGTGAGCGAGCCGCCGGCCGCCGAGCCCGAGCGGAGGTTGCTGCGGTCCTTGTACTGATCCTTCTTGAACGTGTTGCTCGCGGCGAGCGAGATGCTGGCCGCATCGACGGTGGCGTTCGTGCCGATGCCGATGTCGGCACGGCTGGTGAACTGGTTCTTCGCGCCCGCGCCGCTGCCGGAGGCAAGCGCAAAGGAGTAGGAGTCGGACGACGCGTCGGCGTCCTGAGTCAACTTTGAGGTCACGTCGAGAAGCGACGACAGCGCGATCACCGCACCCGAGCCGATCGTGGCCTGCACGCTGTTGTCGCTCGTGAGCCGCGATTCCGCCCCCGTCGCCGCCAAGGCGCCGCCGCCGGCGGCGACGCTGTCGGCCAGCAGCGTGTCGGAGCCGCGGGCATTGATGCGCAGGGTGGCCGCACTCACATGGGTGCCCTGGCCGAGCGACGCCACCACCTCGTCGACCCCGTCGCCCCTGCCGACCCTGATATCGGCGATCATGGCGCCGATCGCAACCGCGCCGAACGCGCCGCCATACGCCGACGCATATGCGGCGTTGGTCGACGTCGCCTGGACGGTGACGGAGCCGCTGGATGCGAGCGTCGCCCGTTCGGTGGTCGCCGACACGAGCGTGGCGATCACGGCATCCGACTCGTTGCCGCCCGATCCGACGAGCGAGGCTGACACGCCCACCGTCACGGTCTTCGGCACCGAGGCGATCGAATTGGCCGTGATGAACGTGTCGGTGGAGACGAGCTTCGCGTCGGTCACCTGCGACGTGATCGTGCTGCCGATCGTGTTCTGCAGCACCGCGACGCCGATCGCCGCCCCCAGGCCATGGGCGACGCTGACCACCGAGGCGTCAGCGCTCACGCTCGCGTCTTCCGCGGCATCGACCCGCACCGTGCGGCCCGCGGTGACGGTCAGACTGCCGCTCACCTTCGCGTTTACGGTGTCGGCGATCGTGTTGTAGAGGCCCACGCCGCCGCCGCTGATGGCAGCGATGCCGCCGGAGACGGCCGCCGTGACGGCGTTCGTCTCGCCGACCTTCGCCCGCGTCATGTCGGCCTTCACCGTCACGTTGCCCGCCCCGGCCGTGATCGCGTTGTCCTTCGTGCCGCTGATCGCGGCCTGCACGTCGTTGCGGATGGTGTTTCTCACCTCCGAGGCCGACACCGCCAGCGCACCGGCGGAGCAGGAAACGGCCGCCCCGACCGCCTGCGACTTGGTCACCTGGCTGTCGCCCGTGGCCTGCACGAGAATGTCGCCGGTGAGGGCCGTCAGGCTCGAGTCGGCCGCGTGCGCGTCGACCTTCGTGCTGAAGATGGTCACCGACCCGACGCCGGCAACCGCCACCGCCCCGCCGAGCCCGGCGGCGATCGCGACCGAACCGGCGAACGCCGTCGACTCGACGGCATCGGTCGTGGTCGCGGTCACGTTCACGCTGCCAAGGGCAATGACCGACGAGCCGTCGATCGACGCCAACACCTGATTGCGAAGTCCGACGGCGTCGTTCGCCGCGTTCACGCCGATCAGGTTTCGGGCGATCGACACGCCGATTGCTCCCGCGGCCGCCACCGCCCCGCCGCTGATGGCACCCGCCGCGGCACCGACGAGCGACGTGATCGTGGCACTGCTGGTCGCCTCGACGGTGACGTCGCCCCCCCCGGCCGCGAGCGAGCTGCCCACGACGTGGGAATCGACCCTGTTGCCGATCACGTTGATGGCATTCGCACCCGAACCGGTGAGCGCGACGCCGAGCGAGCCGCCGGCGAGCGACAGTGCCGCGGCCACAGACGTTGCCTTGATCGTCGCAGTCTCCGCGGAGTGGAGCGTGATGCCGCCTTCCGCGGTCACGCCGGCCCGGTCCGCCTTGTTCGTGTCGGTGAAGCCCGGGGCATCTCTGATAAACGCCGTCACCTCGTTGCGAATCTCGTTGCGGGCCAGCGCTACGCCGATCGCCACGGCGACTCCAGCGCTGCCGACGGCCGCGGCGAGGGAGGCCGCCGCGTTCGTGACCGTGATGTGGGACTCGTCCGTGGCGGTCAGCATGACGTCAGCCGCCGTGATCCCTCGCGTCGCAGAAACCATCTTGGAAGGAGCGACGCCGTCGATCGAGGCCTCGACCTTCGTGGCGATGAAGTTCTTCGCAGACGTGCCCGCGCCGGCCAGCCCCACGCCCAACCCGCCGCCGGAGATCGCGGCCGAACCCGCGCCAACGCCGGCCGTGATCTTGGCCGTCGAGGAAGCGGTCTGCGTGAGGTCGCCCTTCGCGTTGATGCTCGAATCCGTGACGTAGGCGCGAACCTCGAACGGGGTGGTGGTGTCGTCGTCGTGCAGCGTGCCGATCGTGTTGGTCGCCAGCGATGCCCCAATCGCGAGGGAGCCGGATCCGGCCCCACCGGACGCGACGGAGATCGCCACGGCCGCGACCGTGGCCTCGATCGTGGGGGTGCTCGTCGCTGTGAGCTTCACGCCGCCGCCGCTGGTGACCGCGCTGTCCTGGATGAAGGCGTTGGTCTTGCCCGTGATGGCATTCTTGGCTGCGGCGCCGCCGCCGCTGAGCGAGAGGTTCAGCTGTCCGCCGACGGAGACAGAGATCGACGCCGAGACGCAGTAGGCGGTGATCGTGCTGCCCTGCGTGGCCGTCATCACCACGCCGCCGGTTGCCGTCGTGGTGACGGTGGAACTACTGACGTAGGCGAGCACCTCAGCGCTGATCGTGTTAGTCGCCGTGGTGGCGGCGATGGCAAGGCTCACCCCCGAGCCGCCGGCAGCGGCGGCAATCGAACCGCCGATCGTGTAGGCCTTGATCGAGGCGGTCTCGCCGGACACGACGCTGACGGAGACGGCCTGGACGGTGGAGTGGTCGATGAAGGCGTGGATGACCGTCGTGATCTCGTTTTCCGTCACCGAGACGCCGACCGATCCGGCCACGCCCTGGCCGCCGCCGCCAAACGTGCCGGCGATCGCGAGCGCGCCAGCGCCGGCGACGATGTCGGACGTGTCGATAGCCGACAGGGCGAGATGGCCGCCGACGTCGATCCCGACGCCGCTGCCGCCGGCGTTGCTGTCGACGATGTACGCTTCGGTCGTGCCGTCGAGGGAGTTGTAGGAGCCTGAGCCGGCGCCGCCGAGCTTCACGCCGCCGCCGCCGCCCGCGGCGACCGCGACGCCGATCGTCAGCGCCCACACCGACGCGTCGGTGACCGCCGTCACCGCCATGTCGCCGGCGGCCACGATCTTGGAGTCTTGGACGTAGGCCTTGGTGTCGTTATCGGTTTCGTTGATGGCCACCGACACGCCGGCCGCAAGGCCGAAGCCGCCCGACTTTGGAATCGCCACGCCGATGCCGCCGGCCAGGGCCCAGATCTTCGATGTGTCTTCCGCCCTCACGCGGAGGCTGTCGGCCGCCGACGCCGTCGTCGTCAGGCTCGACACGTTGCGGACGAAGGCCTCGCTCTGGTTGTGGATCGTGTTGATCGAGACCGACCCGCCCAGCGCGAAGGACCCTGCGGCCGCCCCCGCCACGGTGATGTTGTTGATGTGACCGTTGTAGGTGGAGTGCACGTCGAGCGTGCCGGCCCGGATGTTGCCCGCCACGTTGTCGATCGTCGCCAGCACCTTGTTGGTCGCTGCCGCGGGCCTCGCCAGCACGACGGGCACGGCGGCGACGCGCGCGAGATGGTGGCCGGTTCCGGTTCCCAGCAGGCCCAGGGGGACGGCCCTGCCCGCAGCCGCATCGGCCGCGGTGGCGGCCAGCTTGATGTGCGTGGCGTCAACGACGATTACGAAATAGCTGTGGCCCTCGACGAGTCCCTCGACGCCGGCGTTCGCCGCGGCGCCGCGGTCATAGACCACCTCCTGGCCCGCAGACAGGCCGTGGGCCGCGGCGAAGGCGATCTGATTGTCGAGCCGGATCTCCGCGCTCGTCGCGGGATCGCGTCCCACCAGGACATTCACGTTGGCGGCATCAAACGAGACGGCCTGCGCGGGCAGCAGTGGCGTGATGCTCTGCGACGACCCGCTGCCCAGCGTCGACTGCGACACGGCAATCCCAGCGCGGGCGTCGGCCTCGGTGTCGGCGAGTCTGATGGTCGAGGCGTCGACCACGATCACGTAGTAGGTCTGTCCGTCCACCAGGCCGGCGATCTGCCGTCCGCCCTGCGTGTGGTAGACGACCGGCTGGCCGGTGGTCAGGTTGCTCGTCGGCGCGGAGAGCGTCTCTCCGGGACCGTCGCCGAGATAGTTGTAGGAGACCGACGCCCCGAGCGCACCGGAGGCCCCCGAGGCGCCGACGCCCGCGATCGTGATGACGCCGGCGAACGAGTTGATCGTCGAATCGTCGCTCGCGGTGACGCTCAGCGCGCCGGCAGCCTGGATCTCGTACGCACCGGGCGTGGCATCCACGTCGGGAACATCCGCGATCGTGGCCAGCACGGAATTGTGGATCCAGTTCAGTGTGACCGACCCGGCCCCGGCGATGCTCTTGCCACCGCTGCCGCTGACTGCCAGCGCCGCGATCTGGGCGTCGAGGCCCGGCGGCAGATCGGTCGGCTTGGCGAAGGTGGCGTCGATCGTGATGTCGCCGTTGTCGGAGCGGACGGTCGACCTGCGCACGGCCGCCGTCACGTTGTCGCCGACGTCGTTGACGGCAAACGCCAAGCCCACCGCCGCCGTGCCTTTCGGATTGGCGACGATGTTCCCGGCCAGTGTGGCGATCGAGGCCGTGTCGCTGGCCTTGATCGCGATCGAGCCGGCGGCCCGGACCTGGCTGGCGACGTGGGCCGCATTCGCCGCGACGTGGGCATCGACGGTGTTGGCGATCTTGTTGGACGCGATCGAGCCACCGAAGGCGAGACCACTCGACCCACCCGACCCCGCACCGCCGACCGCCAGATTGAAGAGCCGCGCCTTCTCGGTCGCATTCACGCTGAGCGTGCCCGCGGTCGACCGAACCGTCGCCCCGTCGATCGCCGCCGTGATACTGTTGCTGACGTCGATGACGCCGGTCGACAGGGCGATCGCGAGCGACCCCTTGGTCGAGGCGGCGATCGCACCGACGCCGACGTTGACCTGCGAGGAATCGGTGGCCACGACGTCGATCGCCCCGGCCGCGGTCACCTGCATGGTGCCGCTCCGCGCGCCCGGCGTGCCGGAGTTCGAGATCGAGGCGGTCACGTCCGCCCGCACATAGTTGAGCCCGAGGGCGCCGGCACCGGCCCAGTTCTTCCCGCCCGCGCCGGCCGCCGTGACGCTCGTCATCTGCCCGTCCATCTGGCTCGGCAGATCGATGTCGAGGCCCGCGATCGCCACGCTCTTCGTCTTGACCAGCAGCGCATGGCCCGCGCCGCTGCCGCTGCTCGTCAGCACCAGTGCCCGCGGTACGTCGGCCAGCGCATCCACCGCCGACCCGGCGAGCTTCACGTGCGTGGGATCGACTTTGATGACGTAATACGTCGTGCCGTCGTTCAGGCCGCCGATCGCGGCGTTGGCGTCGGCCCCCTTGCGATAGACCACGGCGTCGCCGGTGTTCAGGCCGGCGGCATCGACGGCGATCTCGTTCTCGTGGGCATTCGTCAGCCGCACCGCGGCCGGGGCGAATGTCAGCGCTGCCGCTGCAACGGGCGCCACCCGGTGCCCGCTTCCCGAGCCGGTCGCCGTCAGGGAGATTACCACCGGCGCGCTCGCGACGGCATTCGCACGCGTTGCCGCGAGCCTGATGTGCGTCGGATCGACGACGACGACGTAGTACGCCGTGCCCGTGAGCAGGCCGCCGACGGCGGCATTGGCGTCAGCGCCCTTGTCGTACACGACCTCCTGACCGGTGGTCAGCCCGTGTTCCGTGGCAAACGCGATCTGGTTGGCGTTGACCGTGTCGGCCGAGGCGTCGAACGCCTTCTGCCGCGTGAAGTCGACGCCCGTGACGCCCTGATCACTCGCGGTGCCCTTGGTGGACAGGTGGATCGCGGTGCCGGCCACGGCATCTTCCCGGCTGGCCGCGAACTTGATCGTGCGGGAATCGAGGACGATGGCATGGTAGACCCGCCCATCGACCAGCTCTGCGATGGCCGTACCCGCTCCGCGGCGATACACGATTTCGTCGCCTGTCGTGAGTCCGTGCAGAGCCACGAATGCCACGCTGTCGCCGGCGATCTCCACGGCCGACGCGGGGTTGAATATCTTCGTCGCCGTGAATGCAGGGCCGTCGGCGGCGACCATGCCGGGGTCGTTAAGGCCGGCCGATACGGTCACGCGTCCCGTGCGGGCATCCACCTGCGAATTGTGCACGTAGGCGGAGACGCCGCTGCGGGTCGGCGAGCCATCCGCGCGGACGGTCGGCACGCTCGTCCCGGACACCGTGCCGTCGTTGAACGAGATGACGTTGGGGTCGGCGAGGTCGACGCTGCCGCCGATGTAGTTGTAAGACACCGATGCGCCAATCGCCGAGCCGTCCTTGGCGCCGGCGCCCGCGAGCGCCAGCGACACCAGGGCCGCCGCCTCGACGGCCCGCACGGTCACGTCGGTCTCCGCGGAGAGCGTCGAGTTGTCGGCGTGGGCATCGACCGTGTTGGCGACCGAATTGATCACGAGTGAGCCGGCACCTCCGAAACTCTTGCCGCCGCCACCCGCGGCGCCGACACCGGCGAGCAGCGACGCCGACGTCGCCTCGATGGCGATGCTCGATGCCTGCGACTTGACGGTGGAGTCCGACACGTAGGCCGTGACGCCGTCGCTGATCCGGTTGTAGTTGATCGTCGCACCGATGCCGCCGCCGGTGCCGCGGGAGACGGCGAGCGCCCCACCGATCGACACGATCCGCGCCTCGTCGGTCGCCTTGAGCGTCACGGCACCGTCCGCCGTCACGCTGGCGCCCGCGCTGATGTGGGCGTCAGTGTTGTTGCGGATGACGTTGATCGCCAGCGCGCCGGCGCCGGCGGTCCCCGTGCCCCCTTGGGCCCACCCCACGCCCACGACAGCCGTGCCGATGCTGGCCTTGTTCCGGGCCTCGACGCCGACCGTGCCATTCACGGCGATCGTCGTGTTCTCGACCACAGACCGGGCATCGGCATGGATGTCGTTGTAGCCCAGGGCGACGCCCACCCCGGTCCCCTTGAGCCCCACGCCGACGGCCCCGGAGACCGCCGCGATGCCTGATTCGTCGGCGGCGCTCACCGAGACGTTCGCCATCCCCGGGCCGGCGCTCCTCACGATCGTCGAACTGGAGATGCGGGCGTCGGCCTCCTCGAAGATCGTGTTGACCGCGAGCATGCCGGCACCGCCGGCGCCCGTGCCGCTCCCTGTGCCGACGCCGACCGACACCGTCAGCGCGATGATCCGCTCCTGCGGCGGATCGATCTTGTCGATCGACGCCAGCGTGTCGGCGCCCAGCGTCGCCATGCCGTTGGACGCGTCAACCGTCAGCGTACCGGAGGTCATCGTGAGCGTGGAGTGGTCGATCTTGGCCATGGTGCTGTTGGCATCGGAGTCTTGGCCGACCACGTTGACGGCGATCGCGAACCCGACGCCCGTCGCGCCCCCCACGCCCGCCCCGCCGGCAAGCGCCACGAGCAGTGAGCCGTCGGACGCCTTGACGGTGACGTCGCCGGAAACCGTCGCCTTCGTGTTCGACACATGGGCATCGGTGGTGTTCTGGATGGAATTGACGGAGATCTGTCCCGTGACAGCATCCCCCTTCTTGCCGGCCGCCCCGGCTGCGCCGGCCGTCAGGGCACCGATGTATCCGCCCCGATTGGCCCGGACGTCCAGCGAGCCGAGCGTCACGTCCACCGCCCCCTCCACGAACGCCTGGGTCGTGCCGGTGACGATGTTGATGCCGATCGACCCCGCGATGCCCGTGTTGTTGCCCTTTTTACTGCCCTTGGAGATCGCCAGCGCACCGGCGTTGCTCGAGAGAATCGTCTGATTGTCGGCCCGGACGGCGAGGGCCGCGGCGGCGATGATCGCCGGATTGTTGATGTAGGCTCGGGCGTTGTCATGGACGACGTTGATCGACACGGCCCCCGCGCCCGCGATGCTCTTGCTCGCCTGATCCTTCAACGGCGCGGGTTTTGTGACGGTGTCGTTGCCGCGGGCCGAATCCCAAAACGCCATGAAGGAACTGTCGGGCTTGACGTATCCAGCCTTGGGCGACGTAACCTCCTTCTTCGAGGCCAGCGAACCGGCGAGCGAGAGCGCGAAATCCTTGGCGGCGTTCTTCGCGTTCACTTCAACCCGACCGCCCGAGGTCAGCGTCGTCGCGGCCGTTCCGGCAGCCTGATCGGACGCCTGGCCGACGTAGGCCTGCGTATCCCGATCGATGGCGTTCACCACGATTGAGATGCCCACCGTGGTCTGGCTGCCCGTCGAGAGCACCCCCACGATGTTGTAGACGTCGCTGTTGTCCTCAGCGATCACCCACAGGCTGCGGTTTGTCACATAGGCCGTGTCGTTGACTGTGGTGATGCCGAGGTCGCTCGCATCGACCTTGCCGTCGTTGTTCGTGTCGAGCGACTTGGGATACTGCTCGATCTTCCAATCGAGGGCATCGGGCTCGATGAACTGGTGCACTGTGCCGGCACCGGCGACCGTCGGGTCGAGGCTGATGAAGACATCGTTGGCGGCGTCGGATGCCGACCGGGCCAAACGAACCGTCTTTGCGACGCTGTCGACAATCAGGTAATAGGCAGTGCCACTGGTGAGCCCGCCGATCGCCACCGCCCCGTTCTTCGCATAGATCACCTTCTTCCCGGTCGTCAGGCCGTCGACAGACGCCAGGCTGATCGTGTTGGCAGTGCCGTCGACGTCTGCCGGCGTGAAGCCGGCGATCTTGCCGGGATCGCCGAACAAACCGGTCGTCGTGCCGTTGACGAGTCCGAGGTTGTTGTCGCCGAAGACGCTGTGGAATTCCCGCACCACGCTGATGACGCCCGACCCGGTCGTGATCACGGCTCCGTCGGCGACGTGGGCCTTCGTGACATTCGTGATGTCCACCACCGAGCCCGAGCCGCTGAAGCCAAACCCCTCCCCCTTGCCCGATGATCCCGCGTAGCTCAGGTTCTGGAAGTTGTTGTCGGCGCGGATGAACACGGTATCGCCGTGGATCCTCGCCCCGGCGGCGACCTCGGAGGTGAGCGTGGTGTCGAAGACCGCGTGCGCATAGGCGGCCCCCACGCCTGTGAGGCCCTTGTTCGTGCCAAAGAACGTGAGGGCATAGTTTCCGGCTAGGTGGGCCACCTGACCGTCGGCCTTCCCGCGGATCACGACCGACTGTCCGGCCGTCGGCGTCGCGAGCCGCAACGCATGACGGGAAGTCGAGGCGCCCGGCGCGAGCTGGATCAGGTTGCCCAGGAGATCCTGCAGTCGGATTTTTCGGGAATTCCCGGGAACGAGGTGAACCTTGTAGACATGGCCGGCCACGAGTCCGCCGATCGGGCCACCGCCGATGGCGTCGTAGACGATCTGATCGCCTTCCTGAAAGAAGTGCGAACCGCCGAGATCGATCGTGTCGGCGGACGCATCCACGGCCGACTGCGAATCGAAGGCGAACTCGTTGATCCGGGCGTCCGCCTGCACGAGCGCTGATCCGACACTGTCGAGCCCGAAGTAGTCGATGGACCCTGCAATCGCGGTCTTGGTGCCCTGGGCGTAGCTTCTGACCCACGACTGGAAGAAACCGTTTTGGATGCCAAGGTTCGTATTGAGCTTGTCGGTGATGTCGGAGACGCTCTTCAGCTGTAGCCACTTAGCATCGAAGGGAACGGCGGCCGTTCCGAGCACCGCGACCGCGCCCCCTGAGACGATCTGCGCGCCGGAGCCGACGGTCGCGATGGCGTGGTTCGAGTAGATTCCGACATGGATCCCGACGGAGATCGCCAATTTGCGGCTGTTGCCGCCTGTCTCGTCGGAATCAATTCCGGCACTTGCCATGCCGGTTGGAGACTCCGCCGAGACGGCATTCACGGTCACGCCGCCGGTGGCCACCACGCGGGCTCCCGGATTGATCGTCGCGTAGGCATTGTTCTCGTGGTCTGCGACCGAAATGGCACCGGCAATCGAGAATTCCTTCGCGGCTCCCGTTTTCGCGTTGAAAACCGGCTTCCCGTCCTTGGGCATCAGCAGCTTCGAAAGCAGCGGCACGCCGCCCAAAATCGTCCCGAGCCCGCCGACCACACCTTGGGCGCCCTTCTGGAACGTGCTGGTCGGCGTTCCAGTCAGAAATTTCGCCACGGCCCCGCTGCCGACGAAGGCTTCAGCCGCAGTCCTATTTTTGATGGTCTCGATCGAGGAGTTGACGTTGACGTGCCCGGCCTGGTTCGTGGCGCTGCCGACCGACACCGTGCCTCCGAGCGTCGCTGAAACGTCGCTGTAAAACACCGACACCGCGATGCCGACACCGACGAGCCCCTCGTTATACGCCCCCGCGCCCACGTCCACGCTGGTGAACTTGGCCAGTCGGGCGTTGATATCGACGCTGCCACCCGCGTTGATCGTGGCGCCATCCGCCAGCGCCGCCCTCACGACCACGTTTGAATACCCGACCGCAACAGTGAGGTTGAACTTCTCGTCGCTCTTCCTGGGGCCGAGCGGCCCCTGCTTGGCGGCAACGTCGAGCGTGTTTTTGCCGCTCGCGTCGATGACGACGTCGCCGCTGGCCGTGATCGTCGCGCCGCTCTGCACGTCCACCGTCGCCGTCGGCTTGGAGGAGCCGAACGCCAGCGCGGCCACCGTCCCAAGCGCCTTGACCACCGCGGAGGTGTCCGCACTGGCGTAGAGGCCGACGTTGCGTCCGGCGATCTGGCTGCCGGACGTGACCAGAATCTCGCCCTTGGCGATCGAGATGGCCACGGCAAGGATGTCACTCGTGCCGAGCAACGTCTTGTTCGCCTGGTCGATCACCGCGGCACCGGCCACGCTCGAGTTCTCTGCGAACAGCGTGCCGTTGTCGGCCCGAGCCCGCACGGCGACATCGCGGCCTCGCACCGTCGCGTTGTCGAGCGTCACGATCCCATGCGTGTCGTAGACGTGCACGTAGAGCGTCGGGATGTTGAAGGCATTGACGGCCGTCAGCCTGATGTCGCCGGCGGCGTGACCGCTGCCGGAATCCACGTCGGCCAGCAGCTGCGCCCCGCTCTTGATCTCGATCTTCGACGTGAACGTATTGCTCTGCTTCTCGAGCGATGCTGCAGCATCGAACGTGATGCTGCCGGCGTCGCCGACCGTCACGTCCAAGAAGTCGTTTCGCGTGGAGACCACGACACCGGCATTCACCGTGATCGTCTCCGCAGTGAGGCTGATGTCGTGCCCGCGGGTGCTGACGTTGCCCTGGATCTCGATCGAATCGTTCCCCTTGCGGCCGTCGATCGTGAGCCCGGCGTTCATCGTCAGCTGCTGGACGACGAACGACTCGCCAGAAAGCCCGTTGTTCCTGCCATTGATGACGAGTGCGACCGTCGGATCACGATACCGGGTGGACGTCGCCGATCCGGACTCTTCGATCACCAGTTCGCCGGTCCCCGTATCGCGGCGGAGCGTGACGGTGGCGCCGGCCCGTTGCGTGTCGTAGGTGCGGGTCGCAACGCTCGCAGAGTCGGTGACGGTTTCCGCCGAAGTGGCGAGGCTCGCGTATGAGCCGCCATCGACGGTGATCGTGTCGGATCCGTCGCCGCCGTCGAGCAAGAGCGGCGTGGAAACCGACGTCATCTTCGCGGTGATCGCATCGGCTCCGGCGGCCGCGTCGATCGTCAGGAGCATGCCGGGGTTCTTGAACGTCAGCGGGCTGAACGTCGCGGGCGTGCCGGTGCTGGCAATCGTCACCTGGCCTGTCGCGGGGCTCGTCAGCGTGATCGCGTCAGCGCCGTCGGTGGCCACGAACGTGAGCCGCGCCGTCGTGGACGTGTCGGTGACCGATTCGATGTCGGCATGGATGACGAGGCTTGCCAGCATGCCGGCGAGCGTGACGCTGTCGGTCTCGTCGCCGCCTTTCAGAATCAGCGTGGTGGCGAGGTTCAGCGTGCCTGACAGCGTGAGCGAATCGCTGCCGCCGGCCGCATCGATCGTGAGCGATCCGACCGGCACGTCGATCGTCACCGTGCCGGATCCGCTGCCCGTGCCGCCGAGCACGAGCCTGCCGCCCGACGCCGCGAGCGTGAGCGTCTCCGCCGCGGCGGTCGCGGTGACGATGACGTTCTGCGCGCTCTCGATCCCGGTGTAGCCTAGCGTGAAGCCGGCCGCGGCGATGCTGCCGCTGTCGACCTTGGCCCCGGAGAGGTCCACCGACACGGCACTGTTCCCGGCCCCAACGCCGATGGAGACCGTGTCGGCGGTGCCCTCGGTGTCGTCGACCCGGACGGCCGTCGTCGCGGCGAGCGCCTGCGTAGAGACGGTGACCACGTCGCTTCCCCTGCCGGGACGGATCGCGAGCGAACCCGCCGGCCGGGTGAACGTGATCGTGCCGAAGCCGGCGTCGGTGGCCGTGTTCTTGCCGGTGACCGTGGCCTGGCCGGCGTTCGCGGGATCGGCCGCGACTACGATCTCGTCGTCGGAGTCGGTGCCGACGATCCGCACGTTCTGGGCCGAGGCCATGCCGGCATACGTCGCGACCGCCACGCCGTCGAGCGTCGCCACGCCGGCGCCGCTGGCCGCCCCGAGCACGAGCGTCTGGGCGGCCGTCTGCAGGGCGACATCGATCACAACCTGATCGCCGTCGGCCGACTGCCCCGTCACGAGACCACCGGCCGAGCCGCCCGGTGCGAACGTGAAGATGTCTTTCTGGCCCGTCGCACCGACGAGGCTCTGGATCTGCTCGAACGCGACCTGTTCGGAGCCGAACGATCCCGCGTCTTGTGCGGTGATCGACCACTCGTTGGACGACCCCGCCACGCCCACCGGCGTCGTGAGCGCCAGCGTGTTCGTGCCGGTTCCACCCGTCAGGGCGATCTGCAACGAGTTTGGCAGGCCGCCCGAGCCGAAGGTCAGCGTGTCGTTATCGGCCGCGAGGTCGATCGTCAGCAGATTGTTCGGCTGATCGAACGTCACGGTGCGGAAACTGCCATTGTCGCTAAAAAACTGCAACAGCCCGGCTGCGGCCGCCGCCGCCAGCACGGCCTGATCGGCGGCATCGGTCGCCGTGAGGATCAGGTCCTGCGCGCCCGTGACGAACACCGGAACGCCGAGATTCTGCAGGGCGACTTCGACCGCGTCGTCTCCAGTGGCCGCATCGATCGCCAGCAGCGTGCCGGGGGTCTTGAACGTGAGCGGGTTGAACGTGGCGGGCGTGCCGGTGCTGGCGACGGTCACGTGGCCCGCCCCGTTCCCCGTCACCTCGATGGCATCGTCGCCATCGGTGCCCACGAACGTGAGTGTCGCCGTCGTGGAGGTGTCGGCGACCGATTCGATGTCGGCATGGACGGCGAGGCTGGCCAGCGTGCCGGCGAGCGTGGCGGCGTCGGTGCCCGTGCCCCCCTTCAGGATTAGAGACGCGGCGAGATCGAGCCCGCTCGCCAGTGCGAGCGAATCGCTGCCGCCCGCCGCATCGATCGTGAGCGATCCGGTCGGCACGTCGGTGGTCACCGTGCCGGCTCCGTTGCCAGTACCGCCGAGCACGAGCCTGCCGCCCGACGCCGCGAGCGTGAGCGTCTCCGCCGCGTCGGTGGTCGTGATGATGACGTTCTGCGGGCTCTCGATCCCTGTGTAGCCCACGTTGAAACCCGCCGCGACGATGCTGCCGTTGTTGGCCGTGGCCCCGGAGAGGTCCACCGACACGGCGCCGTTGCCGGCCCCAACGCCGACATACACCGCGTCGGCAGTGCCCTCGGTGTCGTCGATGCGAACGGCCGTCGTCGCCGCGAGTGCCTGCGTATAGATGGTGACCACGTCGCTCCCCGCGCCGGGAAGGATCGCGAGCGAGCCCGCAGGGCGGGTCAGCGTGATCGTGCCGAAGCCGTTGTCGCCATCGATCAGCGGCACGAACGCATGCCCGGCCCCCGAGCCGGTCGACGTGAGGACGACGGCGGTGTTGGTCTGTGCGTCGCCGACCGTCTTCGCGAGGCGGAACGCCGTCGCCGAGAGCTGGATGAGATAGTAGGTGCGGCCCGATTCCAGACTGCCGATGCTCGCATTGGTCCCGCCGCCGTTGTCGTAGACCACGGGGTCGCCGGTCTTGAAGCCTCTGCCCGCCGGGAACGTGAGCTGATTGCCGACGACCGACACGGCGCTGGCCGGAGCCGCGAGTACGACCTGCTTCGCGTAGTCCAGCACGGGCACCGCCCCGCTGCTGATCGCCATCCCGCCGCCGGTCGCGGCCGCGCCGACGATCACCTTGTCGTCGAAGTCGGTGCCGATGATCCTCACGTTCTGCGCCGAGGCCATTCCGGCATACGTCGCGACGACCGTGCCGTCGATCGTCGTGACGCCGGAGCCGCTTGCCGCCCCCATGGCCAGCGACTGCGATTCGGTCTTCAGCTCGAGCTGGAAGACGACCTCGTCGCCGTCGGCCTGTTGGCCGGTCACGACCCCGGCGAGGCCGCCGCCGGGCAGAAACTTGAAGACGTCCTTCTTCCCGGAGGCACCGACCAGGCTTTGCACGTTCTCGAACGACAGCGACGTGCCGTCGAGCGCAAACGCATTCGGGCCGGTGATCGACCACTGCAGGGGATCGCCCGACAGGTCGTTGGGGGCGTGGGCCGTGTTCGTGCCCAGGCCCCCGAGCACGTTCACCGCAAGCCCCGACGGTAGGCCGCCGGCGGTGACATCCATCGTGTCGTCGCCGTCGCCGAGGTCGATCGTGAGCGTGCCGGTCGGCCGGTCGAACGTGACGGGCAGGAAGCTTCTGGCGGGCAGGGGGCTAAAGTTGCTGCTCGACAACAGGAGCTGCCCGGCAGGGCCGGCCGCCAAGGTGGCATGGTCGGCGTCACTCGATGCGGAGATCTTCAGCGACCATGTGCTGATGCCTTGCCGCAGGGCGATCACCTCGGGCTGGGGTGGGGACTGACTGAGCAGCGAGTCGAGCAGCGAGAGCGTGGTGATCGTGAAGGTCCCGGCGGTCATCGACACGATCTTGGCGTCGCTGTCGGCATCGACCTCGAAGACGATCGAATCCTGATCGGCATCCGCTCCCTTGATCGTCACCATCCGGCCGCCGGGGGAGACCGTGAACGTATCCTTGAAGCCGTCGCTCCCGGTGACATTCTCGATCCGCTCGAAGGAGACGCCGCCTGAGAGCTGTCCCGAGAAGAGGCTGCTGATGGTCCACGCGGTTTCGGCCGCCGGGCCGACCAGTTCGTCGGCCCCCAGGCCGCCGGTGATCGAATCGACGCCGGAGAATGAGACGACGCCGTCGAGCGTTCCGACATCCGCAGACGACAATCGCCAGGTGTTGGAGCCGAAGCCCGTCGCCGCCAGCGTGTCGCCATCGGTGCCGCCCGCGTAGTTCAATGTTCCGGTCGTACCCAACGCGGTGATCAGGCTCGTATCGACCCAGAGGGTGTTGGTGCCGTTGAGCAGGTCGACAGCCAGCGACGTCGAGCCGGAAACGCTTAGCGTCTGGGCTCCGGCCAACTTCCCGTTCAAGTCGTTCGAAAAGCTGCCTCCGCCGACGCTGTATTCGAGGAAGCCGTCCGCATTGACGCGGAGTTCGAGGACATCGGTCCCGTCCGACCCGGTGAAGGCCACCTGGGATCCGGTGAGCGAGGGCGTGATCGACAGCATCGCCCGCCCCTCGAGCCATTCCATGCCGCCCACCCCGACGCGGCTGAAGGAAAATCCCCGGCTGCGGACCGGCGTCGCCACCGCCTCCCGCACCTGGCGTGCGATCCGACGGAGTCGCGAGGCGGCCATATGCACGGGCCTGATGCCCCGTTCGGCCAGGGCGTTGAGCCACCGCATCCGCGAATGGACGCGGCGGTATTTGCTCACCAGGACACGCTGGGCGTGGGAGTCGTGTCGATTCATGCGCTCCCGCCCTGCGGTCGGTATTTGGGCGCGTGCGCGGTATGGGCGCACGGCCGCCTGCGGACCTCGAGAAAAAAGGTCTAAGGACCTTGAAATTCTACCTTTTCGTTCGCTCGACCGCCACTTTTCGTCCGGTCGCGATCGGGGCCACCATGTGTGGCTGAAACCGGTCATTCTGGCCAGAAGCCCCCGCGGAAGGCCCGGCAGCCGCTTCAATCCCGGGCCCGCAGCATGCCCTCCCGCTGCGTACCGACCACCACCCTGGGGGACCGCAGGTCGGTCGCAACCCAGAAGTGCTGGAGCGGGTCTGCGAGCCCCGCCATGTCGCAGTCGTAGAGCCGCATGAGGAACTGCCATGTGCCGGCATCCGGCTCGAAGCCATTTCCCATTCTGAACGGACGGGAATAGATCTTGCCGCCGCCGCCCGCCACATCCACTCGCACCCCCGACACGGTCCGCCGGAGGCAGCACTCGTGGATGTTGCCGACCGGCCGTTGGTTGATCCGATTGACCGCGTCGACAAACTGCCCGCGGGTGATCCCGCAGGCCTCGACGAACAGCGTGAGAAACTTGACGTACTCCGACGGCGACGTCTTCTCGAGCAACAGGTAGTAGCTGTCCCCCTCGACCGTGTCGATCAACAGGTCTCCCCAATCGAAGGTCGCCCTCAGCGACCGCTCGATGGGCGTTCCATTCACCCCCGCGGCCGCCGCCTCGTACTGCCTGATGATCCGTCCCGACGGGCTGATCTTGTGCAGGAACGACCGGCTCTCGTCGAGCACGTAGAGCTTGATCTCGCCGCTGGCCGGCTCATACGAGACGTTATAGAGCAGTTCGCGGTTGATCTCGGGGGGCACCCATCCGAAACCGCATTCGTCGAAGATGAAAGGCAGGTTGTACATGGGCTCCTCGTGGCCGGTCGGCCCTGGCGACGATGTCGGCACGGGCCGTGAGCCGCCCATCGCAATCCTGCACGCGGCCGTGCCAATCACTACAAACGGAGACGGGAAGGGGGCTTCTGATCGCGAAAACGGCCGCACGACCCGCGCCCACGGCCCGAACCCCTCGTATTGTAACGTTCGTAGTGCTTATCCGAGCCCGTATCACGCGTGGCTTTGAGGAGTGTCGATTCCTCAAGATGGTGGGGGGCTCGGGCGAGGTCGGCGAGGCACGTCCGGTAACCGTCTGCGATCAGTACGCCGCAATAAAGGGGAAGTGGCTGGTGAAACTGTTCGTGGGCGTCGTCGCGCTGTCGTGCGTGCTGGTGGCCGGATTGGTTGCGGCCGCACAGGATCTCGGCACGCCCCTCGACCTGTCGGCTTTTTCCAGCGACGACAACACGGTCTCCGACTGGACGGGGGTCATCGACGTCAACAACGGGCTTCCCACCCCGCTGCTGGGCGTCGCGTCCTCGCCCCGGTTCTACGTTGCCGGCATCGTCGGGGCATCGTTCGCGACGCTGACCAACGGCGGCTCGTTCGAGGCGTTCCCGGGCAACGTCTTCTCGCCGACGGGCTCGGTCAACAACGCGCTCGTCACCGGAGGCGGCGCTATCGGCCTGGCGTTCGCCAGGCCGTCGGGCCAGCTGCGGATGGAGCTCGAGGGCCGCGACCGCGGGCAGATGAGCGGACCGACGACGCTCGCCATCTCGGGAGACACGCTACTCGACCGTCCGGCAACAACGGCGGCCTCCGGCGTCTGGTCGTTCAGCACCAATTTCTGGCGCGACTATGATGTGACCGACATGTTCGGACTGTACGGCGGCGGTGGCATCGGCATCGGCGGCTACCAGTATCAGACCGCGTCCACCCAACCGGATCTGGTGGTCACGGGTGCCAACACGATCAACAGCTTCGTCTGGCAGGTTGGGGCGGGCGTGACGTATCGGATGAGCGCCCGGGTGACATTCGACGTCGGCTATCGGTTCTTCTCGATCGGCAACGGCTCGACCCCGCTGCTGACATCCGGCAGCATCGAAGGTGGAGCCCCCTATCTGTTCCTTGGGAACTCCATCTCGGCCTTCACGGCCAGTGAACTGCTGCTCTCCGTTCGCATCTACGAGCCATTCCGCGGGCTGATTCGATAGCCTCCGGGGCTCTGGGCCCGTCTCGGCACCGCTGGCTGTTTGGCGACTGCAAAACACCCCCCCAAACCACCCCTGCACGAGCTCGTCCCTGTCGGTGGGTGGGCCGCGGGCGGGCAAGACGGGCGGCGGTTCGAGCGGTACGCCCCTGAGCCGGCCCTCGCCTCATCCAGCCAGAAACGAGTCGTTGGCTAGAACACCGGGAACACAGCTAGATTACAAGACCAGATTGCAGGAGGACGATCCGCTCCTGGGCTGGTCACCATCGGCATGCGTGTGATTCCTCTTGGTGACCGGGCGAACCGGACGTTGTGGGCAGCATGCCAGAATCTCTGTTGGGCCTTCTCGACAAGCGTCGCACCATCGCGGGCCCCGGGTTTCATCGCTGGCTCGTACCCCCGGCCGCGCTGTGCGTGCACCTGTGCATCGGCATGGCGTATGGGTTCTCCGTGTTCTGGCTCCCTCTCACAAGAGCTGTCGGGATCACGCAACCGGTGCCCTGCCCCCCGTCGCTCGGCCTCCTCGGCAGGCTCACCACCACCACCTACGACTGGGACAAGCCGTTGCTCGGCTGGATGTACACGCTGTTCTTTGTCTTTCTCGGTTCGAGCGCGGCGCTCTTCGGCACCTGGCTCGAGCGCGCAGGCCCCAGAAAGGCGGCCGTCGTGTCGGCGGTGTGCTGGTGTGGCGGCCTCGTCATTGCGGCGGCCGGGGTCTATTGGCATCAGCTCTGGGTCCTCTGGCTGGGCTCGGGTGTGATCGGCGGAATCGGGCTTGGGCTCGGATACATCTCGCCGGTCTCGACACTCATCAAATGGTTCCCCGATCGCCGCGGCATGGCGACGGGAATGGCCATCATGGGATTTGGCGGCGGTGCGATGGTCGGCTCGCCGCTCGCCGACATGCTGATGAAGCATTTTGCGGGGCCGGAATCGGTGGGCGTCTGGCAGACGTTCCTGGTGCTGGCGGCGGTCTACTTTGTCTTCATGATGGTCGGTGCGTTCGCCTATCGCGTCCCGCCCGACGGCTGGGCGCCCGAGGGCTGGGGCGGCGTTGGGACAAAAACCAAAGCGAGCGATCCCGGTGGGCCGGCTCCCAGGCAAAGGTCATTCTCGGTACGGGAAGCCTGCCGCACCCGCCAGTTTTGGCTGGTGTGGCTCGTGCTGTGCCTCAACGTGTCGGCAGGCATTGGCGTGATCGGCATGGCATCCCCCATGCTGCAGGAGGTTTTCGGCGGACGGTTGCTGGGCTTGGATATTCCCTTTGAGGCGCTCGATGCGGCCCAGCTCGGTCGCGTGGCGGCGATGGCCGCCGGATTCACCGGCCTGCTGAGCCTGTTCAACATCCTGGGCAGGTTCTTCTGGTCGTCCCTATCCGACTGGCTCGGTCGAAAGACGACGTACGCCATCTTCTTCCTGCTCGGGATCGCGCTCTATTCGGCCGTACCGTCCGTCGGCCACGCCGGACAGATCGCCCTGTTCTGTGGGATTTTCTGCCTCATCATGACGATGTATGGCGGCGGCTTCGCGGCCATCCCCGCGTATCTGGCCGACCTCTTCGGCACCGGCTTCGTCGGAGCGATCCACGGCCGGCTGCTCACGGCCTGGAGCGTGGCGGGCATCCTCGGCCCGGTGCTGGTCAACTACGTGAACGAGCAGCAGTTGCGGGCCGGCGTGCCGCGGGCTGCTGCCTACGACCGGACGATGATGCTGCTTGCCGGGCTGTTGGCCGTGGGTTTCGTCTGCAACGCACTGATCAGGCCCGTGGGCCCGACCGACGTGGAGCCGGAGGCCGCCGGAGTCGCCGCGCGGCCGTCGCTCGCTCCGCTGACATGCCCCGCCGCGGTGACAGCGATGCGGCCGGTCAGCTCGCTGCTGCTCACAGGGTTTTGGCTGTTCGTCACCATCCCGATGGGATGGGGACTGTGGTCCACGATTCGGCAGGCAGCAGTCTTGTTTTGGTAAGTTCGAGAGTCCACGCTGCTGGAATCCCCCCGCTGACATTCATCGAGTGTGTCAAAGCGTGAGCCCCTGTTCCGCAGGTGCTGTTTTGAAGACGACAACGTGGCCATCGGCCGTTGTGGGCCCGAATTTCCCGTCCGAGTGTGGTGCGATCACAATCGCGTTCGTCCGCATGGTGCTCTGGGCAACCGAACACCGTCGGAGTTCGCGCGGCCGTGGATGGGCATGCCCATCTAACGGCCCTGCATGGCTAACAACTCGGCTGGTACCAAGTTGGGGGCAGCGTCAGGCAGGCGAACGAACGACCGCTGCGCCGGCGAGGCAACGGGGGCGAACCGGGGTTGACACTCCGCCCCCCCGCGGCGACTCTCCCGCCCCAAAACCCCAAGGATTCTGTGGCCGATGGCTTCTGAGTATGTCTCTGCCGTTTCCAGCGCCGCCCTCGACTCGACTCGACGACGGCCCAGGGGCTACTCCGGCCGCGTGATCTTCGACCATCTGCAGAAGACGGCGGGGATGGCCATCAATCGCTGGCTGCGGTCCACGCTCGGCGACGGCTGCGCATCGCCAAACCTGATAACCGACCATCGTTCGCTGATCGCCCACTACGGCGGACGCTACTCCGTGCTCACGGCGCACGTGACGTTCGACAGCCGTGGACTCGACCCGCGGTATCAGTACGTCACGCTCCTCCGGGAGCCGATCGACCGGATGGTGAGCTGGCTGCACTACGTCATCGGCAATCATTCCGTCGCCGAGTTTGGCGACGCGTGGCACGACGTGAGGCGGTTTCTCGAGTCCGAGGGCGCCATCACCGACTACGCCCCCACCGCCAACCTGTATGTGCGGCACTTCGCCGCGATCGACAGGCCGACTGACGCGACCGACGACTCGCTGCTCGCCGCCGCCCTGGCGGCCGTGGAGCGGTACGACGTGTGTGGGCTGTTCGAGTCGATGCCTGTGTTTCTCGAAGACTTCGCAGGTCTTCTCGGCGTGCCGCCGCCGCCGACCCTCGCTCAAGTGAACGTCACGAAGAGTCGCCCGGCCGTGACGGAGATCAGCGCGGCATTTCGCGAGAGGCTCGAGGCGCTCAACACGCTCGACCTCGAGTTCTATCGCATCCTCAAGGGACGCTACCCAGAGGCGCGGCGACGCATGAGTCGGTCGAGCGTGTCGGTTTCGGCCTGGGAGCCACTGCCGGCGCCCCCGCCGCGAGCGATCGCCCGCGAGTGGTTCACGCTGCATGCCGCCTCGATCCGCGGTGGGGAGCAGCACGCCCCCGGCGATCTGCTCGAACTCGACGTGTCGTTCTCGATCGCACGACCAATCGACGACCTCGTGATCGGGGTCGCGATCTCCGACAGCGTCGGGAACCGCGTGTTCTCCACCGACACCGAGAACCTGGAGCGGCCGATCGGCCCCGTCGCCGCAGGCACGCATCGGGCCAGTTGCACACTCGTGGCGAACCTGCCCACGGGAGAGTATTCGGTCGGCTTCCGTTATCGCGAGCAGCGGGGCCGGGAGCGCCGCGACATCGCGACGTTCGATGAGCTGTGCGTGCTTCGCATCGGTCAAGCGCATGGCTCGCCATTCATCGAACTGCCCGCGACGATCCGCTGCGACGCCCTGGACGCGTCGCAGATCCTGGCCGGCTGGCGACTCGAAGCGACCGACCCGGCGCTCAGCTCCGCCATCGGCCGGGCAGAGGGGGGCTCGCTGGTGTCGGACGGCCGGGCCGGCCATCTCCTCTTCGGCCCCTATAAGACCGTCATCGCCGGGTGCTGGACCGCCGCCGTCGAGGGGCGGCTCGACCCGGCCCTGGGCTGCATTCGCATCGACGTCGCGAGCGATGCCGGGCGGGTCGTGCATGCCTCGCTCGAGCTCACGGAGCCGACCGAGCGGGCCACGCTCGACTTCCGCCTCCATCGCCCGGTGCACGACATCGAGATTCGGGTATGGGTTCACGAATTTGCAGCGGCGACGATCGACACGATCGCCGTCGAGGCACGGGCGATCGACATGTCACTTCGAGGAGGCTCAGGCGATGGGATCTGTGAGGGCCGAATTAAGACGATTCGAGAAGCGGCGGCTGCGGCCGGTGCTGCAGAGGCTGAAGCGGCGTCAGCGGCATTTGGATCAGTCCATGACGGTGAGCGAACCGATGGAGCAGTTGCTCGCGGCGCTGATCCGCGCCGAGATTCGTCGAGCGGAATCGAAGCCGGCCTGGTCGGCCCTGGCGACCAGACTCCAGTCGCGGTTCGTCGGGAATCAGCCTTCGACGGAGGGCGAGCTGGAAGATCTCGTGCGCACGATGCTCGCGATACCGATGCCTCCGGCCTCCCAGGACGTGCGTCGGCACGTGGCGTAACCGCCCCACGGGCACCGACGTTCAGTATCGTCGTCGCGACCGACGGGCGCCCGGCCGCGGTGGCCGAGTTGCTCGACACGCTGACTTTTCTCGAGGGGCCGCCGTTCGAGGTCTGCGTGGTGCGTGGGCCGACGGACGACGGCATCGACCGGGTGCTCGAGGCCTGGCGCGGCCGCATCAAGACCGCCTACAATTCGCTGCGGAACCTCTCCGTGTCCCGCAATCTCGGCATCGCCATGGCCGCGGGCGAGGTCGTCGCCTTTCTCGACGACGACGCGATTCCGGAGCCGGGCTGGCTGGTGGACCTAGCGGCCGCGTTCGACGACCCGCGCGTGGCATGTGCCGGCGGCATCAATCGCGACCGCACGGGGGCCGGGCAGCAGTATGGCTATGCGACCGCCAACCGCATGGGCCATGCCCGCTGGGACCGCACCGAGCCGGCCGATGCCTTATGCGCCCCGGGGGCTGGCGACTTTCCCTACGTGCAGGGCACCAATGCGGCGATCCGCTGTGACGACCTGTTGGCGATCGGCGGTTTCGACGAAGAGTATGACTTCTATCTCGACGAGACCGACCTCTGCTGCCGACTCATCGACGCCGGCCGCCTCGTGCGGCAGCTGCCGCGGGCGTTCGTGCACCACCGGTCGCTGCCGAGCCTGATCCGCTCGCCCGCAGGCGTCACCCACTCGCTCCATGCGGTGCTCAAGAACAAGTTCTACTTTTCGCTGATCAACAACCGCGGCCACCACACGGTCGACGAGGCGCGAGTTGACTTCGAGTCCTTCGTCGCAATCCAGGAGCGACGGCTGCGCCGGATGGCGGCAGAAGCGGCTGACGGGCCACGCTGGCTCGACCGGTTCGCCCTCGACGTCGAACGGGCCCGCGCGACGGGCTTCGCTCGTGGCCGCTCCGGCCTGCGAAGGCTCATGAGCCCCGGGCTCGTGGCCCGTCTCCAGCGGCCCTTTCTGCCACTGTCCCGGCGGCCGGCCGCCGACTGGCAGGTCTGCCCGGTCCACGCCCGCAGCACCGTTGCAGCGGTCGCCGCGAGGCAACCAGCGTCAGTGCCGGCATCGGAGCCCGACGTCATCCAGTCGCAGCGCGAACGTTTGCGGCAGACGTGGTCCGAACTCTTTCCTGCCGGCTCGCAGGTCGCGCTCGCTCTTTATCCCGACCATCGTAATGTCGGTGATGCCGCGATCTGGTGGGGCACGACGTCGCTGCTCCGATCGCTCGGAGTGACGGTGCGGTACGGCTGCGACCCGTGGAGCTACGATCCCGACGGCCTTGCGGCAGTCCATCCACACGGCCCGATCCTGCTCCTTGGCGGAGGCAACTTCGGCGACGTCTATGACGCCGAGCAAGGGCTGCGGAGCCGCATCCTCCGAGACTTTCCCGACCGTCCCATCATTCAACTGCCGCAGAGCATCTGGTTTCGCTCGGCCGTCACCCGCGACGCGCAGGCTGCCCAACTCGCAGCCTGCCGCGATGTCACGCTGCTGCTGCGCGACGCCCAGAGCCTCGCCTACGCCCGCACGCACTTCCCTGTGCGATCGCTGGCCTGTCCCGATGCCGCGCTGGCGCTCGATCTGTCTGCGGTGCCACGGACTGCCGATCTGCCCGTCGTGGCCCTCTGGCGGCGGGACATCGAGCACGATCAGCCGCTGCCGCCACTCCCTGCCGGGTCGATCATGGTGGACTGGGAGGATGACGCCGACGACCATCCGCTCCGCTCGTGGGCGGAGCAGGTCTCGCGGACCGAAGCGGGCCAGCCGTCGCCGGCCGACCCGTCGTGCCCGGTACTCCGCCGGGCCGCCTGGCGGCTCGCTCCGGCGCTGTGGGACGATCTCGCCCGCGACCGAACGCTCCGCGGCTGCCGGCTCCTCGCCCGCGGCCGCGCCGTGATCACCAACCGGCTCCATGCCCACCTGCTCTGCACGCTGCTGCGGATCCCGCACGTCGTCTGCGACACCGTCAACGGCAAGCTCTCGGCCTACCGCGACACGTGGCTGGCCCACGATCCGCTCGTGCGGTTTGCCGCGAGCCCGGAGGAGGCTGTCGCGGCCGTTGCGGAGGTCGTTCGCGAGCCTGATTGCGCGGCACGTCAGGCCGCGTGAGCGGAGGAAGTGGGATTTCTGCTGGGGCGGGGAGTTGCTACCTTCCCGCACCACTGCGATGAAAATCCTCGCCGACATCCGACCGCTCCAGGACCCCGCCTATGCCGGCCGTGGCATCGGCTCGCACGCGGCTTTCCTGCTGCGCTGGCTCCAGGAACGGTCGCTCGCTGCCGGCGGTGTCGTCGGCCTCGTCGATCCCCGCCTGGGCCCTCTCGCTCCGGATCATGCGACGCTCTGCGACGAGATTCGTCCGGCATTCGTCTGCGATCGGATCGACGAACCGTCGCTCTTTCTCTCGCTCTCCCCGCTCACGCACGACTCGCTGTTACCGGCGCGGCTGCTCGACCGCCCGCACATCCTGTCGCTGGCTGCGGTGTACGATTTCATTCCACTCGAGTTTCCCGACCGCTACCTCGGCCAACGGGACGCGCTGGTCGAATACGCGGCGGCGTTCAAGTGGCTCGGCGCGTATCGCGGCTTTCTGCCGATCTCAAAGCACTGCGGCGCGGAAATCGTTCGCAGGCTCGGCATCTCGTCCGACCGCGTGTCGGTGACTGGCGTGGCCCTCCGCGACACCTTCGCCCGCCTGCTGCGTGACGAGGCTGCGGTTCCGAGTCGTCCGGCCGGCGCGGCGGATGAGTCGATTCTCTTCGTCGGAGGCGCCGACCCCCGCAAGAACCTCGAGACGGTGGTCGCCGCGCATGCGACGCTCGTGCGCGAGGGCAGGCCGAACCTGCAGCTGATCGTGGGGGGCGGCTATCCGCCGGCATGGCAGACGCAGGTGCGCGAGGAGTCGCAGCGGCGGTGCGGCCGAGCGGCCGACATCCGCTTTCTCGGCCATGTCAGCGACGACGAGCTGGCCGCCTGGCACGCCCATGCCCGGGCGACCGTGACGGCCTCGCTCGCCGAAGGCTTTTCGATGCCCGTGATCGAAGCGATCGCCAGCGGTGGTGTGGCGATCGTCTCCGACATCCCCGTGCATCGCGAACTGATCGACTCGCCGGAGGCAATCTTTCCCGCGAGCGACGCCACTGGCCTCGCCGACAGGCTTGCGACGCTCCTCGGCTCCCCGGCGTTGCGGCAGCGGCTGCGCGACCGGCAGCGGTCCGTGGCCGCACGGTTCACGCCGGAGGCGGTCGGCCGTCGATTCGAGGAGGCGGTCTGCAGCCAACTCGATCGGTTTCGCGACGCACGCCGGCAGCCTGCCCGGCGGCCGGCGATCGCCTTCGTGACGCCCTTTCCGCCCGATCGGTCGGGCGTTGCCGACTATTCGAAGCAGTGTGTCGCAGCGCTCGCGCGGTTCGTCGACGTGGACGTTTACACCGACGCCCAAAAACCAGCTGCCGATCCTGCCGTGCGGGCATTTTACCCGATCTCGGCGGCCGCTTGGCTGCGGCCCGACTACGACGCCGTCGTGGCCATCGCCGGCAACTCGCACTATCACGCCAAGATCCTCGATCTGCAGCAGCGGTTCGGTGGCGCCTGCATCGTGCACGACAACCGGCTCGCCGAGCTGACCGCCTGGTGGAAGGGAGACGAGCACGTCCGCCGGCTCGCCGAGCGTTCGCTCGGCCGCACCGTGTCGGCAGCCGAGGTGCAGGGCTGGCTCGATCAGCCAGGCAGGCTGCCGACGCTGTTCTACGACGAGATGCTCGAGAAGACGGAGCCGCTGTTCGTCCACAGCGCCGGCATTCAGTCGCACGCCCGCCGGCTGTACGGCGTGGATGCCGTGCACCTGCCGTTCTGTGTCTACCGCGACTTCGATGAAGCAGACGTTTCCGCCGCATCCAGGCTGGCTGCCCGGGAGGCGCTGGGCATCCCCGCCGACCAGCTCGTCGTGATCACGCTCGGCATCGTCGACGCGGTGAAGCATCCGGCAAAGTGCATCGATACCCTCGTCCGGCTCGACGCCGACGCCCACCTGTATTTCGTGGGCGAATGCCGGGCGGCCGTCCGTGAGCAGTTCACGTCGCTCGCGGCTTCCGAGGGCGTGGCCGGCCGCGTTCACTTCTCGGACGACTGGATCTCCGAGGAGGACTATCGCCGGTTCATCATCGCGGCCGACGCCGGCATCCAGTTGCGCAGCCACTTTTACGGCGGCATCTCCGGCGCACTTACCGATTGCGTGGCCGCAGGGCTGCCGACGGTGGCCAACGAGGATCTTGCCGCGGCGATTCAGGCCCCCGCCTATGTCGAGCGGGTTTCCGATCGGCCGGATGCCCGTGACGTGGCCCGTGCGCTGGCCACCTGTCTCGCCCGCGGCCGCGATCGGCGGGGCCATGAGCAGGAACGACGTGCCTTCGCCGCCGAGCACTCCTTCGACACCTATGCCCGCAGGCTGCTCACGCGTCTGCTCGGCCCGGCGGCCGCGTGGCGGACTCCCGACGTCCACGCCCCCGCCGCGCCGGTCGCCCCCGTGGCCATCCGTCGCGTGCTTATCGACGCCACCTACACCTCTCGGTCGCCGTCGGCGTCCGGCGTGCACCGCGTGGTCACTCGCACGTGCCAGGAGATCGAGCGGATCGCTGCGGCCGGGGGCTGCGCCGCCCTTCGCGTGGTCGTTCGCGACGGGCAGTTCGTGGCCGCCGACGGTCATCAGGCGGTGGAGATCGACAGCCAGGATCTGCTGCTGCTCCCCGATGCCTACTGGGCCTGCGGCGAGGTCTGGCCTGCGGTGGAACAGGCGCGGGCCGCGGGCGCGGCCACGGCCGCGGTCGTCTACGACCTGATCCCGATGCAGCACCCGGGCATCTACGGGGCCGACGGGGCCGCGATGTTTCGCCGCTACCTCGCGGCCGTCGTCGCCCATGCGGACGTGCTCGTGACGATTTCCGAAACGGTCGCCCGTGACCTCGCCGGTGTGATGCCGCAGTTTCGCTTTCCTCGCCGCGGGCCCGCGATCGTGCCGTGGCGGCTGGGCTGCGACCTGCCCGCCGTCACCGCTGGCGTGCGGCACGACGTTTCCCGGCTCTTCCGTGATCGGCTGCCGGAGTCGCCCTATCTCGTCGTGGGGGCGATCGAGCCGCGGAAGAACCATGCATTCGTGCTCGATGCCTTCGCGCGGCTCTGGGAGGATCCGGCGACCGCCCACGTGCGGCTCGCTATCGTCGGCCGGCCCGGCTTCAAGTCGGAGCCCGTGTTGCGGCGGATCAAGAGCGATCCACGATACGGAACGCGGCTCTTCCTGCTCTCGGACCTCGACGACGCCGAGGTCGAGCATGCCTACCGCAACGCCCGTGCGATGGTCTGCGGCTCGATCGCCGAGGGCTTCGGCCTGCCGATCGTCGAGGCGCTGCGGCACGGCCAGACCGTGATCGCGAGCGACCTGCCGATTCACCGCGAGGTGGGGGGAGCGGCCTGCGACTACTTCGATCTGGCCGGCCCTGAGTGGCTTGCTGCCGCCGTGGCGAACCACGAGCACCGGCACGGCCGCGCTGCCGCGGCTCGGCAGCGATGTCAGGATCCCCTGACGTGGGGCGAGGCCGCGCCGCGTCTGCTCGCCGCCGTGGCCGACGTCTTGGGCCGCCGGTTCCTGCCGTTCGCATCCCCTGGGAGGACCGCCGCATGAGGCTTTTCCATTCGCTCGAGGAGTTTCGCGACTTCACACGCAGCCTCGAGGGGGCTGACGAGGCGGCCAAGATCGAGGCGCTGTGCAATTCGTTTCTCGTCGACCCGGTGGTCGTCGAAATGCCCGCCGATCCGTTCTCCGACGCCTACCGAAGGGCCGTGCTCGACATCCACGCGCGGATCTCCGGCCGCGCCTGCTACGACGCCACGACGATGGAGCATACGCCGCTCGACGTCGCCCGGTTCGTCGCGCGGCCGGCGGCCTACCAGTACGACAGCCGCTGGCTCGGCAACTACCTCGAGAGCTTCGGCCACATCATCAAGAAGCTCGACGTGCGACCGGGCATGCGGGTGATCGAATTCGGCTGCGGCGACGCGGAACTCTCGCTCCACCTGGCACGGTTCGGCTGCGACGTCACGGTCGTGGACATCGAGCCCGACTATCTGGAGATCGTCCGCCGCAAGGCCGACCGGATGGAGGTGCCGATCCGTACCGTGCGCGGCGACTTCACTGACGGCGTGAATCTCGAGTCCTTCGATCGGATCTTCTTCTACCAGGCATTTCATCATTCGCTCGAGCATCAGCAGGCGATCGCAAACTACGCCCAGATGCTGCGCAGCGACGGCTTTCTCGTGTTCGGCGCGGAGCCCGTGGTCGACCCCGCCGGGCCCTGGATTCGGGCCGTGCCCTATCCCTGGGGGCCGCGGCTCGACGGCCTGTCGCTCCGGGCGATGCAGACCCACGGCTGGATGGAACTCGGATTTCAGCGGCCCTATTTCGAGCGGCTGCTCGCCCGCCATGGCCTCGGTTACGAGCAGGAGTCGTCGCCGGGCAACGACCTCGCGTCGAGCATCGTGGCCCGGCGCGTCGCCACGGGGCCGGCGGTGGCATCCGATCCGGCCGCTGAGCAGCCGCGGCCAGCGACGCTCGACCTCGCCCGCGAGTGGCGCGGGAGAATGCTCTCCATCATCGGCACGCGTGCCGGCGACTGGCTCGCGTCCGAAGGCCGCGAAGGCGTGGTGCTCTACGGTCCCTACATGCCGCTTGCCGCGGGAGACTATCTGGCGACATTCGAGCTCGCCTGTGATGCCCCCCCGGCGGCCCACCGTCTGGTCGCCACGTGCGACATCGCCTGCGGCAACGAGGGCCGGCGGCTCGCGAGCATCGACGTGGCTGGGATCAAGAGCCGTGATCCGTTCGAAGTGGCACTGCCGTTCTCGCTCGCGGAACCGACCGACTTGATGCAATTCCGCGTGATCGCTGCCGATGGGATTCCGATCCGTGTTCGTGACCATGTGGTCGTCGAGCGCAACACATTCGCCAAAGCCGCCTGACCGAGGACGAGTGATCGTGCATCCCCGCATCGCCCGCCGCTTACCTTCACGAGAACGACCATGCTCCACAGCCCAACGCACAACGTGGTGCTCGCGCACTACCCGAAGACCGCGGGTACGTCGCTCCAGCTCTGGTTTGCCGAGGCGTTTTCCGATGCACGGCTGGTCGCCCCGGAGAATAAGCACATCGCCGTGCCACCGGCCCTGACGCTCCTCGCGCCCGCCGTTCCGCGGGTCATCGGCGTGCTCCGTGAGCCGTTCGAGATGATGGTGTCGCTCTACGAGTACTGGCGGCATGCGGTGAACCCGCAGCCCAACGTCTACGCGAGTGCCGCGCGGTTGTGCAGCTTCCGTGACTTTCTCGCCGCCGGCGTGATCGGGGGGCGTGCGCCGCGGTACGAGGACTTCTTCGGCGTCGGCGGGGCCGCCTGGGCCACCACGCGACTGCTCGACTTTCGCACGCTCGACGCCTCACTGCGAATCGTCTGCCCAGAGTTCGGCCTGCCGGAGCCACGGTCGTTGCCGAGGACGAATACCTCGCCGAGCGGAGCGAAGGATCTCTCCCGCTACCGCGAGGAGGCGGGGCCCGTGCTTCCCTTCGTCGAGAAGCATTTCCGGTGGTACTACGAGGAGGGCGTGCATCTGATGGTGACGGCGTCACCTGATGAGCGACCTGCGTCCACGACCGTTGCTGCCCCGGCGCCGACCGCGGCCGCAGCACCTTCAGCGTCGCTCCGCCTCGGCAGCGGTGGCCGCAGTCCCCCGATCCACGTCCGCCTCGCCGGCGCAGGCCGTCCACTGCTCGCCGGACATGTCCGCACCGCCGCCGACATCACGGGCAGCGGCCTGCGATCGCCGCAGACACTCTGGGTCGACGTGCCGGAGGCCGTGGCCGACGGGATCACTCGTCGGCTCGACGCCTGGCTGCTCTGGCTGCTGCCCCACGCGGTGGAGGCAGGCAGCGATCTCGTGCTCGACGGCGAGGTCTCGCCGGAACTCCTGCGGAACGCGCACGAGATCATGGGGGTGTGGGCGTCGTGGTGGCCCGAGCGCAGGCCCGTGCGGATCCATGCGGCGGCTGCGACCGATGACGAGCCGACGGGTGAGCGGCAGGGGCTCGTGTTCACCGGCGGCGTCGATTCCTTCTACACGTTGTTTCACCACGATCGGATGGCCCGCGAGCAGCCGGCATGCGGCATGCGGCCGGTGGACGACCTCGTCTACGTCTGGGGCTACGACCTGCCGCTCTTCAAGCCTTCGGCCTTCGAGGAGAAGGCGGCCGCGCTCCGCACGATCGCGGAACAGACGGGCAAGACGCTTCTCACGTTCGTCACGAACTACCGCCAGATCGATCTCCCGCTCGAACTCCGTGCCTGGGGGCCGATTCAGCATGGCGCGGCACTAGGCGGCATGGCGGCGTTTCTCGGCCGACGGTGGCGGGAGTTTCTCATCGCCGCGAGCGAGCACTACAGCGTGCTGGGCGCATGGGGATCATCGCCGCTCGTCGACCACCACTTCTCGACCGGCCGGGCGCGGGTGAGGCACCACGGGGCATGGGCCGACCGCTTCGAGAAGATGCAGTTCTTGGCGGAGCACGACGTGGCGTTCGAGCACCTGGCCGTCTGCTGGGGGCGCTGGTCGGCCCGCAACTGCAGCCGTTGCGAGAAGTGCTTTCGCACGATGCTGGTGTTCGACCTGCTCGGCGAGCGGCATCGGGCGGCGACCTTCGATATGACGAAGTTTTCGATCGGAGGGGTTCGCGACGTGTGGAAAGACACGCCGCTCGTGGTGCAGATCTACCGCGACCTCCGCGAGCGGGCCGCGAGCCTCGGGAGGGGTGACGTCGTCAATGCGATCGACCAGTGCCTCGCCAGTGCGGCGACGGTGCCTGAGGCGGCCTGAGGGGAGGCATTGGCATGCAGACGAAGGTGTTCGGCATCGGCTGGGCCAAGACCGGCGTCACGACGCTCGGGCGGTGCCTCCGCGACCTCGGCTACCGGCACCACCGGCAACGGCTTGATCTCGTCGATGATCTCGGCGGCGGTGATACGGGCTCCGGCGAGTGGCCATCGGCCGACCTGTCCCGCATCCTCGCGGTGGCGGCAGATCACGATGCGTTCACCGACTGGCCGTGGATCCTGCTCTACCGGCAGCTCGACGAGGCCTTTCCGGGGAGCAGATTCGTGCTCACCCTCCGCGATCCCAACCGCTGGCTGACAAGCTACCGCTCGATGATCGCGCAACTTCCCCCCGCCACACCCGAGCTCATCGCCCGCCGGCGGATCCTCTACGGCCTGCCGTTTCCGGACGTCACCGACGCGATGCTGCTCGATCGCCGCGGCCGGCATGATGCCGCGGTGCAGGAGTGGTTTCGCGGCCGCCCTAAGTCGCTCCTCACGGTCGATTGGGAAGCGGGCGACGGCTGGGAACGGCTCTGTGATTGGCTCGGCGTGCCCGTCCCATCGGGCGCTTTCCCGCACGAGAACAAGGGCTTGTATGCCGCGGCCAGTGCGGGATCGGCTGCCCGCGAGTCAGGCGGTCGCACCGCCGGCTGAGGCGACCGTCGTCAGGCCACGCTCGGCGAACCGCTCGAGCCTCCGGTGAGTCTCTCCCGCCCGTGGCCCGCCGACCGACTGGGGAGAACTCGTGCAGGCCGATGACGACCGGGCAATCTTTCAGGCGGCCCCCGACTTTTCTGCCCGTGATCGACATCCACAGCCTCTGAGCGACTCCCTAGGGCCGGACTCGGAGAGGGTCTGCGCCTACGCAACAAAATCGCCACCACAGGGGGAAGGCGGGCGTTCCGTGAACCGCCCCAGGAAGCTCGGGCGGCTCCCCAGTTGGCTCACGAGCCGCTCATCAGCCGGACAATGTTTCAGGAAGTGCCGTTGACCGGGCTATCCTTCGCCGAAGGTGATCGTGCTGGACATCTGGCGGTACTGAATCGGCATCGGCGACGGGAGCGGAAAAGAACTGCGTCCCCTTTTCTCCGGTGCGTCAGCGGGGTAGTCACAGACAATTTCGACACCCGACGAAATCCGGCACGGTGACTGTTGCCGGCAAGGAGTCGGCAGATGTTCCGCCTGGCACTCTGAATAGCGTGCTGAAGCAGGCCGGACTAAAAAACCAGCGGTAGCAGAAAAAAGAGGGCGAGTCATGAAATACCTTGTGGTGATCGAAGAGGGAGAGAACGGCTTTGGTGCGTATGTTCCCGATCTTCCAGGCTGCATCGCCGCGGCCGCGTCACGCGAAGAGGTGACCCGGCTGATTCACGAGGCTATTCAGTTTCACCTCGACGGCCTTGCCGAAGATGGCCTGCCGATTCCGCTCCCCCATTCGTCGTCCGAAGTGGTGGAAGTGGGAGCCCACTGACTGACGCAAAGTGGATGCGGGTCTTTTTCAACTCCGAGCAAATGCCCGCATGGTGATGGGGCGCGTCACCCCAACCGCTACCGCGAGGGTCTTGCGGGGTGCCAAAAGCCCCCGGCGGAAGCCGGCGGGATGACGCGTGGCGATCATCGCCGGGCTTGAGCCTCGACAAAAAGATGCTGCAGGACGTGCTCTCAAAAAAACTTTGAGGCCCGCGGTACAGCGTGTTTTGGTGCGGGAGGTGCAGGTCGCATATCGGTTTGCCGAGCTTCGCATTCGACTTCGAGACCTGGCGACGAACCGGGTGCACTACGGATATCAACGGCTTTGGGTGCTCCTGAATACCGACCGTTGTATAATGCTCGGAAAGTTGCCTGGCGGCCGACGCTTCCTGAAGTGTCATTGGCCGACCTATCCTTTTAGGGAGTGTGGTCACACCCATGCGATCCCTGGCAAGGACACGACCGATGACAACGCTCCTTGAACAAGCGATCGACCAACTGCGGAAGTGCAGCCCCGCGCGGCTCGCGTCGAATGTGAATTGGTCGTGCGCTCCTCGACGGGGCCGGCACCCGCATAAATCCCGGCCTCCGTCCGCGGGTTTCACGGACCCACGTGAAGTCAACTTGTGCGACTGGCCTATTCGTGGTCCCACTTGCGAATCCAGGGATCGCCTGTCTCCCGCTGCAACTGCTCGAGCGTGGCCCGCAGGCGGTGCAGCGTCGCGGCATGGGCGGGATCGTCTGCGAGATTCCTCGTCTCCTGCGGATCCTCGGTGAGATGGTAGAGCTCGAACCGGGGCCGGTTCATGTAGGCAGCCATGGTTCTGGGACCATAGGTGACGTCGGGGCCCGCCGCGAGTTGCGCCTGCCAGCTGCTCGCCGCCCAGAGGTCAGCCGCGAAGGGAAAAGGAAGTGGGTGGGCGATGTTCCAGATGAGCTTCCACTCGCGATCGCGGACAGCCCGCATCGGGTAATACATCTGGACCTCGTGGAAGGTGTGCGAGGCGAAGTGGGTGTCACGGATCGCATGGTCGGGGTCCGAGAGGATCGGCAGCCACGACTCGCCTTGGTACGTGGCGAGCACCTCCCGCGGACCGAGGTTTTCGCCGGCCACATGAGGCTTGTCCCGCCAGTACTCGCGGGGATCGAGTTCGTGTCGGGGCCGCCGTTGCTCGGCGTCGAGCTCGCCGGCGAAATCGAGGAGCGACGGGGTGATGTCGAGCAGGCTGACGAGGCTCGTGGTCGTTGTCCCACGGGGCCGGACGTAGGGATCGCGGACAACTAGCGGCACCCGGAGACCCGGCTCGTAGACCGTGGTCTTGGCCCCCGCGAAGGCCATGCCATGATCACTCGTGAACACGATCAGCGTCTTGTCGTACAGACCGGCTGCCCGCAGCAGCTCGACGAGGCGGGCGAGCCCCCGGTCCACCCGCGTGCACGATTGGTAGTAGTGCGCCAGCTCGCTGCGGGTTTCGGGGGTGTCGGGCAGGAACGCCGGGACGGGCACGGCGGCTGGTTCGAAGAACACTTCCTCCACGCCGGTGTACGATTTCCTGCCGGGCCGATTACCGAACAGGTCGGGCTTGCGGTCGAGGAACGCTGCCTGATCGACGGTGCCGCTCCGATGCGGATCCGCCGGCGCGAAAAAGAGGAAGAAGGGCCGGTCGTCGTCCGCCTCGATCACCTCCTTGCACGCCTCGGCCATGGCGACCGGGTTGCGGACGGGAGCCTGGAGCACGGTGTCGAAGTAATACACCTCGGCCGGGGCGACATGAAACTTCCCCACGCGGGCGGTCCGATAGCCACCCCGGGCGAGCGCCCGTGGCAGCGACAGGCCGACGACGTCGTGCCATCCGGTAAACTTGTGGAAGTCATGCTGGAGGCCGTACTGCCCGTTGGCATGGTGATGGAGCCCCGAGAGAATCGCCGCCCGGCTCGGCGAACAGCTAGCGGTTGTCGCGAAGGCGTTCCGGAAAATAGTGCCGTCGGCGGCCAGGGCATCAACCGCGGGCGTCACGGCGACACGGTCGCCGTAGCAGCCGAGGTTCGGCGACTCGTCGTCGGTCACGAACAGGATGATGTTCCGTTCCGCCGATTGGGCCGGCGGCGATAACGAGCTCAGCACGGCGAGGGAGAGCACAGCGATCCGAATTGGGTAGTTCTTCAAAGGGCGAGGCAGCCGCACTCCACCCGAATCAAAATGTTTTTTGCTCGCCATCGAGAACACCGGCATCGGGGAGTGGGTGAAAGTCATCTCGGTAGCATAGCTTTGGGCGGCCGTTATTGAAGTGAACGGCTGCCGCAACCGGCCGCGCGATGAACGCGGCCATTCCTCGTTCACAGCAGAAAGACATCGAAAGTACCGTGCCCGGCCTGCTATTGAGCCTCCGTGACGCTGGTATGTCGATGGTGGCCGACGTGGCCACCCTCATTCGGAGGCCATCGGCGAGATCTGTCAGCTCCGCATTGGCAACGGCGTCGGCGATCCCCACGTCCTCGGCGGAAAACTGCACCGCCGTCCGCAAGCTGCCCGGCCCGGCGGGTGGCGCACGCCAGTTGTCGCTGTGCTCGTGGCGGCCCGTATGATCGAAGCCAGCGGCCAACAGTGCAGCCCGCGGAATGTCGTCGAACCGCGGCACCGCGACGTCGATGTCGAGTGTGGTGCGAGGCTCCGTCGTGCGGATCTGCACCGCCACGCCGCCGATCAATGCGTACGACACACCCGCCCGGTTGGGCAGTTGGGCCAGCTCCTGCCGGCGGTCGTTTGGTGGATCGGCCCTGGCTCCGTGATGAAGGCAATGAGCCGGCCGGGTAAACTCAGGCCAGCTTGGGATAAACCGGTGTGTAAACACGGGAGCGGATGAGCGCCTCTCCGTCCGGCGTTGTGAAGACGGTCGCATCGCTCGCGTTTGCTACGTGCTCCCGCGACAAACCGCGATCCCACGACACCTTGCGAAAAAGCCTGGGCCAAACTCATGGCCCGGGTGGGCGAGGAGTTTCCTTTTGCGTAAGCCACGAAATCGCCACCGCGTGGCGGTAAGGAATGCTCCAGTGACCCGCCTCCGGACGGCCGATCCCGCCGCTCACGAGCCGCCCTAGCCCGGAAAACCGTTGTAGAGGTGCCATTGCCCGGGCATATCCTTACTTACGCTTTATTCCCGGGAAACGCGCCTATTCCTGGTTGGTTACTCCCACGGAAAACGTCTGTTTTGCAACTGTTCTGCGGGGCCAGTAGGCCGTGGGGGAGCCGGCCAGCGGTGAGGGTCCAAAAAATTTGAGTACCAAAGGCTTGCGGATGTGCCATTTACCGTTTAGGATTTTCTTCGTCGTAATCTCAGTTTCTAAACGACGATCAGTTTGGGGGATACGGATGAGCAGTCGCAAATGCTCTGGGAAAACAGCTGCTTTGAAGTTGGACGAGTTGTTCTGTTGGGCCGCGCGGATTCGTCGGCGGTTCCAGCCCTGGCTTGCTGGCATTCTAGCGGCGGTGGCCGCGTTGTCTCTCCTAGACGCCCACGCAGCGGATGGCACGTGGACTCAAACCGTCTCAGGCGGTTCTTGGAGTACGACCGGGAACTGGTCCGGCGGCATTGTTGCTGACGGCCTCGGCTCCACAGCCAACTTCAACACGCTCAATCTCACCGCCGACAACACCGTCAGACTCGATTCCGACCGCACCCTGACCGGCCTGATCTTCGGCGATACAAACACCACTACGGCTGCTGGGTGGGTTCTGGACAACAATGGCACCGCCACCAACAACCTCATCCTCGCTGGCGTTACTCCTACCGTGACGGTGAATGCCCTGGGGTCGGGAAAAACCGCCACCATCAGCGCGATCATCGAAGGTACAGCAGGCCTGACCAAGTCTGGGAGTGGCACGCTCACGCTTTCCGGCGTCAACACCTACTCCGGGACCACCAGCATCAGCACGGGCATCCTTGCCATTACGAGCAACAACGCCCTCGGCGCTACCGGCGGCGGCAACGGCACGACAGTGAGCAATAACGCCGTGCTCCAACTAGACGCAACCGGCCTCACCGTGGCCGAGCCGCTGACCATCCGGGGCGACGGCTCAAATTTTACCGGAGCCCTCTTCAACAACAGCGGAACCAATACCTACAGCGGGCTCATCACCGTGGACCCGGCCGGCGGCGCAAGGATCGGGTCGAATAACAACACCACGCTGAACCTCACTGGTGGCGTATCCAGTGCCGGCGGCAGTTCGCTGGCGCTGAGGCCTGGGGCAGGGGGAGCGATCCAAATCACGACCACCGCGTTAACGCTGAACGCCAATACGCTTTTCATCTACGAAAGTGGCACCGTCACCCTCGGGGTCGCCGGCAGCTCCTTCGGAACGGTGACCCCGGGCTGGCAGGGGACCTTGAAGGCGGGGGCGGCCAATGTGCTGCCCTCCAGCAGCATCCTTTCCCTCGGCGTAACCGGTGGAGTGAACGCGGGAACGGGAACCCTCGATCTCGCCGGCTTCAGCCAGACCATCGGCGGCATTCGCACCACGGCTTCCGTGACGGAAGGCGCGCGCACCGTGACCAACAGCAGCAGCGGCACCGCCACCCTCACAGTGAACCAAAGCACGAACACCACCTACGACGGCCGGTTCACGAACGCGCTCGCCCTCACCAAGCAGGGCATAGGCGCCCTCACCCTCAGCGGGTCCACCTCAAACACCTTTACCGGCCTCACCACCGTAACCGGCGGCACGCTGGAACTGAGCAAAACCGCCGGGGTCAACGCGATCGCGGGCGATGGCACGGCCGGGACCGTCGACGTCCAGGTCAACGCTGGCGCCACTCTGAAGCACCTCACCGCCAACCAGATCGCGGACAATGCCACCCTGGACATCAACGCCGGAACCTGGAACCTGAACGGCCAGAGCGAGACGATCCGAAACGTGAATGCCGCAGTCGTAAGCGGCACAGCGCCCACTCTGAACCTGGGCACCGGCTCCGTTCTCACCCTGAACCGGATCGATTGGGACAACTCCGGCAGTCAGGTGACCAGCACCATCGGCAGCGGCAGCGTTGGCGCGACATCCGGCACGATTCGCTTTGTCGCCGATGGCGGCACGCAAGCCGTCTTCGATTCAAACTATGCTGGCAATCTGAATGTGAACTCCGCCGTGCTGATGGATGGCACCAGTCTTAGTTTCCGCTCATCGACGTGGGGCACCAGCCTCTACGGGCAAGTCAGCGGAACGGGCAAGATCATCTCTGACCCAACCGCCGGAGGCGGCGAGCTTCTTCTGGCCAATGCGGCGAATAGCTATTCGGGCGGGACGCAGTGGACATCCAACACGGGCACCTCTGGTGCGTGGCAAAGACTTTCGGTGACCGCCAGCGGCGCACTCGGCTCCGGAAATGTCACGATCCAAGGGGGGAATCAAAACACCTGGGTCTCTGGGTTCAGCGGCAGCCCGACCGCCTTCGTGTTCACCAACAACACCACCCAATCGAACAACTTCACCCTCAGCGGCAATGCCACCATCGCCGCAGGTAACGCGGATGGCAGCACATCGTCGAGCGATACGGTTACCCTCTCCGGTAGCTTCGGTCTCGATAGCTTCACGCTCTTCGTCCGCGGTCGCGGCACCGGCACCATCAGCGGTGTGATCTCCGGCGCCGGCGGCATCACGAAGATCGACAACCCCGGGATCTGGATCCTCTCCGGCACGAGCACCTACACCGGCCCGACCACCGTCAGTGCCGGCACGCTCCGTGCCGGTGCGGCGGCCGGCGGGCAAGCCTTCGGCAATGGGTCGGCCGTCGCCTTGGCCGATGTGGCTGGCGTCAGCCTGGATCTCAATGGCTTCAGTCAAACCATCGGCTCGCTCGCGGGCGGCGGATCCACCGGCGGCAATGTGACGCTGGGTGCCAACGCCACGCTGACCACCGGCGGCAACAACGGCAGCACCTCCTACGGGGGCGTCATCAGCGGCACCGGCACCAGCGGCCTGACCAAGTTGGGCACGGGCACGCAAACGCTCTCAGGCGTGAACACCTACAACGGTTCCACGACGATCAAGGCCGGCACGCTCAAACTTGGCGTGGCAGGCAGCATCAACAGCAGCCAGACGATCGTGGTGGGCGATACCGGCTCTTCAGGAGCGGTCCTGGACCTCGCTGAGAAGACGTCATTCGCGATCGGCGGTAGTCAGACGCTCAAGGGGATCGGCACCGTCCGGCTCGGCAACGGTGACACGCTCACGATCAACGGCACGCTCTCGCCGGGGAACAGCCCGGGCGTCATCACGTTGGACAGCCAGGGCGGCGGCGGCACGGTGAGCCTGGCCGGCACGACGCTCATGGAGATCTGGGGAACGACCCGCGGGGCGAATCCTGGCTACGACGCCGTGGACGTCATCAACTCCACGACGCTCAACTTCGGTGGCATTCTCCAGCTTGATTTGAACCAGCTCTTTGCCGACAACACGAACTTTGACCTGTTCACGACTTTCGATACCTCGAGTCGGGGTGGCAATTTCTCTGCTGTGACGATGAACGGATCGGCGTACCTCGATTTGACGTTCTCTTACGACAACGCCGGCCTTTGGACCAGTAATGTCGGCGGCGACAATCAGCGTATGACATTCAACACCGCAACCGGTGTGTTGGCAGTGCTGCCGGTGCCCGAGCCCGCGACGCTGGTCCTTCTCGCCGCCGGCGCAGCCTTGCTTGGCGTCCGCCTCGCCCACCGCTGCTACCGCCGCACGGCCTGAGCCGCCCCATCGCTTGCTCGACTCCAATCCCCGCACGCACGGTGCGAGGATGACTCCCCACGGCTGAAGTAACCGAACATGGTAAGGAGTAGCAAGCGACTGGCATACGCTTCCAGAAATGGAAACGGTGCGACTTACGCTGCTCGAGAGTTGTCCGGCGTAGGAGCTGTTCGGCCCCGCCGCCGTCACCGCCTCACGTGCTGCATGAAAGGAATCCAAGCCCTCTTTCTGATTCTCCTCTGCGCCTGTGCGCCTGTGCGTGCGTCTGCCAGCACGATTGATTTCGACAGAGATATCCAGCCGATCCTCGCGGCGCGGTGTCTGGATTGTCACGGGGACGAGGACCAAAGTTCCGGCTTCCGTTTAGACCAGAGGCCAATCATGCTTCGAGGGGGCGACTCGGGCATGGCAGCCGTCGTTCCCGGCGACGCGGCGAAGAGCCATTTGATTGCGGTGCTGAAGTCCAATGACGAGGACGAAAGGATGCCGCCGAACGGTGAGTCGCTCACCCGAGAGCAGATCGCGTTGTTTGAGCAGTGGATTGCCGAAGGTGCCGTGGTGCCGGGGCAGATGGATGCTGAGTTGGAACTCAGCTCGGACCTCTGGTCACTCCAGCCGGTAGTCCGCCCCGAGGTTCCGGTGATCGCTCGCGATACGACCGCCATCGATGCTTTTCTTCTGGAGAGGTTGGGTGAAAAAGATCTTGCGTATGGCGACGCTGTCGCGGCGCGGTCGCTCATTCGTCGTGTCTCTGTCGTGCTGACAGGCTTGATGCCCACGCCAGAACGCGTATCACGCTTTATTGAGGATTCGAAAGGAGACGACGAGGCGGCGTATACCGGGCTGGTCGATGAGTTACTCGCCTCACCGAGCTTTGGTGAGCGTTGGGCCCAACACTGGCTCGATGTGATCCGCTGGGCGGAGTCGAATGGCTCGGAGGCAAATCTCTATCGGAAGAACGCATGGGTCTATCGCGACTTTGTCATCGCCGCTTTCAATGAAGATCGTCCATACGATCAGTTCGTGCGTGAACAGATCGCAGGCGATCAATATGGCATGGGCGAAGCAACAGGCTTTCTCGTTGCCGGACCGCATGTACCGGCGGCCACGGTTGGGCAGGAGCCCACGGCGATTCGCCAAGCCCGCGCGGATCGCATGGATGAAATCATGCAAACCGTGGGCTCTTCGCTTCTCGGCATGACGGTCAGTTGCGCACGCTGTCACAATCACAAGTTCGACCCGATCACGATCCAGGACTACTACTCGCTCACCGCAGTGTTTCAGGGAGTGGAATTCGGCGGACGTCTGCCTGAACTGAGCGACGAACACCCTCGCACGCTACGGGCAAACGAGTTGCTCCGAAGGGTGTCCGAGCACCGTGCAGAATTGTTGAAAAACGGCTGCGTGTGGGAAGAGGATTGGGGAGGATTCAGAGAGCTGCAGTTTCCAGCGACCAGGACCAGCGCGCTGCGCATCGAATTCGACGGCTCCTACGTTGCAGTCGATGAACTGGAATTGTTCGGTCCTGGGGACGTCAAGAAGAACCTGGCGCTCGCTTCCAGCGGAACGCAGCTCACCGCGGATGAGCGAATGACCGAGCCGCGCGGTGATTTGAGGAACGCCAACGACGGCGAGTATGGCACGCAGACGTGGAGGGCACGCTCGGCAGAGGACAGTTCTGACAGGCCATGGGTCGAGATTCGCTTTCCTCGAGTGCAGGAGGTCAGCCGCCTACGCCTCTCGAGCAATCGCGAATCCTATTTTGAGACCGACTACATCGCAGACGGCGGGACGTATCAGGTTCCGGGCTATCGTGTCTCGGCGCAACACACCGATGGCACGTGGAGAGAGATTGCCAGCAACCGGGTGGCACGGACCGGACGGCTGCACGAACTCATCCAAACGCTCAGCCAGGACGGTCCGCGCCACAGTTTCATCGGTCGTTTTCAAGATCCGGTTGTCACCCGTGTATTCAGCCGCGGGAGCCCTGAGAATCCAGCGGGTGAAGTCATGCCGGCTGGTTTCGCCATCCTGGATGGCGATCTTGGCCTGAACTCGAGCACGCCTGATGCCGAGCGACGAAAGCGATTCGCTGATTGGGTTTTCAGCCCCGAGCATCCGCTTACGGCAAGAGTCTATGTGAACCGCGTGTGGCACCATCTCTTCGGCGCGGGCATCGTCGCAACAACCTCCGATTTTGGCAAAGCGGGCGCACCGCCGAGCCATCCCGAACTGCTCGACTGGCTCGCCGCCGAGTTCGTGCATCCGCAGGACCGTAATGCCAAGCCCTGGAGTACCAAGGACCTCATCCGCCGCATCGTACTGACCGACGCCTTCCGGCAATCGAGCGCTCCGCGCCAGGACGCCATTCGCATCGACGCCAATAATTCGTTGTTGTGGCGTTTCTCGCCACAACGAGTCGAAGCCGAGGTCATTCGGGACAGTGTGTTGCAGGCGTCCGGCAAACTTGATCGAACGCCAGGGGGCCGTAGTTACCGCATTCACGGCGTGAAGAACACCTACGCGCAGTGGCAGGTGATCGACAACCATGGCCCCGAGACGTGGCGGCGGATGATTTATCAAGAACGCATGCGCCGAGTTGACGATCGCATTTTCACCGCATTCGATTTTCCCGACTGCGGACAAGTCAGTCCCAAACGGCCGATATCCACGACTCCGCTTCAGGCTCTGAATTTGATGAACAGTGAGTTCGTGGTCGAGCAGAGCGAGTTTATAGCCCAGCGGGCGCAATCGGTGAGTCAGGCGTTTGAATTGTTGCTGACAAGAGCACCGACGGCTGAAGAGTTCGCTGCATGTGAGGGAACCAGACTCGCACTCGTCGTCCGAAGCATCATCAACTCAAACGAATTCGCATTCCTGCCATGAACCAAGCCGAGCGAATCCGGGCGCGACACCTGCTCGACCGCCGCGCCTTCCTGGGGACCACCGGAGGTGCCTTCGGTGGCCTGGGCCTCGCGCACCTGCTGGCCTCCGAATCCGCGGCTGACCTCACGGGCAAGGCGAGCATCCGTCCCCGGATCGATCCCGATCGTCCCTATGCACCGCGCCCTGCGCACTTCCCGATGCCCGCGAAGAGGGTGCTGGTCGTCTTTTGCCCGGGGGCGGTCAGCCATGTCGACACGTTCGACTACAAGCCGATGCTCGCAAAGTTGCATGGTCAGAAGCCGCCGCACATGCCCGCAGTGACGTTCGAAGGCCCGTCCGGCAACATCGCCAAACCGTTCTGGCGCTTCAAGCCACGCGGCCAGAGCGGCAAGATGGTGTCGGACTTGTTGCCGCATCTGGCAGAACTCACCGATGAGTTCTGCTTTCTTCATGCGCTGAGCACGCAAACCAGCGCGCACCCGCAGGGAGAGAATTTTCTCCACACCGGTTTTGTGATGGAAGGCTTCCCTTCATTTGGCGCGTGGACCACCTATGCGCTTGGGTCCGAGTGCTCCGAGCTGCCTGCGTTCGTCGCCATCAATGATCCGCGTGGCATGGCAAGGTCGGGCAAGAACAACTTCGGCAGCGGATTTCTGCCCGCCGCTTTCCAGGGCACCGACTTTACCGCCAAGGCTCCGCCCGCAAATCTCAATCGTCCCGCTCACTACTCGGCAACAGACGATCAGGTCACGAGCGATCTGCTCGCACGTTTGAACAGCAAGCACCTCGAGCAATTTCCGGGCGATACCAACCTCGCCGCACGCATCGCCAGCTATGAACTTGCGGGCCGCATGCAAACATCGGTGCCCGACATCATGGACATCTCGGAGGAGCCCGAATCGATTCACAGGGAATACGGCACCGACACCGGCAGTGATCTCAAGCGCGAGTATGCCAAGAATTGTATTTTAGCCCGCCGCCTCATCGAGAAGGGCGTACGCGTCGTGCAGCTGTTCAATGGGAGCGATCCCAGCGGCGGCAACGGCATCACCAATTGGGACTCGCATAGCGACATTCAGGACACCCATGCCATGCAAGCGGAGATCATGGACCAGCCCACCGCCGCGCTCATTCGAGACATGAAGCGGCGTGGCCTCCTCGATGACACCCTCATCGTATGGTGCACTGAGTTCGGCCGAATGCCGTTCTTGCAAGGCAACGGAACCGGCCGTGATCACAACCCGGGTGCGTTTACCTGCTTTCTCGCCGGAGCTGGCGTGAAGAAGGGTTTCAGCTACGGCGAGAGCGACGAGTTTGGCTTCAAGGCGGTGGTCAATGAGACGTCTGTCTATGACTTCAACGCCACCATCTTGCACCTTATGGGGCTGGATCACGAACGATTGACGTTTTATCACAACGGTATCGAGCGCAGGCTCACCAATGTGCACGGACACGTCATCAAAGACGTGTTGGCCTGAGCAACAGCGGTTGCTGGGGCGGATCCGCCCGGGTATGCGACTCCGCGTCGATGGAGTCAGGGTTGGCGGCGGACGCCGAGCCCCGGTGTCCGGCCCTCGGTGAGCCAGTGCATGATTCCGGCGATCGCCCCTTGCCGCTTGCTCGATCGGGTCGGGACGATAGTGCATTCGGCGAGGAGCGGCATCAGCGTCCGCTGGCGTACGCCGTCGACCACCCGATCGAAGCGATCCTTGTTTTCCACGAGGAGTTTTCCATGCACGAAGACCGTCGTTGGATTGAACGTGTTGATCACTACGGCGATCGCGATGGCCAGGTAACCGGTCACCGCCTGAATCTCGCTCTCAAAGTCGGCGCCCTGCTCGTCGAGCATTGCGGCCGCCTCGGCCAACGTGAGGGGCTTTTTCACCCGATCCTGCATCATCCGCATCAGGGCCGCGTCCGTCGCCAGCGTCTCCAGGCAGCCGCGGTTCCCGCAGCCGCAGCGGATGCCGGTCGGATCGGCGGTGATGTGGCCGATTTCGCCAGCCATCCCGCTGTTGCCCGTGAGGATCATGCCGCCCACGACGACGCCTAGCCCGAGCCCCTGCGTCACGTCGAGCATCGCGAAGTTGTCGAGGACGCCGGCAACGCCATACATCCTCTCGGCAAGGCAGAGCGCCTGGAGTTCGTGCATGAGCAGGCACTCGATGCCCAGGCGTTTTTCCAGATCGAGTGCCGGATTCCGGTGATCAAGCAGGTGCAAATTCGGGCAGAAAACGACCTGCTTCAGTCGCTCGCTAACGAGGCCCGGAACGCTGATTCCCACACCCCGGGGCTTGGCGCTGGTGCGCGAGAGCAGGGTTCTGCACCGCTGCTCCAACTCGTCGAGGAGCCGCTCGTAGGTGTCGGGCGTCCGAAAACGCAGTGTCTTCTCCTCTGTGACCTGGCCGTCGAGACCCGTTTCGGTCACGCACGAGCTGCCGGCATCGATGACGACTCCCAGCACGACGGCCGAGGTTGTCGCCATCTTGACCAGTTTGTGGGGCCTGCCGAGGGGCGGCCTATCCTGCTCGAATTCTTCGACGATGCCCTGCATCAGCAGCGACTCGACGACCTTTGAAACAGTGGGCGGCGTGAGCCCCGACATCCGGGCCAGTGTGGCCCGCGACGACGCGCCACTCCTCTGAATCACCTTGAGAATACAGCGTTGGTTGATCCGCCGCAGCAGGGCGGGCTCCGCCCGTTCAGACTTCATCACAACGCCGATGATTCATGGATAACGAAAGCAAACGTGAATTGAACAGTATACCACCCCGCATACCAGGGTTCATAAATGACCTGATGAAACAGGCGAGTGAACGGTTCGAAGCGGCCCGACAGGCTCCTCTATTTTTCGGCCCGCGTCCCAGCCTGCGGCGTGCGGGATACAAGTCGTTGGCGGATGCCGGCATGCTTGACAAGACTATAAACCAAACTAAGTTAATAACCTTTTCAAATGATTTGGGGTTTTTGAGGGAGTTCGACCATGCTGCTGCGGTTGCTTGTTGGACTGCTCCTTCTCGGCCAGGCGGGCTACGGATTCGCGCTGTTCGCCGATGACGCCGTTCGGTCAGAACTGTCGCTCGAGATTTTGCCGGAGGAGGTCTGGTGGGGTGGTGCCGTCACCCTGGGAACCACGATGCCGTTCGGCAAAACGCCGATCGACATTGATCTGAATGGAGACAACCGTGGCAATCAGGCCGCTCCGCTCCTGCTCTCCTCGAAGGGACGGTACGTCTGGTGTGAGAAGGCGTTTCGGTTCACGTTTCAGGCGGGGAGACTGCGGGTCACGTCACCAGGCAACGACATCCGCTCCGGCCGGGCGGGGCGCAGCCTGCGAGACGCGTTTTGTCACGTCTCCGCGAACTTCTTTCCGACCGACGGGAAGTTGCCCGATTCTGCGCTGTTTGCAGCACCGCAATACAACAGCTGGATCGAGCTGATGTACGACCAGAACCAGCGAGATCTCCTGACCTACGCGCACGCCATCGTGGACAACGGCCTGCCGCCCGGCGTGCTGATGATCGACGACAATTGGCAGGAGGACTACGGCAAGTGGACCTTCCATCCCGGCCGCTTTCCGGACCCGCAGGCCATGATGCGGGAGCTGCACGGCCTCGGCTTCAAGGTGATGGTCTGGGTGTGCCCGTTCGTGAGCCCGGACTGCGACGTGTATCGGACGCTGGCGAAGAAGAACGCCTTCTTCATGGAGCAGCCTGGCGACCCGGCGATCGTCACCTGGTGGAACGGCAAGAGCGCCATGCTCGACTTCTCCAGTCCGGCGGCCAAAGAGTGGTTCACCGGAGAACTGTCGCGGCTGCAGACGGACTACGGCGTGGACGGCTTCAAGCTGGATGCCGGCGACACGCCGTTCTACAAGGCGACGTATCTCGCCCACCGACCGCTCGACGTCAACGAGCACGCCCGCCTGTTCGGGGAGATCGGACTGGCGTTTCCCCTCAACGAATACCGGGCGACATGGAAGCTCGCGGGCCGGCCGCTCGTGCAGCGGCTGCGCGACAAACGGCACGACTGGGGGGACCTTGCGATGCTCATCCCCGACATGATCGCGGCAGGACTGCTGGGATACACGTTCGTCTGTCCGGACATGATTGGCGGAGGGGAGTTCACTTCATTCCTCGATCAGGCGACGATCGACCAGGATCTCATCGTGCGTTCCGCGCAAGTCCATGCCCTCACGCCGATGATGCAGTTCTCCGTGGCGCCATGGCGAGTGCTCGACGCCCCCCATCTGGTCGCAGTCAAAGAGGCCGTGGCGCTGCGGCAGCGGTTCACGCGCCGCATCCTCAAGCTCGCCACCGCCAGCGCTGCCACGGGTGAGCCGATCCTGCGGCCGCTGGCGTATGTGTTTCCCGACGGGGGCTACGAAGGCGTCAAGGATCAGTTCCTTATGGGCGACGACCTGCTCGTGGCCCCGATGGTGACTAAGGGCACGTCACGCTCAGTGCTGATTCCCCCCGGCCGCTGGAAGGCTGACGACGGCCAGGTGATTTCCGGCCCTGCCCAGCAGACCTTCGAGGTTCCGCTCGGACGATTACTCTTCTTCGAACGCGAGGATCGTCCGACGGCCGACGCCGAGACGACGCGTTGACAGGACAAAAGAAAGCAGGTTTAATTAGTAAGAATCTTGGTTCTTTTGGATCGATTTTGTTGAAAAATCAATGGCAATGGCATACTTCGGAAAAGACGTTCGTTCCGAATGGCCTGAGGATAGGACCCGGCGGCGGATGGGCCCCCGGAACGGCAGGTCCCGGTTTTCCGTCATCGCCCCGGGGCGGGTCAATTTAATCGGTGAACACACCGACTATAACGACGGGCTCGTGCTTCCGATGGCGATCGAACCCTACATCCAACTGGATGTTACGGCCCGCTCCGACAGGTTGATGGTGCTCGCTACCGATCGGGGCGGGCAACCGATGGTGCGGGTCGATTTGGATCAGCCGCTCGCACCCGATGACTACGCCGGTTCGTGGGCGGCCTATCCCTGCGGGGTGGTGGCGGGGCTCAAACTGCTGGGCTGGGATATTCCGGGTTTCAACGCGCGGATATCGGCGACGCTCCCCGCCGGAGCCGGGCTCAGCAGCAGCGCCGCCCTGGAGGTGGGGGTGGCGACGGCGGTGGAGGCCCTCACCGGCAGCACTCTGAGCCTCGAGGAGAAGGCCCTGCTCTGCCAGCGGGCCGAACACGAATTCGCGGGTGTTCCCTGCGGAATCATGGATCAGTTCGCCGTGACCTTCGGCACGGCGGGCAACGCCCTCCTGCTCGACTGTCGCTCCCGCTCGATGCGGCACGTGCCGCTGGCTGCCGAGGCGGTGCAGGTGCTCGTGATCAACAGCGGGGTCAGGCACAGCCTGGCTGACGGCGAGTACGCGCGACGGCGGGCCGAGTGCCAGTCGGCCGCGAGGCTGCTCGGAGTGGCATCGCTGCGCGACGTGGGGCCGCCCGAGTGGCACGCGCGGGCGCCGTCGCTGCCGGACGTCGAGCGGCGTCGATCGATGCACGTGGTCACAGAGCATGAGCGGACCCTCGCTTTCGTGAATGCCCTTGAAGCGCGCGACTGGCAGGCCGCCGGCGAGTGCATGTACGGCAGCCACGCGTCGCTGCGGGACGACTACGAGGTGTCGTGCCCGGAGCTTGACGAGATCGTCGAGATCTCGAGGCAGATCGACGGCGTATTCGGCTGTCGACTTACCGGTGGCGGTTTTGGGGGGTGTGCAGTGGCACTCGTCGATGCCGGGAAGACTGGGCGGATTCAGGCCGAAGTCTGCACCCGCTACCGCGATCGCACCGGCATCGCACCGATAATTTTCGCGACGCGGGCCGCCCCCGGCGTCGCCCTGCTCCCCTAGGCCGCCATCCGTCCGAGTACGAACGCCGATGCATTTCCTCGATTTTCTCGTATTTCTCGCGTACTTCACGATCGTCGCCGGCTACGGGCTCTGGATCTACCACCGCAAGCAGGGCAAGGCCGCCTCCGCCGACGAGTTCTTTCTCGCTGAAGGATCGCTGACCTGGTGGGCGATCGCGGCGTCGATCATCGCCTCCAACATCTCCGCCGAGCAGTTTATCGGCATGAGCGGCGCGGGGTTCGCCATCGGGCTGGCCATCTCGGGGTATGAGTGGATCGGGGCCGCCACTCTGATTCTCGTTGCGCTGTTTCTCATTCCCGGCTACCTGAAAAACCGCATCTACACGATGCCGCAGTTCTTGAAGCAGCGCTACGGGCAGCTCGTGGCGACGATCATGGCGATCTTCTGGCTCCTGGTGTACGTCTTCATCAACCTTACGAGCATCCTCTATCTCGGCGCACTGACCGTGGAAAACCTCTCGGGGTTCCCGTTCATGGCCTGCGTCGTGTTCCTTGCGGTGTTCGCGATCGTGATCACCATGGGGGGCATGAAGGTCATCGGCTATACCGACGTCATCCAGGTGGTCGTGCTGGCGCTCGGCGGCATAGCGACCACGGTGTTGGCGCTCGACCTCGTGGCGAAGCAGTTCGGGCAGAGCGGCGCCCTGGCCGGGTTTCTGCTCCTGCAGCAGCAGGCCCCCGGCCATTTTCACATGATCCTCGACCGGTCGAACCCCCATTACCAAGATCTGCCCGGCCTGGGGGCGGTGCTCGGGGGGATGTGGATCGCCAACATCAGCTACTGGGGCTGCAACCAATACATCACCCAGCGGGCCCTGGGCGCGAAGCTCACTACGGCCCGCGCCGGCATCCTGTTCGCGGCCGCGCTGAAGGTGCTCATGCCCCTCATCGTGGTGCTGCCCGGGATCGCCGTATACGTGCTCCACCAGAAGGGCCTATTCCAGGCCGAAATGCTTGATGCCACCGGCGCGGTCAAGCCCGACAAGAGCTATTCCGCCCTCGTAAACCTCCTTCCCACCGGCCTCAAGGGGCTGTCGTTCGCGGCCCTGACCGCCGCCATCGTCGCCTCGCTCGCCGGGAAGGCGAACAGCATCGCGACCATCTTCACGCTCGACCTCTACAAGCGGTACGTCGATCCGCTGGCCCGCGAGGAGACGCTCATCCGCGTCGGCCGCTATGCCATTCTGGTGTCGTCGGGAATCGCCATCTTCCTCGCGCCACAACTCGGCAGGTTCGACCAGGCCATTCAATACATCCAGGAGTACACCGGCTTCATCAGCCCGGGCGTGTGCGTGATCTTCCTGCTCGGCTTCTTTTGGCCGCGGGCCACGGGAGCGGCCGCCCTGGCGGTGGCGCTCGCGACGATTCCGCTCTCGGCCGGCTTCAAGTACCTGACTCCCGGCATGCCGTTCCTCAACCGCATGGGCTACGTGACCCTGATCTTGACGGTGTGCATGGTGCTCATCAGCCTGGCCGCCCCGCAGCCCGGCGACGAGGTGAAGGCCATGCGCTGGGATCGCGAGGACTTCCGGCCCGGCGGGGCGTTCATCGCGGGATCGGTGCTCATCATGGGTGTCTTGGCCGCCTTGTACGCCGTCTACTGGTGACGCGAATGAACCATCCACACCGCCGCTTCAACCGCCTGTCGGGAGACTGGGTGTTGGTCTCGCCCCACCGATCGCAGCGGCCGTGGCAGGGGAAAGTGGAACGTGCCGCCGGCGAAGCCCGCCCTCCGCACGATCCGCTCTGCTATCTGTGCGCCGGAAACGAGCGAGCCGGCGGGGAACGAAACCCGCCCTACACGGAGACGCACGTGTTCACCAATGATTTTGCGGCCCTCCTGCCCGCGGGCCCGGGCAGCGCGGAACGCGAACCTGCGGCGGAACCGCCCCGGCTGCTCGAGAGCCGGCCCGTCCGGGGAGAGTGCCGCGTGATCTGTTTTTCACCGCGGCACGACCTGACGCTCGCGCGGATGCCCGTCGCGGCGATCAGGGGCGTCGTCGACACGTGGCTGCGAGAGAGCTGCGATCTCCGCTCCCGGTTTGCCTGGGTGCAGATCTTCGAGAACAAAGGGGAGATCATGGGCTGCTCGAATCCCCATCCCCACGGCCAGATCTGGGCCGGTGACTTCATCCCCAACGAGGCCGCGAAGGAGGACGCCGCCCAGAAACGCTGGACGGAATCAAACGGCGGCGTGCTCCTCCTCGACTATGCCCGCACCGAGGCCGAGTGCGGCGACCGCGTGGTCGTGCGAAACAAGAGCTGGACCGCAGTCGTTCCCTGGTGGGCGGTGTGGCCCTACGAGATACTTCTCATCCCGCATGCGCGTCACGTGCCCAGGCTCATCGACCTCACCGCCGACGAGCAGGACGATCTCGCGGAGATTCTCAAGCGGCTCTTGACCCGGTACGACAACCTCTTCGAGAGCGATTTCCCCTATTCGATGGGCTGGCATGAAGCTCCCAATGCCCCGGACCTAGAAGGCTGGTGGCAACTGCACGCGCACTTCTACCCGCCACTCCTGCGGTCGGCCACGGTGAAGAAGTTTATGGTGGGCTACGAGATGCTCGGCGAAGCGCAGCGCGACATCACGCCGGAGATCGCCGCCGCACGGCTACGGAACTGCGACGAGTCCCATTACCTCGAAGCCCACACATGAATGTTTTTGTCACCTGGTGATAGCTACCCTGTTCTGCAGCTGCGTGCGCGTGTCGGGGCGGCGGAAGAAACGAGACGCAGACGTCCGCCGAAGCTGCAACGCCAGTCACGAGGATCTTTTTTCGCAAACCAGGAAGCGAATTGTTAAGGAGGGCTCGGCGTATGATATCAGTGGGATTGGCGAGGCTCATTGGGGCTCTGGGAGGAGGTTTCATAGCCATGAGATTTTTGAATGACTTGGAAATCCGGCCGCATCAACGACGGGGATTTACCCTCGTGGAACTCCTCGTGGTTATCGCGATTATCGGTACGCTTGTCGGGCTGTTACTGCCTGCCGTGCAGTCGGCCCGCGAGTCGGCCCGCCGGATGTCATGCAAAAACAATATGCGGCAGATGGGGCAGGCGGCGTTGAGCCACGAGTCTGCCCGTAATCGCTATCCAACTGGCGGCATCGTGGATTTCAATTTTGGCTGGTGGAGGAACGGTATGCAGGTGTCCGATGTCTTCGGAACCCCCTTCCTCAACCACTTCTTTCAGATGCTGCCTTACATGGAACAAGACAACACGTACAAGTTGCGGTTCAAGGGGAATGGCTACATGGACTTGACCACGGCCGGCATGAGCGCCCAGTACGTTTCCACCTACCACTGCCCGAGCCGGCCGATTCGATTCGTTGCTCAGGCGAATGATCCCATCCCTGCACCAACTTTTCTTCAGGACTACGCTTGTTATGCGAGCACCGAAAATCCTGGCAAGCCTTCCGCTTGGGGAGGGTACAACCAAGCAGGCTGTGACGCCAACTGGGGTGGAATCATCTCCGCCGGCGGCTTCCCGAATTCAGCTATGAGCGATCCGTACCCGATCTCCCAATTCAGCGTCGGCAGGAGAATCACGACCGCGTCCGTCACTGACGGCACTTCAAACACGCTCTTGTTCGCAGAAAAGGGGGTCAGCACCGATCGCTACTTGAATCCAAAAGCGGGGTCCCCCGACTGGTGGTGGGAGGAAGCAACGCCGTGGGCAGTCTGGCACAGTTGTGGTCGCGGTGGAATTCGGCCATGGCAAGGCCAACCACGGCTCGATGGTAAGTCTTCGGGCAGCGCTCCTGACAGGTTTTTCGGGTCCGCACACCCTGGCGGGTTCAACGCCGTGATGGGCGACGGCAGTGTACTCACGGTCTCCTACGACGTGCAGCAGAGCGTCTTCGAAAACATTGCCAAGCGAGCCAACGGTGCCGGCAGGGTCGCTGAATTGCAGCCGTAGCAGGTCTCTGAAATATGCCTACGATGCCCAATCGTTTCGGGAGGATATCCTGCATGCACTGCCTGCCCCTCCGTAAGACAGCCCTGCTTGTCGGCATGGTCGTTGGAGTCATTGGCTGTGGCGGCTGTGGGACCAGCGACCCCAAGCCGGCCTTGAAGGCGGCCGTGCTCCGCGCCAACAGCACCAATAGCAAGCGACTGGCGACGCTGTATAACCGATACCATGCACGATTCTTCTCCGGCCCTCGGGATGAGACCACATTCAAGAAGTTCATCGCCGACAGGCTCGCCGCGGAGTTGGAGGAACTCGGTGCGTCGAGCGGAGATATTGATGCGTTGTTCGTGTCGGAGCGAGACAAGCAACCATTCTTCATCCGCTACGGACTGTCATTGACCGATGCCCGCTTTCGGGCGATGGTGCTGGAGACCCAGGGCCTGAACGGCAAGGCACTGGTCTTGTTCGGCGGACGGGGTGGCATCAGGGAGGCGGCGGTTCCGATCGCCGAACTCGAAGACTATCGAGCCGGAAAGAAGGATGAAGAATAGCCCCGTTTAACGGCGTGGAGCTCGATTTCAGCGCTGCCCCCAACGTGGTACCAGCCGGGTTATGAGCCATGCAGGCGTCAGGTTGCTCTTACAAGGCCTAGGTCACGATTTGGGGTAGGGCTCAGCGCCCGTTGCAATCCGTAAAGAGTCGCACATAATCCGCGTCAATGGATTCTCTTGTGTCATCGCTACCACCGAAATTTTTTTGCACGCTACGACTCTCGTCGTTCCTCCTTGCGTGGCTTCTGGGAGCCGTCGTCACTTCCAGTGTTGCAGATGAGCCACTCGAATACGTTCCGGCCGCCATCGACAATCCACTGAAAGGACTGGTTCCATACGCCGGCGATAATCGAGACAAGTTCCCCCACAGCATGGAATTTCGTTATGTGCCGTTGGGAGAATTGATGGCCGGCATGACCGCATTCAACTGGGAGCCGCTCGAGGAATTGCTGAATGATGTCGCGTCACGCGGCCATCAGGCAGTCTTCCGAGTCTGGATGGTGTATCCGGGAAAAGACAAGGGCATTCCGACCTTTCTGCTCAAGGAGGGATTGAAGGTCACCACATGGCTCAACGAGAACACGGCTCCGTTTCCGCCGGAGGAAGTTCATACGCCCGACTATAACGATCCTCGGCTCCGCGAAGCTTTGAAGAATTTCATCGCGGCGATGGGTGAGAAATATGACGGTGATCCACGCCTTGGATTTATCACGGCGGGCCTGCTCGGAACGTGGGGTGAATGGCACGAGTATCCACGACAAGACCTGTTTGCATCGAAGGAAATCCAGGCCGAGGTTCTCAATGCCTACGCGGCTGCGTTTCGTATCACGCCCGTGTTGCTGCGATACCCCACAGGAGACGATCACCGGAGATACACGAAGAATGCCGATCGCCCCTTCGGTTATCACGATGATTCGTTTGCGTGGGCCACACTGGACACCGGACGGAAAGCAGACGATTGGTTTTACATGCAGTTACTGAAAGCGGCAGGCCTGGAAGCGATGCTGAAGTGGAAAACACATCCCATCGGAGGAGAAATCCGCCCGGAACTCTGGGGCGGAATCTTTGATGACAAAGTAACCCACGGACAGGCTCAGAATTTTGAGCAATGCGTTCAGGAAACTCATGCGTCATGGCTGATGGATACGGGGATGGTGAGAGAAAAGCAGTCTGCAACTCGCATCAAAAATGCATCCCGTGCCGTGCAGAGAATGGGATACGAGTTTCATGTCATACAGACGACTTTGAGTGGCGAGGCCGACAAGACACAACTGACTGTCCAACTTCGGAACACCGGCGTCGCGCCGTTCTATTACGACTGGAAAATCGTCGTGGCCGCAATCGACAGGAGTGGCGCGGTAATCAAGGAGTGGCCAACGGAATGGGGGATTGCAGGCTTGCTTCCCGGCGAACCGCCAAGAGCCTGGCAGTTGTCGCTGAAAACCTCGGAAATCCCCAGCAGCAGTGAGTTTCTGGCTTTTCGAGTCGTAAATCCACTTTCCAACGGCATGCCCTTGCGTTTTGCCAACACGGCGGAGCGACAGCAAACCGATGGCTGGTTTCGGATTGGCAAGTTGACGTCCTCTCCAAATCTTGAGCCACTTCTTATGAACGATATGTCGGCCAATGGCACTTCTGCCAGCGTCGGTCGAGCGGAGCAGGTCATGAGGAGCAACGGCCGGGGCCGATCGGGCTGGATGCGACCCTCGCTTGGAGGATGCCAAGGAGCTTCCTATCCGCGGTCAAGGCCGAATGTTCGTGTCGGCGCAGCCGTGTGCGGTCGCCTCGGCTACGCCTCGGGAACCGCACACGGCCGGTCTGTTGGACAGCAAAACCCTAACTTAGAAACTGGCGTCATTCATGGGGGCAGGTCACGGTGCCGGCAGTGATGGAAGTGAGGACGTGCATGTCCCGCTGCCGCTCGCGGAGTCAGCCTGAGCGGCGGATTGGGACACTCCTGAAGAGGATGATGCGTGGCGGCACTTGTAGGCGGCGACGTGGTCGATAGCAGCGGCCGGACTTGAGCCGGTGCTACCCGGCGCATGAGCATCTCCACGGTTGCGGCAGATGAGGCTTCGGGGTGTTTCTCGATGAAGTCCGTTCCGGGAACGAGAAACACGAACTCGTCTCCGAAGACGTCGTAGCAACGCGGGTGTGGTCTGGTGCCGCTGACGCAGAGGCAGCGGCGGACGTCCTGGCGGTTGCTTTTGTCAGTGCCTCTTTGTACACTTCTTGTCTAACAGCTTTATCGCGGCGTGTTCAGGTCCATTGAGTTACCGAGCGAAGAGAGGCTCGAATGACGTCCCTTGAACAGGCAATCGATCTGATTGGCCGCCTCACGCGTGGCGAGAAGGCGCGGCTGGTGAGAGACATTGTCTCCCAGCTTGACGAAAGTTTTCCCGGGATCGACACCCGGCCGGATGTCTGCGGCGGTGAGCCGTGCGTCGTTCGTACGCGGATTCCCGTGTGGCTGCTCGTTCAGACGCGTAGGCTCGGGGCCAGCGAGGCCGACCTCTTGCGGGCCTATCCGACGCTACGGGCACAGGATCTGGTCGAAACGTGGGCCTATTGGCATGCCCACCCAGCCGAAATCGAGCAGCAGATCCGCGACAACGAAACCGCCTGAGGACTGCCGCTTCGTGGCCAAGCTGTACACGAATGAAAATGTTCCGCTCCCTGTGGCGGAAGAACTGCGCCGCCTGGGACACGACGTGATGACCGTGCAGGAAAGCGGCCTTGGCGGGCAATCCGTTCCAGACCATTCGGTGCTGACGTTTGCGATTGATCAGGGTCGCGGCCTGATCACGCTCAACCGCCGGCACTTTGTGAAACTCCACGAAGGGACTCCAGGGCATCCGGGAATCATCGTGTGCACGACCGACAGTGATTTCGTGGCGATCGCCGCTCGAATCGATGCGGCCGTCCGCGGCACTCCTTCTCTTGCGGGCAAACTGATACGCGTGAATCGGCGACACTGATCGTGTTTTGCCCTGACGCTGCCCCCAACTCTCTCATGAGCACTTGTACAAAAACTCGTGAGCACCCGGGTGGACACCCAGCCTGACGGCAGCGTTTATCGGCCCTGTGCGGTCGCCTCGGCAACCGCACAGGGCTGGTCTGATGGGCAGCGAAAACCTAACTTCAAAAATCGGTGCCGTACGTGGGGGCAGGTCATGATCCGCCCCGCTCGGCCGACGCGTGCCGAAGTGCCATTGGCCGACCTATCCTTCGTTTCTATCACCTGGGTAGGCCTGCCAAGGGATCGTCCCTGTTCAGTTGGAGCAGGACAGCGCCACCGGGTTGTCATCGTGCGGCCGCGAAATGAAGATAGGAGCATGGCCACGCTGCTCCCCAAGCCGCCCGGTAATCTCCATCCGCTCTCTCGCGAATTGCTCGAGAGCCTCGCCGGCCATGCAGAGGCCGCCGAGATCGTGATTGGTGGCGGCGTGGCACTCAGTCACTACCTGGAGTATCGCCCCACCGTGGACCTCGATGCCTGGTGGCATGGCGAACCTCGGGCTGATGTGGTGGCCTTTCTCGAGGCCGCCATGCAGGCGCTCGCCTCGCGACATGGCTTTGAATATCGCCGCCGGTCGTGGGGTGAAACCGAGAGCCTCGAACTGCTGCAAGGCACCGAGAAGCAGTTCTCCTTCCAGATCAGCAGGCGGACTCTTACCCTCGACGAAGCGCTTCCCTCACAGTGGAAGCCGGTCTGCATCGAAACACTGCGAGACAACGTGGCATCCAAGATGACGGCCCTGGTGCAACGGGGCGCGCCGCGGGATTTTCTCGATATCTATCACCTCTGCACCCGGGACGTGATGAGTATGGCTGACTGCTGGCGAGCGTTCACGGACAAAAATCTCGGCATCGGCATCGACGAGGCCAAGCGAAAAATCATCGCTCGCCTGGCGATGATTGAAGCCAGTCGACCGCTCGAGACGATTCAGCCCGTGGAAGCTCGAGAACAGGCCTCGCGAGTCCGTGAGTGGTATTACCGCGTCTTCGCCGTGCCCACACCATGATCATCGACCGATCCGTCTATCCCGATGTCGAGCCCCCCGCAGTGCTCCAGAGCCTGGCGGACCGGGCCGATTACATGCAGCGAATCTGCGCGGCCTTCGATTTCGGCGTGTTCCCGGAAGAGACCGACTGGGTGACGTTTGCCGGATGGCGGGATGTCTTCGATCGCTTCCCGCTCCCAGATTCACCCGGCTACCATGCCTTTCGCCATTGGTATGGCTGGGATCCCGTGCCTGTCGAGCGGCGGCTGGGCATCCCCGCTTGGAAAGTCGCCGACCTCCACGAGGGCCGGTCGGATCCGTGCGAGGAGGTGGTGTAGGGCATCGCTCAGGTGGGAGTTGGGGGCAGCGTCAGCACGGCTTCCATGACACCTGTCTTCGGGTTCATCCACAGGGAGTGGGCACCACCCTCTCTCTTGAGGTAGCAGCCGGCGATTCGCAAGCGGCGCTCCGGATCGCGCTGCTTCATCCGACGGAAACCGTCGCTTGGATGGCGTCTGCGGGGAGGCCGCGAAGCATATCCTCGCGGCGATCCTCGAGGAGGAGCTCGATCGCTGCCTTGAGACTCTCCTTGGCCTCGTCGACGGTCTCTCCCTGACCGTTTGCGCCGGGAATCTCTGGGCACATCGCCCAGTAGCCACCTTCCGGTGCCGCCTCGATGATTGCGGTGAACTCTGCTTTCACGGCGTCCCTCATTGAATCCACTAGCAGCGGGCGGACTTGAACCGGCGACACCCTTGCGGCCGATGAGTGTGATCGGCACAGTCGCGTTCATCAAAAAACCGTCGCGGCTTCCCGGTTCCGGCAATGCGGGCCGCAGGGCTCATGTTTCGACGGTTCGCCTTGCGAACCATTCCTATCGTTTGCAGCGCACGACTCGAATAGGAATTGTGTTATGTGCCCGCTGTGATTCGCCGAAGTGCCTCAACCGCATCGACGATATCGATGCCCTGATGGCTGTCCAGGGGAAGGAGATGCTTGCGATCCCCCGAGACAAGAAGGTCGGCGCGGGCCGCGACAGCAGCGGCAATGACGTGATCGTCATCGATATCACCGCCCACCACCCGCGGTACGCTGGCCATCTCGACCAACTCGACAGCCTCGACATAATCAGTCAGCACCTCGTGAGCTGATCGGTCGATAAAAGCCAGCCGCTTGGTCGCTGATGGCCGCGCGAGTACATCGGCCAGTTCTTCGAGCAGCGCGGAACTGCTGTAGAGGTGGATGCTCGATCGCTGGCCGATGCTGACCAGCAAATCGTGCGGTGCGCCGCGCCACAGCAGGGCCGATAACACCACATTGGTGTCAAGAACGATCCGCATCCGATCCCTTGCTGATGGAAGAGGGTTGCCTCGCCCGGCGTTCTGCCCGCGCAGCGTTGATCTCGGCGGCGATCTCGTCTTCGCTCATCGGTGCCACGCCGGCCGCTTGGAGTGCAGGGGCGATGGCCAGCAGCCGATCCAAAGCGATCCGCTTCCTCGCCTTGGCGGTGAGAAACTCCACGAAATCTTCTACCTCCGACACCTGCTGCGGTGACAGCGTGCGGATTTTCGACACCAAAATCTGCTCGGCGGCTGCATTCATCGCTGCTCTCCCGGAGGGCTAGCGTGTCGCCACCTGTGCCGACTCGATGACAGCAGTGAAATCTGCTTTCACAACATGGCGATCGCCCACTCCAAGTAGCAGCGGCCGGACTTGAACCGGCGACACCCGGCTTATGAAGCCGGTGCTCTAACCAACTGAGCTACGCTGCCCTGAGCCAGAAATATACCTCGTTCCGCGGCGGCAGTCAGCGGGGATGAAAAAACAGCGGCGCGGGAAGGCCTGGGATCGTGCGGCAGCCGTCACGCCTCGCCGGCGAAAGTCGATCTGCCGGTGATCGCAGCGGCAAGCGATTCGGGGCTCAGCGTCAGCGCGCGGGCGAAGCCGGCGATGAACCTGGCCGATGTGGGATCGAGCGCCACGATCTCGAAGTCGCCAAGCTGGAAGAGATCCACTGCGTTCGGAAACTTCCCGAGATAGGCGGCTTTGAGCGCGGGATGATCCGGATGATCCACGGGAATAAACTCGGCAACGGCCGAGATCGATACCCGCGGCAGGGCCTGCGGTGGCACGGCGGCCGATTCGGCCGCCGTGACGAGCAGGCACACGTCTGGAGACGCGAGCATGTCGCGGGTGTGGGCGGAAAGCCGGCTGACATGCGTGACCAGTCGCACCCGCTCCGCCGTGCCGTGGATCGCAAAGGGAATCATCGACGCGAAGGGGCGGCCGTCGTGGAGCGTGGCCAGCGCCCCGACCTGCCGATCGACGAGGAGTTGCCGCAGCAGCATGATCAAGTTGGCATCCATGACAAAACTATAGAGGAACTTCAGCCCGTGCGGCTCGGCGAGACGAGGATCACCGCCCGCTTGCCGTCGGTGTAATAAGGATCGCCCGTGAGATTGCGCTTGGGGGCGCCGGGTCCGCTGGCCACCACGCCCCCCACGTAGCCCGCGGCCGCGACCCGCCTGGCCTGCGCGAGATCCTCGATCACGTAGTCGCGTGATTCGTCGACGTCGGGATCGATGCGGTGCGTGGTGAGGTTCCAGGCCCGCGTCGTAAACCGCACGCCGATGTCGCGGCTCACCTGGCCCACCCAGACCGGCTTGTCCGCAAAGGTGAGCGGCGTGAGCCAGAGCCGCAGGTGGAGCCGCTCGTTGATCGAGCGCCGCGTGCGTTGCAGGGCAAGATCCTGATGGCGGCCGAAGAGATGCAGGTCGCTGACCGGGGAGTAGCGGTAGTTCGAGCCCCAGAGAAAGGCCCGCACCGTCTTCCAGCAGGTCAGCCACGAGATCGTCTCGCTCTCGTCCCAGCGGGCCGCGAAGGCGCTTAAGATCGTGGCGAAGTCGCCGATGAGCACGAGGTTCACCGGATCGCCGGCACGCGACGCCAGCGCGTTGGTGGTGGCCGCCGGCAGCGCTTCGAGCCGCGTGACGAGCGTGTCGACATCGCAGGGCTCGACCGCCGCCGCGGAGCGGATCTTCTCGAAATCCAATTCGTGATAATCGGCGGAGATGCCCGGCACCGGCACTGTGAAGACGAAATCGACCACCGGCGGCGCGGCGCCGGATTCCGCACCGGCCCCGGCCGACGGGAGCGCGCGGCGGATCGTCTGCCGGATGTTGCCGACCGTGATCAGCCGCACGTGCACGGCCTTCGTGCCGAGATCGAGCGTGGTGAAGACGAAGCCGGAGGCGGTCGCACCGGGAGGAATCGGCTTCAAGGGAAAGCCCCGCAGCTTGAAGGCGTCGTCCATCCGGGCGTTGGCCAGATAGGCCGTGATCAATTTGAGCGGCACGAGCCCCAAGAGCGGCACGAAGATCCAGCCCATCGCGCCGAAGGCCGACAGGCGGCGGAGCACCGAGAAATGGTTCACGCCCGCCGCCTCCAGCGGCGTGAAGTAACGCGGGTCGATGCTGACCATCTGCAGTCGCAAAGGATCGGCAGAGCGGTTTTCGATCCGCAGGAAGACGGGCTGAATGCCGCGGCGGGCCACATCCACGCCAAACAGACGACGACTCTCGTCGGTGGCGAGCACCGCCACCGTTGCGCAGGCCTTTGGATTCTCCTGCGCGAGCGACCGCTGCATGAAGGCGTCGAACCGCAGGTCGGGCTCGTACGGCGTGATCACGAGCCGCCAGAGGCGGGCGGGGAGAGAGCGGAGGAGCGGGAGCATGATTGCCGGCGGCGTTGTGTTAGCCGGGGTGAGGGACGGAGGCTCGTGGTTTCCGTGCAGTATGAAATACAGCGGCCCGGGGCGCGAGGCCCCGGGCCGCTGCCTGGATCATTGATCGAACCGGGACAAGGTTACTCGACCAGGTTGCACGAGGCCTCGACGATGGCGTCGATCTTCTCGTCGGTGAGCTGGCCGGCGGCGAAGGCATGGTTGGCCTTCACTTTCCCTTCCTTGTAGCAGACGACGGTGAGGTCGGCGTCGGGGGCGATCTTGAAGTCGGCCGGGCCGTCCTTCGCGTCTTCGGGCACGACGAACGCGATCCGCGTGATGCCGTGCTTGGAGGCGAATTCCTCGGTCGCCTTCTTCAGGCTGTCGGGGTCGGTGCCGATCATGTTGACGAAGCTCATGAGCTTCTCGGCCTGGTGCTCCTCGACCTCTTCCTCGATCTTCTTGAGAAGCTTGGCGAGCTTATCGTCGCCCGTGCGGGCAAACACCATCACCACCGGCTTCGAGCCGGTCTTGCAGCGATAGCAGCCGGCACGGCCCACCGGGAAGCCGTCGTCGGGATTGCCGGCGACCTTCGTCACCGTGAACGCACCGACCGAATCACCCACCTGCGGGCCGCTCGTGATCTCGGCCGAGGCGGAAGCCGCCATCGCCACCATGCACGCCATCGCCATCATGAAACTTGCTTTGTACATCGATTGACACTCCTTCAGGGCACTTGCTTTTGGGCCGTTGTCCTACGGGTCGGCGGCACACGTGTGCCGGGCCGCTGTCCTTGTCCGTCTCAGCGTACCGTAGGTACCATACGGACCGCAAACATTTTGGCCACTTTTTCTGCGGCTTTGCTTCGCCAAACACCGCGATCACAACGTACGGATGCATTCATGGGCAGGTTCTTCGGCAGGGTGACCACCGGTGGCGGCATGCGGGCGGTGCTCTACACGTTCAAGAAGGCATCCGAAGCTGGCGGCCTTTGGAAATTCTGGAAGGCGATGCGGTCGAAAAACGCCTGCAAGACCTGTGCGCTCGGCATGGGCGGCCAGAGCGGCGGCATGGTCAACGAGGCCGGCCACTTCCCCGAAGTCTGCAAGAAGTCGTTCCAGGCCATGGTCGCCGACATGCAGGGGGCGGTGAAGCCGACGTTCTTCGAGACCTACTCGATTCCGCAGTTGCAGGCCTTCACGCCCTATCAGATGGAGCACTCGGGCCGGCTCGTCCAGCCGGTCGTGCTCGAGAAGGGATCGCAGCACTACCGCCCCATCGAATGGGCCGACGCGATGGAGCGGATCGCCACCAAACTCCTGCGGATCGATCCGAACGAGAGCTTCTGGTACTTCAGCGGCCGCTCGAGCAACGAGGCCGGCTTTCTGCTGCAGCTCTTCGCGCGGATCTATGGCACCAACCACGTCAATAACTGCAGCTACTACTGCCACCAGGCCAGCGGCGTGGGGCTTGCCAGCGTCGTCGGCACCAGCGCCGGCACCGTGAAGCTCGACGATATGGAGGGGGCCGATCTCGTCTTCCTGATCGGCGGCAACCCGGCGAGCAACCACCCGCGGATGATGCGGACCCTGATGATGGTTCGTCGCCGCGGCGGCAAGGTGGTGGTGGTCAACCCGATCGTCGAAACCGGCATGGTGAATTTTTCGGTGCCGAGCGACCCCTGGTCGCTCTTCTTTGGCGCCGAGATCGCAAGCACCTACATCCAGCCGCATGTCGGCGGCGATTTGGCGTTTGTCTACGGCCTGCTCAAGCGGATTCGCGAGCTCGGCGCCTGCGACGAGGCGTTTCTCGAGGCCCATACGACAGGCTGGCCGGAACTGGCCGCCCGGCTCGACGGCCTCTCGTGGCAGGAGATCATCGACAAGTCGGGCGTGTCGAAGGAACAACTCGACGACGTGGCGGAGCAATATGCCCGGTCGCAGCGGGCCGTCTTCGCCTGGACGATGGGCGTGACGCACCACTTGCACGGTGCCGCCACGGTGCAGGCGATCGCGGCGCTGGCGTTGGCCCGCGGCATGGTCGGCAAGCCCGGGGCCGGGCTCCAGCCGATCCGCGGCCATTCCAACATCCAGGGCATGGGCACCGTCGGCGTCACGCCGAAGCTCAAGGACGCCGTCTTCAACCGCCTGCAAAACCACTTCGGCGTCGGCCTGCCCACGACGAAGGGCTACGACACGCTCGAGTGCCTTGACGCGGCCGACGAGGGAAAGATGCGGTTTGCGCTCTGCCTGGGCGGGAATCTCTGGGGCGCGAGCCCAGATGCGACCTATGCAAAGCGGGCGATGGGCAAGATCGACACCGTGGTCTACATGAGCACATCGCTCAACACCGGCCACGCCGGGGGCCTGGGCGCCGAGGAGACGATCATCCTGCCGGTGCTCGCCCGCGACGAGGAGCCGGAGCCGTCTACGCAGGAAAGCATGTTCAGCTACATCCGCCTGTCCGACGGCGGCAAGCCGCGGCATGTGGGGCCGCGGAGCGAGGTGGAGATCATCGCCGACCTCGCCCAGCGGGTGCTCGGCGACGCGAGCACCGGCCGGCACAACCCGATCGACTGGCGGGCGATGGCCCACACGAGCACGATCCGGCAGGCGATCGCGAAGATCGTACCCGGCCTCGAACAGATCGTTGACATCGACAAGACGAAGCGGGAATTTTCGATCCCCGGCCGGGCGATCGACAGGCCCTTCTTCCCCACCGCCGACGGCAAGGCAACGCTCTTCGTGCACGAGCTGCCAACGGTGCCGGAGGGGATTCAGTTGATGACGATCCGCAGCGAAGGCCAGTTCAACACGGTCGTCTACGAGGAGGAGGATCTCTACCGCAACCAGACGCGGCGCGACATCGTGCTCATGCATCCCGACGACATCCGGCGGCTGGGGCTCACCGCGGGCGGCCGCTGCCGGATCTCAAGCTCGGCGGGCAGCATGCGGGGGCAGATCGTCTCGGCGTTCGATCAGATCCGTCCGGGCAACGTGGCGATGTATTACCCCGAGAGCAACGTGCTCGTGCCGAAGGCCGCCGACCCGCTCTCGCGCACGCCGGCCTACAAGAGCATCGCCGTGACGATCGAACCCGACATCGCCGTTGTGCAGTTCGGCAAGCCAGAGCCGGAGCTCGTCGCCGCCGGCACGCCCCGCGACAAGATGAATCAGTGCGGGTAGGGGAGAAAGTGGGACAGGCTTCAGCCTGTCGATGTGGGTGGCAGGATTGAGACAGGCCGGGTAAGAACCAGCAATCGCTTTAGGCCCGGAGGGCCGGGTAAGAACCAGCGAGCAGCGCTCGCCAAGAAAAAATCGCCGGGATGGCGATGTTTTTCGTGCAACAAGACAGGCTAAAGCCTGTCCTACTCGAAGAGCGACAACTGATCGGCGGGTTCGGCCTTGCGGCGGGACTTCGTCGGGGCAGTCGTCCCGCCCGTCTCGAATTCGAGCAGCAGATCGCGGGCCCGCTCGATCACTTCGCCGGGCACGCCCGCCAGCCGGGCCACGTGCACGCCCCAGCTCTTGTCGGCGGCCCCCGGCGCCACCTGGTGCAGAAACACGAGCTGGTCGCGGTGCTGCTGCACGAGCACCTGCACGTTGCTCACCCCGGGCAGCCGCTCAAGCGCGGCCAGTTGCAGGTAATGCGTGGCGAAGAGCGTGCGGCAGCCGGCGGCCGAGTGGAGGTGCTCGACCACGGCCTGGGCGATCGCAAGACCGTCGTAGGTGCTCGTGCCGCGGCCCACCTCGTCGAGGATCACGAGGCTTCGGGGCGTGGCCCGGTTGAGGATCCGCGCGGTCTGGGCCATCTCGACGAGAAACGTGCTCGCGCCGCGGGCGAGGTCGTCGCCCGCACCGATCCGCGCGAAGAGCCGGTCGACGATGCCGACGGTGGCCCGCCGCGCCGGCACGAAGCTGCCCGCCTGGGCGAGCACGGCCACGAGCGCCGCCTGACGGATGAACGTGCTCTTGCCGCCCATGTTGGGGCCCGTGACCAGCAGGATCGCGGGCACGATGTCCGCCCGAACCGATGCGTTGGAGACGTGTGCCGCCGTGGCGTCGAGCATGAGGTCGTTTGCCACGAGTGTGCCGGGGGGCAGCAGTTCCTCGAGCACCGGGTGGCGGCCGGCCTCGATGAGGAGTTCGGCGCCGGTCGTGACCTCCGGCCGCACCCAGCCGCGGGCCCGGGCCACGTCGGCCAGCGCCACGAGCACGTCGATCGCGGCGAGCACCTCGGTGGCGCGGTCGAGCCGGCCCCGTTGATCCGCCACGAAGAGCCGCAGCTGCTCGAGCAGCTCGATCTCGCGGCGGGTGGCCTCGTCTTCGGCACCGAGCACCTGCCGCTGCCGCTCGTCGAGTTCGGGAGTCGTGTACCGCTCGGCGTTCTTGACGGTCTGCTTGCGGATGTAGTCGGCCGGTACCTTCTCCGCCTGGGCCCGGCTTACCTCGAGGAAGAAGCCGAAGACACGGTTGAATCCGACCTTGAGCGACGGGATGCCCGTCCGCGCGATCTCCCGCGCCTGATACTCCACGATCCAGGCCTTGCCGCCCGAGGCCAGCTCGACGAGCTCGTCGTGACGGGCGTCGAAGCCGGGGCGGATGAACCCGCCGTCGCGGGCGAAGACGGGGCAGCCGTCGCGGAGCGTCGCGGCGATCCGCTGCGAGAGATCGTCGCAGGGGTCGAGCCGCTCGCGGAGGTCGGCGAGCAGTCCGGCAGATGGCGCCAACGCCTCGATCAGGCCGGGCAGTGCCGCCAGCGCATGGCCGATGCGTTCGAGATCGCGAGGGCCGGCCCGCCCCGAGACGACGCGGCCGGTGAGCCGCTCGAGGTCGCCGATGCCGGTCAATTGTTCGACGAGCCGGCGGGCCAGCGACTGGTCGGCGACGAGCGCATCGACGGCGTCGAGCCGGTCGTCGATCCGCGGCTTCTCGACGAGCGGCGCGGAGAGCCATTCGACGAGCAGCCGGCCTCCCATCGGCGTCTTCGTCTTGTCGAGCACGCCTGCCAGGGAGCCTGCACGGCTGCCGGAGGCCACGCCGCGGACGAGCTCGAGGCTGCGGCGGGTCGCCTCGTCGATCTCCATCCGGTGGCCCGGCCGCCAGGCGGCGAGCGAATCGATCCGGGCGATCGCGCTCGGCTCGTTCTCGTCGAGATAGGCGACGATGCCACCCGCGGCCACGATGCCCGGCAGATCGGCCGGCAGTTCGAAGCCAAACCCCTCGAGCCGCTGGCCAGCGAGAGCCTTCGCGAGCGCCGCCTGCGCCGTGGCCTCGTCGAACCACCAGTCGGGACGGCAGGTGACGGCCCGGCGGCCGCCCGTCGTCCGGACGATCTCCGCGACCAGTTCGCGGTCTTTCTCCGCACAGAGCACCTCGGCCGGATCGAGCCGGAGCAGGTGGTCGCCGACGTCGTCGCGGGCCACCACGGCCGACTCGAACCGCCCCGCGGCGACATCGATCCAGGCGAGCCCGATGACGACTTCATCGGTATCGCGGGAGGTTACGGCCCGGGGCAGCAACGCGACGAGATAGTTGCTCCGCGTGGGATCGAGCAGCGACTCGTCGGCGGCGATGCCGGGAGTGATGATCCGCGTGACCTCGCGGCGGAGCAGCCCCTTGGCCGGCTTGCCATCCGACGAAGCTGGCCCGTCGATCTGCTCGCAGATGGCCACGCGGCGGCCGGCGGCCACGAGCTTCACCAGCTGCACGTCGAGCTGGTGGTGGGGAAAGCCGGCCATCGGCAGGGCGTCGGGCCCCTTTTCGCGGCTCGCCCCTGGGCACCGTGCCTTCGCCGCCTCGAATTGCTGCATCATGGGTGTCATGGGTGACGCCATGGCTGCGAAATGTAGCAGGCTTTGACCGGCTGCGCGACGGGGCGTACAAATCATTCCGGCACGGTCGCCGATGAGAGGCCCCTGCGATGGGGACCTGTGAACCTGGTCAGGGCTTAACCGCAGCAGCCATAAGCAGTCGTCTCTTTGTGCGGTGGGCCTCTCATCGGCGACCGGCTGCCGTCCTGCCGACCCGGAAAAAGTCATGGCTGAATCGGCTGCCTATCAAGTCGTCGCCCGCCGCTACCGGCCGCAGCGGTTCGATGAATTGGTCGGCCAGGAGCACGTGGCCCGCGGACTCTCCGGCGCGATCGAGTCGGGGCGGATCGGCCACGCCTATCTCTTCACCGGCGCCCGCGGCGTGGGGAAGACGAGCGCTGCGCGGATCTACTCCAAGGCCCTCGAGTGCGAACGGGGACCGGCGGCCGAACCCTGCAACGCCTGCGAGTCGTGCCGGGCGATTTCCGCCGGGCAGGATGTCGACGTGGTGGAGATCGACGCCGCGAGCAACCGCGGCATCGACGAGATCCGGCAGCTGCGGCAGAACGTCGCCGTGCGGCCGGCGCGGGGGCGCTTCAAGATCTACATCATCGACGAAGTGCACATGCTCACGCGGGAGGCCTTCAACGCCCTCCTCAAGACGCTCGAAGAGCCGCCGGCGCACGTGAAGTTCGTGCTCTGCACGACCGAGCCGGAGAAACTCCCGATCACGATCCTCTCCCGCTGCCAACGGTTCGACTTTCAGACGGTCGACGCCCCGGCGATCTCGCGGCGGCTCGCCCAGATCGTCGAGGCGGAAGGGGCCAGCGTCGATGCGGCCGCCCTCGGCCTCATCGCCCGCCGGGCCGCGGGCAGCATGCGCGACAGCCAGTCGCTCCTCGAGCAGCTGCTCGGATCGGCGAGCGGGGCGATCGGCATCGACGACGTGCATGCGGTGATCGGCACGGGCCGCGAGGAAAAGGTGGGCAGGCTGGTGGCCTCGATCGCGGCCCGCGATCCGCGGCAGGCGCTCGAGGCCCTCGACGCCGCGCTCGCCGGCGGCGCCGATCCGGGCGGCGTGCTCGAGCAGGTGATCGCGGCCCTGCGCGACTGCCTGCTGGCGAGCGTGGGCTGCGGGCCCGAGTCGCTGCTGCAGGGAGAGGGGCTCGGCATCGACCTCGCGGCGATCGGCCGCGATGTGGGCACCGAAACACTCCTTGCCATGCTGCAGATCGTCGACCAGGCGTTGGCGCGGATGCGGACGAGCGGCCATGCGGCGGTGCTCGCGGAAATGGCCGTCGTCCGACTGGCAAAACTCGAGGATCTCGAGAGCCTGTCGGCGCTGGTACATGCCATCCCGGTGGAGAAGGGCATGGCCGCTGCGGCTCCCACCCGGCACGCACCGGCCGAGCGCGAAAAAAAAACGACCGAGTTGACGCCGACGGCGCCGGTGGCCGCCCCGCCCGCTGACCGCACTGACCGCGAGGCCGTCGAACAGGCTGCTGCGGCGATGTCTCCAGCACAGCCAGAGGCGGCACCCGCGGCCGTCGTCTCTGCCGCTGCCGCGCCGGCCGTCGTGTTGCCAGCCGATCCGCTCGCCGCCTGGCAGCAGGCCGGTGAAGCCGTGGGCGGCATCGCGGCCGACTTTGCCGCGATGGCCACCCGTGCGGTCTGGCGGGAGGATCTGCTCGAGGTCGGGCTCCCCGCCGATGCGACCACCGCGGCGTCGTTTCTGCGGCGACCGGAGGTGGCGGCCGGCATCGCCCGAGTGCTGGCCGAGATCGCCGGCCGGCCGCTCAAACATACGATCGTGATCGAGGCGGTCGCCCCTCGAGCGGCCGCGACTGGCGTGCCTGCAAACGGTGCCGTCGGCGCGGACCGGCACGAGCCGGCGGCCGAAAAGCCCCGCCCCGCGCACTCGCAGGCGGCGCTCCTGCGGGAAGCGATGGAGCACCCCCTCGTCATGCACGCCCGCACGCTCTTCGATGCCGCCGTTCGAAAAGTGGAGCCGCCGCGGCGGCAGGAAGTGGCCGTGACGGCCGAGATGCCCGGGGCCGGCGACACCGAACTGCCCGATGATCGGGCCGCGGAACATCAGGGAGCAACCGATGGCTGAAACCCGGGGCGCGATCGCGAGGCTCGTCGATTATTTTGCCGACCTGCCGGGCATCGGCCGCAAGTCGGCCGAACGGCTCGCCTACCATGTGCTACGGATGCCCAATCAGGAGGCGGTCGCCTTCGCCGAGGCAATCCGGGCCGTCAAGGAAAAACTCCATCCCTGCAAGACCTGCTTCAATCTCGCCGAAGCGGAGGAATGCGAGATCTGCCTCGACAGACGGCGGGACCGCTCGATTCTCTGCGTGGTGGAGCAGGTTCGCGATCTGCTCGCGCTCGAGCAGGCGGGCACCTACCGCGGCCTGTACCACGTGCTCCAGGGCCGGCTCGCGCCGCTGGAGGGCATCGGGCCCGAGAAGCTCACGATCCTGCAGCTCGTCGACCGGGTGAAGCAGGGGGAGATCCGCGAAGTGATCATGGGGACCACGCCGAACGTCGAGGGGGATGCCACGGCGCTCGAGATCTCGAACCGGCTCGCCGGACTGCCCGTCACGATCACCAGGCTGGCCCGCGGCCTCACAGTCGGCGCCTCCCTCGAGCAGGCCAATCGCGAGATGCTGGCCGACGCCTTCGCCGGCCGCCAGAAAATCTGAGCCCAGCGTCGTGCCGACGGCGCGAGCGAGTGCCCGGCATGAGTCTCGCGTCGTGTCTCCGCGGTCGGGGCAAGCCTATCACGGGAAGCCGTTCGGCCGGGCCCCCGGAAGTCTGCCCAGAATGCCGCGGCTCTCTATTTACCTGCTCTGCACGCGGTTGCTCTGCAAGAGGTATCCTTATGGCTGCGGATCCGCGGCTGAAACCACGGGCTGCCCGCACGCGAGGGATTGATCATGCGGATGTCGTTCGGCCAGGAAATGCGGATGGCGCAGAAGCAGGTGCTTGCGCCGCGCATGATCCAGTCGATGGAGATCCTGCAGTTGCCCATGATGGCGCTCGAGGAACGGATCGAGCAGGAGATCCAGAACAACGAGACCCTCGAGGTCGAGGAGGCCGAAGGGGAGTCTGCCGCGGGAGAATCGGGGGCCGCGTCGGCGGAGGCGCCGCCGGGCATGGGCGAGCAGCGGACGGTCGACGAGAAGCCGCTCGTCGTCGATCAGGATCATGCCAACCAGGCCGACTTCGAGCGGTCGTACGATTGGGCGAACGAATACCCCGATACCGACGACGACCGCAGCCGGCCGTCTGCCGGCCGCATCGACGAGTCTTCCGATCGCTACCTCGACGCGATGGCCAACATGCAGGAGCGGCCGGAAACGCTCTTCCACTACCTGCACGAACAACTTTCCAACTACGACCTCACCGAGGCCGAGCGGCAGGCCGCCGACAAGGTGATCTACAATCTCGACGCCAATGGCTACCTGCCGATGCCGCTGGCTGAACTCATCGATCCAGATGGGCCCAAGGACCAGCTGCAGCAGCTCGAGAAGGCGCTCGGTGTGGTGCAGGGAATGGATCCGCTCGGCGTGGCTGCCCGCGATCTCAAGGAATGCCTGCTCCTGCAGATCCGCCCGGAGATGCCGCAGGCGCGGCAATTGCGGCGGGTCGTGAGCGACCATCTCGAGGACCTCGCTGGCAACCGGCTGCCGCTCATCGAGAAGAAGACCGGCTTCTCGATTGCCGAGATCGAACGGCTCCGCGACCTCCTGCACGGGCTGCATCCGAAGCCGGGAGCGATGTTCACGTCGCCATTCGTGCCCTCCGTGAAGCCCGACGTCTATGTCGAACAGCACGCCGACGGCCATTGGAAGGTGCGGCTCGAGGAGGTCGATCTGCCAAACCTGCGGATCAGTCCGGTCTACAGGCAAATGCTGCTCTCTCCAGACACGGATCCGGCCACGCGGGAATACATCAAGCGGAAGATCAACTCCGCCCAGTGGCTGATCGAATCGATCGAGCAGCGGCGGAGCACGCTCGTGAAGACGACGCAGGCGATCGTCGACCACCAGACGCGGTTTCTCTCCGAGGGACCCGAGGCGATCGAGCCCCTGAAGATGCAGCAGATCGCCGACCGGATCGGCATGCACGTCACCACCATAAGCCGCGCCGTCGACGACAAATGGCTGCAGACGCCCCGCGGGCTCTTTCCGCTCCGGCGGTTCTTCGTGGGCGGCACCGTGAGCGCCGACGGCGACGAGGTGGCCTGGGATACGGTGCGAATCAAGTTGCAGGAAATCGTCGACGGCGAGCCGAAGGACGATCCCTACTGCGACGATGCCTTGGTCGAGGAATTGGGCAAGCGGGGCATCACCGTCGCCCGCCGCACCGTGACCAAATATCGCAAGGCGATGGGTATCCCCAGTTCGCGGCAGCGCCGCGACTGGAAGCTGCCCCGCAGCGCCAAGCCGGCCGAGTGAGGCCGGCTTCACGGAAAACACGCGAAAAGTAGGACAGGCTTCAGCCTGTCATGCCCGCGTATCTGCCGCTCACCCGCATTGGTCGCCGGCGGCAGAAGTCTCCTTCGCGCTGCATTTTCTCCGCTGACGACCTGCGGAGCTGCCGACCTCAGAAGGTCGAAAATGCAGACGCTCGTCGAGCTTCAGCCGACCGCCTCCTCACGGGCGGCTTCAAGGAAATCGATGGCTGCGTCGCTCCTCAAGCGCAAGACCGGCAGCGGCATGGTGACGTGGCGGCTCCACACGCACTTCGAGGTCGACCGCTCCATCCCGATTCGCATTGATGTCACCCGACGGGCTGACGGCGAGGCCGACGAGCGGGCCGTGCTGAAGAAGTGCATCGAAAGCGACCACACCTACGTGATGGACCGCGGCTACGCGTCGTTCGCCTTATTCAACAAGATCGCGGCAGCCGGCAGCAGCTATGTCTGCCGAATCCGGGACAACAGCGAGTTTGGGATCCAGGAGTCCC
>JAPLNR010000016.1 GCA_026401035.1 Planctomycetia bacterium | reverse complement strand
GCTCTCACTCACGGAGGACTTCAGCATGGCGCGACGGATCTTGGCTCTTGGTCTGCTCTGTGGCTCGCTCGCTTTTGCCCAATCAGCGAATGCTCAGGGCTTGTGGATGAGCGGCATCGGGTTTGGTAGTCCGGGCTTTTCTCCTTCCCCATATGACTTCGGGAATCCGGGCTTCTACGGCGGCTACGCTCCGGCTCGATTCGGCTATCCAGTGGCAGTGAAGCCGGTCTACGTGGCGCGGCCTGTTGTCTCCAGTGGGATCACGCCTGTTTATCGTGCGCGGCCAGCCGTCCAAGCTCCCCTGAATCGGGCCTATCGTCGAGTTTGGCGAAGGGGCTGGTAATCGCGGCCAGTTCTTGCCTTGAAATCGCCTCGGTAGAGAGGCGGTACTGATATGACCGTCAGTGACATCCCGTCATGACGACCATTCGAATCACCGGCCAGATCGACTCGGCTCATCGCCTCACGGCAACGGTTCCGGACCGCGTGCCCGCCGGACCGGTTGAGGTGGTGTTGATGCTTCCCCCGGCGGAACCCGAAGCCGACGACGAAGCCTGGCTTGCAGTCGATATCCTGGGAGGCTGATCGCGAGGCTCACGAGTCGCGCATCAGCGAGAAAATGCTTGCGGAGGTGCCGTTGCCAAGGCTAACCTTTGACACCATGCGAATAGAAGTACAGTGTGAAGAAGATCAGCGGTGGATTGCGGAGGTACTCGACCTTCCGGGCGTGATGGCCTATGGCGACACCCGTGATCAGGCCGTGGCGAGAGCCGAATCGCTCGCCCTCCGAGTGATTGCAGACCGCATCGATCACGGTGAATCGATCCCGGAACTTGATGACCTCTTCGTGGTGTCTGCGTGAGCGGCTGGCCAGCGGCGAAAGCTCGCCGAGTTTTGGCGGCGTTGCTGCAGATCGGTTGGTCAGTCAAGCGGCAGGCCGGTGGGTCGCATCGGGTGTTGTCGAGGCCGGGCTGGCCTGATTACGTGTTTGCATTCCACGATGGCGAAGAGATCGGCCCTCGAATGCTCGCTCGCATCGCGAGACGAACGGGCTTGCAGCCAACCGACTTGTGATCTGCGGTCATTCAGCCGGCCCCAAACCGCTGAGTGATTTCGGTGCCGAGGCGAGCGGACTGCGGGCAGGTGGCCCGAGCCTCAGTGGAGCGTGCCGTTGAGTGTGCCCTTGAGCGTCCTGCCGTCGGCTGTCTCGACGGCCCATTGCACCGCGTAGCACCACGTCGGCCCGAAGTCGGGCACGGCGAGCGTGACGCGGCGGCCGTCGCTCGAGAGTTCCGCGGTCTTCACGGCGAGGTCCCGCTCGTTGATTTTCGGAGAGCCGTAGTGCTTCGAACGCTTGAGATCCCAGGCGCGGACGAGCCACCGGGCCGGATCGATCGAGGCCGCCGCGAGGGGCACGGGAAACTCGAGCGACAGACTGCCCGGCTCCGCGTGCAGCCCCGTCGGAATCGTGAGCGCTTGCTCTGTCCGCCGCACGCGGTAGAAGCCTCCCGGAACCTGACGGTTGCCCGACCAGGCGAACAGTCCGCAGGCGTAGAGTTGTCCGTCGCCGGGGTTGAACCGGCCCCGCATGATGCCTGTCGGCAGATCAGGAATCGGCAGGGCAACCATGCCCCCCTGCACGATGCCAGCCTCGCCCTTCTCTCCCCCGGCCGGCTCGGTGAGCACGAGATGAATCCGCCCCTCACCGTAGGAGAGCTCGAGCAGCGCTCCATCGAGCGGCGACCACTTCGGGCTTTTTACTCTCAGCAGCTCGGCCGGCGAGCGGTCGAAGCCCTGCGTGACCCAGACCGCGGGCGGGCCCATCGCCGCATCGCGCTCGTCGGTCACGTCGGTCCAGCCGAACAGGTTGCCGTAGAAGCCACCGGGCCGAACGTGGTTGATCCGGTTCTGCGGGGTCCAGTGTCCCTCCTGGTCGGTCACCCAGAACGACCCGTCCCCGTCCACGCACACGCCATTGGCCGCCCGGAATCCGGTGGCGACGATCTCGGTCTTCGTCCCGTCGCGATCCACCTTCAGGAGCGTGCCGTGGTGGGGCACCACCGCCGGCATCGCGTGACGGGCGCTCTTGGCGTAGTAGAGGTTGCCGGCGGCGTCGGTTTCCAGGCCCATCGCAAACTCATGGAAGTGCTCGGTCACCTGGTGGTCGTCGTTGAACGTGTCGTAGCGGTCGGTCATCCGGTCACCATCGAGATCGACGAGTCTCACGATCCGGTCGCGGCAGCCGACGTGGATCACACCGTCGATCACTTTGACGCCCAGCGGCTGGAAGAGCCCGGAAGCGATCCGCCGCCAGGCGAGCGTGCCGCTGGCCGCGGCGATGCCCCGCACCAGCCACACGTCGCCGTCCCACGAGGAGATCACCGCCTCGTCGGGCCCGGTAAAGTCGAGCCCTGAGAACCTGACCTGCGCGTTCCAGGGGTTCGACTCAGGAGCCGCGAGCAGGTCGACGGCGAAGCCCTGCCGGTCGCGGCCCGCAGCGAGAGGCGTCTTCACCGTTGCATCCCAGAGCCTGGGCGCACGACCGCCCACGAGCGATCGCGGCGACGGCGGGAGGGCGAGCGCGAGGGCGTGCGCGGCGAGCAGGTCGGGATCCGCTGCCGCTGCCACCGCGACGCTCACGTCGAGCGGTTCGCCCCCGGCCGGGATCAGGAGATCGACGTGGCCATCTCGCGACACGATCCGCGGGGCCGCGTCTGTCGCGGCAGGCGTTCCCACGATCGCCGCCGCAGCCGGCTCGGCCGCCAGCCGCACGGCCATGTCCCGCGGCCGCGGCCCCAGCGAAAAGGAGCGAACGGCGACAGGCACCTGCCGGCCATTGAGTGGCAGCGACGCCGCAAGCGACGGCGCTTCGAGCACGGCCGTCTCGCCGACCATATAGTCGAGCACGATGGCGCTTCCGGGTGCGGCCGTCGTGCCGCCGAGGCCCACGTGGTGCAGGGACTTGAACCGTGCATGTTGCCGCGGCAACGGGCCGTAAGGCTGCTCGTCGCGGCCGACCGGCCGCGGGTCGGCAAACGAACCCGTCGCGGGATCGCTCCAGCCGGGCATCGTGGGCAGAGCCGCCTGCACGGTGCCTGCGATCCGCGGGTGCATCTTGTGCTCGCCGTCGAAGTTGATCCCCTTCCAGTTGACGAAGCCGTCGCCCGTCCAGAAGGCGGCCGCCCGCATCGTGTCGAGCTCGTAGAGGAGCCAGGCATGCCCGCGGCCCACGCCCCCGGGGCCGCCGTCGAGCCGAATGGCGAGCCCCTTGCGGGCGATGTTCGTGCCCCCGCCTCCCACTTCGAACGTGCCGGCGAGGAAGGGGCCGTAGTCGTGCATCCTCCAGGGCTCGGTCGTCGAGGGCTCGGGGCCGCGCGACGTCCCCACCGGCAGCGAGGCGAGATAGTCGGGCGTGACGTCCGAATACCAGCGTGGGTTGCGGTCCTTCAGGAAGGTCTCCCGCAGGTAGTGAATCACGTCGTACTTCTGGCTCGGCACCATCCAAAACTGCGGCACCATCAGCCCGTTGCCATAGGTGAGCGTGCGGTAGATGGCGTAAGGGTCGCTGCCTGCCTTGAACGATCCCTCGGCGAACCGCGGCGCCGTCGGCAGGGAGCCTGCCGTCTCGAGCGTGCCGTGGCAGTTGGCGCAGACGCGGGCGAAGAGCCGCGCACCACGATCGAACGCCGCCTTCGCCTTTCGCTGGTCGGTCCACTCGGCGATCAAGCCGGCATGGTCGATGTCGTTCTCATACTCGGCCGGCTTCTGCGCGACCGACAGGATCGGATCGGGCTCGAGTTCGGCCGCGCGGGTCGGCCCGCCACGGGCCACCTCCGTGAGGTAGGCCACCAGATCGAGAAACTGCTGCCGGTCGCGGAGGAGGTTCGCAAGGCCTGCCGGCATCAGCGACGCTGTGGCAGCAGCGCGGTCTTCGATGTCGGTCACGGGGATCGCAACCTCGCGGCCGCCCGTCGCGATGTCCCTGAGCACGACCTCCTCAGCGCTTTCCCGCGTGACGAGGCCCGCGATGCTTCGGCCATCGTCCGTCACGATCGTCACGCCGCGATACTTCGGGCTGACGACTGCCGATGGATCGAGGATCGACGCCACGAGGTGGGGCACAAGCTGCCCGCGCTCGATTCCCTCGGGCATCGCGGCGAGGTTCGGCCCGAGCGGTGAAACGCCCTCACCGGCGACATGGCATTGCGTGCAGGCGAGCTGACGATCATGAAAGAGGACCGCGCCGCGGACTGGATCCCCCAGTCGCTCGGCCGCGGCGGCAAGGGCTGCGGGCTTCTCGTCGGCGAGCTGCTTTGAAAGCGTCACCGGCTCTGCCCCCCGGCCCGGGACGGCGGCGAGGAGGATGGCAACGGTGCCGGTGACCCAGGCAAGCCGTACCGGCCGCAGTTCCGGCCACAAGCAATGACGCACCATGAGCAGTCGCTGTCTACGCAGTTCCATCTCACACGTCTTCCGCCGGGCCGGCCGATTCCTTACGGGTTGGCGGTTGCAGCAACGCCCGTGACTACGTATCCTGAAATCGTTTGCGAAAGATATCTTTTGCGATAAGTATCGTGTATGAAATCCTACGACCTGGCCACCGTTGTGAGTGAGCTTGCCTGCTTTGATCTGGCGCTCTTGGTGCAGGTATTTCCCGACCGACGACAGGCGATCCGCCTCCAGTTGTCGAGGTGGGTCAAGCAGGGAAAAGTTATCCACCTCCGGCGCGGCATGTACACGCTGCCGGATCATGCCCGAAAAATCCGGCTGGATGCCGCGGTTTTGGCCCAGCACCTCTGTCGGCCTTCGTATCTCAGCGGGCTGTGGGCTCTGGGATTCCATGACATGATCCCCGAACGCGTGGTCGTTCATACGAGCGTCACGACCCGCCTGCCGGCACGTTTCGAAAATGCCTTCGGGGCCTATGAGTATCGGCACGTCAAGCAGGAGGCCTTCTTCGGTTACGACCAAGTGGCCTACGGTGACAGCACGATCCTGGTGGCCCGCCCCGAAAAAGCGTTGCTGGATCATTGGCATCTCTCGTCCGGCGAGTGGACCCGAGACCGGCTCTCCGAAATGCGGTACCAGAACAATGAGAAAGTAGACCGCCGTCGGCTGCAGGAATATGCAGCCCGATATCAGCGGCCCCGGCTGAATCGAGCCGTGGCACGCTGGCTGGAGCTCGAGCAGGCGAACGATGAAGCGGGGGTGACGTTGTGAAGGACCACGCTCTTGCCCTGGTCGAAAAAGCGACGGATCGCGGACAAGCCCTGAACACGCTGCGGGAATACCTGCAAGCCCTGGTGCTGCGATCGTTCTACGAATCGGAAGCCTTTCGAAATCTGGCGTTCGTCGGTGGCACGGCCTTGCGGTTCTTGCACGGCCTGCCGCGGTTTTCCGAAGACCTCGATTTTTCGCTCGTGTCGGCAGATGGCTACGCTGGGCAGGCCTGGATGGCCAAGGTGAAGCGGGATCTCGCGCTGGCGGGGTTTACGCCGGAGGTCACCTGGAACGACAGGAAAACCGTCCACACCGGGTGGGTGCGGTTGCGCGGACTTCTCCATGATGCCGGCCTCTCTCCCCTGGCCGACGAGAAGCTGGCGATCAAGGTCGAGGTAGATACCCGTCCTCCGGAAGGCGGGCACTGCGAGCGACAGATCGTCACTCGTCACCTCTCCTTCCTTCTGCAGTACTACGATCCGCCCTCGCTGATGGCAGGGAAACTGCACGCCCTGATGACGCGACGCTACGCGAAGGGGCGGGATTGGTATGACCTGGTGTGGTATCTGTCGCAGCGGCCGCCAGTCGCACCGAATCTGACCCTTCTGCGGAATGCCTTGGAGCAGACGCAGGGCAAGGAGCATGAGGACGCCCAGCAATGGACTGCGGCGGTCAAAAATCGCTTGCTGGTGTTGGACATGAAGGCGTTGCTCGAGGACGTGGGCCCGTTCCTCGAACGGCCCGCGGACGCGAGCCTGATCACCCGGGAGAATCTGCTCGCATTGCTGGAATTGAAGCAGTGAACGCCGTTCCAGGAGCGGTCCGAACACCGCACGGCCATCGACGAGCCGGATGCGGGCCGGCAGCGGCGTACGGGCCCGGCGATGTAAGGTAAGGCGACCTTTCCGGAAGAGCCTTTCATTAGGAGATTCTCTGGTCGATGCCACGCACCCCCAAACCTGAATCGCAGCAGGAACGGATGCTTTTGCTTTCCAGGCTCTGGACGGAAGCGCAGCCGGTGGTGGCCGCGATGGTGGCGGGATCCGTGATTGATTTCCAGCATGGCGAGGATCTTGTTTCGCAGGTGGCAGAGACGATCGTGCTCAAATTCGATCAATATGACCGCACACGGCCGTTCACTCCCTGGGCGCTCGGGATCGCGAAAAACATCGTGCTTCGCCACTACGAGCGTCGAGCCGGCGACCGTCTCGTGTTTTTCGACGAGGGTGCGCTCACGTCCATGGCGATCGCCCACGAGCAGATCGCCGGCGAGGCCGGGGAGCGGCTCGTGGCCATCCGACAGTGTCTTGCGGAGATCCGTGGCAAGACGCGGCGGGTGATGGAGATGCGGTATATCGACGGGCTGAAGCCCGCGGCGATCGGCCAGGCGCTCGAGATGACGAGCAACGCCGTCTGGGTGATGCTCCACCGCGGCCGCGAGGCGGTGTCGATGTGCGTGAAAAAGCGGCTCGCGGCTGCAGGAACTTTTCGATGAAAGCACTACCCTCCCAACCACCGCTTGGCCGCGACGCCGCCCGCGACCGCTACGAATGGCTCGCCGACCGTCATTTCGACGGACTGCTCGATCACGCGGAGAGCGCCGAGCTCGGGCAGATCGTTTCGTCGAACGAGGGAATCGCCGCCGACCTCGCCCGTCGCGCGGTCTTTTATTACCAGATGCGTTCCGTTCTGCGGCTGGAGCGGGATTATGAATCGAGGCCAGATGACGGGCCCGGTGAGTATCGCCCGACCGACGGCGCGAGCCCGGGAACGTGGGCTGGGCGTGCCGCTGGAATTCTCGTGGTGGTGGCGTTGGGTGCCGCAGCCGCGGGGTGGTTTCTCCCGCGAAAGCCGGTGGAGCACGAAAGGCCCTTCGCGGAGATGACCGCGGTGGTCGGCTGCGTCTGGTCCGACCCCAATGTCGAAATCGCCCTGCGGCATGGCTCGCTGCCGCCCGGGCCGCTGGAGCTCGTCTGCGGCCGGATCGAAATGCGGTTTGCCTCGGGCGGCACCGCGATCATCGAGGGCCCGGCGACGTTCGAGCCGATTGCAGCCGATGGCTTGAGAATGTTCGACGGCTCGGCCCGCTGCCGCTGCCCCGAGCCCGGCACGGAGCTGCGTGTGGAAACGCCATCGGGCACGATCGTCGATCTGGGCACCGAGTTCGCGGTGAACGTGGAGCCGGGCAGCCGGACGCGGGTAGCCGTGATCGAGGGGAAGGTGCGGTTCGATACTGGCGGTTCGAAAGAGCCGGTCTCGAAGCTCATGGAGGCGGGCGAGGCGGTATCGGTCGATCTTTCCGGAGCGGCAACGGCCGACGACGGCTTTCTGCACGCCGCGGGCGAGACCGCCGGGTTCGAATCGTTCGAAGGCCGCGGCCTGGCGGCAGGTCAAAACCTGCTCGCCGACAACTCGTTTGAGGGCATGCCGTCCAATGGGGCCGAGGCCGATTCGGCTCGGGAAGGGCGGCAGTTTCGCCTGGGCTCGTGGGGTGGCTCCGCCTCCCACGTGGAGCAGGTCTCGTCGCCGTCGGCCGACGGCCGGCATGCCGTCCGCATCGCGTCGTTGGGAAACCGCTACTGGCCGCTCGTCGGGCAGACGGTGGCGACCGGTGACATCTGCGGCCGCACCGTGTTGGCGTCGGTCAAAGCACTCCACACCGCCAGCGACCCGCTCTCCAGCACGCAGCGGGTGATCCTCAAGCTGATCTTCACCGACGCTTCCGGCCGCCATCTCGGCCAGGCGGAAAGGCACTTCCTCCGGGCGGGTTCCGCAGTCGACCAGTTCGTGGAAGGGCGAATCGCGGCCGAGGCTCCCCCGGGAACGATGGCCGTCAAGTGGGAAGTGCTCCTCAATGCCTCCCGCCTGCCGACCGGGGGCATCGTCGTCGATGCCGCGTCGCTCGCGATCGTGGGCGACTGACCGGCCGGTGGCCCAAACGAGGTTTACAGCATGATCACGAGCGGCTCTCGTCGGCGGTTTCTCGGGGCGTCTGCGGCCACGGGCTCGCTCCTGCTCCTGGGCACCCGTGCCTCACGGGCGATCGCCGGCTCAAGCGACCGCGTCCGGATCGCCGTCATCGGCCTGAACGGCCGTGGCAAGGCACACCTCGCCGGCTTCGGAGCCATCCCCGGCGTGGAGATCGCCACCGTCGTCGATCCCGACCAAAAGGTGCTCGACCGCACGCTCGCCGACCTTGCCAAGAAGGCGGGCGACGCGCCTCTGGCGACGAAGGGGGAGAAGGATTTC
>JAPLNR010000063.1 GCA_026401035.1 Planctomycetia bacterium | reverse complement strand
TTCAGACCGTGACGGCGTGGTGCAGGGAAGGGAGACTGGACGCGGTCAAGGTCGGCGGGAACAAGGTGAACGGAAAGGGCGGCAAGTTTTTGATCCGTCGCGAAGCGATTGACGCCTACATCGCCCAGCAACGGTTGATTCACGGCTCGCGGAAGGGCGGTGCGAAATGAGTCGCCCCCGCAAGTCTGCGATCCCAATCGTTGTGGACGTGAACGGTGTTGAGGTTCCCGCGACCCTTCGGCGTCAACGAGGGAAAGCGGGGAACTGGGAAGTCCGCTGGAAAATGCACGGTGTTCCAGATGAACGGTCAACGGGGACTCCGAGCTTTGAAGAAGCAAAACGGATCGCCCGCAAGATCGTCCGTGGCGAAGAGACGACCGATATCCGGCGGCGAAACGAAGGCATGACCGTCGCCGAGTTTGAGCGGATACAGGAGAAGCACTTCAGCTTGGCAGACAGCGCCGTCGCGGGCCAAAAGTCGCTGGCAAGTTTCTACGGCATCTGGCGAAGTTTTCAGAAGGTATGTCCTGTCAGGATGATTCAGGAGGTGAACGAGTCGGTCGCGTTGGACTACCTCGGCACGCTCTTGAAGTCCAACAGGAACAGAAATCACAACTACAGGAAATCACAGTCGGCAAAGCCGATGGCGATCGCCACGATTCACAAACATATTCGCACGCTTGCCGGGGCTTGGAATCGTGTCCGGGCCGGTCATCGTGAGTTGATGGCAGGCATCGCGAGCACGAAACGGGTCGTCGAGAATCCGTGGGAGGCGATCCGAAATAATCTTCCGAAGCCGAAACGGAAGCGAGCCCCGGTTCAGTTCAGAACGGACAACGGCGAGCTGCTGAAGTTCCTTGACGCCTTCCGAGGAAGACCGTTAGCCGAACTTTTCATCATTACGAGCCTGTGGGCTGCCGGCCGGATTGAGGAGATATCGCTTCTCGAATGGTCATGGTTTGTCGGGGACTACATCGTGATCCCCCACACCATCGCCAAGAAGGGCAACGGAAAGGCCGTCAGAATCCCGGCCGCGATTCGAGAGAGGCTGGAATCGTTCAGGGTGGAAGGAAACCCCTTCGCGTTCGCGGGGTTTGCGGACGAAGTGGAGCGGTCGCTCAAAACCTGCCACGCCGTCAAGTCATTCAGTCCGCAACGGATGCTGTGGCGAATGCAGAAACTGATCAAGCAGGGGGCATCGGCGATCGGCCGTCCCGAAATCACCCACCATGCCCTTCGGCGAACGGCTCACGAACTGACCAACGAGGGGGAAATGCGGGACAAGAGGAAGGCCGCGGCGGCGAAGCTGCAGACCACGGTCGGCAATATGGAACGCAACTACCTCGCTCGCATCGGGAGGAAGGACAGGCTCCTCGCCGACGGCCTCTACGAGAATATGACCGTCGCTCTCCAGGATTATCCTGCCCTGGCCGAACGACTTGGGTGTGATCCCGTGGAGATCACGGTTGAGCGGGAGATGGATGCCCTCATGAAGAGACTCACGCCGATTCAGAGGCGGAGGTTTCAAAAGAGGTTGGACGACGGGGCTGATCAGAGCGAGGGGCAGGGGGTCGCCTGACCTCACTCAATGTCTGCCGGCACCCGGCCGAGCACGACGATCAGGAAGGTCGCAATCGGACCGAGCAAAGTTGGTGCGTTCGTCCATTCAATCCTTCGTTTCGGATTGGCTTCTCGTGGGCCAAGATCCCTTCGGATCCGATCCCGGTCTCCTGCCCAAGCCATCCCAAACCCGGCCGAGTTTGGGTTTGAGTTTGGGTTTGGGATTTTGTCCGCTCCGAAAATCATCAAAAACAACTAGGCCCGGTGTGATTCGAACACACGACCAAGGGATTATGAGTCCCCTGCTCTAACCGCTGAGCTACGGGCCCGAAGACCAGCCAGTATAGAGTCTGGCCAGCTAGGGCTTGGTCGCGCCGCTGATTTTTGCCTCGAGACTGCCGGTGCACTTGGCGCCGGGGGGCACATTGACCTTGAGATAGAGCAGGCCGTCCTGTTCGGCGGGGCGTTCGTACTCGCTGCCCACCGTGAACGGCCGGGGCCGCTGGTTGTTTTGCCGGTTGCCATCGGGACCGTCCGCAGCCCCGGGATTCGTGATCACGGCCATGACCGCACCGAACGGCACGTGCGGGATCAGGTCTTCGGCGGGGTTGTCGCTCGGCGCACCGTCGGCGGTCGCCGTGATCGATGTGAGCAACTTATAGTCGCCGCTGACGAGAATTCGCAGCGGCTTACCTTTTGCGACCATGCCGACCGGCTGCCACGACTCACCGGGATCGATGTCGATCTCAAACTCACTGGTGTCGAGAATCTGCTTGTTGAGTTCAGCAAGCTTGTTTTTGACCGGCTCGTTCTTGGGGTCGAGCTTCTGCAGCGCCTCGAGCAGCACCTTGGCCCGCTCAAACTGCCCCACGTCCTCGAACGACTTGATGAGCTTCGTGGTGTCGCGGAGGAACGACTCGCGAACCTCCTCCACCTTCGCGTCGAGCCGCTTGAGTTCTGGCGGATTGGCGGGCTTCGCGCGGCTTTTGGCGGAGGCGGGCTGGGCGTCCGCGGGCGCGGTCAGGCCGGAGAGGCAGATCGCGATTACCAACGCGCGAAGCACAAGCGGATAGAAATCCACGATGCCGGCTCTCCAGTGCGGGGAATGCGGAGACAGGATCGAGCGTATCCTACGTGCGGAGACAGGCTCAAGCCCGTCCTACTTTGGGTCGATCCGCTTGAGCAGCCGGAAGAGGTCGCTGTCGGTCGTGAGGATCAGGGTCGAGTCGCGGCCGAGCGTCGATTTATAGGTGTCGAGCGTCTTCTGGAACGTGTAGAAGTCGGCGGCCTTGGGGCTGGCCGTGTAGGCCCGCGCGTAGATCTCGGAGGCTTCCGCGTCGGCCGCACCCTTGATCTCCTGCACCTTGCGGTAGGCGTCGGATTCGATCCGGCGCAGATCCTTCTCCTTGCGGCCCTCGATCTTCGCCGCTTCGCCCGCCCCCTCGGAGCGAAACCGCTCGGCGATCTGCATCCGCTCCGACATCATGCGGTCGTAGATCTTTTCGATCACGCCGGCCTTGTAGTTGAGTCGCTTCACGCGCACGTCGAGCAGTTCGATCCCCCAGATGCCGACCTTCTGCGAGGCCGCGGCGAGAATCTCCCGCTCGAGTTCCTTGCGGCCAAACCTGATCGGCGGCAGCACGCCGATGGTGCCACCCGTCTCGGCGAGCGTGGCATCCTGCTCGGGCTTGCGGGATTTGTCGGAGCGGACGACCTCGATGAGGTCGTGCCGGGCGACGACGTTGCGGGTTTCGCTGCCGATGATGTCGTCGAGGCGGGAGAGGGCGCTGCGCTCGTCGCGGAGGCTCTGGAAGTATTTCAGCGGGTCGGCAATCCGCCAGCGGGCGAAGGTATCGACGACGACATAGAGCTTGTCGCGCGTGGTCATCTCGCTCGGGAGGCCATCCCATTCGAGGATCCGCTTCTCAAACCGGTTGGCCGTCTGGATAAAGGGCAGTTTGAAGTGGAGGCCGGCGCCCGAGGCGGAATCCGTGGCGTTGATCGGCTGGCCGATGGGCCGGCCAAACTGCGTGAGCACCACCTGCTCGGTCTGGTCGACCGTGTAGGCGCAGCCGAGGATCGCGATCGCTGCAAGTGCGGCGCAGCCGGCCCCGATCGGTGAAAAAAGAAACTCCGACGCGGTGCGCAGCAGCCGGAGCAGGGGATGGTTGATGGGGAGTTGGTTCATGGGAGAGGGTGTCATTTCTTGTCGGGGCCGGCGTTGAACTGCTGCAGGTTCATGAACGGCAGAAACTGCTTGGCGTCGGCATCGAGGATCACCTTGCCGCCGAGTTGCGGGATCACCTCGGAGAGCGTCTCGAGATAGAGCCGCTGCCGGGTGACCTCGGGCGCCTTCTCGTATTGCTCGAGCAGGGCCCTGAAGCGGGCCACGTCGCCCTCGGCCTCGTTCACCCGCTTGAGCGCGAAGCCCTCGGCCTCACTGATCCTCTTGGAGGACTCGCCGGCGGCCCGCGGCACGACCTTGTTGTATTCGCCGTTGGCCTGGTTGATCATCTGCTCGCGTTCCTGCTGGGCCCGGTTCACCTCCTCGAACGACCGCTGCACGGCCTCCGGCGGATGCACGTTTTTGAGTTGCACCTGCTGCACCCGCAGACCCATGCTGAGTTCCTGCACCAGAGCCGTGAGCTTCGCGATCGATTCGTTCTCGATCCCCTGCCGGCCGATCGTGAGCACCTCGTCGACGGTGCGGTCGCCCACCACCTCGCGCATCACTGATTCGGAGAGGTCGCGGAGCGTCGGCCCGGGCTCGCGGTTGTTGAAGAGAAACTGCTCCGGATCGTTGATCTCATATTGCACGACCCATTCGACATGGGCGGCATTGAGGTCGCCGGTGACCATGTCGCTCTCTCGGTCTTGTTCACGCGATGCCTGGTCGGGGTTGGTGGTGTTGGGCGAACCAAACCCAAACTCCATCTTGAGCTGCCGCTTCACCGGCAGGATCGTGACGGTATCGATGCCAAACGGCAGTTTGAACCGCAGACCCGGGCCGGCCGTGCCGACAAACCGGCCAAACCGCTGGATCACGCCCACGCTCTCAGGGCCCACTGTGTAGACGCCCCGTGCCAGGCCCGCCATTAAGAGCAGCCCCAGCACGGCGGTCAGCAGCAGCGGCAGTTGCAGACCACCGGCACCTGAGGGCAGGCGGGGAAACTGTGGAAAGTCGGGAAACTGGCTGCGCTGCTGCATTGGTTTTTCCGCGGAGCGGTGGGTAAGGCCTACCGGAACTGTTGGCACCAGTAGGGTGTGCCGTTCGAACTATAGGCCACGGCTACGCCGATGCGGGTGTAGCCGCTGCCGAGCATGTTGGCCCGGTGGCCGCTGCTATTCATCCAGCTCCGTACGGCCTCGCTCGCGGAGGGCTGACCCATGGCGATGTTTTCCGCCACGCCGTGGCCGTGGGAGAGGTTGCGGTTGGAGGCCATCCACTGGGCGTGGTTGCGGGCGGAGTTCATGAGTTGGGAATCGACTGCCAGGGGGGGCAGGCCGTGCCGGGCCCGGGCCGCGTTGGTCTGTGAAATCACCGAGCCATCCGCACCGGCAGCCCCGGCGACGGCTCCCTGCGACATGATGAACGAGGGCTCGCGGGCGGTGACAGAGGCACTCGAGCCCAGCGAGGCCAGGGCCATTGCCAGCAGTCCGAACGAGAAAAATCTGTTTTTGACTTGATTCATGCGACTCCTCCATGGTGATTCAAGGACCCTGGGGTGCAAGGGCACCACCGGGCCAACCGTCATACCCGCAATCGCCACCGAGCGTGAAGAAATACGGGCTGGGAGGATGGGGCAATCTAACGCAAGTCTAACGACGGCAGCGTTTTGGGGCTCTTTGGGGGGCCAGTTTGCGACAGGCTGAAGCCTGTCCTACTGGGTACCGGCACGGGCCCGGGCGATCAGAAAGTCGACCAGCGGCTGGCAGGTGAAGAAGCCCTTCCAGAAAGAGTGTCCCTGGCCCTCGACTACGATCAGGTTTACGAGATCACCCCGGCCGGCGGCGTTGTAGCGTTTTTTGAGTTCAGCGGAGTTCGGGCCGAGCGGCACGAGTTTGTCGTCTTCGCCGTGGATGATGAAGAAGGGCACGCCCGCCTTGGCCGCCACATCGATTCGCTCGATCGGGCAGAGCGTGGTGGCTTGGTCGGCCAGATCGTCGGGTTTGAAGCCATACGCCGAAGCCGCCTGTGCAAGGCCCGGATAGGTTCGCCAGTCGTACACGGGATAGATCCCGCCGACTCCCGCCGTGAATTCCGGATGGGCGATCGCCCAGGCACTGGCCCAGAGGCCGCCGCGGCTACGACCCAGGAGGGCAGGCTTCTTCGCATACCCACGAGACACCATCTCCGCATGCAATGCCTCGGCGGCTTTCACTGCCGCCGGGCTGCCGAACGACTCCCCCGTGTCGACGCCGGCCACGGCGATCCCCGCCTTCACGAACTGCTCGTGCATCCACTGCTCCGCCTTGTCGGGATAGGCCGGGAGCGTGGGCGAATAAAGAATCCAGGGCTTGGGTCCCGTGGCGTTGGCGTCGCGTTGGGGCGTCAGCAGAAAAGCAGTCTTTCCGGCGACTGAAAAGACTTCGCCCGGTAGGATCAGGTTTTTCTGCGGCTGCGATGGGGCGACTGGCTCCGCCGCGGCGAGTCGCTGACAGAAAACGCTCGCCACAACGACGGTAAACAGCAGCCAGGAAAGGGTTTTCGTTTGCATGCCGCAGAGTCTATCGTGACGTGATCATGAAACAAAATACGGACATCGAGCGGCAGATCGAGTTTGACTTCCTGCGGGCTCGATCGACCGCCGGGTGTGATAAAATGGGGCAGGTCGAAGCCTGTCCTGCCAAAGTCGCGGAGCACAATCATGATCCGTCCGTCAGCCATCGTCTTTCTGCTCTTCGTTCTCGCCGGCCCTGGCCGTGCCGCTGATCCATGGGTCGTGATCGAGGGTGGAGAGGGCCCCGGCAAGGGAAAGCAGGTCGTGCTCGTAAGCGGCGACGAGGAATACCGCAGCGAGGAGGCGCTCACGCAGCTGGCGAAGATCCTGGCCGGTCACCATGGTTTCACCTGCACGGTGCTCTATGCGATCGATCCGCAGACCGGCGAGATCAGCCCCAACGAGCAGAAAAACATTCCCGGCCTCGAATCGCTGCGAAAGGCCGACCTGCTGGTGATCGCCACGCGGTTTCGAAACCTGCCGGACGAGCAGATGAAGGAGATCGACGACTACCTGCGGGCCGGCAAGCCCGTGGTCGGCATGCGGACAGCCACCCACGCCTTCAATATTCCGAAGAACAAGCCCTACGCCCACTATGGCAACGGCTACGCCGGCGAGAAGAAGGAATGGGCCGACGGCTTCGGCCGCGCGGTGCTCGGAGAGAAGTGGATCAGCCACCACGGCCACCATGCCCATGAGAGCACGCGGGGCCTGATCGTTCCTGGAGCCAAGGATCATCCGATCCTGCGGGGCATCGCCGACGGCGACATCTGGGGCCCGACCGACGTCTATGGCGTGCGGCTGCCGCTACCGGGCGACTCGCAACCGCTCGTTCTCGGGCAGGTGCTCGAGGGGATGACCGCCGACGCGCCGGTGGTGACCGGTGCCGACGCCAAGAAGAACGAGCCGATGATGCCGGTGGCGTGGGTAAAGACCTACAGTGTGGAGGGCGGGCCCAAGGGCCGCGTCTTCACGACGACGATGGGATCTTCGACCGACCTGGCATCGGCAGGTATGCGGCGGCTGCTCGTCAACGCCTGCTACTGGGCGACCGGTCTTGAAAGCCAGATCCTGCCGACGGCAAACGTGGAGATCGTCGGCACGTTTGCGCCGTTGCCGTTCGGGTTCAATGGCGCAAAGAAGGGCGTCAAGCCCGCTGATCTGAAGTAGGGGAGGCGGCGTCCGGCCCCAGGCTGCTGGCGATGCTCCTGGCGAATTGTCGCGTTGCGGCAAACCGAAACTCGCCCGGATGCAAAAGCCCAGCGAGCACCTCGAGCGATTCGACCAGTCGCGGCCCCGGCCGATTGAAGAGAGTATGGCCGTCGACGGCGAAGCAGCGCCCCTCGCGAAACGCCCGCAGCCGCTCCAGTTGCGGTCGCACGGCCGGTGAGGCAGCTTCCGCCACCACGCGGGGCAGCGTGAAGCCGCAGGGCACGAGGAGCACCACGTCTGGATCGGCCGTGGCGACGTCATCCCAGGTGATCCAGTGCGAATGGGCGCCGGCCTTGCCGAGCAGATCCTCGCCGCCGGCCAGCCGCACGAGCTCCGGCACCCAGTTGCCCGCAGCCATCGGCGGATCGAGCCATTCGATCACCGCCACGGTCGGACGGGCTTCAGCCTGTCTTTCTCCTGCCCGCATCGCCGTCACCCGGCACGCCACCGAATCACACCGCGCCTTGAGCCGCGCCACCACCTCGCGGGCCTTTGCCAGTGTGCCCGTCGCCGCGCCCACGGCAAGCACATCACGAAACACATCGGCGAGCGTCTGGGGGGAGAGGGCGAGCACGCGTGTGTGAACCCCCGCCTTGCGCACCGCCTCCTCCACGTCGGCCGCCGAGATGGCACAGACGTCGCAGGCCGCCTGCGTGAGAATGAGGCTGGGCTTGAGCGCCGCGAGGCGGTCGATGTCGAGCGTGTACAGAGTGGTCGATGGACCCGTGCTGCAGGCGGCTCCGGTCGCCTGATCAGGCGCGGGGGTGCGCTCCAGCGCCCGGCCGACCTGCTCGTGGATTTCGCGGCTCGAGGCCGCCGGGTCGATCCGCGGCGCGGTGAGTGCGGGCAGTGTCGCCACGGCGGCCGGTTTATCGCATTCGTGCGAGCGGCCGACAAGCCTGTCCGCGAGACCGAGTGCGGCCACGATCTCCGTGGCGGCGGGGAGGAGGGAGACGATGCGGAGTTGGCCGGTGCTGGCGTCAGGCATGGGTTTGTTCGGTAGAATCCGGTGGTCATTCCGTGTTCACAAGGTTCACGAGGAGCCCTCATGGTACAGCCCGTCCACGAACATACGCTCGCCGAGCGGCTTACCGAGGCCGCCCGGTTTCATGATTACCGCTTTGCCTCAAACCCGATCACCGATGGAACGCTCCCGGCGATCCCGGGGGCCCGGTTTGGGGCCGAACTCCACGAGCAGGGGGGCACGGGCACGCTGCCGCTCGACAACAGCCGGCTCCTGGGATGCCCCGGCCCGGCGACGTCGCCCGGTCTCTGCGCAAACTTCGTGCACGTTCGCCCCGGCGACGCCCACATCACCGCCGCCAATGCGACGAGCCAGCTCTTCTTCGTGATGCGGGGGAGCGGCCTGACCCGCATTGCAGGTCCCGCCGGCGGGGGCCACACCGCGGCCTTGCCGGGCGACATCGAGATCCCCTGGCGGGCGGGCGATCTTTTCACGCTGCCGGCCCGGAGCCGGGCCACGCACATCGCAGACACCGATGCCGGGCTCTACTGGGTACACGACGAGCCGCTCCTGCGCTATCTCGGCGTGGAGGCGGTGGAGCAGCAGTTTCCCCCCACGCTCTACCGCCACGAATCGATCATGGAGGCGCTCGGGGCCGTGCTCCGTGATCCGGCCAGCGCCAAGGCGAATCGGCTGAGCGTGCTTTTGGGGCATCGGCTGTTTCCGCAGACGATGACGATCACGCACGTGCTCTGGGCGATGTTTGGGCTCCTGCCGGTGAACGCCTCGCAGGCGCCGCACCGCCATCAGTCGGTCGCCGTCGATCTCGTGGTCGACGCGAAGTCCGGTTGCTACACGCTCGTGGGCAAGAGCCTCAACAAGGACGGCACGATCAAGGATCCCGAGCGGTTCGATTGGCAGCCTCACTCGGTGTTCGTGACCCCGCCGGGCCTCTGGCATTCACACCACAACGAGTCGGGCCTCCCGGCCCACATCCTGCCGATCCAGGACGCCGGCCTGCACACCTATCTGCGGACGCTCAACATCCTCTTCAGCCGGCAAATCGCCGGGGGGGCCTGTGAGGTGGTGGAGAGCGCTGGGTAGGACAGGCTTCAGCCTGTCACCAAGGAAGCCAGGCAGGCACAGACGCCTGTCCTTACACCCTCCGCCAGAACACCGACGAGACGGCGGTCATGGCGAAGCCATTTGACACTATGCCTGAACCGGGTCCACCGATTTCGAGGCGATAGTTGCCTCGCAGGGAGGTCGTCGTCGACGGCAGCGTGAGCGTATAGTTTGCGCCGCTACCGGTAAGTTTGGCTCCACGCAGCGTCACGGAGCGGTTTTCGAAGAACAGTCGTATGGACGCGAGCGTGAAGCCCGTGACCGGGGCAGTGAAGCTGATGCGTAGCGTCGTCAGCGCCGTGTTCACAAGCGTGGGCGCGGCAGGGTTTGACGACAGGCCCGCGACAGCAGCCTTGAGGGACGTATCGACCACGATGGCCTTGTTGAAGGCGAGCGATCCAGCCGCTCCAGGGGCCGCCAGAGTGACGTTAGCGGCATTCCCGGCGAGATCCCTGATCGATCCGCCGTTGAGTGCCAGGGCGGCTGTGGAAGAGTAGCCCAAATCGGCCGACCGATCGGGCAATTGCGTGGTGTACCTGAACGTCAGGGTGTTCGTGCCGCTGCCGGACAGATACGTCGCCAGCCGGGAGGGAACCGTGTTGAGCGCGATCGTGGGCGCGCCGGTGACGACCACAGCTTCGTTGAACACTACCTGGATCGGGATGACAACCGCCGGTCCATAGGTGCCGTTCGCCAACGTCGACGTGACGTTGGACACGGTCGGGATCGCTGTATCGACGATGATCGAGGGGGAAAGCGAACCAGCCGAGTTGCCATTGCCCGCGGCATCGGTGAACTTCGCGGCGGCCACGGAGATGGCTCCCGGAGCGGAAGAATTCGCCGCCGGGGTGAACGTGGCGGTGTAAGCGATTCCCGATCCTGCGAAGGCGGAAAGCGAGCCGCCGGTCACGGTCACGTCGCCGGCGGCGAAGTTGGTGGATGCTTCGCTGAGCGTGAACGTGATCGTCGCCGTATCGCCGATCTTGAGCGTCGACTTGTTGCTCGCGATGGAAACCCTCGGGACGACCGTATCGATGACGATGGCGGGGGACAGAGAGCTGGCGACGTTGTTGGTGCCGCCGGTATCGGTGAAGGTGCCAGCCGCGACGGAGATAGTTCCCGGTGACGTCGAATTGGGCGTCGGCGTGAAAGTTGCCGTATAGGAGGTTCCTGATCCGCTGATCGCCGAGAGCGTGCCGCCGGTAACGGTGGCGTCGCCGGTGGCGAAGTTCGTGGATGCTTTACTGAGCGTGAACGTGATCGTCGCTGTCTCGCCGGCCTTGAGCGAAGATTTGTTGGTACCGATCGTCGCCCTCGGCACGACGATGGTGTCGATCGTGATTGCTGGCGACAGGGCGCCGGCGGTGTTGTTGTTTCCGGCGGCGTCGGTGAATTTGGCAGCGGCCACGGAGATCGTGCCCGATGCCGTGGAGCTGGCGTTGGGGGTGAACGTGGCGGTGTAGGAGGTTCCTGATCCGGCGAAGGCGGAAAGCGAACCGCCGGTCACGGTCACGTCGCCGGAGGCGAAGTTGGTGGAAGATTCACTGAGGGTGAACGTGATCGTGGCGGTTTCACCGGCCTTCAAGGTCGCCTTGTTGGTGCCGATGGCAACCGTGGGCGAAGTTACATCGACGACGAATGCCATCGTGTTGGAGCGCGTGCCGCTCAGGCTGCCGGCGAGAGACTGCCGAACCTGAATGCTGCCGATCGCATAGGTGCCTGGAGTGAGCGTGAACGTCGTGCCAGTGCCAGGATTCCAAGCAACGCCGGAGTTGGTGGTGTAGCTCCACGTGGCGCCTCCCAGAACTCCGGCCACGTTGATCAGGCCATTGGTGGTGATCCCGTCGGAACCGCTCGTGCCGGTGTCGGAGGCCAGTGCAAATGTCGGTATCGACAGGGGAGTGACCGGACCGGCGATGTCGGACCAGAAGCCCTGCCCGAGCCCGTTGACCGCGGCGACTCGGAACCAATACGGAGTGCCGTTTACCAGGCCGTTGATGACGGCCGAAAGATTCGTGGAGGCCGCATGCGGGAAAAGCGTGCCCGGGAAAACCCCGGTGGTCGAGTACTCGGTCACATAGTCCGTGACCGGTGAACCGTTGGCGGCCGCCGCCGTCCATGTGAGCGTCACCTCACCGTTGCCTGTCGCACTGGAAAGAATCGTGGGTGCACTCGGCACATCGGCGAGCGCGATCGTGAACGAGGTCTCGCCCGTCGACTTGTTGGGAAGCAGGGTGTTGTTCGCGAGGTCGGTGAGTTGGCCGACCGTACCGGCAAGCGTTGGTCGTGATGTCGCCGTGATTTCATAAACCCCTGTCGGGAACACCGACGCGGCCTCGAACACAACCTGATTGTTGTTTTCGAAATACCGGAACAAGTAATCCACGCCCTCGATGAGCACATCACCGTCGCGGGTGAGCGTAAAGGCGGACTTCGTGACCGTAGCCTTGTCGATACCAACGCCATTGTCGTTGAGCTGTAGCTCGAACTGCGTCAGCCCCCGGGCATCCTGCAGTGTGACAAGGACGGCATCCAAGGCGGGGTCTTGATCGACCGTCGAATCATCAAGCGGGTTGAGCAGGGAAAGATAGGGCTGCGCGAAATCGACGCGGTCGATGGCGCCCCGGTCCTTGAACACGTTGCTGCCGAGGCCAGACGCGTTCGTCTGGCCGGGGTCGTCGCTGCGGAGCTGCCCGAAGAGATCACGATCGGGAGCGAGGACAGGCGACTGCGGAAGTCCCAGCGGCGACGTCACGACCGTGAACGCATTGCGATCTTGAAGTGAGTTGAGGGAACTGTCGATCGCAGCCGATCCGGCCTGGAGGTAGAAGTTGCGACCATCTGCATTCACGAACGGGTTGCCCGGCAAAGACAGTGCCTGGCTCTGCGTCGCACCGGCCACCTGCGCAGCAGTGTTGAAGTATGCGGAAGTCCCAATGACGGTGTTCGGCTGGCTCGAGGAATCGACGCTCACGCCGGTGGCAAGGTTCGCAAACAGGTTGTTGAGCAGCGTGGGGCCGGCATTCTGCGTCACGGTCACGCCCACGCCCGCGGCTATTTTACCGCCATAGATCGTGTTGTTGACGATCCGGCCAAAGGGCACGGCCGCGGTCGGCACGTTGCCCGTGTTCGGATCACCGCTGAACAGGATGCCGCCGGTGCCGCTCTCGGAGATCACGTTGTTAACAACGACGACGCCCGGCACGAGGCGGTTGTTGTTGAGCTGGCGGAAGTTTCGGGCCACGCCCGGGACTGGGGCATTTGTACCGGCGTCACGTAGGCCGGCATCGATGCTAATGCCATACGCCGCCGCATTGGAGACAATGTTGTTCTCGATGAGGAACTGGCCCTGCTCGCGAGGCTGGTTCGCATCACCGAGGCGGCCTTGGCTCGCAACGAGGTCGGCGTTGGTATCCAAAACTTTCGTGCTATCGATCAGGACGTCAGATTTCGTTTTTGAAGGCTGATCGCCGTACTCCATGCCCCTGCGAATCTCGAGTTGATAGGGACCCTGGAGGACCTGCTCGCCGATGGTCGTGCCCTTTGGGGTGCCGATATTGAAGAAATCGGTCTGGCCAGCGGTTGCTCCCGTCACCATCTCGCCGCGTTCGGCAAACCCGACGATGATGTCGTCGATGTAGAAGCCCTCGAACTTGTTCGAGAGGCCACCACCGATATTGCGCTCGGTCGGGTCCTGGAGGCCGGACGTGGTAAAGTCGAACCGCAGTCTGAGATCGTTTTCGCCTGCGTAGTTTCCGAGGTCGATTCGCACTTGCCGCCAATTGGCCGAATCGAAGAGCTCCTGCACCTGCTGGTTGGGGAGCGTCGACATGCTTGACGACACGGACGAAAATGCGGGAAGTTCGGCATCAGCCTCGTCGATTCCAGATTTTTCCGAACTGTTCGTTGCCACCAGTTCCCAATTCAGACCACCGTCCTTGGAGATGAATGCGCGGGCGCTGTCCCGGCCATCCACGTCCTCTGTCTGGAGCCAATAATTGAAGTAGAGCGTCGGCTTGTCGGTGGAGTCGGAGCCAAGCAGGCTGAAGGAATTGGTCGTCAGGCTGCCGTACGCGCCGCCGGGGAGGTTGTAGGTGTTCGGGATCTCGGGGTTTGCGGAGAGATCCTGCTGCCAGTTGGCGGCTTTCGCGCCATACTGGCCACCTTCACCAGAGAAGTGCTCCAAGCCGAAGTACATGCTCTTGCCACCGGGCGACGCGGCCCGCGAATTGTCCGGTGCGGCATTGATCCCGTGACCGGCATCGCCGTCGCGACGCGTGGTTGGATGCCAGAGGTTGATGTCGAGCGGCGAGAAGGCAAGGCCCGTGGCGGCACCGGCGCTGGTCGCAATGCTCGTCGCGTCAGGCGAGCCGTCGCCGTTAGCGTCGAAGACGGTCTGCAGCGCACCAGTTTTGTCCAGACAGTAGAGAGCCCCGGCCGTGTCGATGGCGAAAAGTTTGTCCTTGAAGAAGCCGTCCTGCAGGTTTTGGGGGCCGACAGTAAGCCCGGCAAACTGCGGAGTGCCAGCGACAGCGGCGATGATCGTCGCCTGGGCGTTCGTGGTATTGACGCTGAACAGGTTGCCAGCGTCATCCACGCCGTAGAGGATGCCGTCCAGGAACGCCATGCCCGTCACGAGTCCGAGCGAATTGCCCCCATCTTGGATGAACGTTCCCTTGCGGCCCCATGCTTGCCCCTGCACGAACGCGGCAAATCCGTTCGCAGGGTTGGCCTGGTACAGCCGTGACTTTCCGGCATCGTTGACGGAGTAGTACAGCAACTCCGTTTTTCCGGTCCCTTTCTGCCAGGCGACAGCATCGACGCGGTCGGTTGTCACGGCATTAGGGTCGGGTGTGATGGAGTACGTGATTGAGCCGATTGATGCCGCGGCTGGAGGAACATTACTGCTCCAGGCGACAACGATTTCTCCCGACACAAGGTTTATGGAACTGCCGGCTGCCCGCGGCACAGCGATGCCAGGGGTGTTCGACGGATCGGCAGTGCCGAGCACAAACGTATTGTCGGTTCCGTTGAACGTAAACTCCCATGATCCGACGTAGTTCACGGCCGGGGTAACGGAACTGTCGGTGTACTGCAGTCGTATCAGCCCGCTCGTCGTGCCTGGAAGCAGGTTTGTGCTGGTGAGCTGGAAGCGAGTTGACGTGACGAGGATGGGCGGCGAAGTGGTCGTCGTGGCGAGGTTCGTATCCGTCTTTTGCGTGCTGGGCTGCTGGTTCGGAATCGAGTCGTTGCCAATGGCGGTCCGAACGCCCGTGCCGGCATCGATGCGGTCAAGCCGGCCGGCGGTGTTCGCTACGTTCGCGAGGCCCGAGTAGGAGTAGAGTGTGCCGTCGGACCGCATCACCAGGTCGCCGATATTCGATGCGGCACCATCGTTCATGACGATTTCCGTTTCCGCAGCCCCACCCCGCATCGCGTCGAAAGTCTTGAGCGAGGTGGCCGTTGATACGAAGAGTATGACATCGGAAAGCGTGAATGGCGTGACGTGGAGGGCAAGAGAGGAATCGTCCTTGACGTCGATCAGCGTTGCGGTGACAGGATCGATCTGGACCTTGCTGTCCCCAAGACCCGATTCATAGCCACTCGTTCCGATGTGATCCTCGGCCACTCGCTTGACCGAGTTGATCGGCTCCAAGCGGACGAGCGAGTTCGTTGCCAAAGTCTTGAAAGTGGCGTCGAGCGCGGCGGGCAGCCGTTCGTTGCTCGAGACGGCGACATAATATCGCAACTGCCTAGTCGGATCGGGTGGTGTCACGGCGCCGCCCGATTCGATGTCGCCGGAGCCAGTCGGATTGCCGGCCGGCATCTGGACCGATCCGATGAAGGGATCGAGTTTGCCGAACGAGCCGCGGGAGAGGTCGTCCACGTCGCTCCCTTGGCCCGCGCCAGGCTGGTCGGACTCAACGTTGGAATCGCGGCCGGTGTAGATGAGCTTGCCGGCCGAGTCGAACACCGAGAGCGTGAGATCGCCGCGGAAACCGTCGCCGTAGTCGATGTCGAAGACCGTAGCCCAGGTTTTCGTGCCGCCGTTCACGCCGCCGATCAACTGGATTTGCTCGTAGTTGAGGGCGAACGTGTACCAGTCGACATCGCCCGCCGAGGAGATCTCCCCGGCGATGCTGATCGTGTTTCGGTCAGCCTGGAGCAGATTGCCGACGTACTGTGCCAAGTTGAATGCGTTGGCCGTGGTTGACGTGGTCGTGTCGGTTGGATTTTCACCGGTCTCGCCAGTGAGAAGCGAGTTTTGCGGCAGACCCTGCACATCGATGCCAATCGTCGGGTAGCGGATGTCGGCGTAGCGGACCGTCGAGCCCGGCTTCTCGTCCCGCTGGCGAAGGCGGACTCGCAACTCGTAGTTGCCGCTCGTGGCACCGCTGTCGACCTTCGTCGCGTCGGCGAGATCGGCCTCGTATTGAAGTTGCGTGGTGCCTGCGGCATACCGTGGCTGGCTGCGAACGCGAACGTAGTACTGCGCCAGCGTGCCGGTGGGCGACCCAGGCAGCACGACCCGCATGCCGGGATCCTTGGGGTTGGTCGTGTAGTAGTCGCCACCGCGCCAGGAGTCCTTGGCGAGGTCGGTGCCGAGACCCCGCATGCCGGGCGATAGCAACCCGTCGGTCTGGCCGTCGGCGGAACGCGCCAGAACCGTGCCCGAGGCGTCGAGCAGTTCGACCATCGCGTCGAGCGAGGGGCTCGTCTTGTCGATGTCGATCCAGACCTCGGAGCCACTATAGCCCGTGAAGGTATAGACGTCTACATCACCGGAATCATCGGAAGCAATCCGGCCGTGCACCTCGAAGCCGAGCCGGCGGTTGTCATCGCCGCTCTTCTCCTGGGCGGATTCCCAAGTGTTGCCGGCAGTCGCGAAGTTTGGCGCGAGCAAGCCCAGTGGCTGGGCGGTGGTCGGGGATGCATTGGCATCGATGCCGCCGGTGCCGGCCTGCTCCGACTCCTGCACGATCGAGACATTCCGGTCGTTCGAGAACGGCAGGAACTTGAGGCTCCTCCAATCGCCCGCCGTCGGCAGCACCCCACCGTCGTTGCCGGTGTCTTTGGTGGGCCGGCCAAGCGGATCGAGACTGGCGCCGACGCTGTCGTCCTTGAGCGACGTGAGGATCACCGGGTAGCCGGGCTGCCCCACCACCTGAACGGTGCCGCCGATGCGGTCGTTGATGTCGAGGCCGTAGCCGGCGGCAGTAAAGCCCGCGGCGGCCCCGGCGAGTTTCACGACGAGGCTGGCGTCGGGCTTGCTCAGAAGCCGCACGCCTGTCGCCGTGTGGAAGTTTTGCACGACGATCTCGCTCTGGAGCACATGGACGATGTCGGTGTCGTCCCAGACGCTCTCGACCGTGATCTCCTCGCCGCGAACCAGCAGGCCACTCGTTGCCCCGCCGGCCGGTCGACCGGCCGCGGCATCGATCGTATATGACAGGCGATTGTCGCGAACGAGCGGACCGCGGTTGTCATCGTAACGCGGATCACGGTCAATTGAGTTCGTGCTGCGGCCCGGATCGGGTAGTTCGACGTCGTTGAGGGCGTTGGCGTTGATGCTCACTGCGGCGCCACGGTTGTCGCGGAAATCGTTGCCGATGATCGTGGGCTGCGCCCCACGCACGAAAACCGCCGCAGCGGCATTGTGGCCTCGGCCGGTGCGGCTGCCGATCGACTTACCGTCGGCATTGTTCTCAATCCGGCTGTGGGCCAGACGGAGGTCGCCCTGATGCACCTCGATCACATTGAACCGGTCGAAGTCGCCCTCGATCGGCGTCTGGCCGCCGCCGTAGGCGATGTAGGCATGATCGATGCTTCCCTTGGCGCCGGCATTCAGAACGATGCCGCCCCAGTCACCCGCCACCCGGGCATCGGGCAGGTTGCCGTTGGTGTCGAACGTGCCGCCAGCGCCGAACCGGTTGTCGCCCAGGCTCGTGAAGATCACGGGCCGAGCCGCCGTGCCCTCGGCGATCAGCTGGCTGGTGCCGCGCTCCAATTCGATCCGCGAGCCAAGCAGTTTCACGACGACGCCCGGATCGATCGCCAGCCGGCCGCTCTGGCGGGCCAGGGTATCGCCCGAGATGGAGTCGTCGAGGTACCCGCCAACACCCCCATTGATCAAGAGATTTTCCTGGAGCACGTAAACGATGTCGGTGCTCTTGAACCGGGCCGGCACGTCGAGTTTGTCGATCGGGCTGCCGGAGGCCGTGCGGATCTTCACGAACAGGCCGTTCGTGGAGTTGTCGAGGAGGCGGTTGCCGCGGATTTCCGGGCCGACGCGGCCGTTCGAGTCTTCGAAGCTGTTGGGATCGGCGGAGATGGCGGCGCCGGCGCTCTTCGTGATCGTGTTGAACGCGAGCGTCGGCCGCGTGCTCTCGAGCTGGATGGGGGCGTAGGAATCGCGGACCGAGTCAACCGTCACCTGACCGCCACCATACGTGAGCAAAGCGTTGCTGATCGAGTTGACGAAGGCCCTCTTCGAGGCCGAGTCGGAGTTCTCTCGCAGTACGATGCCACCCCATTGTCCGCCCGTCGCAGCCGGACCGACACCGTCCGAATTGCCGCCGATCGAGTCGTCGTGGTAGGAGGTGAAGATGACGTTCTTGTCGGGTGTGCCCAGCACCTGTAGCGAGGCACCGGCCCGGGAAACGAGTGCGGAGGAACTGCCAACGTCGATCACGGTGGCCCGGAGCTTGAAGACCGCGCCCTCGTCGATCATCACCGTCACACCCTGCGGCACGCTGAATGTGGCGCCGTCCGCAAGCGGCCGGCCCGAGAGATCGGTGCCGACGAGGTAGGGGAGCGGGCTGCCGCCGGCGCCCCCGGAGTTTCCCACGATCCGCACGATCGTCTTGCTGCCGGCTGCGGCGATATTCGCCGCGTTCACCGCCGCGACCGCTGCCGTAATGGTGTTGTAGGGTTTGGCAACGGTGCCGTCGGCACCCGCGGCCGACGCGGCCTTGTCGACGAACACCGTCTTACCCGTGCTGGCGGTATTGAACCAGAAGCTGAACGCCCCGCCGGCCTTGCCGTCGCGGTCGCCGTCGAGCGGAGTGTTCGTGGTGTCGACGATCGTCGTGCTGGCGGTGCTAGCCGGCTGAAACCGCAGCTTCAGTTGGTAGTCGCCGTTAGTCAGCCCGCCGTAGCCCGAATTACTCACCTCGGGATTGAATGCCGTGTTGCCCGTGCTCGAGACAGCGATAAAGTAGTTGCCCGGCTCCAGATCGAGCCCCACGAACGAATCACGGCCGTAGTAGTCGTCGTTCCGCGCGACGATCTCTCGCTTGCCGGCCACCTCGCGGTAGAGCGTGAGCACGCTGTCTAGCAGGCTTGACGCAGCCTGTCCGGGACGAGCGATCACCGTTTCGGCGGAGATCCTGCCCGCATTCGCGAGCGAGAATTTGTAGACGTCGATATCCGTGCCAGCGACTGGGTAAAGCTGCTTCAGGTGCACGATGTCGTAGTCGGCCGGGAAGACCGGCTCGCCGGGCAGCCCCGCGCCCATGATCGAGGGGACGTCGTAGGAGTGCGGTAGGCCGATCGCGTGGCCGATCTCGTGCATGGCCACCTTGAACCACCCACCACCATATTCACTTGCCCCCCAGTCGAGAGAAGAATTCATGATGGCAAGTCCCGGCCCGCCGATGCCGGCAACCGCCGTGGGCGGAATCGCCGGGTCAGCCGCCCGCACGTCGCCGGTCACGACCGTGAGGCCAGTGTTGTCCGACTCGATGAATCGCACCCCCGAGTAACGGCCGAGGAGCTCGAAAACCTCCCTCGCTCGCTGCTTCTGGGCTTCGGTGATCGCGTTATAGAGTGTGTTGCCCTGTGGGTCTCTGCCATACACGCTTTGAAAATTGTAGTAGCCGACCGCCGTGCCGGTCGCCGCCGTGGTCATCCATGCCGGGATCACGTGCTCACCGCTGTCGGTTGGCGTGTCGCGGTGGCCGGGCTCGTCAACTGAACCCGGCTGGGTCGGAAAAGACAGCGGTCCCGCGGGCGTCGGCACGGTGGGACGCACGTTGATTGCGCCATTCACCGTCGTGCCGGCGACACCAAGTGCGCCGAGGTCTTTCGCAGTGTTGAAGCTGGAGTTGTCGTCGCTCCCCTCGTTCACCGCCGGCGCCGGCGCGACGAGCGTCTCCGCCCCGCCCACCTGTAGCCGGTAGAGTTTGTCATCGGCGATCGCACCCGGGGCGAACGTGAGAACGGCCTTGCCCGTGGATGCGTCGTACGACACGGCTGACGGGCAGGTGAAGCCGAGCGGACTTACTTCACTGCCCGTGGCGGGATCGACCTCAAAGAGCCGGTACGACGATACCGTTTGAGCCGACGCGGCATTCAGCGGGTCGTTACGGTTGAAATAGACGGCTATCGTGTTGCGGTCTTGGGTGAGCGTTGCCCCGGTCCGTGTGACCGGCTGCGGCACGATCGACATGACGAAGGCCCCGAGGTCGAGCCGGAAATCGAGATTGGTTGGCCGCGCAGTATCGTTCGTTGTGGTCTTGAGTCCCGCGCCGACGGTGATCCGGTAGGTGTCATCGGGCAGCGTCTCGGCGAAGCGGATGACGACTTGGTTTTCATTGGGCAGATCGTCGACGGTGATGCTGCCGGGCACGACGGTGACATCAGCCTTGGAACCGGCGCCGCCGAAGCCGTCGCCAGCCCCGCCGCTCCGCACGACCGAGATCGCCCCGAGAGTGCCCGCATCGATCTTCACGCCCGGGCTGAACTTCAGCACGATCTGCTGCGGAGCCTCGTTCAGCGTTGCCGCCGACTGGCCGCTGACAAAGAACGGCTGTTCGTTCGTGGCCGCGGCATACGCCGCCACCAGGTCAAACGCCATCACGCGGCGCTCTTCGAGTCGCTCGAGTTGGCTCCAACTCTGCCCAGGGATGCGTCGCCTGACGGGCCGGATCCGCGATTTCCTGCGATGGGAGAACAGTTCGTGAACGGAGGTTAGCCAAGATGCAATCATGAAGTCGCCTTCGTCCCCAGTTGGTGCCCATCAGCCCCGGGAGCCGCAACTCGGTCCGGGGAGTCATTAAAGAGATCGGGTGTGTTGCCGCTGCAGGGCCAAAAATAGTTCTTTCGAGAGTAGCAGTGGGGTAAATACGCAGCAACAAACGGGTTGGTTCAGCGAAAAGCGTCGGGGAAAATCAATTTTCTGGGTATTTCCGCCCGGCTTTTCAAAGTGTCCCGAACCACTCGTGCCGGGCCCCTGAGACAAGACCCCCCAGTTACCCCCGCTTGCCCCGACGACGAATCTTCCGTGACCGGCATTCGAGGACCAACAGTCACGACCCGAATGCCCGACTGACGATTTCTCCTCCGACCTGACGTTCTCGGAGGAGTTCAACGAAATGACCGCATGTTCCCGTCACGAAGACGTTTCTGAAAGCAACCTTTCTAGGGCTGCTTCAAGGAATCATCACCAAAGTCAGCGGTTCGGTTGGTTGCATCTCGCCTTGCTAGCCTGCATCACGGGCGCCGGCTTCGCGCAGGCCAACGAGGCGTTCATTTCGGACGATCAGCCGGGCTGTTTGGCTGCGGCCGCGTGCGACGGTATCTGCGTCACCGATCAGATCCCACGGCCGCTGGATGAAGGCCGGGGAGTCTTGCAGGAGCTCTTCGGCCCGGGGTGCGGCGACTGCTGGGTCGGTCAGGTCGATGCGCTGATGCTGTGGCAGGGCAATATCCAAAGCCAGCCGCTTTTTCTCAACCAAGCTGGAGGCGTGGCGCTCAATGCGAACCAGGCCCAGCCGCCGATGTCTGCCGGGCCACGGTTTGGCCTGGCGCGGCGGTTGACCGAGTGTGACTGGATTGAGGGCAACTATTTTCGGGTCGATTCATTCGCCGGCAGGGCGGTGTTGCCTGCAGGAGCGTCTTCGTACAGCACGATTAATTTGGCCGACCTTTCCTTCGACGACATTCAATCGGCGAGTCTCGCAACCAGTGGCAGGATTCAGAGTGCCGAACTCAACGTGCGTAGCTGTGAAGGCGGCCTCATCACCTGGATCGGCGGGTTTCGCTGAGTGGAATGGAATCAACAGGCGAACGTCGACTACGCCTTTCTCAATCCGGTGCCCTTCGGCTCGGGGAATGTCGCCTCCCAGACGGGAAACAATCTCTACGGAGGCCAGCTCGGGGCAGAGTTGCCGCTGTGGGATGCGGGGAATCGCCTGAAGATCAAAGGGATTGGCAAATCGGGAGTCTTTTATAATCGCGCCGCCTACCAGCACTCGACGACCGAATTCGTGACGTCGACGGGCGAGGTGTTTCCGCAGGGAAGCGTGGCGGCAGCAGCCGATCAGACGGCGTTTGTCGGAGAGGTGGGGGCCAACGCCTCGCTCTGCGTGACCTCCTGGTTGACGTGGCGGGCGGGTTACACGCTTTTTTGGCTGAGCGGAGTGGCCGTCCCCGCCAGCCAGCTGCCAGTGACAAGTTTTGGAGATCGCACGGCACTGGTCAATACCCAGGGCAGCGTGCTCCTGCATGGTGTGACGACGGGCCTCGAGGCCCGGTGGTAGCGAATCGAAATCGTTGAACCATTGATGAACCATTGACTAGGGAAAACGGGGGGCGATGTGATGTGTTTTCGGAAGCGCACTGGATATGTCTGTGGTCTCGTGATGACTCTGGCGATGCCGCTGGCTGTCCGGGCCGGGAACTTCGAGGAGGGCCTGCTCGTGACGGATCAGTCCGTGCTCGAGAATGACGACACGGCCTCCGGCCAAGCGTTTACTATCGATCCGTCGACGGAATCGATCCTCGTGGAGCCAACCTCCCGGCCCCATGCAGGGCAGGACGATCATTATGTCGATGACGAATATGGCGTTTTCGGCGGAAACCAGACCGTCGGCCCGTCGTGCACCGACGCCGGTTGCGCGGCCGATGCGCATGACAGCCTGTCACCTAGGGGCACGATCAATCGGATTCTGATGCCCGTGACCCCGCGGTGGGTCGCACAGATCGACGCCCTCATGCTCTGGCAGGGAAACATCCCCAGCCGGGTGCTCTATACGGAGACGGCAACGGGCTTGCCGGCGCTCGACGCCAATCAGGCCCAGCCGCCGATGTCGGCCGGGCCGCGGTTTGGGCTCTTCCTCAACCTCGACCCCGTGTATTCGATCGAGGGCAATTACTTCAATGTGTCGTCGTTCGCGGGGCAGGCGGCCACGCCAGTGGGCACCTATAGCGAAAGCAATCTTGCCGGCTTTGGCACATTCGGGCCGGTCTTCGCCGCCGAAGTGCTCACAAGCGCGAGCATCCAAAGCGCCGAGATCAACTGGCGGCGGCGGACCTGCGGGCCGATCACGTGGCTGGGCGGTTTCCGCTGGGTCGAGTGGAATCAGGAGATGCTCATCGGCGAGGTGAACGATTTCGGGCCGTACGTATTCGATGCCCGAACGGGAAACGACCTGTATGGTGGGCAGGTGGGGATGGATCTCTGCCTGTGGAACAACAAGACCGGGCCGCTCAAGGTCAACGGCATCGGCAAGGCCGGCATCTTTTACAACAATGCCTACCAGCGGATGGCGGGAATCGATTTCTCAAGTGATCCCGCTACCACCACGCTCGCGTCGGCCGTCGCCGACCAGACGGCGTTTGTGGGTGAAGTCGGTGCCAATGCGAGCCTGCGGCTCACGGAGTGGCTCTCCTGGCGGGCGGGCTACACGCTCTTCTGGCTGAGCGGTGTGGCGACCCCGGCGAGCCAATTCTCGACGACCGACCTGGCCGTCGATCCGACCACCACCACCATCAACACGAATGGCAGCGTGCTCCTGCACGGCGTGACGACCGGCCTCGAGGCGCGGTGGTAGGTCGGAGGCCGCTGCCTTCGGAAGCGGGTATAGAACCGGCTTGAACAGCAAGCAGACTACACGCGGGCGGCGAGGGGCTGGCGCGGGCTGAAGGCGGCGAGGGCTTCGCCGGTGTGGCTTTGGAGGAGGCCGTCGAGCCGCCAGCGGTCGGCGTGAATGACGAGGTCTTCCGGCGGACCCTCGCAGACGATCTTGCCACCCCCTTCGCCCGCCTCCGGACCGATGTCGATCACCCAGTCGGCGGACTGGATCACTTCCAGGTTGTGCTCCACTACGAGCACCGTGTTGCCGGCGTCCACCAGTCGCTCGATCACGTGCAGCAGCTTCTCGATGTCGGAAAAATGCAGGCCGGTGGTCGGCTCGTCCAATATATAGAGCGTGCTTCCCGTGCCGGGTTTGGCCAGTTCCCGCGAGAGCTTCACCCGCTGGGCCTCGCCGCCCGAGAGCTGCGGCGCCGGCTGGCCGAGCGTGATGTAGCCCAAGCCGACATCGACGAGCGTGCCGAGGATCCGGGCGATGTGCGGCACCGTCTCGAAGAACTGGGCGGCGTCGGCGACGCTCATCTCCAAGACGTCGGCGATCGATTTTCCATGCCACTTTGCGTGGAGCGTTTCGCTCGAATAGCGGCGGCCCTTGCAGCCCTCGCACTGCACCCAGACGTCGGGCAGAAAGTGCATTTCCACACGCCGCTGCCCGAGCCCCTCGCAGGCCTCACAACGGCCGCCCGGAACATTGAAGGAAAACGTTCGCGGCGTGAACCCGCGGGTGCGGGATTCCGGCACCTTCGCAAAGAGCTGTCGGATGTGGTCGAAGACGCCCGTGTAGGTCGCCGGCGTCGAGCCCGGCGTCGAGCCGATCGAGTCTTGGTCGACGAGGATCACCTTGTCGATTTTATCGAGGCCCCGCACCGAGTCGTGCTGCCCTGGCTGCTCCCGCGCGGCGTGCAGCCGGCGGGCCAGCGACCGCCAGAGCACCTCCAGCACGAGCGATGTCTTGCCGCTGCCGCTCGGGCCCGTCACGGCCGCAAGCACGCCGAGCGGAAACCGGACGTCGATGCCCTTGAGCGTGCGATGCCGGATGCCACGAATCTCGAGCCACTGCTGCGGCTCGCGGCGGCCGGTTTTTAATTTGCGTGCGACCACTGCGTCGCAGGCCCGCCGCTTCTTCAGATAGGGGCCCGTCACGCTCTGCTTCGACGATTCGAGTTTTTTGGGAGCGGCATGGGCAACGATCTGCCCCCCCTCCCGGCCGCTGCCGGGGCCGAAGTCGAGGGCATGATCGGCCGCGTTCACGACGTCGCGATCATGCTCGACGACGACGAGCGTGTTGCCGAGGTCGCGGAGCTTGCCGAGGGCGGCGATCAGCCGGTGGGTGTCGCGGGGATGGAGGCCGATCGTCGGCTCGTCGAGCACGTAGAGCACGCCCGTCAGGCCGCTGCCTACCTGCGCCGCCAGCCGGATCCGCTGGAGTTCGCCCCCCGAGAGGCTCCCCGCCGGCCGGGCCATGTCGAGATACTCAAGCCCCACGTCGACGAGAAACGCCACCCGCGAGAGCAACTCCCGCAGGAGATCGCCGGCGATTTTTTTTTCGTCCGCCGAGAGTGAAACCGTCTGCAACTCCTTCTGCAGTTTGCCCAGCGGCATCCGGCACCAGACGTCGAGCTCGCGGCCCCAGAGCGTGACGGCGCTGGCCACGTCGGCGAGCCGGCTGCCGCCACACTCGCTGCACGGCACCTCGCCCATCACGGCATCGACCCTGCCGCGCAGGGCAGCCACGAGCCGGGCCGCCTCCTCGCAGGAGTTTTCCAGGCCCTTGAACTGGTAGGCAAACCAGGGGCCGCTGCCGGCGACGCCCCGTGGCCGCGGGACCTCGATCCACTTTTCGCCCGTGCCCTCGAAGAGCACCCGCTGCTGCAATCCCGAGAGCTCCGCCAGCGGCACGTTGATCGGCAGGCCTGTGGCCGTGCAGAGGGCCTCGAGCATCGCGCGGCTGATCTGGCCGCAGTCTTTCCGGTCGAGACTCGGCCAGAGGTCGAGCGCCCCGGCGCCGAGCGAAAGCGACGCATCGCGGATCAGCGACGCATGCTCCACGCCCACGCGGGTGCCGAGGCCGTCGCAACTGGGGCACCAGCCGAGGGGGCTGTTGAACGAAAATTGCCGGGGCTCGAGCGGCTTGAAGCCGCGGCCGCACGATGGGCAGGCGAGCCTGCGGCTGTGCACCTCGATGGGCCAGTCGGGCTCCAGGAGGGGCTTGCCGTCGTGGCCGTCCGCCGCGCGGGCCACGAGCATCGTGCCGCCGCCCGCCTCGAACGCCGCCTCGACACTCTGGGCGAGACGGCTCCGCTCGGCCGGCTTGGCCGTCACGCGGTCGATCACGATCTCAATTCGGCTCTTCCGCTTGCGGTCGAGCGTCGGCTTCTCGTCGAGGTGCACCGTCTGGCCGTCGATCCGCACCCGCACGTAGCCCGCCGCCCGCAGCCCGGCAAAAAAACTCTCGGGCGTCTGTCCAACCCGCAGTTCGATCGGCGCCAGCAGCAGGAGCCGCGTGTCCGGATCGTGCTCCAGGAGCCGCCCGACTGTTTGATCGATGCTCTGCGCACCCACCGGGGTGCTGCAATCGGGGCAATGCATCACGCCGAGCCGCGCGGCGAGCACCCGAAAATAGTCATACATCTCCGTGAGCGTGCCGACGGTGGAGCGCGGCGTGCTCCCGGTGGCCCGCTGCTCGATCGCCACCGCCGGCGAGAGCCCTTCGATCCGCTCAAACAAGGGCTTTGGCACCTGGCCCACGAACTGCCTGGCATAGGGCGACAGGCTCTCGACGTAGCGACGCTGCCCCTCGGCATAGAGTGTGTCGAAGGCGAGCGATGTCTTGCCACTGCCGCTGGGGCCGCAGCAGACCGTCATCGCGCCCCGCGGGATGTCAGCGTCGACGTGTTTTAAATTGTGCTGGCTCGCGCCGCGGACCATGATCGATGGCGGCCCCGGATCCCGCGATGATCGCGTGACCTTGTCGAGCATCGCCTTTTCAGCCGCAGCAGACACGGGCTTGCGCCGCACGACCGGCTGCCCATGGTTCGCTGCGCCAGCCGCCGGCCGGCGGGCTCGCGCCGCCTTGCCGTGGCCCTTTTTGGAGGACTTTTCGCGGGACTTGTCGCGGGCTTTGGCGGCCGCGAGCACCGGCGCGAGCGCCTTGCCGGTGTGCGAGGCCTTCACGCGGGCGACCTGCTCGGGCGTGCCCTCGGCGACGATCTCGCCGCCGCCGCCGCCCCCCTCCGGCCCGAGGTCGATCACCCAGTCGGCCCGCTTCACGACGTCGAGATTGTGCTCCACGACGAGCACCGTGTTGCCCGCGTCGACCAGCCGCTCGAGCACGGTGAGCAGCTGCCGGACGTCGGCCATGTGAAGGCCGGTCGTCGGCTCGTCCAATATGTAGAGCGTCTTGCCGGTCGACCGCTTCGCCAGTTCGCGGGAGAGTTTCACCCGCTGGGCTTCGCCGCCGGAGAGCGTCGGCGACGGCTGGCCGAGATGGAGATAGTCGAGGCCGACGTCGCAGAGCGTCTAGAGCTTCCGCGAGATGTCGGGGGCATCGGCGAAGACCTCTCGGGCGTCACCGACCTCCATGTTCAAAAGTTCGGCGACGTTCTTCCCCTTCCAGCGGACCTCAAGCGTGTCTTTCGCGAACCGGGCACCGCCGCAGACCTCGCACGTCACCCACACATCCGCCAGAAAATCCATGTCGAGCCGCGTGGAGCCGTTGCCCTCGCAGGCTTCGCAGCGGCCGCCGGCCACGTTGAAACTGAACCGTCCCGCCTTCCAGCCCCGTTTCTTCGACTCCGGCAGCATCGTGAACAGATTGCGGATGTCGTCCCAGACCTTTACATAAGTCGCCGGATTGCTCCGGGGCGTCCGGCCGATCGGCGACTGGTCGATCACGATCACCTTGTCGAGCTGATCGGCCCCCGCGATGCTGTCGAACTCGCCGGGCACTGCCGCCTCGCTTCCGAGGAGTCGCCGCAACTCCGGCTCCAGCACGTCGCCCACGAGCGAGCTTTTTCCACTTCCGGAAACGCCCGTCACGCAGACGAGCATGCCGAGCGGGATCTCGACGTCGACCGATTTCAGGTTGTTGTGCCGCACGCCCTTGAGCGTGAGCGATTTTCCACTCGGCTGGCGGCGCTTCTCCGGCACCTCGATCGCGTCGCGGCCGGAGAGGAAGGCGCCCGTGATCGAGCGGTCGCTCGCGGCCACATCGTCGGGCGTGCCGGCGGCCACGACCTCACCGCCTCGCTTGCCGGGCCCGGGACCGAAGTCGACCACCCAGTCGGCCGCCCGGATCGTCTCCTCATCGTGTTCGACGACGACGACAGTATTGCCCTTGTCGCGCAGGGCCTCGAGGGCGCCGAGCAGTTTCACGTTGTCGCGGGCGTGCAGACCGATCGACGGCTCGTCGAGGACGTAGAGCACGCCTGAGAGCCCTGAGCCGATCTGGGCGGCGAGGCGAATCCGCTGGCTCTCGCCGCCGGAGAGCGTCGGCGCCTTGCGGTCGAGCGCGAGATAGCCGAGGCCGACCTGGTCGAGAAAAGACAACCGCGAGCGGATCTCCTTCATGAGCTCGACGGCGATGATGGCTTGCGTCTCGTCGAAGACGAGGTCGGAGAGGAACTCGCGGGCGTCGCTGATCGGCAGCGCGCAGAGCTTGTCGAGCGACAATTCGGCTTTGTCGGGCGCCGGCTTGGAGACCGCTTCCTTCAAACGCGGTTGGATCCGCTTATGAATCAGGCGGTCTCCAGCCAGGTGGTCTGCACCCACGCGGCCGGCCTGGCTCGTGATCCGCACGGCGCGGGCCTGCGCCGAAAGCCGGGCGCCCATGCAATCGTGGCAGGGCGTCACGCTCATCACCTTTTCGAGCATCCGCCGCATGATGCTGCTCTTGGCGTTTCGCCAGCGGTTGGTGAGCAGCGGGCAGATGCCCTCGAATTTTGTCTTCGCCCCGCGTTCCGCCCGCCCACGCTTCCACGAGATCTTGATCTCGTCGAGGCCGGTGCCGTTGAGCCAGATCTTCTTCTGCTGCGGCGTGAGATCCTGCCAGGGCGTGTCGAGGAGCGTGTCCGGCTTGAACTTCTTCTTCGCCTCCGCGTGCGCGGCGACGCCGGTCAGGAGCCGCCGCAGCCAACGCGGCATGTCGCGGAAACCGCCGAGCACGCCGAGGCAGCCTTTTCGCAGAGACTTCCCCGGATCGGTGACGAGCTTCGTGGGATCGATGCCGTAGATGTCGCCGAGGCCGTCGCACGTGGGGCAGGCGCCCTGCGGGCTGTTGAAGCTGAAGAGCTGCGGCTCGGGCGTCGAATAACTCACGCCGCATTGCACGCAGGCATATTTGCTCGACAGGACAAGGTCAGAAAAAGGGGACGCAGCTCTTTTCTTTTCCTGGGCCGAGCCGTCTGATGTGGTCGGGAAAAGAGCTGCGTCCCCTTTTTCTGCGTCTGCCGCGACGATCACCTGGCCGCCGCCGGTGCGCAGGGCGAGCTCCACCGCCTCGGCGAGCCGGCTCCGGCTCGCGGCGTTTGGCACCAGCCGGTCGATGACGACGTCGATCGAATGCTTGATGAGTTTTTCCAGCGGCGGCGGATCCTCGACGCGGACGATGCGGCCGTCGACTCGGGCGCGGGTGAATCCCTGGCGGACAAGATCGGTGAACAGGTCGCGATGCTCCCCCTTGGCATCCCGCACCAGCGGCGCGAGGACGAGCACCCGCTCGTCGGTCTTCGCGGCGATGATCCGCTCGACGATCTGGTCGCGGGGCTGGGCCTCGAGCACGCTGTCGCACTGCGGGCAGTGTGCCGTGCCGACCCGCGCGAAGAGCACCCGCAGGAAGTCGTGAATCTCCGTCATCGTCGCCACGGTCGACCGCGGGTTGGTGCCGGCCGATTTCTGCGCGATCGAGATCGACGGCGAGAGTCCCGTCACGCTGTCGACGTCGGGCCGGGGCAGCTGCCCGAGAAACTGCCGGGCGAACGTCGACAGGCTTTCGACGTAGCGCCGCTGCCCCTCGGCATAGAGCGTGTCGAAAGCGAGGCTCGACTTGCCGGAGCCGCTCACGCCCGACAGGCAGACGAGCCGCCCACGCGGCAGGCCGACCGTCACATCGCGGAGGTTGTGCTCCCGTGCACCACGAACGACGATCGGAGGGACTTGCATGCGGGCATTGTAGCGCTTTACAGCCTCGTGGGGTTGGCATACGATCGGGTTTCCCGAGGGCGATCGCGGCAGGGCCGCGGCCACCCGTTCGGGGCGGTAGCTCAACTGGGAGAGCGCGGCGTTCGCAATGCCGAGGTTGGGAGTTCGATCCTCCTCCGCTCCACTTTTTCCCGCCTGCGGAGCCAGCCCTGGCCTCTGCAGGCTCAACTCGCACTCCGCTGCGCGGGCCGCGGCGGGTTTCAGATCGCCAGCTGGAGTCCGGGTCCTATGACAGTGGCCAGCGAGTTGGCGGCAGTCGACCCATCCGCCGCGATCATGCTTCGGGTCCACGATGGCGACGCCGAAGCCTTCGAGCAGCTCGTGGCCCTCTGGCAGGATCGGCTCGTCACCCTCTTCCGGCATCACACCGGCGACCACTCCACTGCCGAGGATCTTGCACAGGAGGTCTTTCTGCGGGTGTATCGGGCCCGGGCCGGCTACAAGCCGACGGCCAAGTTCTCGACCTGGATTCACACGATCGCCAACAACGTGGCGAGCGATCTCCGCCAGCGGGCCTACCGTCGGCGGGAGCACGGAATGCCCATGAACGTGTCGGCCTCGAGCAGCGCGATCGGTCTCGAGCAGATCGCCGTCGCCGCCAGCGGGCAACGCCCGGCGCGGCAGGCTGATCGCGGCGAACTGCAGGATGTCGTGCAGGAGGCGATTCGCGGGCTGAGCGACAACCAGCGGATGGCCGTGCTGCTCGCGAAGTTCGAGCAATGCTCCTACGACGAGATTGCCGCGGCGATGGGGCTCACCGTGCCCGCCGTGAAGTCGCTCCTCTTTCGGGCCCGGGAGCAATTGCGGGAAATGCTCGGGCCCTACGAACGGGAGGGGCACCGATGACCCCCGGCGCCGACGCTCACCCGGAAACCCCAGCCGCTGCGCTCGGCGCGGCCTGGAACCTGCTCGATGCCCTCCCGCGGTCGTCATCGACACCGAGCATGACGTCGACGACGCTCGAGATGGTGGCTGCGTCGGCCGCCGCCGTCCATGCGCCGGGGAGCCAGCGGCCGGTGACATTCTGGCGATCGATCATGCACTGGGCGCTGCCGGCCGCCGCCGTGATCGGCGGGCTTTTCCTGGGCTTCATTCTGGGGCGGGCAACGCTGCCGCCGCCCGAGCGTCGGCCGGGGGGCAACCTGCTCGAGCGGATCGAACAGCTCGAACAGCAGCAACGGGAGCAGCGCGGGCGGGCCGAGGAGTGGAAACGTCGCCCGCCGCTCAGCCCGCAGCCGGGGCGGCCGAATGGCCGACCTGCTCCCAGAGAAATGCCAGCACAGCCGCGTTGAACACGGCGGGCGACTCCAGCGGCGTCATGTGGCCGCACTGCGGCACGATCAGCAGCCGGGCCGCGGCAAACACGGCTTCCGCCCGTTCGAGGCACTCCGGCGGCGTGATCGCATCTTCGGCGCCGACGACGAGCAATGTCGGCACGGGCACCTGTCGCATCGCCTCGACCATGTCGGGGCGGCCACCGAGCGCGGCGAGCGCTGCGACGATCGTGGGCACGGGCGTGGCGAGGATCGTGCGGCGAAGGCCGGCCTCGATCTCCCCGCGCTGCGGCGCTTCACGAGCGGCCGCGGACGAGGCGAGCAGATTCGGGATCATCGCCTCGGCGACGATCTCCGAGCCGAGCCGCTCCACTTTGGCGGCCAGGTCGCGTCGGCCGGCGCGGGCCTCGGGGGTGTCGGCCTCGAGCTTCGTGTCGACGAGGATGAGCGCCCGCACCCGGTGCGGATGGCGGGCGGCGATGTGCTGTGCGACATAGCCGCCCATCGAGAGGCCGCAGACGATCGCCGGTTCCGACACGTGCAGGGCATCGAGCACCGCGACGGCATCGTCGGCCAGCTGCGGGATGCTCTCCGGCACGGCGCCGCCACTCCGGCCGAAGCCTCGCTGGTCGGGCACGATCAGTCGCAGGTGGTCGGCGAGCGGATCCTGACCGGCCCACATCGCGTGGTCGAGCGGAAAGCCGTGCAGCAGAAGCAGCGGCAGGCCGCTGCCGCGGGTGTGGACGGCCAGTTGGGTATCGGAGAGGGGCACGAGGTGCATGGCGAGGCCGCCCTACTGTGCCGGCGTCTTGTTTGCCAGCGTCTCGAACCGCTCGAGGTTTCGCTGGATCGTACGGTTGTGGGGCTCCTGCCGTTTCGCGAGCGACTGCGTGCGGATCGCAGACGCATAGTCGCCGGCCGCGGCGCGGCAATGGGCGAGCGTGTCGAGGTAACTGGAATTGTCGAACGACCTGATGAGAGACAGTTTCGCATACTTCGTCGCCCGGGCGACATCGCCCTCGGTGTTGGCGACGAGCCAGGCATACTCGTTGTAGCCGTTGGCGTCGTCGGGCACGGCCTGGATCTCCCCCTCGATCTGGGCGAGCGCCGCCTTGATCCGTTTGCTGGCGTCGGCCTTCTGCTCGGGCGTGTTGTCGGGGAGTGTGAAGAGTGCGATCAACGCATCGACATCCTTGGGGTAGGCCGCCACGGCCTGCTCGGCGGACTGCCGGCGGGCCGCCGCATCGGCCCGCTGCGTCGCCGCGCAGGCCCGGAAATAATGCATCCGCGAACGGATCGACCGCGGATCGCGGCCGAGTTGCTGCATGAGCTGCCCGTGGTTGCCGCCATCACCCGCCTCCGCCGCGGCGACGAGCCGCTCGAGGCAGCCGGCCGCCTCGTCCTCCCGCTCGAGGTCGTGAAGAAACTCGGAATACATGATCGCCGCCAGCGCTCGCTCCGCCGGGGGCGCCTGCGGATCCTCGACGATCGCGGCGTAGGCGCGGAGCGCCCAATCGGTGCAGCCCCATTTGGCGAGCAGGATCGCCGCCTGCAGCCGCGCCGGAAAGTCGTCATCGGTCTTCTCAAACGCATCGGCCGCAAGCGACTCGGCCCGCGGAGCATTCCCGCGGGCCGTCTCCGCGGCCGCCACCGCGAAGCCGATGATCGCGTGATCGCGGATCAGTTCCGGCCGGTCGGCGAGGGCGTCGACGGCGTCGGCGAGGCCGTGCTCCGTGGCCCAGACGAGCATTTCGACGGTTTCCGCCACGAGTGTTTCGGGATCCTGGCTGCCGTCGGCGAAGCACTCGGCGAGCATCTTTCGGGCGGCGGCCACCGCCTCGTCGTGGCGGCCGGCGGCATGCAGCAACTGCATGTGGCAGCGGGCGAAGATCCACTCTGTTTCCCCGACGAATCCGGCGCCGTCGTCGCTGTCCGGCGGTGGCTCCGCCGGTAGGCTGCCGAGCGCCTCGAGCGCGGCCGCCGCGGCGGTGAGTCCCGCCGCCCGCGTGTCATTGGCCTGCGGCCCGGCGGCTTCCGAAAAAGTAATGAGCGCCCGCAGAAACCGCGCGGCCGGCCGGTCGCTCGCCCCGATCCCCTTCGTGATCCTGCCGCGCAGATCCTTCCAAAACGGATCGTCGGGCTGCCATTCGCGGACGAGCATCGCGGCTGCCAGCCGCGAACCGCTCGCGGAGCGGTCGAGCCGGACGATCCGGGCCAGCGGCTCGATGCCGGCGTCGTCGTCGACCCGCAGCAGCCTTCGCAACGCCTGGATGCGTTCTCCCGCATCGCGCCGCTTGAAACGGTCGAGCAGTTTCACGACCTCGGGCGGATCGTGCGGCATCTCCAGCGGGATGACTTCGACGAGCCACCGGGCCCGCAGCGATACCTCGAGATCGCTGCTCATCTCCGCCGCGACGAGCAGCGCGTCGACAGCCGCAGGGCCGAGTGCCTTGAGCGCCGAGGCAGCCGCCTCACGGCGGTGGTAGTCGGCGTCGCCGAGCGTGGCGATCAGGGCCGCGATCGATTCGGGGGAGGGCTCGGCTGTGGGGGCCGCCGCTGCCGAGCGGGGGAGCCCTGCGGCGAACACGAACGTCGTCAGCAGGCAGGCACGAAGATAGTTTGGCATGCTGAAATTCCCGCCAGGGGTTGGCCGCCACGAATGTAAAGCCTACGCCCGTGGTGCGCGGGAGGGCAAGGTTTTGCCGGCCGCTTGTGAAACCAGCGGTCTCCACATGGACGGTTGGCGAACGGCTACGCTTCGTCGGGGTCGATGCCGAGGTCGCGGATCGTCACCAGCGATTCGAGCGGAATGCCCCGGGCAGCGAAGGCCGCCTGGGCCCCGGCCAGTCGGTCGATCACCGTCACCACCCGTTCGACGACGAGGCCGAACTCCTGCGCGCGGTCGATCGCCAGCAGCGACGATCCGCCCGTCGTCGTCACGTCTTCCACGATCACCACCCGCTGCCCCGGCGCGACGGGGCCCTCGATGTATTTCTTCGTGCCGTGGTCCTTCGACTCCTTGCGGACCATGAAGCCTTTGAGCGGGAGCCCCTCGACGCCGGCCATCGTGACGACGGCACTGGTGATCGGGTCGGCGCCGATCGACATGCCGCCCACCGCGTCGGGCAGGGGGCCGAGGGCCTTGAGTTTCTCGAGGATCGCGCGGCCGACGAGCATCGAGCCGCGGGCGTCGAGCACCACCTGCTTGGCATCGAGATAGAAACTGGCCTCGCGGCCCGAGGCCAGCCGGAACGTGCCGCGGTTGAGGGCCTTGGTGCCGATGAGGCTGACGAGTTCGCTGCTCACGGGCGACGGAGTGACTGGGGAAGTGCTCATAGTGGAGCGGAGTATAGCAGGATGCGATTCTGTTTTTGACTCGCAGGACCACCCTTTTAGAATGCGAGGTATGCGATTCGACCGGCCTGCAAGCTGTTTGGTTTGGCTGCTGGCCGTAACGGCGGCGGCCGGCTTCGTCGAACCAGCCACCGGCACCGCTGCCGACGAGGCGGAAAATCGCCCTGCCGCTCCGGCCGTTTCGATCGCCGTGCGGCTGCCGATCACCGGCAACCGCGACACGCAGGTGAAGGCCGCGATCCTGCGGCAGCTCGAGCGGCTCAAGAGCCGTGGTGGTGAGCGGGGCGTGCTCGTGCTGCAGTTCGACTCGAGCGACGAAGAGGGACCGGTCGCAAGCGATTTTGGCCGGTCGCTGGAACTTGCCCGCTTTCTCTCCGACGGCCGGCTCGCCGGCATCAAGACGGTCGCCTTCCTGCCGGAGGGCGCGAGAGGGCATGCAGTGCTCGTCGCGCTCGCCTGCGAGGAGATCGTGATGCCGCCCGACGCGGTGCTCGGGCCGGCCAACACCGACGAGCCGACCGTCGATGACGCGATGCGGGCCGCCTACATGCAGGTGGCTGCCCGGCGGAAGACCGTGCCCCCCGCCGTGGCGCTGGCGCTGCTCGATCCCGCCGCGAAGGTGGTTCGCGCATCGACCGACGATGGCGAGCAGTTCGTGGAACAGAAGGATCTCGCCGCGCTCAGGGATCGGCTGGCGGTGCTCGACGTCGAGGAACTCGGCCCCCTGCCGCTGGCGCTCACCGGCCGGCGCGGCCGCGAACTGGGCATCGTCCGGCTTCTGGCCCGCACGCCGGCCGAGGTGGCACGCAGCCTCGGCGTGGACGAGCAGTCGCTCGCGGTCGATCCGTCGCTCGAGGGCGGTTGGCAGGGGGTGCAGGTCGTGCTCGCGGGGCCGATCACGGCCGATGCGGTGGCCCGCACGCGGAGCCGCATCGACGAGGCGCTTGCCGGCGGGGCCAACTTCATCTGCCTGCGGATCGACAGCCCGGGCGGGGCGCCCGCACAGAGCATCGTGCTCGCCACGTGGCTGGCCGCGCTCGATCCGGCCCGGGTGCGGACGGTGGCCTGGGTGCCGCGGGAGGCCCGCGCCGATGCGGCACTGGTGGCCCTGGCCTGCGACGAGCTCGTGATGACACCGACGGCGTTGCTCGGCGGCGAGGGGGCGGCGACGGTCGACGAGCGGCAGGCCGACGCGCTCGCCGTGGCCTGGCGGGAGGGCGTCGCGAAGAAGCGGGGCCGTTCGTGGTCGCTGCCGGTGGCGCTCGTGAAGCCCGGCATGACGGTGCGCCGGGCGGTGCAGGCGGCGACCGGCCGCGTGGAGTATTTCGGCGATGAAGAGCTGCTGCCCCGCGAGGATCGCGACACCTGGCAGATGGGTGCCGACGTCGGCATCGGCCCCATTCAGCTCACCGGCCGGTTGGCCGAGTCGCTCGGGCTGGCCATGCACGTGGTCGACGGCCCCGATGGCCTGGCGAAGGTTTACGGACTCACCGGCGAGATGGCTGTGCTCGAGCCGGGCTGGGCCGACAGGCTGCTCGATGCGTTGGCGAGCCCCGGCGTCGCCTGGCTGCTGCTGCTGATCGGTGGCGCGGGTCTCTACATCGAACTGCACACGCCGGGCTTCGGTCTCGGCGGCTTCGTTTCGATGGTGGCGTTCATCGTCTACTTCTGGAGCCAGTATCTGCATGGCACCAGCGGCTGGCTGGAGGTGATGCTCTTTCTTGCCGGTCTCTTCTGCCTCGTGGCCGAGATCTTCGTGCTGCCGGGCTTCGGCGTGCTCGGCCTCGGCGGCGGTCTGCTCGTGATCGCATCGCTCGTGCTCGCGAGCCAGTCGTTCGTGCTGCCGGCCAACGACTACCAGATCCGCCAACTGCAGTGGTCGCTGCTGGGCATCCTGGCGGCGGCGATCGGCGTGGCGGTCATCGGGGTGCTCGTGCGCCGCTGGCTGCCGCGGGCGCCGGTGCTGCGCAACGTGCTCCTCGAGCCGCCCGCGGCGGACGACGAACTCGACGCCGAACATCTCGAGGAACTCCTGGGCCTCGAAGGCACGACCACCTCCCGCCTCGCCCCCGCTGGCAAGGCACGGGTCGGCGGCCGCGTGCACGACGTGGCGACCCGTGGCGAATTGATCGAGCCCGGCGTGGCGATCCGCGTGGTCGAGGTCCGGAGTGGCCGCGTGCTGGTCAGGCCGCTGGACGACGGATCGCCTGCCGACGGGCGGGCCGCACGATGAATGCACTCCTGTGGGTGGTCGTGCTCTTCCTGCTCGGCCTGTGCGTGATGGTGCTCGAGGTGTTTCTGCCCTCGGGGGGCATCCTCGGATTTCTGAGCCTGACGGCGATCATTGCCGCGATCGCGACCGCGTTTCTGGAGCAGGGGGTCGCGGCCGGCATGGCCGCGCTCACGGTCGCCGCGGTGGTGGTGCCGACGGTGCTTGCGCTCGCCTTTCGCTGGTTTCCCGAGACGCCGCTCGGACGCCGCGTTCTGCCACCGCTGCCGGATCCCGCGGAGATGCTGCCCGATGCGCCAGGACGCCGCCGGCTCCAGGAACTCGTCGGCTGCACCGGCCGCGCGGTGACGGAGATGCTGCCCTGGGGCATCGTCGAGATTGGCGGCGTCAGGATCGACGCGGTGAGCGAGAGTGGGCCGATCACCCCGGATACCGCCGTCGACGTGGTGGGCGTGCAGGGCCGGGCGCTGACCGTGATCTCAGCCCTGCCGCGGGAAACGGCGGCTCCAGCCCGGCCCCGACAACCGCTGCCGCCGGCACAAGAGGCCGCCACCGGGGATTCGCGGCTCTCGCCGACACTCGAAGACTTCGAATTCGAACGGCTCGACCCGCCATCTGCTTGACTGGACGCCGATCCGGAACAACGCTTGGAGCGTCGGGCTGACGCCCAACCACCCTTTGGAGTTTTGGCATGCCCACGTTGATCCTGCTCGGATTGGGAATCTTCGCCCTCCTGCTCGTGTTCGGGCTCATGGCCCGCTACCTGCGGCTCTGGCTGCAGTCGTATGCCTCGAGCGCCGGCATCGGCCTGTTCGATCTCGTGGCGATGAGCTTCAAGAAAGTGAATCCCAACGTCATCGTGCGGAGCAAGATCATGGCCGTGCAGGCGGGGCTCGGTGATTCCACCGGCCTCACGCGGCAGGCGCTCGAGGCCCACTATCTCGCCGGCGGACGCGTGCCCCTGGTCGTGCAGGCGCTGATCGCGGCCAACAAGGCGAAGATCAAGGAGCTCGACTGGAAGCTCGCCACCGCGATCGACCTCGCGGGACGGAACGTCCGCGAAGCGGTGCAGACGAGCGTTTATCCGAAGGTCATCGACTGCCCGGGCAAGAACAGCGGCCGCGAGTCGCTCGACGCCGTCGCCAAGAACGGCATCCAGCTCAAGGTGCGGGCGCGGGTGACCGTGCGCACGAATCTGAACCAACTCATCGGCGGCGCGACCGAGGAAACGATCATCGCGCGGGTGGGCGAGGGGATCGTGTCGGCGATCGGCTCGGCCGAGCGGCATACCAGCGTGCTGGAAAACCCCGACGTGATCTCGAAGACGGTGCTGGCCCGCCGGCTCGATGCAAATACGGCGTTCGAGATCGTCTCGATCGACATCGCCGACATCGACGTGGGCGCCAACATCGGCGCCCGCCTGCAGGCCGACCAGGCCGAAGCCGACACCCGCGTGGCACGGGCCAACGCCGAGGGCCGTCGCGCGATGGCCGTGGCGAAGGAGCAGGAGATGGTGGCGGGAATCGAGGAAAGCCGCGCGGCGCTCGTGGAATCGGAGGCCGAGGTGCCGCGGGCGATCGCTGATTCGCTCGCCAGCGGCAATCTGGGCATCCTCGACTATTACAAACTGCGAAATCTCCAGGCCGACACCGACATGCGACGGACGATCGCCACGGGCGGCCTGCCGGGCTCGGCCATGGCCCAGTGATTCACAGCGCGGGCCGCGACCGCAGCGGCCCGGATAGGATGGAACGATCATGAACGCCCCCGTCGCCTGTCTCCTCTTTGCCGCCGCGATCGATTGGCTGGAGTCGCTCCTGCCGGTTCTGTTCGTCGGTTTCTGGATTCTCTCGCAGGTGTTCGCGATCTTCCGCCGCGTGGCGGGGGGCGGAGAGGCGGCGAAAGGCAATGGCGGCGCCCGGCCGCAGCCGCCGGCGGCCCCCGAAGCCGGGCCCGAACTGCGCGGCGACCTGCAGAAACAGATCGAGGAATTTCTGCGGCAGGCCACGGGCGAGCGGCCTGTGCAGCCGAAGCCGCAGCCGCGACCGATTGCCCAGCCCAAGCCCGCCGCCCCCAGGCCGGTGGTCGCGAAGGCGGTGACTCCGCCCGCAGTGTCGAGCCGCGAGACGGCGCCGCGGGCCGGGGTCGAGCGGAACGTCGGCTCGTTTGCGGCCGGAAAGACCGACGTGGCCCGCCACGTGCAGGATGCCTTCGCGCATGATCTCAAGCACGACCGGCCGGGGGTCGGTCTGGCGAATGCGCCGCTGCGGGCCGGCCGATCCCCGCTGGCCGGCCAGCCCGCAGCCGCGCCGGCCGCGCTGAAACGAACCGCGAAGCTCCCGGTGTCGACCGCCGCGGAACTGCTCGAGGCACTCCGCAACCCGGCCACGATCCGGCAGACGATCCTGCTCCGCGAGGTGCTGGAGCGGCCCGTGGACCGCTGGTGATGGAAGGCCGTGCCACGCCGCTGCCGCCACGCTCGGCACTGCCCGGTGAAACGCAGCTGGGCTGGATCGGCGCCGGTGTGATGGGGCGGTCGATGGCGGCCCGGCTCCTCGACTCCGGCTTTTCGCTGACGCTCTTCAGCCGCACCCGGGCCACGGCCGAGGATCTGCTCCACCGTGGCGCCGTCTGGGCAGATTCGCCGGCGGCCGTGGCGGCGGCGAGCGATGTCGTCTTCACGATGGTCGGCCATCCGGAGGACGTGCGCGAGGTGCTGCTCGGCCCGCGTGGCGTGCTCGCCGCGCTGCGCCCCGGGGGCATCGTCGTGGATCACACGACCAGCGCGCCCGGGTTGGCGGAAGAGGTCTACGAGATCGCGCTCGACTGCGGCGTGTGGAGCCTCGACGCGCCCGTATCGGGAGGCGACAAGGGGGCCCGCGAGGGCACGCTCACCGTCATGGTGGGTGGTGACGAGCCGCCACAACAGGCGCTTGCCGAATGCTTCCGCGCGACCGCGGGCACGGTCGTGGCCTGCGGTCGTCCCGGCAGCGGGCAGCGGACGAAGCTCGTCAATCAGATCGCGATCGCCTCCGGCATGATCGGCATCTGCGAAGCGCTCCTCTTTGCGCACCGCGCGGGACTCGACATCGAGACGACGCTCCGCGCGATCACGCCGGGTGCCGCCGGCAGCTGGTCGCTCACGAACCTCGCGCCGCGGATCGTGCGCGGCGACTTCGCGCCGGGCTTCATGGTGGAGCACTTCGTGAAAGACATGCGGCTCGCGCTCGAGGAGTGTCGGCGGATGCGGATCGCCCTGCCGGGGCTCGGGCTCGCCGAGTCGCTCTACGCGCGGCTGCTGGAGCAGGGGCAGGGGCGGCTGGGCACGCAGGCGCTGGTGCTGGCGCTGGCGACGCTGGCACAGCATCCCTGGCCAGAGCCACCCCGGGCGCAGGTTTCCCCAACCGCCCCGCCTGCCGGCAAGTAGCTCAAACGTGGGGGGGCTGCCCGGCTGGCGGCCGCCCATTTTTCGGCCGTTATGGCGTTCAAAAATCGCGGCTTGAGCAACCGCCGCGGGTGGTCTACAAGACCTGTGGAGGCCGGGCGTTATTGCACGGCTGCCAGAGCGCGTAGACGAGGACGCCCAAGCCTCGTCTACGCGCTTGTTTTGATGCATTGAGTTGAACGTCCGCACGCGCCGTGTGTCGGACTCGCGACGATCCAAGGACGGATTCGCCGATGCTGCGATTGAAGACCCCGCACCGCTCCACGCCGCTGGCTGCCTGCAGCGTCACGACTGTCGTGCTGATCGCGCTGGTGATGTCACCCGCCGCGCCGGCCGCTGACAACGCGGTCGAATCGAAGGCGCCCTTTCCGGCGGCGGTGAAGGTGGCGGCGGCGCACACCTACCTGCGGGCCGGGCCGAGCGATGATTTCTATCCCACCGAACGGATCGGGCACGGTCAGGCGGTCGAGGTCTGGTCGGTCGACACGGAGGGCTCCGGATACTGTGCGGTGCGGCCGGTCGCCGGCAGCTTCAGTTGGATTCGCGCCGCCGACGTCGACGAGGAGGCGCGGCTGGGCGAGCAGCCCGCGAATGTTCCGACTGCCGCGGCGCGGGGCTCGTACACAGGGGTGATCGTCGCCGATGGCGCAGTCTCTCGGATCGGTTCGCAACTCAACGACCTGCGGCATGTGGCGCAGGTGAGTCTGGAGGCGGGTGAACGCGTCGAGGTGATCGACCAGGTGCGGATTCCGGCGGGCCGGCATGCCGGGCTCTGGGCGCGGATCGAGCCGCCCGCGGGCGAGTTTCGCTGGGCACGGCTTGCCGATCTCGAACTGTCTCCCGAACTTGCAGCGCTCGTGCCGCAGCCCGGGATCGCCGCCGAGCGGGCGACCGGCGCCTCCGCCGCCGAGGCCGCGGTCGCGATCAAGGAAGCGGGGGAGGCGATCGCACTGGCCGTCAACGAGGCCCGCGAGGCCGCCGTGCCGGAGCCGACGGCCGCCATCGATCCACCAACGCTCGAGCCGGTGCCGCTTTCGAAGCGACTTTTCTCTGGCTGGCTGCCGATGGGCACCGGCGTGTTCGACGCGGCGCCGCGGCCGGGGCCCGTGGCGGCGACCAGCGGCGGCGCGGCGGGCGTGACTGACGAACTGGCCGACATCGACCTGGCGCTCTCGCTGGCCGTGGCCGGGCCGAACGAGCAATGGAACCTCGCGCAGTTGCGGGAACGGCTGCGGCTCGCGGCCGCGCAGACCAACACGCAGTCGGAACGGCTCCGGGCAGAGGCGATCGACGCCCGGCTTACGCGGTTCGAGGCGATCCAAAACAGGCAGCAGGCACTCGCGGTGAACGTCCCGGCCGATCCCTCGCCGCTGCGGCTGGGGAGCATGTGGTCGAGCCTCTCCGGCGTCGGCTCGCGGCCGATCCGCCCCGGCGTGTTTCCTGGTGGCGTGCCGGCCGACGGCCAGCCGACCTGGACGCCGCCGAACGTGATGGAGACCACCGGCCGGCTGGCCACCGTCGTGTCGCGGCGCCCCGACGCGCCGCGGTGGGCGATCGTCGACGACAACAATTCTGTTCTCGCCTTTGTCGCGCCGCAGACGGGGGTGAACCTCGCGCCGCTGGTGGGCCAGCAGGTGTCGGTCCGCGGAGCGCAGGGCTACATGCCGGAATACAAGCGGCCCTATCTGGTGGCCGCCGAGGCCCGGCCGCGGATCGCCGTCGTTCCGGCGGTCAGCGGCGACACGACCCGGTGAAGCCGTGCGGCAGGCCGACGCCTGTCCTACTGGCGATGCATGTCGTCGAGATCGTTGGTGGAGAGCCAGCGGGCGGCGAGTTCGGTCTGCAGCCGCTGGGCATCGTCCGGCGTGGCGGCTGCGAGCGGGCTGTTCTTGCCGGCCGTCCGGGCGATCATGGCGAGCGACTGGCGATCCTCAGGAGTGGTGCGCGTGAGCCGCGAGGCGAGGTGGACGACGCCTTCCGGATTCTCCGTGGCGGCCTCCGAGAGGGTCGACAGGAAGAGGCAGATCTCGTGGAGGTTGGATGCCGCCGAACGGACGATGAGCGGCTGCAGCGTGCGGGTGACGATCTCGAGCCCCATGCCGTCGACGTCGACGAAGGCGTCGATCTGGATCTGCTGCCGCGGGCGTCCATCGGCGGCAGGGGCAGCCGGCTTGTGCTGCACGACGAGCAGGCAGGCGCCCGAGAGCGGTTTCGGCGCCAGCGAGCCGGTGTAGGCACCGCGGCCATGAAAAACGAGCGTGCCTTTGTGGCTCTGACGCTCGTGGTGGAGGAGCCGGAGCATGCCGACCGTGCCGTAACCGTCTGCCAGCCGCCATTGGTCCGGCCCGGCCGGATCGAGCGCGAGCCTGCTGATGCCGAGCACCCGCCAGATGTCGACGATCGACTCTGGGCTTTCGATCGCAAACTCGAAGAGATCGGCGTCGCAGACGAACGTCTGCGCCGGCAGCCGGCGGTAGAGGGTCGTTGCGCGGAGGGCCTTCTCGATCGCGCGGCGCTGTGGCTCGGCCATCTTTTCCAGCGGCAGCGCCGCGATCGCCTGCCGCCGCGACTCGCGGCTCGAGGAGCCGCCGTCGGAGAGGGTGGAGAGCAGGCCCGGAACCGCGGCACTCTCGGCAGCCTCGAGTCGCACCGTCGGCGCGACCGCTGCGAGAAACAGGCCAATCAAGGCCACGAAACGAGCCGGCACACGGTGCACACGCATGAAGAATCCCCCCTCAAAAACGTTCGGATCGGCCCCCAATCGCCCGGGCCCCGGTCAGGAAAAGTATTCGGCCTGCGGGGACGGTTCGGCCCAATCAATTCGCCCACCGAAATTTTGCGGGTCCCCAGCCCACCCCGCTTGCCACCGCCGCGGCAAAGCGGGTGTTGGCCCGACTGCGCAGGTTCCCTACCATCGTCCCCCCAAGCCGCCCGTGGAAAAAGCCATCCCTGGCCTTCTTCCTGTGTCTGCCGGTAGGTGAAAGACGATGCCGCGAGAGAGCGAACACGAGGCCGAGGCCGGCACCGACGAGTCCGTCGTCGGGCACGACCGCGCGGAGTCGGCCGCGAACCCCGCCGGCCCGAGTCTGCTCGGCCGCGCGCTTGTCGGTTGGACACGGCTCTGCCTGCGATACAGCCTCACCATCGTCTTGCTGGCGGTCGGGTCGGCCGTGGCCACGGGCTGGTGGGCGTCGCAATCCCTTGGCTACAAGGTGAACCGCACCGATCTGCTCGATCCCAAGAGCGAATACAACAAGCTGTGGATCGATTACATCGCGGAGTTCGGCGAGGATGACGACGCCGTCGTCGTGGTGGAGGGGGCTTCGCGCGAGAGCGTGATCCGGGTGCTCGGGGAGGTCTCGGAAGAGGTGGCCCGCGATGGCACGCTCTTCCGCTCCGTGCTCCACGAGGTCGATCTCTCCAAGATTCGCGCGAAGGGCCTGCATTACCTGTCGCCCGCCGACCTCGCCGAAATCGACCGCTTCATCGAGCGCACGCAGCCGATTCTCGACGGCGGCTGGGCCCAGTTGAAGGTGGCCTCGATGGTGGGTGGGCTTGCCGGTCAGATGGTGGCCGGCCCGCCGGCGACGCCGCAGGCGAACGACGAGCCGCCCACGGCCGCGCTGGAACGCTACAGCGAGAGCCTCGTGGCGGGGCTCGATGCGCGGACGCAGCCCGGGGATGCCCGGCCCGGTGAATACATCTCCCCCTGGCCGGGAATGCCGGAGTCGCTCTCCACGCTCCGCGACCTGTCGAGCGAGCACCTGCTCGCCAAGGACGGCAAACTCGGGTTCGTGCTCCTGCGGCTGGCGAAGGTGAAGGAGGGTTTCGCCGGTGCCTCTGCCGCGACGGACGAATTGCGGCGGCTGATGAAACTGGCGTCTGCGCGGCATCCCGACGTGACGATCGGCCTCACGGGCCTGCCCGTCATGGAAGACGATGAGATGCGGGCGAGTGCCCAATCGATGGTGTGGGCCAGTGGCCTATCGCTCGCGGCGGTGATCGTGGTGATCATCGCCGGCTTCGGCGGCGTCCGGCACGCGCTCATGGCCAACGGCGTGCTCGTCATCGGCATGGCCTGGGCCTTTGGCTGGGCGACGGCGAGCGTGGGCCATCTGAATATCCTGAGCGTGACGTTCACCGTCACCATGATCGGCGTCGGGATCGACTACGGCACCTACTACATCGGCCGCTACCTCGAGATGCGGCGCCGCGGTCTCGACTGCGAGGCGGCGCTCCTTGAGACGAGCGCCTCGGTGGGCCCGGGCATTCTCACCGGCGCGATCACGACCGCCGTGGCCTTCTTCTGCGCCGCCCTCACGAGCTTCGTGGGCGTGGCCGAGTTGGGACTGATTGCCGGCGGCGGAATTCTGCTCTGCTGCGCCGCGGAATTGCTCGTGCTGCCGGCCGTGGTGGCGATCGTCGACCGCGGACCCCTTGGCGGCCGGCTGCCGGAGCCGGTGCCGGTGCATGCCTGGCTCGCGCCGCTGATGCGGCATCCGCGATTCGTGTCGCTGGCGGCGCTGGCGGCGACGATGGCGATCGCCTCGGGGATGTACGACCTCGACTACGACCACAACCTCCTCAACATGCAGCCCGACGGGCTCGAGAGCGTGGAGATCGAGAAGAAGCTGCTTGCGGAGAGTGATCAGAGCGTCTGGTATGCCCTTTCGATGGCCGACTCCCGGGAGCAATTGCTCGCACGGAAGGAACAGCTCACGAAACTCGCGAGCGTGGAGCGGGTGGACGAGATCGCGTCGCTGTTGCCCATGGACGAGCAGCTCAAGCGGCCGCTCATCGAACGGATCCGCGGCCGGCTCGCGAAGCTGCCAGAACGGCCGCCCGAGATCCCGATCGATCGCCTCGACGCCCTCGGTGAAACGCTTGCCTGGGCCCAGACGGAAGCCGCGAAGCGGCCCGGCGCCCTGCGGACGGCCTGGCACCTCGAACGCGCCCGCGATTCGCTCCGCCGCATGGGGCCCAACGAATGCTTTCAGGCGCTGGCCACGTTTCAGCAGCGGTCGGCGGGCGACCTGCTCAGCCGCCTCCATGCGCTCTCCGACGTGGCCGACCCCGAGCCGCCGACGCTCGCCGACCTGCCGCCGAGCCTCGTCGACCGGTTCGTCGGTCAGAGCGGCAAGCACCTGCTCAAGATCTACGGGCGGGGCGACATCTGGAATTTCGAATCGCTCGAGGGGTTCGTGAAGGACGTGCGGAGCGTCGATCCGCGGGCGACCGGCAACCCGCTGCAGGCCTACGAGGCCTCGCTCGAAATGAAACGGAGCTACGAACAGGCGGCACTCTATTCGCTGATCGTGATCCTCGCCGTGCTCTGGCTCGACTTCCGCAGCATCAAAAACTCACTGCTCGCGGCGCTGCCACTGGCCCTCGGCATGGCCCAGACACTCGGCCTCATGGGGCTGCTGGGGATCGAACTCAATCCCGCCAACCTGATCGGCATCCCGCTCATTCTCGGCATCGCCGTCGACTATGGCGTGCACATCATGCACGACGCCCTCGAGCGTCCCGGCCCTTATCGAATCAGCGCCTCGACCGCCAACTCTGTGCTCGTGGACGCGCTGACGACGATCCTCGGCTTCGGCGCATTGATGGTGGCCAGCCACAGGGGGCTTGAGAGCCTCGGCCGGGTGCTCACGCTGGGGGTGACGACCTGCACATTCACCGCGCTCGTCTTTCTGCCGGCCATTCTCTCGATCCTCCGGCCGGCGAAAGCCGAACAGGATTGAGATAGGACTGAGCCTGCCGGTCAGGGCAAAAACAGCCTTGTGTCCGGCGCGGGGTGCATGGTACTCCCCAGCCTTCTCCAACCCTCAGGTGCCCCATGCACAACGCCCGCCCTGTCCTTGCCCTCTTGGCGGCCCTCGCCACGTTCGCGTCGGTGTCGGCCGAGCCGCCGCAGCGGGTCGTGAACATCGCGATGGAAGATCAGTTCAAATCTCGCCACGAGACTGGAACGATGCGCGGCGACGTGGTCGTGCTCGTGTATGCGGAGCGGAAGGGCGCCGAGGCAGCGCAGGAGCTCGGACGCCGGCTGCATGTGCATTTCCATCCGACGGCCCAGCAGTCTTCCGCGAGTGAGTGGGGTCGCCAGCCGGTCATTGGCCTGCCGGGCTGGCCGGCAGGCGTCCGGATGCCGGACGTTCGCGTGATCGCCGTCGCGAGCCTGCCCGAACTCCCGCGGGCTATGCATCCCGTCGCCCGCGCGCAGGTCCGCAAGGACTCGCCCCACGTGCCGGTGTGGCTCGACTTCGAGGGCCGTCTCGAGCATACGTTCGGGGTCAACCCGGGGAAGCCGAACATCGTGCTGCTCAACACCAGCGGCGAGGTGCACGCCGTGCTCTCCGGCAGCATCGACGACGTGAAACTGCGCGAGCTGGTCGCGACGATCGACGGGCTCCGCCAGCAGTCGCTGCCGGCGCAGCGGACGGCGGCCGTTCCGACGGGGCTGAGCCGGTAGGGCAGGCTTCAGCCAGTTTTACTTTACGGCGAGCATGCGCTCGAGGGCCGTGACGGCCCATTTGGCGGTCTCGTCGTCGACGCGGATCACGTTGACCGGCTTGCCGGCGGCGAGGTGCTCGAGGCTCCAGCAGAGGTGGGCCAGATCGATCCGATACATCGTCGCACACATGCAGACGACCGGTGAGAGAAACCGGATCGTTTGCTCGGGGTGGTTTTGCTCGAGCCGCTTGACGAGGTGCAGTTCCGTGCCAATGGCCCACTTCGTGCCGGGCGGGGCCTCCTGCACCTGCTTGAGGATGTAGCTCGTCGAGCCGGCGAGGTCGGACTTGTCGACCACCTCCATCGAGCATTCCGGATGCACGAGAACCTTCACGCCCGGCAGATTTTCCCGCACGGCGTCGACGTGCTCCGGACGAAACATCGCATGCACGCTGCAGTGGCCCTGCCAGAGGACGACGCGGCTCTTCTCGAGCTGGGCCCGGGCGTTGCCGCCGAGCGTGGGATCGTGGGGATTCCAGACGCACATCTCGTCGAGCGGGATGCCCATCTTCCGGGCGGTGTTCCGCCCGAGGTGCTGGTCGGGGAAGAAGAGCACCCGTTTCGACTTCGCGAAGGCCCAGTCGAGAACGGCACGGGCATTGCTCGAGGTGCAGACGATGCCGCCGTGCCGGCCGCAGAAGGCCTTCAGGCTGGCGGCGGAGTTGATGTAGGTGACCGGCGTCATGTCGGCTGTGTCGATGACGGTGCCGAGATCGGCCCAGGCGTCTTCCACCTGCTCGATCGCGGCCATGTCGGCCATCGAGCAGCCGGCGGCCAGATCGGGGAGGACAACGGTCACGCGTCTGCCGCCGCGGGCCGCCACCTTCTCGGGGCGGTTGGCCAGGATGTCGGCCGTCTCGGCCATGAAGTGAACGCCGCAGAACGCGATCGCCTCGCAATCGGCACGGTCGGCGGCCGACTGCGACAGCTGGTAACTATCCCCCTGCAGGTCGGCGTGGGCGATGATGCCGTCCTGCTGGTAATGGTGGCCGAGGATCATGAGGCGGGGCCCCATCTGCCGACGCACGGCCTCGATCCGCTCCGCGAGGAGGGCGTCCTCCAGGCCGCGGTAGGCGGAGAGTGGGGCGGCAAACTCGACGGCGGCAGGCGTGTTGTTCATACGGGAAAAGTATAGACACCCGTGCGGGCGGTTGGCGGGATCGCTATACTGCCGGCCCGCTCCCGGCCGCGCGGCCGGAGGAAGCAGTCAGCAGTATTTCCAGCAGTATTTCTTGGAAGGATGGCAGGGCGTTATGGCGCGAAAAACGGTGAATCGCAAGGAGCTCAGGGCGCAGTCGGATGCCGCGGAGGCCCGCGCGAAGACGTCGAAGAAGGCAGCCAAGGAAAAGCCCGTCAAGGAAAAGAAGGTCAAGGCCGCCAAGGAACCGAAGAAGGTCGCCGCCAAGAAGCCGAGCCGCAAGAAGGTGGCGAAGGAAGTGCGGATGAAGGCCTACTGGGGCGTGTTCAACCCATCCATGAAGCGGCTGGTGCTCTTTGAATACGCCGACAAGAAGGCCGCCGAAAAGAAGGCGTCCGATCTCACCGCATCGTCACGGTCGCAGCACTTCGTGCAGCTCGTGAAGGAAGCGATCAGCGAATAGTTCGGGAGAGCCGAGGCACAGGACAAGGAGCGCGTCATGATCCGACTGACCGGACTCGCCGGACTGACCGCCGGTGGTGGTGGCTGGAACCATGCCTGGCGGGGAGCGGCCAGCCTGCTCGCCCTGATGTCGGTGCTCGTGCTGGTGCTCGTGTGCGGCACGACCGGCTGTTCCACCAAGGCGGCGAAGAAGGCAAGCGGCGCCGCCGAGAAGCTGCCGGCGATCGACCCCTCCACGGCGTTTGCGGTCGACGAGGACAGGATCGCCGTGTCGTCGCCGACGGGCTGGACGCGGCTGCCGCGTTCGAAGGACTGCCTCGTCAAGTATCAGCCCGGTCCGAAGAAGTCATATCCGAAGATCCTGGTGACGGCGGCGGCCGCGCCGGAGGGTTTTGCCCAGTTGACGCCGGAGAACCACAAGGATTTCGCGGCTGGCATCGCCGCAGGAGTGCAGGACGCGCTCGGCAAGTCGAAGCCGCTCAAGAAACCTGTGGCCATCCCGATCGGACCGCACTTGGGTGTCGCCTGGGGAATTCCGGGCTCGGTCAAAGTGGACGGCATTCAGGAGCCGATTGATCGCTGGAGCTATGCGGTTGTGATCGGCGGCCGGATGTATACGGTTGAGGCCCGTGCGCCCAAGGGCAAGGTCGACGACGCCGCGAAGTCGGTCGCGAAGGCGATGGCGGCGGCACTGGCCCCCCCCTCGGCCGCGGCGGCAGCCGAGGAAACCGTGGCCGAAGACAAGCCGGCGGGTGAGGTGAGCCCGCTCGACGCCCTCGGCAGCCTGCCCACCGGCGACGAAGCGACGGCCGAGGCCAAGCCGACCGAAGAGAAGCCGACCGAGGAAGACGAAAAGTAGGACAGGCTTCAGCCTGTCGCTCTCCGATACCTGACAGGCTGAAGCCCGTCCTACGCGTAGGGGCTTTTCCAGTCGCCCCAGGCGGCGAGATATCGTGCCATCCCGGCGGAGTGCTTGGCCTGCGCCTCGATCCACGTGCGGGCGTCTTCGATGATCGCGTGCTCCTCCTTGAGGTCGAGTTCGCCGGCGACGACCCGCGATCGGAGGAAAATGAAGTAGGTGTCGAGCACGTCACCACGGCAGTAATCGTGGATCTCGGATGTTTTTTCAGCGTCCCAGAGATCCTGCACCATGTGGCCGGCGACATCCATCTTGCCCGGCTTGCCGATCAGATTGGCGGCGAGCGACAGGCCGCCGTTGAACCGCGAAGCACCGTTGTTGGTGAGCCATTCGTGGAGATCGAAGTGGGCCCAGGTGTTGTAGCGGTTGCGGGGTTGGTCGAAGCTCCGCTTGTCCTCGGCGAACCAGTCGGGGATCGAGAGCCCGTAGCGGAAGGCGCAGAGTTCGAGCAACGGCATGTCGAAGCCGCGGCCGTTGAAACTGACGAGCCGTGGCCGCTTGTATTTCTGCCAGCCATCCCAGAAGAGCTTCACGATCTCGGAGGAACGTGATTGAGCCTCGTCGAGGCATACCAACTCGATCAGGCGGTAATCGTGGGCGACCTTCGCGATCACGAGCGACACGGGCAATTGGAACGTGTACGGAATGAAATCCTTGCCGTTCTCCGCGAGCAATTCCTCGCGGTATTTCAAGATCGCCTTCTGGGGCGGAAGATTCTCCCCCGGATACTTGAGCCGTGATACGAGCGCCCCGTCGGCGACGCTCTCGATATCGAACACGAAATAGGCGGTATCTGTCTTGGACATGATCAGCTAGCGTCTGGCCAGGGGATGCTTCAGCGGCAGCCAGGCCCCGTCGGCCTTGCTCGAAGCCACCGACTGCTCGATGAAATACATCCCCTCCACACCGTCGTGGATGTTGGGGTAGACGGTGGCCGTCCGCTCGAAGGAGCGGCCACCGATGGCCTGCTCCATCGCGTCGTAGGCGGCACGATAAATGTTGGCGAAGGCCTCGAAGAAGGCCTCCGGATGCCCCGAGGGCAGCCGGCAGGCGGCCTTGCCCGGGGCGTTCATGAACGGGGCGTTCGGATCGCGGGTGTAGATCGCGTGCGGGTGGCCGTTTTTTCGCACGAACAACTGGTTCGGGTTCTCCTGGTGCCATTCGAGGCTCGCCAGCGTGCCGTCGATCTGAATCCGAACGTCGTTCTCGCGGCCGTGGCTGATCTGCGAGGCCGTGACGGTGCCGAGGGCGCCGTTCTCGTAGCGGATCACCGCATGGCCGTAGTCGTCGAGGGCGCGGGCCGGCTCGAAGATCCGCAGGTGCGCGCTGATGGTGCCGGGCAGCAGGCCGGTCATGAAGCGGCCGAGGTTGTAGGCATGCGTGCCGATGTCGCCGAAGGCGCCGGCGGCGCCGCTCTTCTTCGGGTCGGTCCGCCAGGCGGCCTGTTTCTGCCCCTCGGCCTCGAGTCGCGTTCGCAGCCAGCCCTGGATGTATTCCGTGCGGATGGCCTGGATGTCGCCGAGTTCGCCCGAGAGGATCATCTCCCGCGCCTGCCGCACGAGCGGATAGCCCGTGTAGTTGTGCGTGACCGCGAAGACGACGTTCGACTGCCTGACGATCTCGGCGAGCGCCTCGGCCTCGGCGAGCGTGAGCGTGAGCGGCTTGTCGCAGATTACGTTGAAGCCCGCCTCCACGGCCGCCTTGGCCACGGGGAAGTGCATGTGGTTGGGGGTCGCAATCGAGACGAAGTCGATCCGCCGGTCGGCGGGCAGCGCCTGCTCCTGCGCGAACAATTCGGCATAGGAGCCGTAGGCCCTGGCGGGATCGACGGCGTAGTCGGCGGCGCTGGCCTTGGAGCGTTCCGCGTCGCTGGAAAAGGCGCCGGCCACGAGTTCGGCCCGGTTATCGAGTACGGCGGCCGTCACGTGCACGCGGCCGATGAAGGAGCCCTGTCCCCCGCCTACGATCCCCATCCGCAGTTTTCTGCCCAGCGTGCCGTTTGTGGCCATGGCGTCGTCCTTCTTTATATATGTCGTGAAGCGCGGGTATCGGCCTGCCCGAGGAGGCAAAATCTAGCACACCGCGCTGCCACGCTGCAGTGGGCCACGCCGCCACCCCGGTTGCCGCAGATGCCTGACACGGCCTAGGATGCACCGCATGGGATACTCCGACCGCGGCTACTACCGCTCCGAGCCTTCTTCCTTCATGGCGGAATGGACGGCCGTGCTCACGATCATCGTGGTGAACGTCGCGGTGTGGGTGGCCAACCTGCTGGGCGCCGGGGAGTTTCCCGTGAACCGCTTTCTCGCGCTCGAGGGCGACCTGCCGCAAAACCTGCTCAAGGCCTGGGAACTCGTCACCTACGGCTTCGTCCACGACGGGCAGAATCCCTGGCATCTCGTCTTCAACATGCTCGCCCTCTGGTTCTTCGGTCGCGAGGTGGAGGCGGTGATGGGCCGGGGCGAGTTTTTCCGTTTCTACTTTACGGCGATCGTGCTGGCGGGCAGCGCCTGGCTCGTGAGCATCCAGTTGGGTGTGCCGGCGCAGGCCTCGCGGATGTTTCTCGTCGGCGCCAGCGGCGCCGTGATGGCCGTGCTCGCCGTCTTCATCTGGTATTTCCCGAATCAAACCGTGCTGCTGTGGGGAGTGCTTCCGGTACCGGCCTGGGCGCTCGGAATCCTCTACTTCGTGTCGGACGTTTCGGGTGCGGCACAGGGGGGTGGGAACGTCGCGCACGTGGCGCACGTCGCCGGTGCGATCTTCGGCCTCCTGTATGCCTGGCGGGGCTGGAACCTCGGCGGACTCGCCGACCTGACGGCGCGGTTTCGGCGGCGGCAGATGCGGGTCGTGCGGCCGGAGGACGACTTCGGTGGCCGCCCCGGTCGGCAGGTAAAAGACGAGCGGCCGCAATCGAAACTCGACGAGGAACTCAAGCAGGCGGTCGACACGATCCTCGAAAAGATCAGCCGCTCCGGTGAAAGCAGCCTCACGAGCGAGGAACGCGACACGCTCACCCGCGCCAGCCGGCGGCTCAAGGAACGGGTCTAGCACTGGACCGCGTCCTCCGGAAGCGGATTCCGAAGCGTCCCATCTCGGTATCGCGCCGGCTCGCGGGCGGCAGAAGTCTCGTCGCGGTGGCCCTCGAAGACTCGGTCCAAATGCTCCTCGAGCTTCCGCCGACCCCCTCGCCTCCATCCTGCGGAGACCGCTTGCGAATCAAGCGGACGACGGGGCAGCCGTCGGAATCGACGGAAGCGTGACGAGCGTCTGAAATCTCGACCTTCTGAGGTGTGCAGCTCCACAGGTCGTGGAAGGAGAGATTTCAGCGCGAAGGAACCTTCTGTCGTTCCGGCGGCGGGTGCAGCGCGAAGAGCATGGCAGCCTGACGGCTACCTCACTCGACGTAAAGCTGGCCCTGGAGGGCGACGAGTCTGCAGTAGCGGTCGTAGAGGCGGCCGTAAGCCGCGACGGACGCAGGCCGGGGCGTGAACCGCTGCGGTGAGCCCGAGGCGTGGCCGGCGAGAAACGTCTCCCAGTCAGGAATGCTCCCTGCCAGTGCGTCGGCGCGATACTTCGCCATCAGGGTCGCTCCCCAGGCCGTCCCCTCGGCGGCAGCGTCGAGGATCGCGACCGGCGTATTGAAGACATCGGCCAGGATCTGCCCGAGGGCGGGCGTCTTGGTGAGGCCGCCGGACAGGATGATCTCGTTGCGCGGGTAGCCCTGGGCGTCGAGCAGGTCGCTCCCCATGCGGAGATTGAACATCGTCGCCAGCAGCATCGCCTTGGCGACGTTGCCGGGCGTGGCATTGGCGGCATTGAGCCCCACCACGCAGGCGGTGCCGCCACGCGACACGCCGAGGCCCGGCTCGTCGTCCATGAAGGGGAGCGCGAGCAGACCGCCGCAGTCGTCGGCAGCGGCAAGCAACTGCGGAATCACGGCGGCGAAGCCGTCGCCGCGGCCGCCATTCGAGACCTTGCCGAACATCTCGACGACCGTATTCATCGGCGTCGTACCATTCCGCAGCCAGACCATGTTGATCGGCTTGCCGTCGGGTGCGCAGAAGTGATCGATCGCCGTCGCGATCCCCCGGAAGGCCCGGTCGCCCACCGAGTTGGCGACGACGCTCGTGCCGAAGCTCATCGCCACCATGCCGGCCCGGCCGATGAGCGAGCCGGCGAGCGCCGCAGGCTGATCGCCCTCCGCGGGCGCGACGGGAATGCCGGTGGGAAGGCCGAGCACTGCTGCCCCGTGCGCATCGAGCGTGCCGCCGTCCTCGCCCACCCGCCGCACGGTGGGCAGCAGGTCCGCAAGGGGACGCACAGACGCCTGCGCCGTTTTGGCGACGACCGCATCGAAGTCGGCCAGCAACCGGGCGTCGTAGTCGAGCGTCTGCTGGTCGATGGGAAACATGCCGGCGGCATCGCCGATGCCGAGGTTCCACTGGCCCGTGAGCCGGAAGGCGATCCAGCCGGCGGGGGTCGTGATGTGGGCAACCTGGGCCGCCTTGTCCGGCTGCGTGCGGATGGTCCACAGCCACCGCGCCGCCGTCAGCCGCTTGGGGCACTTCACGCCGAGCCGTTCCGTGAGTTCATGCCCCTCGCTCTCGTTGCGGCCGTCGCACCAGAGCCGCGCGGGGCCCAGCGCGCGGCCGAGCTGGTCGGCGAGCACCTCACCGTGCATCTGGCCGGAGATGCCGATCCCGCGGACATCCATCTCGATGCCGGTCGCGCTGAGTTTCTTCCGCAGATCGGCCAGCGCCATGCCGAGCGCCTGCTCCCAGTCGCCGGGGTGCTGCTCGTAACACTCGGCCGCGAGGCCCGGGACCATGTCGTAGAGCCCCTCGCCCGTTGCGAGAATGTGCAGCGACTCGTCGGTGAAGATCGCCGAGAGTCCCTGCGTGCCGGCATCGATGCCAAGATAGCCCGATCGTTTCATGGAATTCCTTTCCGGGGTGGGTCATGGGTTTAGGGTGGGTCGCAGGCTGAGGCCCGTCCTGCTCAGGCGTCCCAGCGGAGCGTGGGGGAGACGCCGTGTCCCCGCGTGCCGCAGAAGTGCACCTCGATGCCGAGGGCACGGGCGACGGCGGCCTTCGTGAGCGCGGCCTTGTCGGCGGCGGCGGCGTCCTGCGCGTAGGCCACTTGGATGTGGTTGGCCTTGTGGCGGGCCATCATCTGGTCGCGGGAGATGCCGTAGGTGATCGCGTGCATGATCGGCCATTGCCTGGTCGTCGATTCGAGCCGGCGCTGCGTCTCCTCTTCCGGCAGGCTCACGACCTGCGCCCGGCCGATATCCATGCACAGCCGCTCCTGTCCGGCGACGTTGTTGACCCAGATGCGGCTCCAGACGATCTCGCCCGGCTTGCTCACGCCCGCGAGCGTGCTGCCGCCGAGCCGGAAATACATCGGCGGTTGTCGCCAGCCGTGGGCGCCCTTCCAGCCGCCGACGAAGTGCGCCGGCGGCGCGCCTCCCGAAATCTCGAACACCCAGACCCACTGATCGGTCGTGCGGGACTGGTCCCAGTCGCCCCAGCGGATGTCGTGCAGCGTGTTTTCCACGGGCTCGCCCAATGCCTCGTGCACCCGCTGCGTGATCAGGCCGTCGAGGCCGGCGCATTCGTCGACCTCGTTGAAGTGGACGAGCGGCCGGCCCTTCCAGAGCACCTTCGACGACCCCGCGGCGGTCACCGGCGGCCGCTTCGAGTCGTTGAGCATGCCCTCCACGAGATCGCTCGCCGGCAGCAGGTCCTTGAGTCCCTGCTGGTATTGGATGCCGACGCAGTCGCAGCCGAAGCGGTCGGCGATCCGGAGCGTGGCCACGTACATCTTGCACTGCAGCAGCACCTGGGCCCGTGTGAGATCGGTCGCCTCCTGCCTGCCGAAGTGAAACTGCATGCCCGCCTTCTCGAGCCAGCGAAAGACGTCGCGGGCCTCCGTGTCCGTGACGCGACTCGTCTCGTAGTAGAGCGCGCTCTGGCTCAGGCGCTCCTTGAAGACACCCGTCGCATGCAGCAGGTGATCGGGAATGATCGCATTGAACATCCCCATGCAGCCCTCATCGAAGACACCCATCAGCGCCTTGCGGTGCCGCAGGTCGGCGGCGATCGTCTCGGCGGTGTGCGCGAGCGCCCGGGGGATGGCCACTTCGGCGAGCGGCACGACGTGGCTGGTGTCGTGGTGCACGGTGCTCTTGCCGAGCCAGGCTTCCAGGTGGCGGCGGAAGGTGGGGCTCGAAAAATCGTCGGCCCAGAGCGTCGAGTAGGGGATGCCGGCTTTGGTGAGCGAGCCGTTGAGATTGAGCATGCCGACGAGCCCGGGCCATTGTCCGGACCAGTTGGCGACCGTGAGGATGGGGCCCGAGTGGGTCGAGAGCCCTGGCAGCACGTGGTTGGAGTACTGCCAGACGGCCTCCGCGACGACCAGTGGCGCATGCGGGTCGATCGTGGCAAACACGTCGAGCCCTTCGCGGGCGCCGGCGATGAAGCCATGACCACGGGACTTCGCAGCCGCATGGCCGCGCCGCAGCGTCGAGCCGGCCGCGGCAAACGCCTTGCTGAGGGCCGCTTCCATCGCCTGCTGCGCGGGCCAGCAGACGCGGTTGGCCTCCTCCCGCAGGTCGCCGTTGGCGATCAGGATGGCCTGGCGGTTGGGGCCCGCGGCGGGTTTTCGGCGGGGCTGTACGGAACGGCTGGAGATGGCCATGGATAAAGTCACTCCAAAATGAAGGTCCCCGACGCGATTGGAAACACGGGGGCGGCCGGAACTATACTCTGATTTTCACGGGCGAAGCCATTGCCCGAGTGCTGCGGCCGTGGTGCCGTTTTTCAAGTGCTTGTTTTTAACTCGGCTCCCGCGGAGAAACCCCCGATGCGACGCTCCGATTCCTGCTTGTGGACCATGACGACAGCCCTTCTCGCGGGCTGGCTCGGCCTCGCCCTGCCCGTGCTCGCGGCCGATCCGGCGCCGGCAGCCAAGCCACCGGCCCCCGCTGAAAATCTTGGCGGCTTCAGTCGCTGGGTGATCTCCGCCGACTACGCCCGCGATGGCGCGACGTTCGCGACCGCTGGTGGCGAGAGCCTGCTCTATCGGCCGGGTGATGTCGTCGTGTGGAAGGCGGATGGCTCGCGGGTGGGCGATCTGGCCGGTCATCCAACGGCCGTCTGGGCCGTGCGGATTTCCAAGGATGGAAAACTGGCCGCCACCGCAGGCTATGACGGCCTCGTGAAACTCTGGGACTATGCGGCCCGCACGCTCAAGAGCGACCTCAAAAAGCACAAGGGCTGGGTGCGTGCACTCGATTTCTCGCCCGATGGCTCAAAGCTGGCCACGGCCGGCGAGGACGGCACCGTGGTCATCTGGAACACGGCCGACGGCAGCGAAGTGAAGACGATCACGGCCCATGCCGGCCCGGTGACCACGGTGGCATTTTCGCCCGATGGCAGCACGCTCGCGACGGGCGGGGGGGACAAACTCGTCAAGCTTTGGGATGCGGCCGCCGGCACGGAGAAGGGCAAGCTCGAGGGGCATGGCGATTCGCTGTGGGTCGTCACGTATTCACCCGATGGTTCGAAGCTCGCGACTGCCGGTGCCGATCGCACGATCAAGGTCTGGACGACGGCCGATTCCAAAGAGCAGGCAACATTGAAGGGCCACAAAGACTGGGTGACGTCGGCCGCGTTTTCACCGGACGGTGCCCGGCTGGCCACCGGCAGCCTCGACGGCGCCGTGAAGCTCTGGGACGTCAACGCCAATGGGGAGCAGGAAGGACCCGAGGCGGCGAAGTCGAGCGTGTGGAGCGTGGCGTTTGCGCCGGACGGCAAGACGCTCCTCGTCGGCACCCATGTCGGCGGCAAACTCATTCCGACACCGGCGGCGAAACTCCTGCCGCCTCCGCCGCCACCCCCCGCGCCGCCGGTGGCTGCCGTTGCCGCGGCGTCCGCTCCAGCCACGCCAGCGCCTGCGGCTCCACCCGAAAAGCCGGTGCCGCCGTCGGCTCCTGTTCAGCCGGCCGCCGCGCCAGCCGCTGCCGCAGGGCCGGCCAAGCCGCTCGTGCCGACCGAATTCAAGAGCATGGCGAATGCAACCGGTGCGATCTCCGCCGACGGCACCGTGATGGTGACCGGCAGCCTGGCCAAGGATACCTACACGCTCAAGGCAGTCGTGCCCGCGGGCTTCGAGCTGCAGGCGATCCGGATCGAGGCGTTGACCGACCCGAGCCTGCCGTCGCAGGGCCCGGGACGCGCCGGCAACGGCAACTTTGTGCTCAACACGTTCGCTGTGCTCTTTGGTGCTCCCGGCCAGGCCGAGACCCCGAGCAAGGTGAAGTTTCACTCTGCGAAGGCCGACTACGAGCAGCCAAACTTCCTGGCCGCCGCCGCTATTGATGAGAATCCCGCCACGGGCTGGGCGATCGCGGGTGGCACCGGCCAGCAGCACTCGGCGACGTTCGACATCGCTCCTGATACGAAGGTGCCAGCCGGGGCACCGCTGACGATCACAATCGATCAGCAGTATGCCGACGGCCAGCATGCCATTGGCAAGTTTCGGCTGACACTTCTGCAGGCGGCACCCAAGGCTGAAGCACCCAAGGCTGAAGCACCCAAGGCTGAAGCACCAAAAAAGTAATCGTGCGAGTTCATCACCAGAAGGGAGTCGATGCATGAACAAGTTGACGGGGAATGCGCAGGTCTTTGGCTGGTTGGCCTGTGCGGCGGCGCTGTTCGCCGCGGGCGTCGTCGTCGGCGTGGCGGTCGCGCCGCACTCGCCGCTGCCGAAGGTGCTGGCGGCGACGTCGCTGGCCGATGATTCGTTCGCCGTCTGCACCGTGCCGATCAACGGCGCGATCGAGGGGCTCTTCATGCTCGACTTCGAGACCGGTGATCTCTCCGGCGGCATACTCAACCCGAACAGCGTCCCGCCGCGGTTCTCCGGCGGTTACAAGCACAATGTGCTCAAGGATCTGGGTTTCAAGGCGGGGCAGGCGAAGAATCCGAAGTTCCTGCTCGTCTCAGGGCTGGCCGACATGCCGGCCGGCGGCAACATGCAGTTCGCGCGGTCGGTGCTCTACGTGACCGATTCCTCGACCGGCACCACCGTCGCCTACGGGATTCCCTGGAATGAGCAGCAGGCCGGGGCCGCACCGTTCGTGGCGGAGCTTGTGCCGCTGGACGTCGCGCGGCCGCGTGGTGGCGGCGCGAAGGCGCCCGCCGCAGCCGTCAAGGACAAGGCAGCGAAGGCGAAGTAAGTCAGCTTGCAGGCAGGATCAACGTGGATACTCCCGGCGCAGATTTTTCGAGCACGGCAATCGAGATCCTGGTCAACGGCGAACCGTATCCGGCGACGCCGGGGGCTTCGGCGCTCGACGTCGTCGCGGCACTCGGCCTCGCCGGACGGCCGCTCGCCGTGGAGGTGAACGAGGAGGTTGTGCCGCGGGCCCGGCTGGCAGCCTGTATGCTGAAGGCCGGCGATCGCGTCGAGATCGTCACGCTCGTGGGCGGCGGCTGATCGTCGTTCCGGGCTTCGACCGCAGTCAGATCCCCACCAGATTCGTGCCGCAGGCTTGATGCACCATGAGTTTTCCAACCCTGACCATGCCCGTTGATGGCAGTTCCCGCGACACGCTGCGGATCGGCGGCGTCACACTCGCCAGCCGGCTGGTCGTGGGCACCGGCAAGTATGCGAGTTATGCCGAGATGGCCCGGTGCCTCGACGCCTCCGGCACCGATTGCGTGACCGTCGCCGTGCGCCGCGAGCGGCTCCTGAACGCGGCGGGCGAGAACATCCTCGACCATCTCGACGCCTCCCGCTACACGATCCTGCCGAACACAGCCGGCTGCTTCACGGCCGACGACGCCGTCCGCGTGGCCCGGCTCGGACGCGAACTCCTGCGCGACCTCGGCAACCCCGGCGCGGAGTGGGTGAAGCTCGAGGTGCTCGCCGACAAGCGGACGCTTTTGCCCGATCCCGTGGGCACGCTCGAGGCCACCGCACGGCTCGTGGAGGACGGCTTCGGCGTGCTCGTCTATTCGACCGACGATCCGATCATCGCGAGGCGACTCAAGCAACTGGGCGCCGCGAGCGTGATGCCCGCCGGCAGCCCGATCGGCTCGGGGCAGGGGATCCTCAACGCCAACAACCTGCGGATCTGTCTGGAGTATCTGAAGGACGGCGATGCCGACTATCCGGTGATCGTCGACGCGGGCGTGGGCACGGCGAGCGACGTGGCGGCGGCGATGGAGCTCGGTGTCGACGGCGTGCTGCTCAACACCGCCATCGCGCATGCCGCCGATCCGCTCCGCATGGCGCAGGCGATGAAGGCCGCCTGCTTCGCCGGCCGGCAGGCCTTCCTCGCGGGGCGGATCCCGAAGCGGCTCTATGCGACGGCATCGAGCCCGGAGGCAGGCGTCATCGGTGGTGGGCCGCGCTGATGCTCGCCAAGCGAATCATTCCCTGCCTCGACGTGGAGCAGGGCCGCGTGGTCAAGGGAACGCGGTTTCTCGATCTCGTCGATGCCGGCGATCCCGTTGCCGTGGCCGCCCGCTACGAGGCGGAAGGCGCCGATGAACTGGTGTTTCTCGACATCACGGCAAGCCACGAAGGCCGGGCGATCATGCTCGATGTCGTGCGGCGGGTGTCGGAGACGATCTTCATGCCCTTCACGGTTGGCGGCGGCATCCGCACGCTCGACGACGCCAGCCAGCTGATCCAGGCCGGCGCGGAAAAGGTGAGCATCAACTCGGCGGCCGTGCGGACGCCGCAACTGATCACGCAGGTGGCCAACCGGCTCGGCAGCTGCGCCACCGTCGTGAACATCGACCCCAAGCGGATCGTGCGGGACGGCCGCGAGGTCTGGGAGGTGTTCGTCAGCGGCGGCCGCGAGCCGACGGGGCTCGAGGCGGTCGCCTGGGCCAGGCAGGTCGAGGCGCTCGGTGCGGGCGAGATCGTGCTGACCTGCATGGACCGCGACGGCACGCGGGACGGATACGACCTCGAGATCACGGCGGCCGTCAGCCGGGCCGTGGGCATCCCGGTCGTCGCCAGCGGCGGGGCCGGCCGGCCGGAGCATCTCGCCGATGTGATCGAGCGGGGTGGGGCCGATGCGGCCCTTGCCGCTGGCATCTTCCACTTCGGGGAGTGTACGATTCGAGAGGTCAAGGAACTTTTTTTGAAACGGGGCATCCCCGTCCGCCCTCCGGGCCGCTGATCGAGCCCCGCCAAGAATCCCTCCGCTGCTCCCGCCCAGCCCGCACAGGTCAGCCCGCACCAGTCCGTCCGGCTCATCCAGTCCATTCAGCGCATTCCATTCATGGCAACGATTCCCACACCCACGACCCACAAGCCGGCCCCCGACGATACGGCCTCGGCCGCGGTGACCGCCGTCAGGGGGCCGCGGCCGCCGCTCGAGATCGACCGTTTCTTCGAGGCGTTGGTGAGGCTGCAGGGCAGCGACCTGCACCTCAAGGTCGGACAGCCGCCGTTCATGCGGGTGAAGGGGGCCCTGCAGCCGCTCAAGGCGGCCCGGATCAACGACGAGCAGATGAGGAGCCTCTGCCTGCCGATGCTCGACGCGCGGCAGTTGAAGATCCTGGAAGTCGATGGCGGCTGTGATTTCGCCCACACCTGCGTGGTCGATGACGTGAAGTGGCGGTTTCGCGTGAACCTGCTCTACCAGCAGGGTTCGCTCGGCATGGTCGCCCGCCGCGTCAACAACACGATCCCCGACTTCAAGGGCCTCTTCCTGCCGCCAGCCATCGAGAGGCTCTGCCAACTCGACCAGGGCATGGTGCTGCTCGCCGGCGTCACCGGCTCGGGCAAGAGCACGACGATCGGGTCGATGCTCAACTACGTCAATCAAACCTACCGCAAGCATATTCTCACGCTCGAGGATCCGATCGAGTTCGTCTTCACCGAGGACAAGTGCCTGATCAACCAGCGGGAAATCGGCACCGACGTGAAGAACTTCGAAGTCGGCATGAAGCACGCCGTCCGCGAGGACCCCGACATTATCCTCGTCGGCGAGCTCCGCGACGTCGAAACTTTCAAGACGGCGATCCATGCCGCCGAGACGGGCCACCTCGTCTTCGGCACGATTCATGCGGCCAGTGCCTCGAGCTGCATCGGACGGATTCTCGATCTCTTCCCGCAGGAGGAGCATCCCGCCATCCGCAGTGCGATCGCCTTCAACATGAAGGGGATCGTGGCCCAAAAACTGCTCAAGTCGATCAAGCCGGGCGTGAGCCGCGTGCCGGTCTGTGAACTGATGTTCTTCGACGTGCTCGTGCGGAAATACGTGCTCGAGGAGCAGGAGCACCTGCTGGCCGACCACATCAAGAAATCGGCGATCGACGGCATGCAGGACTTCACGATGAGCCTCAAGAGCCTGATCGATCAGGGGCTGATCGACCGCAACGATGCGCTCGAGATCGCCCCGAACCGCGAGGCCCTGATGATGGCGATCAAGGGCATCGGAGTGTCGTGATGATGCCAAGGGGTCGGCAGACACCGCTTGGCTTCCGGCCAGCCGCGGCTGGAACGCGTTGCCTTCTCGGGATGGTCGCGCTCGTCATGCCGGCCATGCTGCTGATGGCGGCGGCCGTGGCTGCCGACGCCCGTCCGGCGGCTGGGGTCGATGCTGCCGCCCGGCCGGAGATGACGGAGATTCAGCAAGGCGAGCAGCCGCAACAGGCTTCGCCCCCAGACGCCGTCTTTTCCCGGGGCCCGGGTGGCGGCCTCGGGCTCGTCCGCGTGGCCGTCTGGTGGCTGCTCATGCTCGGCTGGATCGCCACGACAGACTGGGCCGGCCGCGATCCCGCTCGGCTTCCTGATTTCGAGCGGGTCTGGCTGCCAATCCTGACCGGATCGTTTTTCGTGGCGGCGGTCCTGGCCTGGTGGATTCCATGGTCGGCGCTGGCCTATGCGGTGATGATGGCCGCTTGGCTCGGCTCCTTTGTTGCCTACGCCCGGAAACGCGACGCGGCGGTGCCGCCCGACCGGCGGTTTCTCTCCCGCAACCAACTCATCACCGTCTGTGCTCCGCTCCTCGGCCGGTTGGGAATCAATGTCGACCGGCCGGCGGGCCAGGTGCTCCCGGCGATCACGATTGCCGCGGGCGCGAACGCCGCCGCAGCCGATGCGAAGGCCCTGCTCGACAAGGCCCAGATGCTGCCGGGGTTTGCCGGTTTTCGGGAACTCATGCAGCGTGGGGTGGCGGCAAGAGCCCAGAAGCTGCTCCTCGAGATCGATCTGCAGGGCGGAAAGGTGAAGCAGCGTATCGACGGCGTCTGGGAGCCGGTGCGGCAGATGGTCGTGAAGCGGGAGCGTTTGAAACTGCTTGAGGAGTGGCAGGATGCGCCGGCCATCTCGAAGAACGATGCCGATGCCGTGCTGGTCGCCATGCGCAGCCTCTGCGGCCTGCCGGAGAAGCCGGGCAAGTCGCGGCAGGCCGGACAATTCGTGGTCACCGTGGATCGCAAGCAACTGCCGATCCAGCTGACGATCGACGCCGCCGGTGACGGCTCGGCGCGGACCCTGATCGAGTTTGATGTGCCAGTGCAGCCATTCCCCTCGCTGGCCGCGCTCGGCATGCCGGAGCCGGTCGCCCGCAGGATGACTGAGACGCTGGGTCTGGCCAATGGCCTCATCGTCCTCTCCGCCCCGCCCGGGCAGGGGCTGACCACGACCTTCACGCAGGTGGTGCAGTCGGCCGACCGGCTGACGCGGGATTTCGTGCTGCTCGAGGACGTGGCGAACCCGCTGAAGGAGATTCAGAACGTCAAGCCATTCCGCTGGGGAGGCAAGGAAAAGGTGCCGCCGGTGGCCGCCCTCGAACAGGCGATGCGTGGCTATCCGACTGCGATCGTCGTGCCCGACCTCCGCGATGGACCGCTGGCCGTCGAGCTGGGCACATTGGCCTCCGACATCCTCGTCGTCGTCGGACTGCAGGCCACCGATGCCCTGGATGTGGTCGACAAACTCCGGGGTCTCGGAATCCCACGGGATGTCCTGGCGCGGGTGTTGCTGGCAAGCACAGCGCAGCGGCTCATCCGCCGGCTGTGCCCGAAATGTGCCGAGTCCTACACGCCGGCTCCAGAATTGCTCGCGCGGCTCAAGCGTTCAGCAGAGGCCGTGCCAACGCTCAAACGCGGTTCTTCGCAGGGCTGCGCTGCCTGCAGTGGCACGCGGTATCTCGGCCGCACGGGGCTCTTCGAACTGGCGGGCGGTCCCACCTTCAGCAAGGCGATCGCGGCGAAGGTCGACAGGGTCACGCTGCAAAAAGCGGCGGCCAGCGACGGGATGCAGCGGCTGCTCGATGCCGGCGTCGCACTGTCGGTCGAAGGCGTCACGTCGCTCGAAGAGCTGCAACGGGCCCTGAAATAAGGAGTGATTGCCATGATCATCGACCTGGCCCTCGTTGCGATCTTCGCCATCGCCGTGTCCGCCGGCGTGCGGCAGGGCTGCTGGCGGGGCATGCTGCTTTTTTTGAGCGTGCTCGCGGCGGCCAGCCTGGCGACCGCCTGGTATGAACGAGTGGCCGCCTTCGCGGAGCCTTATCTGCCCGGCTACGCCCTTCTCGTCGACGTGGCGGCGCTCTGGCTGCTGTTCGGGCTGATCATGCTCGGGATGCACGGGATCGCGCTCGCGATCACGCCATCCAAGATCCGGTTTCCCAAATGGATCGATCTGGCCGGGAGCGTGATCCTGGCGATCCTCACGGGCTGGACCATCGTGGAGTTTGCCGCGACCACGCTGCACACGGCCCCGCTCAGGGGCGACGCCGTCGCGACGCCGGAGAACAGCGTCGTCTACCGACTGCAGCCCGACCAACGATGGCTGCGCTGGGTGCGAGGTTCGACCACGAACGGCCCCTTCGCCCAAGGCACGATCGTTTTCGATCCACGGAAAAACTTCGTCGAACGGTATGCCCTGAGAAGGGGGTCGGCGACCGGCCAGCCGCAGGCCATTCCAGCGGCGCAGTGAGGCATATGATGATCGACCGGAGCAGCGCTGACGAGTCGGCGCAGCGGCTCGACTACCGGCCGGTGAGTCCGCTGGCGGTGGCCGCGGCCGCGGTTGGGGTTGTGTCGGCCCTGGCGGTGGCAAGCCCCGTGTTTTGGGTGCTGCCGCTGGTCGGGATCGGCATCGCGATCGCGGCGCTGCGCGACGTCGAGCGCGAGGGCGCCACGAAGGCGGGGCGGCTTTTGGCGCTCGCGGGGCTCGCACTTTCGATCGGCTTCGGGGCGCAGGCCGTCACTGCGAAACTCACCGTCCGCTCGATCGCGGCCGCCCGGGCCGAGGCCGCCGCAACGCTCTGGCTGGCGACCATCCACGCCGATCGGCTCGACGACGCCCGGAGCATGTGCGCGGCCGACGCCGCTGCCGCCGTCGATACGGTGGCCGCCTGCGGGGCGGGGGAACCGGCGGCGGTGCGGTGCCAGGGGGCGGGAGAGTTGGAAGGCTCCTGGCTCGTGCGGGCCAACGTGGGGAGTTGTGTCGTCGCGATCACGCTCGAGCCGACCATCGCGGCCTGGCAGGGCCGCGCGAGCGAACGCTGGCTGGTCACCCGGGCCGAGGCGGTCAGGCCGTCCGGGAATTGAAGCACCGCACGGCGTCGATCGAGGGGGCGCCACCGGCGAGCATGACGAGCCGGTCGAAGCCGAGCGCCGCGCCCACGCCCTCCGGCATCGCGTCTCCATGTGCCTCCACCAGCCGAGCCGGCACCGGCAATCCGCCGCGGCCGCCCGCCTGCCGCACACGATTGGCCGTCGCGATCCGCTCGAGCAGCACCGCGCGGCGCGTCTCCTCCTCCCAGCCATTGGCCAGTTCGACGCCCTCGACGAAGAGTTCGAACCGCCGCGCGACCGGCGGCTCACCGGCCGCGACACGGGCGAAGGCCGCCTGCGACACCGGCCACTCTTCGAGCATCGTGGGCCGTCCGCGGCCGAGTCGTGGCGTGAGCACCTCCGACAGGAGCAGTTCGAACCAGTCGTCGGCGGTGTCGGCATGGTGCTCCGGCAATTGCAGACCGGCCCGCAGGCCGGCGGCCCGCCAGTCGGCGAGCGTGGCCATGAACGGGTCGAGTCCGGCATGCACCTGAAAGGCCGCGCGGCAGGTGAGCCGGTCGATCCCCTGCGTGCCGAGGACCACGCCGCAGAAGCGCTCGAGAAAGGCGGCGGTGTCGTCGAGCGTCGTGCCCGGCGCGTACCACTCGAGCAACACGAATTCGACGTCGTGCCGGTCACCGAACTCGCCCGCGCGAAACGACCGGGCAAACTGGTAGATCGGCCCCGAACCGGCGGCGAGCAGCCGCTTCATGAGCGCCTCGGGGCTCGCCTGGAGATAGTGCGGCGGCCGGCCGTCGCCGTCGATGTGCACGGCCAGCGGATCGATGTGCGCCTCCGGCAGCACCTCCGCCGAGAGCACCGGCGTGTCGACTTCGAGGAAGCCCAGACCATCGAACACCGTGCGGGCCCGCGTGCGGACGTCGGCGCGGAGTTCGAGGATCGGGCGGGTTGCCATGGAGCGGCTTCTGAGCAGACTGCAGAAACGGGCGACGGGCCTTGGTAGACCGCTGCCGGCGGAAGCGGATCCGGCCTCCGACAATCAACGATTCCCAGACGTTGTCAGACGCCGGCGGCCGCCGGCTTCTTGCCCACCAGTTTCTCCGCAGTCTCGCGATAGACAAGCACCGGGCACGGCGCCCGCCGTACGATCGCCTCGGCGACGCTGCCCATCAGGAGCCGTGTCACGCCGGTGCGGCCGTGGGTGCCAAGCACGATCATCTCGGCCCCTTCCTCGCCGGCGATGCGGACGATCTCGCCGGCGGGATCCCCCATCGTGAGCCGGTGGGTGAAGGGCACCTGGGGATCGGCGGGCTTCACGTCCTCGAGCATCTTCAGAATCCGTTCGGAACTCGGCTCGGGCAGGCCGTAATAGAGTTCACCGCCGCCATAGGCCAGCGGTGGCTCCTCGACGTGCACGATCAGCAGTTTGGCGTCGGACTGCTTGGCCAGTGCCTCGGCATGCGGCAGTGCAGCATCGCTGGCGAGGGAAAAATCGGTCGGAAAGAGAATCGTTTTCTGTGCCATGGCGGGGACTCCGGTGTGAAGGGCGTGCATGTCCGCAAGACGAACGCGAATCCACCGCCATCTTACCGACCGACCCACCGAACCGCGGAGGACTTTAATGCAGTCGCATGCCGGGGAGGGCACCGGAGTCGGGGGAGAGCAGGTAGACACCTTGGGCGCCTGCTCCGCTGGCGGCCACCACCATGCCCTCGCTGAGCCCAAATTTCATCTGCCGCGGCGCGAGGTTGGCCACCACGACCACCAGCCTGCCGACGAGCGCCTCCGGCGCATGAAACCCCTTGATGCCGGCGAACACGGTTCGCGTGACATCGCCACCGAGGCTGATCGTGAGCTTCAGCAGTTTCTTTGCCTCCGGCACTTCCTCCGCCATGATGATCCGCGCCACGCGGAGATCGACCTTCGCGAAATCGTCGATCGTGCAGGTGGGGGCGAGTGGCTCGGCGGCGAGAGCGTCGCCACTGTCGCCGGGGCGGTCGGTGGCGGGGCTGGGCTGGGCACTGGGCTGTGATTCCACGGCGGGGACTCCTGGGGAGGTTTCACGTGACTGTTCGCTGGATTGGGAAAGCAGCGCCTCGAGCTGCGCGGCTTCGACGCGCCGCATGAGCGGGATGAAGGTGCCGACCGGGGCCGCCGTGAGCGGCTGCTGCGACTGCTCCCACGACCCGATCGGCCCGCCGACCAACTCGCCCACCTGTGTGGCGAACTTCGGCAGCACCGGCGCGAGATAGACGGCGAGCTGCCGGAAAAGATTGATCGCGACCGTCGCCACGTCCTGGAGTTTCGCGGCGGCCTCGGGGCCGGCCTTGGCGAGCTTCCAGGGCTGCTCGGTGTCGACGTAGAGATTGGCCCGGTCGGCGGCGAGCATGATCGCCCGCATCGCGCGGGCGAAATCGCAGGCCTCGTAGGCGGCGGCGATCTCCGTGCCATCGGCCGCGGCGTGTGCAAACAGGCCGCCGTCGTCAGGATAGCGGGCCGAGAGCCCCGTCTTCTCCAGCCAGCGGGCCGTGCGGCTGGCGAGGTTCACCACCTTGCCGACGAGATCGGCGTTCACCTTTGCCGCAAACTCCGGAAGATTCAGATCGATGTCGTCGATGCCCCCGGAGAGTTTCGCCGCATAGTAGTAACGGAGCATGCCCGGATCGAGGTGGTCGAGATAGGTCCGCGCGAGCAGGAACGTGCCGCGGCTCTTCGACATCTTCTGGCCGTTGACGGTGAGGAAGCCGTGGATGCGAACCCTGGTCGGCAGCGAGAGTTCCGCCGCCTCGAGCATCGCCGGCCAGAAGAGCGTGTGGAAATAGGTGATGTCCTTGCCGATGAAGTGATGGATCTCGGCGGGGGGCTCGTTCGTCCCGCCGCGCCGCCACCAGGCGTCGAACGACTCGCCGTGCGCCGCGCACCATTCGCTCGTGGCCGCCAGATAGCCAATCGGCGCGTCGAACCAGACATACCAATAGTGCCCCGGGGCGTCGGGGATTTCGAAGCCGAAGTAAGGAGCTGGCCGGGAGATGTCCCAATCCCGCAGGGGCTCGCCGAGGAAATGGCCGATGAGATAGTTGGCCACCCGCGGGTCGAGGGCCCCGGATGCGCGGGTCCATTCATCGAGAAACCCGTGCATGGCCTCGAGCGTCACGAAGAGATGCTCGGCCGACCGCTCCTCCGGCTTCGCGCCGGAGAGCGTGCTCCGCGGATCGACGAGATCGGCCGGGCTGTAGGTGGCGCCGCACTGCTCGCAGGAGTCGCCATATTGGTCGGCGGCGTCGCATCGGGGGCACCTGCCGCGGACGAACCGGTCGGCGAGAAAGACGCCGGCCACCGGATCAAAGAGCTGCGTCACGTCGCGCGACGTGACGAGCCCGCGGCGCCGCAGCGACTGCCAGATTTCCCCGCAGAGCCGGCGGTTGGCCGGGCTGTCGGTGCTGCCGTAGTGGTCGAACGCGATCTGAAAGTCGGCAAAGTCGGCGAGGTGGGCCTCCCGCATCGCGGCGATCAATTCCTGCTCGCTGCGGCCCTCAGCCTTCGCGCGGATCATGATCGCGGTGCCGTGCGTGTCGTCCGCACAGAGGTAGATCGCCCGCTGGCCGCGGAGCTTCTGGAAGCGCACGAAGATATCGGTCTGGATGTACTCGACCAGATGCCCGAGATGGATGTGCCCGTTGGCGTACGGCAGTGCCGAGGTGACGAGAATCCGACGCGGGTGGGTTGCGGGCATGGTGCTCCGTGGGGGCTACGAGGAACGCAGATTGTAAGAATGTCTGTGGAAACGGGGAAACAGCGCATGAACGGGACGACTGGGCAGGTGTTTGGCGGCGTGGAGATGCCGAAAGTGGCCTTGTGGTGCGCGGGAGCGGGCGGCAGTATCCCGCCCCCGTCCAACGCCGGACACGGACGCACTCATGAGCATGGAGCCGCGGATGATCCTGTTTTGTCGAGACCTGGCCCTTCGTCCAACGCTCATCCGCGCCGCCTGCACCATGGTGTTTCTCGCCGGTACGGTTCTCTGCACGTCGGCCGCGACGGCCCGGGCCAATCCCGTGCAGGCCGCGGCCACCGGCGACATCGTGCTGCTCGATTTCTCCGCCTCCTGGTGCGGCCCCTGCCGCTCGATGGCTCCGCTCATCGGCGAGATCGCTTCCGCCGGCTGGGCCGTGCGGCACATCGACGTCGACAGCGAGGGGGATCTTGTCCGCCGGTTCGGCGTGACCGGCGTGCCCTGCTACGTGCTGCTCGTCAAGGGGCAGGAGATGGGCCGCATCAACGGCGCAACGACCCGCGACGAGATGGAAAACCTGCTTGCCAAGAGCCGTGAAGCGCTCGGCGTGCCCACCGCGCCGCAGGCCGGCGTGGTCGCGACGGCGTTGCAGTCGCCGATTCCGGGCATTCCGCTGCCGGCGACAGACGCCGAGATGCCGCTGGCGACCGAATCGGCCGCTCCTGTGGCCGCGGCCGTCGCCGCCACTGTCAGGGAACCGGCGCCCGAGGCTGCCGAAAGCCCGCGCAGCCTGCGGTCGAAACCGCAACGCGAATCACTCGAGCGCCTGCCGGGCTCGGCCCGTCCGCCGCTCGCCGCCCGCGGGGCGGCGGCCACCATCGACATCCCGGCACCGCTTTCGGCCGACGCCCGGGCCGCCCTCGAACAGAAGCTCCTCAGCGCCACGGCCCGTCTGCGGGTCGGTGACTCGGAGGGCGCGTCGTGGGGCACCGGCACGGTGGTCGACTGCCGTCAGGGGGAGGCGCTGATCCTCACCTGCGGTCACATTTTCCGCGACTCAGACGGCAAGGGTCTGATCGAGGTCGATCTCTTCGGTGCACACGGGCCCCGTGGCCTCGCCGGCCAGTTGATCTCGTGGGATCTGAAGCGTGACCTGGCGCTGGTGAGCATTTTCACCGAAGAGCAGATCGAGCCGGCGAGCGTGGGGGGCCAGCAACGGTCGACCGCGGCGGGCGAGCCCGTGCTGACGGTCGGCTGCAACGGCGGTCAGGATCCGACGATTCACCACAGCCGCGTGACGGCGGTCGACAAGTATCTGGGCCCCGCGAACGTGCAGGTTGCCGGCCAGCCCGTGCAGGGCCGCAGCGGCGGTGGCCTCTTCAGCATCGATGGCACGCTGCTCGGCGTCTGCAACGCCGCCGATCCGACCGACAACGAGGGCCTCTTTGCCGCGCTGCCGGCGATCCACGAGCAGCTCGACGAGGCCGGCCTCGCCTTCGTCTACCGCAGCGTCTATCCCAGCGGCGCCGTGGCCGACACGAACGCCGCCGGCGTGCCGAGCATGCCGACGGAGATGCCGCCGGTGTCGTTCGATCGCCGCGACCGTGAAGACGCCCTGCCGACCGCATCCAACGGCCCCAACCCGGTCGCTGCCCCAACTCCCGCTCCCGTGCCGCCGCCCGCCGGACTGGCCACGTTGCCCGCGTTGCCGGCCCCGGTTCCTCCGGCCGGCCTGTCGCCTCCGGCCGGCCTGTCGCCTCCGGCCAGCCCGGGCCCGGCAATCCCGAACCGTTCCGCCAGCCCTGCCGCCGCGGCGCCGCTCTCGGCGGGCGAGCAGGCCCTGATCGAGCACGTGCGGCAGCACGAGGGCAAGGCCGAGGTGATCTGCATCGTGCGTCCCCATGACGCTCCGCAAAACGCGAGCGAAGTGTTCGTACTCCAGGGCGCGAGCCGCGACTTCGTCGATCATCTCTCGCGGACGCACGCCGGACACGCCCAGGGAAACAGGCCGGCCGCCGGCAAGTCTGCCCTGGCCGCGCTGCCCGCGTCTGAATCCGCGCGGTAGCATTGACGGCATGCTGCAGTATCTCATCCGCCACGGCGAAAGCGTTTCCAACGTCGAAGAGCGGGTGCAGGGACAGGCCGACGTCGATCTCTCCGAATTAGGCCGCCGCCAGGCGGCCCGAGTCGCCGCCAGGAGCCGCGAACTCGTGGCCTCGGCGCCGGGGAACGATGCGCCGTGGGAAATCTGGTCGAGCCCGCTGAGACGCGCCCGCCACACCGCCGAGATGATCGCCGCCGCCGTCGGCCTGCCGCTGCACATCGAGGAGCGGCTCTGCGAACTCCACGCCGGCATCTTTCAGGGCCATCTCTGGGCCGACCTCGAGACACAGTTTCCCGAAGCCGTCGCGCAGTGGCGCAGCGGCGACGTCGACTACCAGATCCCCGGTGGCGAATCGCGAGCGCAGTTGGCGGCCCGCGGACACGAAGCCCTCCAGGCGCTGGCCGCCCGCAACGTATCGGGCATGATCGTGGTGGCCCATGGCGGCGTGCTCACCGCGGCGCTCGGCAGCCTCCTTGGCCGCGCGCATCCCCTGCTTGCCAGCGCCGCCCAGCGGCCGTTCACGAAACTCCCCGCGCTGGCGAACGCCTCGCTCACGCTCCTCGAATGGCCCGGGCCCAGGCTCATCTCGTTCAACGAGACCGCTCACTTATAGAGCGGCCCGCAGGCTGCCCTACGGCGCATCGGTGACGTCGATCGTCACCGGCACGGCATTCACGCTGTTGATCGCGCCGAGGCCGGTGCGGCCGGTGGCGCGGATCGTCACACTGCCGCGGCCGAGGAGTTCGGCCGGCACTTCGATCGCGGCGTCGGCCTTGGTCGTACGGCCAAGCACACGGCCCATGGCGAAGATCACGACGCCCTCGAGGCCGTCACCCTTCACGCTCACGCGAACCGTGCCGGAGGGCTTCACCCGCCGCGGCTCGGCCTCGAGGGTGAGGCCGCGGCCATGATTGTCGAACGAGACGGGCATGATCCAGCGGCCCTGGGTTTCGACGGGCGACGACTCGATGGCGACCACCCGCAGTTCGTGGTGGCCGTCGGCCATCTGCGTGGTATCGAGCGTGAATCGTTCGCCGAGGCTGCACTGGCCGAAGCGGATGCCATCGATGAACAACTCGAAGCGATCGACGGCGGCGCCGGCAGTTCCCGGCACCCGGGCGCGCGGCTCCAGTTCAACGGAGCCCGCGAGCCGCTCCCCCGGCTCGATCGCCCGCGAGTCCGGGGCGATGACCGCCTCCACGAGCGGGATCAAGGCCCACGGGCGGCAGAGCGGATCGCCCACGACGAGGAGCTGATACGGCGACCGCACCGACTGATAGAACGCCTCCGCGAGGCTCGCACCGCGGGCATAGTGCACCTGGATGGCGGCGTGCGGAAACTTGGCCTGGATCGCGTAGGGCTCGATGACGGTGCCGCTGGAGCCGGCGGCGCCGGCCCGCAGAAATTCCGAGAGCGGTGTCTGACCCGCCGCGGGCGTGAAGATGGCGCCGAAGCTCGTGAGGTTTTCGCAGATCGCGCCCGGCACGACCGTGCTGCCACTGGCCGGCCAGTCGAAGTCGGCGATGCCAGTCATCAGTCCTGCTACGTCCCGCTTACCGATCGGGAGTTTGCCGGAGACGACCTCGCTCTTCACACCGAGCGATTCGAGTGCCTTGACGGCGGCGGGGAAGACACCGCTGCGGGTCGTGGTCCGCACGTCGGCATTGGTCACGAAGTAGATCGTGCCCGACGGCCGCGTGCCGTCGGCAGCGGCTGCGGATGTGAGGTAGCGCACGATCTCCGGCACGGTGTTGCCGCGGCCGGCCGTCACGCCGAGCATCGCGGAGAGGAGATACCGCGAGCCGCCGGCATCCAGCAGCTCGCCATGCGGTCCCCAGCCATACCAGCCGCGGAAGCCGTTGGTCTCCGTCGGCACGCCATCGGCGTCGAGCGGCCGCCAGTAGAGATTGCTGCCGGGGTCGAGGTAGGCGGGGCTGCCCTGCTGCACGGCCGCGAACAGCGTGGTCATGCCGGTGAGCGACCCGCTAGGAAACTTGTCCTTGCCGACGAGTGCCGCCGGCAATTCGGCCGTGAAATCGATCTGCCAGGGAAAGTCGCTCGAGTAGACGACGTAGTCGATCTGCGGAGAGAGTTTGCGGGCATCGATCGCCTGCAGGATTGGCCGCAGCAGTTCCTCGCGAAAGGTCGCGATCGGCACGGTCTCGGTGCTTCCCTGCCAGGGCAGCATCAGCACGTTGATCGGCGGCACGCCCCGCAGGGCGGCAAAGGCATTGGCGACGGCAAGGCTATCGGGGCTCGATGCATTGACGACGAGAAAGACATTTTCCGGCCCGCCGCCGGCCCGGAGATCGGGAACCCCTGCTGTCAGGCCTACGAGCAGGCAGAGAAACACCACGCAGAAGCGGAATGCTGATGGCTGTGGCAAGGCTGCCTCCTGCGGCTGGTCGCACCGATCGACGCCGTCCCCCGTTTTACCAAGAACGCGGTAGACTTTTTCAGATGCCAGGTCTTCAGATGCTTTCCGTGCGGGTACCGGGCCGCGGGCTCCCCGTGAGCCGGCGGTTTTTCAGCCGCGTCGCCGCGGTGATGCTCGCGCTGGCGGTGATCAACGGCCGGCCGGCCGCCGCCGATGAGCCGCCGGCCTTTTCGGGCGACCGGGCGATGGCCCACCTCGAGGCGATTGCCAACCTCGGGCCGCGGCCGAGCGGATCGACGGGCATGGACCGGCAGCGGGCGCTGCTCGTGAAGCATTTTCGCGAAGCGGGCGGCACCGTGCGGTCGCAGGCGTTTCAGATCCGCGATCGACGCACCGGCCAGCCGGTGCGGATGGAAAACCTGATCGTGGAGTGGCATCCCGACCGGGTCGACCGCGTGCTCCTCGGCGCCCACTACGACACGCGGCCATTTCCAGACCGCGACCCGGTCGATCCCCAGGGGGTGTTCGTCGGTGCCAACGACGGCGCCAGCGGCGTGGCCGTGCTGATGGAATTGGCCGGCGCGATGCCGGCGCTCGCCGGCCCTGTGGGCGTCGACTTCGTGCTCTTCGACGCTGAGGAATACGTCGTCGCGCCGCGGGATCCCTACTGTCTGGGTTCCAATTTCTTCGCGCGGGAGCATGCGGCCGCCCGGCAGAAGGGAGACCTGCCGTATCTCTACCGCTGCGGCGTGATCCTCGACATGGTGGGAGACAAGAACCTGGAGATCTGGCAGGAGCAGCACAGTGCCTCGTGGCCCGACACGCGGCCGGTGGTCGACTCGATCTGGAACGTCGCGGCGCGGCTGAACGTGCGGGAGTTCGTGCCGCGGCCGAAATACACCGTTGAGGACGATCACGTGCCGCTGCGGATGATCGCCCGCATCCCCACCTGCGATGTGATCGATTTCGACTATCCGCAGTGGCACACCACGCAAGACACCGCGGAGCATTGCTCCGCCGAATCGCTCGGCACCGTGGGCCGCGTGATGCTCGAGTGGCTGCGCGAGCAGAAGTGAGCGGCGGACCTTATCCCCTTACCATGGAACGCGCCGCCCATCCCTTGATCGTGCCCGACGTCGGCGCGGTCGGTATGCCCCTGGCGGTGTCGCTCTGGCTCGTGCCGGAAGGGGCGGTGGTGCTGGAGGGAGACCGTGTCGTCGAACTCGTCTGCGGCGGCGCGACGCTCGACCTCGAGGCGCCGGTCTCCGGCCGGCTCATGCGGCAGCTTGTCGACGAGGATGCGCTGGTGACCGCGGGCACTGTGATCGCGGAATTCGAGTCGGATCAGGACGCCTAGGATGCCGATGACGAGCCGCGTGCAAGATTGCGAACCGGTGTGCGCGGCTCAGCCGAGCGCCGGCCGCGGGGTGTGGTTCCTGGCGGTCGCCGGGGCGGTGGCCATGTTTCTCGTGCAGCCGCCGGCCGACCTCTGGATGCTCGCCTGGCTCGCGCCGCTGCCCTGGCTCGGGCTCGTGCAATCAGCGCGGCTCTCGGGCCGGCATCCGTGGCGGGTCCTGTGGATCGCCGGTTTTCTCCACTGGCTGCTCGCGATCCATTGGCTGCGGCTGCCCCATCCGGCCACGTCGATCGGCTGGGTCGCGCTCTCGGCGTATCTGGCGGCCTACCTGCCGCTGTTCATCTGGACAACGCGGCGGCTCGTGCACCGCTGGGGCTGGCCGCTGGCGGCGGCGGCGCCCCTGGCCTGGATGGGCTGCGAACAGTTGCGGGGCTGGGTGCTCGGCGGCTTCACCTTCGCGGGCCTCGGCCACACGCAGTGGCGCTGGACCACGCTCATCCAGTGTGCGGACGCCTGCGGCGCCGTTGGGGTCGGCGGCATGGTGATGGCGGTGGCCGCGGGCGTGGCGACGCTCATCCATCCGGCGTGGGATCCACAGCGAGATCGCCGTCGCGGCTGGGTGGCCGCCCTGGTCATCGTGGCCGTGCCGTCTTTGGCGCTGGCCTACGGAGCCTGGCGGATCGCGGGTGAGCCGCGGCCCGACCGCCGGCCGCTCGACGTGCTGCTCGTGCAGGGCTCGATCGACACGGAACTCAAGCACGATCCCGACGCCGCCGGGCAGGTGGCCCGGCACTACGACGAACTCACGGTCGCCGCGCTGGCGGCAGCCGGTCCGCGGCCCGATCTGATCGTCTGGCCCGAGACGATGTGGCGGTGGGGGCTGCTCGAGATCGATCCGGCGGAGACGCTCCCCGAAGCGGTCGTCGAACAGACGCTCGGTGCCGAGGCAGACTTGGCAGAGGATGCGGTGGCGGGTGCGCCGCCACCCACCGCCGCCGAGCGGCAGGCCCGCTGCCGCCGCGTGCTCGAAGCCGAGCGGCTCGACCTGCTGGCCGCCTACGCACGACGCTACGGGGCCCGCTGGCTCGTGGGTCTCGACCGTCAGGTGCTCACGCCCCGCGCCGCCGACGGCGCGGAGCACTTCAACTCTGCGCTCTTCCTCGATGCCGCGGGCACCCCGCTGGGCCGCTACGACAAGATGCATCCGGTGATGTTCGGCGAATACATCCCGTTTGCGGACCGGCTCCCCTGGCTCTACACACTCACGCCGCTGCCTGCGGGCCTCACCGCCGGCCGCGCGGCCCTGGCCGTGACGATTGCCGGCTGCCGGGTGGCGCCGAACATCTGCTATGAGACGGCGCTGCCCGAGGCGGTGCGGTCGCAGGTGCTCGCGCTCGAGGCTGCGGGGGTGCGGCCCGACGTGCTCGTGAACCTCACCAACGACGGCTGGTTCTGGGGCTCGAGCGAACTGGACATGCATCTGGCGGCGGGCATCTTCCGCGCCATCGAGGTCCGCACTCCGCTGGTGATCGCGGCCAATACCGGCTTTTCAGCCTGGATCGACGGCTCGGGGCGGCTGCGGGCCCGCGGACCGCGGCGCGACACGGCCACGCTGCGGGCCCGGGTCGTCCCGGACGGCCGCCGCAGCCCATGGCTTGCCTGGGGGTCTGCGCCGACGGGGATATGTGTGGCGGTTGTGGCGGCGGCCGCGCTCGAGCCGCTGCTGAAGCGGATGGCCGGAAACCGCTGGTCTGGAGATACGTTGACCGGCCTGCCGATGCAGGGATAGTCTGCGGACATAGAGAGAGGTGCGGGCATGAACATCATCGGCAAAATCTTCGTGTTCGCGGTATTCGTCATGAGCCTCGTGTTCATGAGCTTCGCCGTGGCCGTCTTCTCGACGCACACCAACTGGCAGGAAGAGATCGAGCGCACCGCGGAGCAGGTGCAGGCCGGCAAGCCACTCGGCTACAAGGCCCAGCTCGAAGAGGCCAAGAAGGAGCGGGAGTCGCTCACCACCGAGATCGACAAACTCGCGGCGCAGGTGTCCGAGGCCGAGGCGTCGCGCGATCAGATCGTTGCCAAGATCCAGACGGCCCTCGAATTGAAGGATAAGGAGCTACAGGATCTGCGGAAGACCAAGGACGAGCGCGAGGACGAGCGGGAGAAGGCGCAGTCGGAACTCACCGCGACCCGTGCCGAACTCGAGAAGGTGACGAAGACCGTCGACGACCTGCGGGCGGAGATCCGCGGCATGCAGTCGAAGGTTGACGAGCAGGTCGACCAGACGGCGAAACTCGCTGGCGAACTGCACGAGAAGGAATCCTTCCTCGAGATCGCCAAGGAACGCAAGGAGCAGCTCGAAAAGCAGGTGAGCAATGCCCGCCTCCTCCTCAAGCAGCACGGACTGGCCATCGACAGCCTGCCCCGCGACCACGTGCCGACGATCGACGGCGTCGTCACCGCAGTGGCCGACGAATCGATCGAGGTTACGCTCGGCGGCGACGACGGCGTGCAGATGGGGCACTTCCTCGAGGTCTGGCGCAACGATGAGTATCTTGGCCGGGTGCAGGTGATCAGCGTGAAATCGGATCGGAGCATCGGCCGCGTGGTGCCTGAATTCCGGCGGGGCCTCATCCAGCCGGGCGACCGGGTGGCCACCCGGTTGAAGGCCTGATCGCGGCGCGGGCTTCCCCCACCCTCTCCCCGAATCCCGATTCGCAGCGAGCACTCGACCATGGCAGATGACCAGCAGACCACCCCGCCGCCCGTGAACGTCTACACGGCGATGCTCGTGCTGTCGTTCATCGCGATTGCCGTCGGCTGCATCATGCTGGCGCTCTATCTCGGGAAATATGATTTCCAGATCCAGCCTCCCGCCGGGATGAGGCCCTGATCGGCGTCGGTTTTCCATGATGTTTGCGTGGCTTCGGGAGCGACGGCGACGGGCGATCCGCGACCAGCCGTTTCCCCCAGTCTGGAACGACATCCTCGCCCGCAACGTCCGCCAGACCGTCTGGCTCGACGACGACGAACGCGATCGGCTTCGCGGCTGGGTGGCCGTGTTTCTCGCCGAAAAAAGCTTCGAGGGCTGCCGCGGCATGGAGATCACCGACGAGGTGCGCGTCTCGATCGCCGGCCAGGCTGGTCTGGTGGCGCTCGGGTTGCCGGGCGAGTTCTTCGCGCGGCTGCAGTCGGTGCTCGTCTATCCGGGTGACTATCTGGCCCGCAAGTCGACGGCGCTCGAGGGTGGCGGTGAGCTTGAGTGGCAGGAGGAACGGCTCGGTGAGACCTGGTCGGGCGGCAGCATGGTGCTGTCATGGCCGCGGGTCCTCGAGGGCGGCCGCCTCCGTGACGGGCCGCGGTCCGTCGTCATCCATGAGTGCGCCCACGCCATCGACATGCTCGATGGCGAGGCCGATGGCATTCCACCGCTCGCGGCGTCGCGGCCGGAATGGGTCGCTGCGCTCGACGCCTGCCGGGTGCGGTTCGACGAGGCGCTTGACGAGGGCCGCAGCGTGGCCTTCGACGACTACGCCGCCGAGAGCCCCGGTGAATTCTTCGCCGTGGCGAGCGAATGCTTCTTCCAGGATCCGCACCGGCTCTTCCGCTTCGACAAGACGCTCTACGGTCTGCTCGAGCAGGTCTGGCGGCAGGATCCGAAGGCCCGCGTGCCCCTGCAACGGGGAAAGTAGGACAGGCTTCAGCCTGTCATCCCCGGCCGGGAAGCGAGCGTGGGCTCATGACAGGCTGAAGCCTGTCCTACTCGGCAATCGGCTTCAGCGACACGAGCACGCCGTTCGGCGAGGCGAGAATCAGGCGATCGGTCGCCTGATTCACCACCGGGAACGAAAAACTGCCGAGGCAGAACCGTTCGCGGCGCTCGCCGGTGGCGGCATCGAGGCTCGACAGCCGGCCGACGCGGTCGATGATCCAGACACGGCTGCCACTGACGGCGACAATCCGGCCGGGCACCCAGGTGCTCCAGAGATGCTCGCCCGTCTCCGCGGAATAGGCAGCGAGGCCCTCCTCGCCGAGCGACACGACGACGCGGTCGCCCGATACGAAGATGTCGGCTTCGGGCGGCGCCTCGAGAAACGCCCGCCACGTCAGCCGCAGGCCGCCGCCCGGTAGGTCGACCGTGTCGATGCGCACGAGATCCCCTTCGGCCGTGGCGGTGAAGATGGCACCACGCTGCACCATTGGCCGTCCGGCGGACGGGCGTTCGAGATAAAACTCGTTCCGCTGCCAGCCGTCCGCGCTCGGCTCGATGGCCACGAGTGTGCCCTCGTCCGTGCACCAGAGCACGCCGCCGTTGAAGGGCTGTGGCTGCTGGTGCACGTGGCCCGCGGTGTCGAGAGAGATCGGCAGCAGGCTCTCCGCCGATGGCCTGCCACCACCCTCGCCATCGGACTTCTTCTTCGCGGCCCGCGGGGATTTCTTCTTCTCTTTCTTGTCGGCCTTGGTCGGTGGCATGGCGGCGGCAGCGGCCCGATAGGGATTCGCCGGCAGTCGCATCATGCTGTCCGGTGCGTCTGGAACGTAGACCCAGCTGCCCGACACGGCGGGGCCGGTCTCCGTGAGTGTGCCAAACCGTTCCTGCCAGCGGAGTTGGCCGGTGCCGCGATCGATCGCGTAGAGATCCTTGTCGTGGGCCACGGTCACGAGGTCGGTTCCGATTCCGGCTCGGGCCACCGGTCCACCACCACCACCGACCGGATATGACCAGAGCACCGCGCCGGCGCGGGGCTCCCCGTCGCGGGCGTCCGCGGCCTGCACCGCGTGCACCTTGCCATCGCCCGTCTGTGCGACCACGAGGCCGTCGCCAACGACGACCTGCTCGACCCGCGAAGTCGACGCGTCAAAGGGCAGCTGCAGGATCCACTCCCGCTCCAGCCCCGCCCGCTCGGCCGCGAATGCGTCGGCGGCCGTGCCGCAGAGGCAGTCACCGCGGATGTGACCGCCCGCAAAGGTGCCGCCGACAACCGCAACCAGGACGAGCAGCAGGATTCGGAGCGATGGCATGGTGTATACGCGTGGGGGGAGAACGGGCAGGAAAACCCGCAGAAAGCCTCGTGCATAACCATAGCTCTGAAAATCGGCGACGCAAAAATGATACGATTCGGCGGCCAGCACGCATCTCGAGGGCCCGTTGGTCGATGGAGCAGGAATCGAAGCCGTCCCGTGCCGCGGATCCCGCCGCCCTCGTGCTTGGCTACCTGAACTTTTCGTCCGGGGCGTTCGATCCGGCCGCCTGGCGGGCCCTGAGCGACCTGTATGCCGCGGCCGAGCCGGCCGGTCCGCAGGGCGTTGTCGAGCGGCCCGATGCCGTTGTCAGCGTGGCGGCGTTCCTCAAGGAGCGGCTGGCGGCGCTCGAAGCCACCGAGCCGGCGTTTCGCGATTCGAGTCAGGCGCGGTCCGTGCTCGCGGTCGTTTTCGACCGCTTCCTCTCCGCCTACCGCGTCTTCCACGCCGACCTCCTCGAGCACCAGCCGCCCGGTGCGATCGAGCGGCCGTTCTTCGTGATGGCGGCGGCGCAGGCGGTGCTGGCCACCGGTGGGCCATGGGACGACACCGATACCACCGCGGAGATCATCCGGCAGGCGATCGCACAGCTCAACGACTACGTCGGCTGGCGACCGGTCGCCGTCCTGGAAAATGGCCGGCTCTCGGAACCTTATCCGCACGAACGGGTGCGGCCGATCCCGCTGTTCGTGGCCGGTGCCGGCACCGCGCAGGGAAAGTATCGGGATCTCGTGGCGGGCGCCGTCGAGATTCTCACGGCCGCGCCGCCCGGTCTGCTCCAGCAGGCCGACTTCGATCTCTCGATGCTCGAGGAACTCGCGATCGATCCGCGCGCCTTCGACTTTCTCCATCCCGCCGCGAGCCGCCCCAACTATCTGTTCGGCCTCTGGGATCCGACACGGATCGACGAGCGCGGCTTCTATCGGCGGATGGTCGTCCAGCAGGCGACACTCGACGGGATCCTGTCCTGGCCCGACGCTGCCGCCACGTCGCCGCTCGACCAGAGCGCCGAGCGGCAGGCACAACTGCGTCGCGAGTCGTCGGCGGTGCTCGCCGGCGTGATGCTGATGGCCTCGGGCCTCTCCGGCCACGGCCCCGGCGCCCACCAGGCCGCGCTGCCGCTGGCCGAACTCCTGCCACGGATCGCCGGCTATCGCGACGAATTCTATCGCTGGCTGCTGGGACGACTGCCCGAGGATCATCGCCAGCGGCTCGACAACGAGATGCAGCGTCTGCGGCAGCCGTTCGGGGGCGTGCGTCGCCACATCAACGCCCTGTTGGCCTCCCGCCGCGCGCGGCAGGTCGAGAGTGTGGCGCTCGCGGCGGTGCTCGCGCGGCTGGGGCGGGCGGAGGGGGCCGAACGAATGGCGGGCATGGTGCCGGCGGCGTCGGCACGGATGTTCGCCCGGATCACGAGCCGTGTGGTGGCGGCACAGCAGGCGCTGCGGCATGGCGATCCGGTCGCCGGCCCCGGTCAGGCGCTCGACCAGCTCGACGACGCCACCGAGATGCTCTTTCGCGCGGTGGGCTGCGGCGCGGCGGTCGATCCTTGGAACATCCTCGGTCTCGGCGGCCAGTTTCCGCTGCACGAACCGGGCGGCGAGAGCCTCACCGACCCACGGGTCGACGATCTGGTGTCGGTGACGGAATCGATCCTGATGGGCTATGCGGCGGTCTGGCAAACGAGCAGTCTCGACGGACCGGTGGCCGCCGCGGCGCGGTCTGCAGCGGCGTTGGAACGGCTCGCCGGCTGGTGGGATCGCCATGCAACGACGACCGTATCGGGCGTGCAGCATCTCTCGGGTCGCGAACTGCTCGACTCGGCGCGGGAGGTGATCGGCGCCCTCGAGCGGCGGCGGGAGATCGTGGCGACCACGCCGCCCCCCGCATTTTGGCGAAAGGAAGTGGCGGCCTTCTCGTCGCCCCAGAGCCATGCGCAGGCGGCCGACGCGCTCCTGCGTGAGGGGGATCTCGACGGCGCGATGGGGCTGCTGGTGCACTGGGCATCGCTCTTGGAAGGCGTGGCGATCGAACGATCGGGCCCCGACTGGCTGGCCGCTGCGGCCCGCTGGACGGCGCGGGCCGTCGCCGACCGCAGTCCGGAGGGCCGCGGCCGGGTGCGGAGGTTTCTGGAGCTCGTCGATGCCAACACCACTGCCGTGGCCGACTGCCTCGAGCGGGTCGCCAGCCAACGGGAGGCCGGCGGACGCCGCCGGGGCTCGGCCCGCAGTGCGGACGATCAACTCTCGGATGACGACGATCAGGCCGGTGCCGAGGAGAGCGTTGCAGCCGCCTATGAGTCGATGGTGTGGCGCGACTCGGCCGACGACGGCAACGAAGGGGGCATGCTCGATGTCGACATGCCCGGCGCGATGCAGCCCGGCGGCATTGGCGAGGTGGAGCAGGCCGCCGAATTTCTGGCGGGCGTCTGCCGGCTCCTGCGGCACGCGGTCACTGCGATGTGTGCCAGCGACGTGGTGCACGGCACGAGCCCCCCGCGGGCCGAGATCGATTCGGTGATCGGCTGGCGGCACACGCTGCGGCGGCTCAGGCGGTCGATGGTGAAGGCGGCGGGCATCATCGCCGCGGCCGACGCCGTGCCACCGCCCGGCATGCCGCCGGCGGAATACGACCGGCTGCGGTGGCAGCGAGATGCAGCCGCCGAGCGGCTGATCGACGCGGCCGTGCAGGCGACCGAAACACTCTGGATCCTCGCGGCCCGGATGCACGTCGGTCGGGCGCCCGTCGCCGGCCACCCGGCGGCGCGGAAGGGGAGCATGGGCCGGCTGTTTGCCGCGCTCTTGGCGGGCGATCCTGAGGCCGCCCGTCCGGCGCTCGAGGCTGTCCGGAGCCGGCTCGTGGGCAAGGCGGTGCTCTACGTGCCGCTGTCGCGTGGCGGCAAGCCGATCCGGATCGTGCGGGCGCGGAGCCGCGAGCGACTGCTCGAGCGGCTGGCCGCCTGCCTGCCGCGGCTCGGACTCGTCGCCGAAACGTCCGCGGTCGTGCATCTGGCCAAGGCGCTCGAAAGCCGGCGGCCGGCGGGAGCGGCCAGCGTGAGCGAGTTTGACCGGGTCTTCGAGGCGGCCACGGGATCGCTCGTCGAGCGGATCGTCGAAAGTGCCGCGGCTGTCGCGTCGGATGGCACCCGGCCCGATACGGCGGTCGTGACGCAACGAATTCTCGACGGCCTTGCGCTGCTCGTGCCCAAGCTTCTCGACACCTGGCTGACGCATGCCCGGCAATTGCGGCTCTCGGTGCTCGAGCGGGTGCGTGATCCGAAGGCCTTCGCGATGGTCAAGGAATTCATCGAGCAGTATGGCGCCGGGCTCTTCACGCAGCACCTGCTCGCGCCCCCGTCGCTGCGCGGTATCCTGCGCGGAGGCGTGCGGCATTTTCTCGAGCGGCTGCTCGATCGCCACGGCATGGAGGCTCACGATGTGACGGCCGAGACGCATGCCCGGCAGCCGACACGACTGCTCGAGGATCTTGCCAGCGGTGTGCTGCCGATCAAACAGGCGGCCGGCCGGCTGCGGTTCGTGCTCGAGAGCATCGCCGAGAACCACGCCGAATACCGCGACTGGAATTCCACGACGACGCAGTCGGATCGTGGCGAGCACCTGCACATCCTGCTCGACTTCCTGCGGATCAAGGCGGAATACGACCGGATCGCCTGGACGCTGCGGCCGGTGAACATGGCCCACCGGGTGCTCGCGCGGCGCGGCGCTGTCGCGGCGGCGGAGGCCTGGCGGGGCCGGATGCGGGACGAAACCCGTGAAACCGCCGGCGATCTGACCGAGCGGCTGGCGAAGCTCGAGGCCTTTTGGGGCGTGCGGCTGGCGAGCATCGCCGACCGTGTGGGCCGGCCGTTCACGGCGACGCTCGAGCAGGACGAACTGGAGGCGCTCGTCGAACCGGCGGTGACGGAGCTTGTCAGCGGCGAGCCGCCCGTCGCGGGGGTACGGCTCGAGGAGCGGGCCGAGGCGTTTCTGGGAGTGGCGAGCGGCTCGGGCGTCGAGGTGCCGGAGTGGCTCGAGCGGCTCGGCAATTCGGTCGATCGCGCGCTCGAGCGGGCCGATGCCGGACCGCCACAGCAGTTGCGGCTGGGCACGCTCCCCGACGCGGTGCCGTGGGTACCGCTTCCGTGGGACGCCTTGCAGGCAGTGCTTGCGAAGTAGGTTCGGCTGCAGGGTTCGGCCAGGAGCCTTACCGGGCCAACGCCCGCAGGTCGCGAAACTCGACCTGCATCACGAGGCCTGGATGGATCTGCAGGCCGATCGGGCCGGGTTCCCGGTATTTCTCGCTCGTGTACTGCGACACCTGCTCGCCATTGAGCCAGACAGTGAACGTGTCGCCCTTGGCCTCGAGCCGGATGCGGTTCCACTCACCTGGTTTGAGGAGTTTCTCCGCGTTCGGCGCCCGGGCCTCCTCGGGATACTTGCCCGTATAGAAGGAGCAGGTCATGTCGCGCTTCAGGCTTCGCGACACTCCGATCTGCACCTGCAGTTCCGGCTTCCGCACCATGATGCCGCTGTCGATCTCGCCGTTGAACCGCACCTCTCCCTCGATGATCGCGTCGCCGTAGGACTTCTCTGTGTAGAGCATCGAGCCCTTCTTCTGTGCGTCGTTGGCGCCGGTGATCGCACCATCGACGACCTTCCAGTAGGGCTCGCCCACGACCTTCCAGCCGGCGAGGTCCTGGCCGTTGAAGATTTCCGGCAGCGACGCCGTCGGTGGAACCTCGGCGCAGGCCGCCGCGGCGAGGAGTGCCGGGCAGACGATGAACAACACCACGTGTATCGCCATACGAAAGGCTTTGGGCGTCAAGAACACGATGTCACTCCTTGGGGGGTGGAAGCCGCCAGCATACTCACGGACGCCTTGGCTGCACCACCGTATTCGGCTGACTCCGCAGATTTTGAAAATACAACCGGAGCCTCGAAAGACGTTACAACCATGGTATGACCCGATCCGATCCTTCAGGCAAAACGCAGATGTCTGAGACGCCCTCTGGCGGCGTCCAGCGGCCGCTATCGGTCTGGCTGGCAGGCCGGATCGGCCTCGATGCCTATTGGACGATGGCCGAGCGGCTGGCGTGGGAGGTGTCGGAGCCGTCCGGCCGGCCGCCGACGCTCGTGCTCTATGAACTCGATCCCGTGATCACGATCGGCCGGCTCGGATCGCGGACCGATGTCGATCTCACGGACGACGAACTGCGGTCGCGGCGGCTCGAGATTCGATTCGTCGGCCGAGGCGGCGGCGCGGTGCTGCATGGCCCCGGGCAGGTCGGCATCGCGCTTTTCGCGAAGCTCGAGGATCTCGGCTTCGGTCGCTATGACGTCGGGTCGTATCTCGAACGCTTCGAGACCGGGCTCGAGGGGGCGGTGCGGGCGCTCCGCTGCGGCGCTGCGCGGGATTCGCGAGCGCATGGTATTTTTGGTCGGACCGGGCTGCTGGCTGCCGTCGGGATTGCCGTGCGCCGGGGGGTCGTCCGGCACGGTGGATTTCTGAACGTGCAGCCGGCACTCGAGCTTTTTCACCGGGTGCGAACCGTGCCGGTCGCCGCCGCCGCCGGAATGCGTACGATGCAGGCCGCGATGAGTTCCGTCGAGGCCGACGTGCAGCGGAAGGTTCGCCTCCAAGACGCCCGGTCGGCGCTCGTGCAGCACCTGGTCGACGTGTTCGGTTTTCCGCAGTCACACATCCAGTCGGGGTTCCCGGTGCCGATTCGCGATACCGGCCCCAGCCATCCGGAGTTTGTCAGCCGTGTCGGATAGCAGTGCAGCAACGCCGTTTGTTTCCCTGCCGATCATCGTGGCCGAGACGACGCCCGCGCAGACCGCCACTGCGCCGGTTCGCCGGCTGCCGCCGTGGCTGCGGCAGAATCTTGCGCCGGGGGGCGGCCATGCTGAAACGGCCCACCTGATCGCGGAACTGAACCTCGAAACGGTCTGCTCGTCGGCGAAATGCCCCAACCGGCTCGAATGCTGGTCGGCCGGCACCGCGACGTTCATGATTCTCGGCAATGTCTGCACGCGGCCCTGCGGCTTCTGCTCGGTGCCGAAGGGAAAAACCGAGGAACTCGAGCACGACGAGCCCGAGCGGGTGGCCGAGGCGGCCAAGCGGCTCGGCCTCAGGCATGTCGTGATCACGAGCGTTACCCGCGACGACCTGCCGGATGGTGGCGCCGACCACTTTCGGCGGACGGTCGACGCCGTGCGGGCGGCCACCGGCGCGGCGATCGAGGTGCTCGTCCCCGACTTTATCGGCAAGAACGGCGCCCTCGAACGGCTCATGGAATCGAAGCCCGACGTCTTCAACCACAACACCGAGACGGTGCCGCGGCTCTACCGCACCGTCCGCGGCCGCAAAAGCGTCTATCCGTGGACGCTGCAACTGCTCGCCGACGCCAAAAAAATCCTGCCGAGCGTGAAGACGAAAAGCGGACTGATGCTGGGGCTTGGCGAGACCCGGGACGAACTGCTCGATGTCTTCGCCGATCTGCTCGATCACGGCGTCGATTTTCTCACGCTCGGCCAGTATCTCCAGCCCACGCTCGATTCGCTGCCGGTCGATCGCTACGTGCCGCCGGAGGAATTCGATGAACTCGGCGGGATCGCCCGCGGCATGGGCTTCAAGAAGGTCGCCTCCGGTCCGCTCGTGCGGTCGAGCTACCACGCCCGCGAGATGACCGAGTAGGACAGGCTTCAGCCTGTCATGCTTCACGCGAAACATCGGCATCCAGCCGATTTTCGCTTGGCAACCTCCGGTTGCTGGCTCAAACCCGGCCCTCCGGGCCTGGCGCGCAAAGCATGACAGGCTGAAGCCTGTCCTACTCTTCCTCGAGGCCGTGCTCGAGGAGTTTTTTGCGGAGCGTGTTGCGGTTGATTCCCAGGCGGGCGGCGGCCTTGAGCTGCACGCCGTCGCAGGCGGCGAGCATCTGCGAGATCAGTTCGCGTTCCACGCGGCTCACCACCCGCTCGAAAAGGTTTTCGTCGTCGGGGGCGGCGGTGCTCATCCCCTGTTCGACGAGATCGCGGGCGAGGCTGTCGAGGTCGCCGCCCCGGCCGGGCAGCGACACGGTCGGTCTGTCGCCCCGCATTGCCGGTGGCAGGAGGTCGATCGTGATCTCGTCGCCCGTCGCCATCACCACGCACCGCTCGACGACGTTTTGCAGTTCGCGGACGTTGCCCGGCCAGTGGTACTTCGCCAGCGCCTCCAGCGCCTCCTTCTGGAGGTGGACGACGTAGCGGTCGTTGGCCTCGTTGTAGAGTTCGAGGAAGTGGCTCAGCAGCGCGGGGATGTCTTCGCGGCGGGCCCGCAGCGGCGGCAGGTAGATCGGCACGACATTGAGGCGATAGTAGAGATCCTCGCGGAAGTGCTCCTTCGCCACCTCGTCGAGCAGTTCACGATTGCTCGCCGCGATCACCCGCGTGTCGACACGGATCGTTTCGGTGTCGCCCACCCGCTCGAACTCCCGCTCCTGCAAGACCCGCAGGAGTTTCACCTGCAGCTTCGGCGTGGTGGAGTTGATCTCGTCGAGAAAAATCGTGCCGGTGTGAGCGGCCTCGAACCGGCCGGTACGGTTGGCGATGGCGCCGGTGAACGAGCCGCGGACGTGGCCGAAGAGCTCGCTTTCCAGGAGGCTCTCGGAGAGCGCGCCGCAGTTGACCCGCACGAACGGTCCGCTGCCCCGGGGCGAGAGCTGATGGATCGCCTTGGCGACGAGCTCCTTGCCGGTGCCCGTCTCGCCGACGAGCAGCACCGAGGCGTTCGACGCGGCCACCTTCCGCGTCATCGCGTAGACCTCCCGCATCGCCGCCCCCGCACCGATCAGCCCTTTGATGGGCGAGGTGGTGTCGTCACCGGGTTGGCTGGGGGAGCGCAGCATCGGCGGGGGGTGGGGTGTCGGGAACGGGGCTTGAGTCTCGCTGCCGATTGTACTGTGCGGGGTTTGGCACGTCCCATCCCCTCTGGGCGAGCACCGTCAGCAGCGCGGTCGCCTGCCGCGACTGCTCGAGCCGCAGTGCCGCCCGCGCCGCGCGGGCTCGGGCGTCGCTGGCCTGCGGTCCGGCCAAGTGGGCCAGCGCCTCCGGAAATCGTGCGGGCGTCGCCACGCCGGTTTTCGGATCGGTCACGGGCTCGAAAAAACTGTCGAGGCGGTCGACGACCGACACGCATTCGAGCCCCGAGAACTTCATGAGCAGTTTCGTGAGGAATCGGCCGCGTGGATCGTCATCCAGCGGGTCGACCACGACGAGGATCGGGGGGATGTCGCCGAATGGCTGCTGTTGGATGAACTGCGCCGTCTCGTAGGCCGACGGGTGGATGATCCGCGCGGAGAGGATCACCAGCACCGTGTCGCGATGCTCCCGCGCCGCCGCGACTGCAGCGCGACCGGTCGACACGCGGACGGTCTGGTAGCCGAACCGCGAGACGTCGGTGGCGAGGGCCTGAACGATCTCCGCTTCGGGGTGCGCCACGACGACCCGGTCGATGCCGGTGGAGGTGGCGGCATGCCGCAGCACCTCGATGACGCGGCTCGAACCGGGATAGGGCGGGTCGCTTCCGGCCAGGGCAAGCGTGCTGGCGGCATGGAACTGGAGCGCGAAGTCCGGGACATCGAGCGCCCGCACGAGGGCCCTGCGGGCGGCCGGCGGCAGGGCCCGCGATTCAGCCGCCGGCTTGTCGTCCGAGGCCGCGACAGAGGCGAGCGCCCCGGCCGTGGCGGCGGCCGCCTTGAACATCCCGCGGGCCACGGCCATGTCGAGGACGTCGGCAATCGCCTCCACGTCGACTCCCTCGGGGCCGCGCAGTGCCGCAAGGAAATCGGTCGGCGTGGGCCGCTCCACCTGTGCGAGCAGCGACTCCACCTGCGTCAGCAGCACGAGTCGGACGGCCTGTGGCTCGTCGGCGTTGAGGGCGGCCAGATCGCGGGCCAGATGCGCGGCCTCACGATCCCGGGCGGTGATGTTGCCAGCCTCGTGATACCTGGCCACGTCATGTCGGGCGATGCCGTGACGAGCCCCGCCGGTGGTCGAGTAGGGGGGCGGCGAAAGCACCGCGTCGAGCCGCCGGACGAGCAGCGCGACGGCCGTGGCCTGCGTGGGCGGCTGCCAGACCGCGGGATCTTCGTCCGGTGCGCATCGGGCCGCATGCCGCTGGAGCGCCGCGAGGGCGCGGTCACGAACTTCCGGTGGCGTGCCCACCACGAGTGCCGGGGCGAGAAAAAACTCGTAGACATCGTCGTCATCGGTGGCGTCGAGAGCCGCGATCACGCCGGGCCAGTGGGCGATGTCAGGGGTGCCGAGCCAGGCGACGAGCGCCCGCCTGCCGTCGGCGCCGCAGTCGCGGACGAGCCCCCGCGCGATCTCCCGCGGCCGTTCCCCCGCGGGGTCGGACGACTGCAGGAGATCGATAAGCGCCGGCAGCGCGTCGACTCCCGTGCGGCCGAGCCGATCGGTGGCCGCGGCGCGGGTCTTGAAGGAGTCGCTGCGCAGATCCTCGATCGCCTGGGCGAGTTCCTTCGGATCACGGCGCCTCAGGGCCGCTGCATCGCGGATCGCCTGCACGACAGGCGGCACCTCGGCCACGCGGGCCCCGAGCGTTCGCTCGAGCCGAAGGAGCGCCCCCTGATCGGCTTTGTCGCCGAGATTGGCCAGCAGCGCTGCCCGGCCGTCGCCCGCATCCGCGATTGCCTGTACGAGCTGGTTGAAATACCCGAGCGACGCCGCGAACGCCTCGACGTCGTTGGTCTTGATCGCGGCGTCGAGCAGTTGCCGCGGCGTGGTCTGCGGCGGGGAGGCGAGCGAGTCGACGATGGCCTGCGCCAACGGATCGAGCCGTTCGGCTGCAACGGCTGGGGCCACGGTTTCGGCGGCCCGGACGGCCGACGGCAGCCCGACCACCAGGACGATGCCGAGAAGACTCCGCGCTATGCCAAGCGACGCTGCCATACCGCTAGTTGGTCGGCAACCCGGGCCGGCGCTGTCGAGCCGAAACTGACCATCCGCTCAACCGCCCGGGAGGCCCCCAGTGCCCCGCGGAACGTGACATCCCAGCCGGCATAGTCTGCGGAAAACTCCTCATCGGAAAGCTCCGCCAGCGACACGCCTTTTGACATGGCCCGTCTGACCAGATGCCCGACCGTTTCGTGGGCGGTGCGCTGCGGCACGCCCGCGGCGATCAGCGCCTCCATCAGGCTCGTGGCGTCGAGGTGCCCACGCTCGATCGTCGCGGTCACCCGCGCCCGGTCGAACTGCGTGCCGGCCACCAGCGGCGCCGCCACGCCGAGCAGCCCCTCGAGCGTGTCGATCGAGTCGAAGATCGCTTCCTTGTCTTCCTGCAGGTCCCGGTTGTAGGCGGTCGGCAGGCCCTTCAGGAGCACCAGCAGCGCCTGCACGTTGCCGATCGTCCGCGCCGACTTGCCGCGGACCAGTTCGAGCACGTCGGGATTGATCTTCTGCGGCATGATCGAACTGCCCGTGCAGAAGCCCTCGGGCAGCACGATGAAGCCGAACTCCTGCGTGCTGTAGAGGATCCACTCCTCGGCCCACTGCGACAGATGCACGGCGGCAAGCGAGAGCACGAACGCCAGCTCGCAGACGAAGTCGCGGTCGCTCGCGCCATCGATGCTGTTGGCCGCCACGCCCTCGAAACCGAGCGACCGTTGCACCTGCTCCCGGTCGATCGGCAGGCTCGAGCCGGCGAGCGCCCCAGAGCCGAGCGGCAGGATGTTGGTCCGCTTCCGGCAGTCGGCCAGCCGGTCGCGGTCCCGTTGGAATTTCTCGCACCACGAGAGCAACTGATGCGACGCCAGCACCGGCTGCGCCCGCCGCAGGTGGGTGTAGCCCGGGATGACGAAGCCCTGCTCGCGGGTCGCAAATCCGAGGAATGCCCGCTGCAGTTCGAGCAGCCCCAGATCGATCCGATCGATCGCCCGCCGGCAGTAGAGCCGGAGGTCGGTCGCCACCTGGTCATTGCGGCTCCGGGCCGTGTGGAGCTTTCGCCCGGCATCGCCGAGCCGCGCCGTCAGTTCCGACTCGATGTGCAGGTGGATATCTTCCTTCGCCGCGGTGAACGTGAACGTGCCCGCGGCGATCTCCTGCCGGATCGCTTCGAGCGTCTGCGCGATCGAGGCGGCCTCCGCGGGCGTCATCAGGCCGCAGGCGGCGAGCATCTGCGAATGGGCGATCGAGCCGTCGATGTCGTCGTCGGCGAGCCGCCTGTCGAACGACACGCTCTCCGAAAATGCCTCCACGCGTTTGTCGGTCGGCTGCTGAAACACGCCGCCCCAGGCCTTTTGCGGGGCTGCGCCCGATGCGTGGTGCGGACCGGATTGCTGTGACACGGCAGATCCTTGCTGGTGGGGATGAATCATCTACTTGTACTTGGAGATCATCAAAAATCCATCCTTGGCAGTCCTCCGAGAGATAGAAGGCGTTACACTCCCGTCCATGACCACCCCCGACGACCTTCTCGCTCCCGGTGGTCGCCTCTCCGCGCGGCTGACAGGCTGGGAATCCCGGCCGCAGCAGCTCGAGATGGCGAACCTGATCGCGGCGGCGATTGCGGCACGGCGGCACGTGGTCGTCGAGGCGGGCACCGGCGTCGGCAAGAGCCTCGCGTATCTCGTGCCTGCCGTGCTGGCTGCCACAGCCGATCAGGTGGAGGCGGCCGAGCCCTTCGAGGCGGCGGAGGCAGCGGAGGCAGCGGAGGCAGCAGAGCCGGTCGAGCCCGACTGGGATGTCGAGGCCGCGGAGCCGACGGCGGCAACCGGCGGCCGGCGGCCGCGGCGGGTCGTGATCTCGACCCACACGATCGCGCTGCAGGAGCAGCTCATCACGAAGGACATCCCGCTCGTGGCGGCCGTGATGCCGCGGGAGTTTTCGGCGGTGCTCGTGAAGGGCCGCCGGAATTACGTGAGCCTGCGGCGGCTGGCGCTTGCGGTCGAACGGTCGGGCAGCCTCTTTCAGAACGACGGGGAGCTCGCCGAGATGCGGGAGCTGAACTCCTGGGCGAAGAAGACGGCCGACGGATCGCTCGCCGATCTTTCGTTCGTGCCCTCGCCGGCGGTGTGGGACGAGATCGAGAGCGACTCGGGCAACTGCATGGGCCGGGCCTGCCCGACCCACCAGCAGTGCTTCTACTATGCGGCCCGCCGGCGGATGGCCCATGCGCAGGTGCTCGTCGTCAACCACGCGCTGCTGTTTTCCGATCTCGCATTGCGGCGCGGCGGGGCGAGCCTGCTGCCGGACTACGACATCGTCGTCTGCGACGAGGCGCACATGGTGGAGAGCGTGGCCGGCGAGCACCTCGGGATCGGCGTCTCGAGCGGCACGGTCGATCGGATCCTCTCGAAGCTCTACAACGAGCGCACGCACCGCGGCCTGCTCGTCCATTACAAGATGCAGAACCTCGAGCACGACGTGCTGCGGTGCCGCCTGGCCGCGGAGGATTTCTTCGAGAGCGTGCATGCCGCCCTTGCCGGCCGCGGCGAGGGTCCGTGGCGGGTGGCCGCACCGCGGCTCGTGCCCGACACGCTCGGCGATGTCGTGCTCGGACTCGCACGAAAACTGAAGACCGCGGCCGACGGCATTGCCAACGAGGCCGAGCGGCACGATTTCTATTCGCTCGCCGACCGGCTCACGGCGCTGGCGGGCAGCCTGCGCACGTGGCTCGAACAGGGCGAACCCGGCAGCGTCTGGTGGGTCGAATCGCATCGCACCCGCCGGGGCCGCGAGCGGCTGCGGCTGTCGAGCGCGCCGGTCGACGTCGGGGCGACGCTCAAGCGGGAACTTTTCGACCGGGTCGGCACCGTCGTGCTCGCCAGCGCCACGCTCGCGATCGGTGGCAGCCGTGACGACCTCGCTGAAGACGATCAGCGGGAGGCCGTGGCGGCCGATCCCTTCGCGTTTCTCCGCGGGCGGCTAGGGCTCCGCGAGGCGGACTGCAAACGGCTGGGCAGCCCGTTCGACTATCCGCGACAGGCCGAGCTGATCCTCGTCGACCGGCTGCCCGATCCGGGCGATCGCGCCGCCTACGACCGGGCGTGCGTGCAGATGATCCGCCGCTATGTCGAGCGCACCGCGGGGCGGGCCCTGGTGCTCTTCACGAGCATCGCGTCGCTCACCAAGGTCTCGGCGGAACTCGCCGGCTGGTGCGCCCGCAACAACTACCGGCTCGTCAGCCAGGCCGACGGGCTCAACCGCACGCAGATGCTCGACGACTTCCGCGCGGGGCCGGCGAGCGTGCTCCTCGGCACCGACGGCTTCTGGCAGGGGATCGACCTGCCGGGCGAGCAGCTCGTCAATGTGATCATCACGAAACTCCCCTTTGCCGTGCCCGACCGGCCGCTGGTGGCCGCGCGGATCGAGGCCATCAAGGCTGCGGGAGGCAATCCCTTCATGGAGTATCAATTGCCCGAGGCGGTGCTGAAGCTCAAGCAGGGCTTCGGACGATTGATCCGCTCCCATGAGGACAGAGGCACCGTGGTGATTTTAGATCCGCGGATGCTCACGAAGCCTTACGGCCGGGTGTTCCTCGACAGCCTGCCGCCGGCCCGCGTCGAGATCGAGGCCTTCGAGGATGGCGGCTGCGAGGATGGCGGCTGGTAGTCCGCTCCCTTCAGCAGCGGACTACACAAGCTCCAGTTCGGCCCAGGTCGTGGGATCGCTCTCCCAGGGGAATTCCGGCGGTGCGCAGAACGGCACGCGTCCGAGGCGGCGGTCGATGAGCGCCGCGAAGAAGCCGAGCCGTGGCAGTTCGATCGGATCCCAGCCGGGGAGCGCGGCGGCGGAGATGAAGGCGTCGATCTGCCAGCCGTCGGCCGTGAGCTTGCTCTCGATCGGGATCGAGCCCTCGGGCAGTTCGGTCGGCACCTCGCTCGTTCGCGGGATGATGGCGGCCACCGCGACGGGCTTGTCGGCATTGCGGCCACCGCCGGTCGGCAGGAACGCAAGCCGCCGGCAGAAGCGGCCGGCCCGGTGGCTCTCGCCCGTCGGCCGGGTCGCGATCCAGAGATGCAGCCCGTCGCTGTCCTCGGGCTTGGTCGGCTGGCACCACCGCACGTTGCCCACACCGCGGGCGACCGCCCTTACGCCAAGCCCCTCTTCGTTCCAGGCGAGAAAGAGGTCCATCAGGTCGGGCACGCCCGCCGCCGGCGCGAATGCCGGCAGCCGACAGGATTCGTCGAGATCCCAGGCCGCGGGCGGCCAGAGTTTCTTCCGGCGCCGGCAGGGGATCCGGAAACGAAACAGCGCGGCTGGGTTGACGAGGGGATTCATGGATGCGGGAGAATGATCCTATACTAGATGCGGTTTTCGGCCGAACGTCCCTTGTCACGGAAGTCTTTCAGCCGATGCGCGTGCTCCTGGTGGCCAGTGAAGCGACACCCTTCGCCAAGACCGGCGGTCTGGCCGACGTGGCCGGCGCGCTGCCCGGCGGGCTCGCCAGGCTCGGCTGCGACGTCACGCTCGTGATCCCCGCCTACCGCGAGGTCTTCTCGAAGGGGCTCGTGATCGAGCCGACCGAGATGACCTTCGATGTGCCGATCGGCACCCGCCGCCTGACCGCCCGCGTGCTGCGGGGCCGGCTGCCCGGGTCGCAGGCCACGGTGTTCCTCGTCGCCAACGACGACTGCTTCGACCGCCCCACGCTCTACGGCGGCGCGGAGGACTACCCCGACAACGCCGAGCGGTTCATCTTCTTTTCGCGGGCGGCGCTCGAGATCGGCGGCCGGCAGGACCGGCCCTTCGACATCATCCACTGCCACGACTGGCAGACCGGCCTCGTGCCCGCCTACCAGAAGCTGCTCTATCAGTCCTGGCCGATGCTCAGCCAGGCCCGCACGGTCATGACGATTCACAACATGGCCTACCAGGGGCTCTTCTGGCACTGGGACATGCTGCTCACGGGCCTCGATTGGAAATACTTCAATTGGCAGCAGATGGAGTATTACGGCCAGCTCAACCTGCTGAAGACGGGGCTCGTCTTCGCCGACGCGATCAGCACGGTGAGCCCGACCTACGCGCGGGAGATCCAGCAGGAACCGGGCGGCTGCGGCCTCGAGGGCGTGCTCGCCTCGCGGAGCGACGTGCTGACAGGCATCGTCAACGGCATCGACACGACGGTCTGGGATCCGCAGACCGATCCGCATATTCCCCGGCCCTACTCCGCCGCCGACTTCGACGACGGCAAGTATGCCGCCCGCGTGGCGCTTGCCGCGCGGCTCGGCCATGCGGCCCCCGATGCGCGGCCGCTGGTGGCGCTCGTCGGCCGGCTCGTCGAGCAGAAGGGCATCGAACTCGTGATCGAACTGCTCGGCCGGATGGGCGGCAGCGGACGGGCGCACTTCGTGATTCTTGGCACGGGCAACAACGGCACGGAGGAGGCGCTCCGCCGCGCGGCCGCCTCGTTCCCCGGCACGATCGACGTGGTCGTCGGGTTCGACGAGGGGCTCGCGCACCTCGTGCAGGCGGCCGCCGACATCACGCTGGTGCCGAGCCGCTTCGAGCCCTGCGGGCTCACGCAACTGTATGCGCTGCGCTACGGCACGATTCCCGTCGTTCGCGCCACCGGCGGCCTGGTCGACACCATCGTCGACACGACGCCCGAGACGCTCCGGAACGGATCCGCCAGCGGCTTCGTGTTCGAGGCATTCGATGCGCTGGCGCTCGAGCACGCCCTCACGCGGGCGCTCGACGCCCATTCCAACCGTGAACTCTGGCAGGGGCTCGTCCGCCAGGTGATGGCACAGGACTGGTCGTGGGAAACGAGCGGCCGCGAGTATCTCCACCTCTTCGAACGCACCCGCCAGGCCCCGCCCGTCGCCATCAAGTAGGACAGGCTTCAGCCTGTCGCCGTCTGGAGTTGTCGCCGTCTGGAACTGTCGTCGGCCGGTGGCAATTCAGGCAACCTGGCGGCGACTCTTCCACGCCGCCGAGCGGCGACTCTCCCGCAGCGGCTCTGTGACCGATGCAATTGGCATGAAGATCACTGCCGTTACGGTCGGTTGGTATGGAGCCTTGGCCCTGGCGACTTTGCTGGCAGCGCCAGCCTTTGCCGGCGAGGCCTTCCGCTGCCGCACCTGTGCTCCCGGATATGGCGGCATGCCGTATGGCAATACGGGCTGCGGCCCGCGGTATTGGAACGCCAGGCACGACGAGCCGAACTGTCCCGATCCCTGCGACGCCTGCAACCGCTGGCGGAGCTGCAACGGCGTGACGCAGGGGCCCGACATGCTCGCGCCCTGGCAGATGCCGCCAGGCCGCGGCTTCATGACGGCGGAGCAGGTGGGCTACGACACGCGGCCCTGGTGCCACGAGTGCCAAAAGTAGGACAGGCTTCAGCCTGTCATCCCCTCGCCTGTGCTGACATGCCGCATTGGTCGCCGGCGGCAGAAGTCTCCTTCGCGCTGCATTTTCTCCGCTGACGACCTACGGAGCTGCCGACCCCAGAAGGTCGAAAATGCAGACGCTCGTCGAGCTTCCGCCGACCGACTCCTCAGTAAGTGGCTTTACGGAAAGCACGAGCTGGCTGCCGGAAAGTAGGACAGGCTTCAGCCTGTCATGGCCTGTTTGAAAAGTGGGGAGCGGCGGCACTCTCGACGGCTGCGTCCACGACAAGGCTCGCAATCGCCGACTGCACTTCGATCCGTCCGTTCGCTGATTTTCCTGTATCTCTTCAACCCTGTCGTCACGTCGCTGCGTGGCCTGTGGCAAACGAGCGAATTGGGGAAGGTGCTGCGGAACCTGCTACGAATTTTGGCTGCGGACATACGAGCTGGTCTGCTTGTCTATCTGCGGGCTCGCCAGCGAGGATGAACTGCTTGCCCACAAGAGTGAACTTGCAGTGACAACCTCCCGATTCATGAATGCTGCGCCGGTCGATGTGATTGACAGGCTGAAGCCTGTCCTACTTGGTGAACGTTGCGGCGAACGTGATCTCGTCGCCGCGGCTGCGACAGGCGGCGCGGAGCATGTCGAGGGCGTTGCCCTGTCTGGCGAGTTCCACCAGTGACGGCAGCATGCCGCTGATCTGCATGCCGCTCGGCATTCCGTTCTCCGCCGGCCGCTCGAGCGCGGCGTGCAAGGCCTCGGCTGGCCGGCCCAGCCGCCACAGCAGGTAGACGAGCGTGTCGGCGGGCAGCGTGCCCGATTCCTCGACCCGCGCGGTCGCCGCGGCGCGGCGGAAATACCGCAGGGCCTCGTCGACATCGCGGCCAAGCAGCGCTCCATAAAAGAGCCGCGAGGCCTCGGCGACGTTCTCGAACGGCGCCTCGCCCGGATAGGTCACCTCCTCCGGCAACCGGCAGCCATAGACGGCCAGTTCCCAGGCCTTCTCGATCGTGGGGCGATCGGTGCAGACCCGCGCGATCCGCAGCACCGACTGCAGGTGCGAGACATCAACGTGGAAACTCGGGTCGTCTTTCAGGCCGCCGGCGGCGGCGAGCAATTCCGTGATCGACGTGGTTCCCGCGATCGTCTCCGCCGGCACGAGGCCGCGCCGCTCGAGGTCGGCCGCCAGCGACTGAAAGAGCTCGCGGAAGAGATGGTTCAGCAGCACGCCCGCCGGCTGCTGCTGCCGTGCGGCGGGCAGACGCGACACGGCCTGCTCGTAGGCGGTGATCGAGTTGCAGGTGCCCTGTGATGCGAGGACGGCCGACAGACCGAGGGCGGGATCGATTCCCTCCCAAAGCGCGATCTGGATGATCTCCTGCAGTCGGGCAGCCGCGGCCTCGTCGTCGGCGGAAGGTGCATCGCGGAGCAGGAGTGCGGCGAGTTTGTCCGCGACCTCGGCCGGCTCGGCCGCCGCCCGCAGATACATCCAGCCCGCCGCCACGTGTCCCTCGTCGAGCAGCGGCCAGCCCACTTCGCGGCAGGCGGCGAGCGACTGCTCGTCGAGTCGATCCCGCGTGGCCGGATCGAGCGTGCCGACGTCGCCCGTCGTCGGCAGGCCGAGCGCCGCGCGGGCCTGCAGGAGCCGGAGATCGAAGAGGGCATGCCAGCGCTGGCGTGCCTTGAGCGATTCGGCGAGCGCGGCAAACATCGCCGTGGGTCCACCGGCCGCGGCGGTGCTCGTGAGCATGGTGAAGACGTCGGGGGTGTCGGCCATGTTGGTGGTGTCGTTGGTGTTGTTTGTGTCGGTCATGGGAGGGCATGGCAGGCTGAAGCCCGCCCTACTTTTGCGGCGCCTGCCGCAGGGCCTCGTAGGCCAGCACCGCGGCTGTTGCCGACACGTTGAGGCTGTCGGCGATCCCCTGCATCGGCAGGCGGACGGTTTCGAACTCGATCCGGCCGGCATCGCTGGCCTGTTGCCATGCGGGCGAAAGACCATGGGCCTCGCTGCCGAGCAGCAGCGCCGTATTGCCGGCGAGAGCTGCCTCGTGCCAGACGAGCCGGCCTTCCGGCAGCGCGGCGATCACACGGCGGGCGTGCCGGCCGCACCAGTCGATCGCCGCCTGCGTGGTCGTCACCGCCACGGGCACGGTAAAAACGGTGCCGAGGCTGGCGCGGATGGCGGCGGGGTTGGCCGGATCGGTGGCCGCATCGCAGGCGATCACGCCGGCAATGCCGGCCGCGTCGGCCGTCCGTAGGATCGCCCCGAGGTTGCCGGGTTTCTCCACGCTCTCGATCACGAGCACCGGCCGACCGGCGGCCACCGTGAACTGCTCGAGCGGTCGTCCGGAAAACCGCACGACACCCACGACGCTTTCGTTCCGGCTGCCGAAGGCGATCTTCTCGAAGGGCTTCCGCGCGAGGCCGATGATCCGCGTGCCCTGCGCGGCGAGCGTGTCGAGCCAGGCGTCGCGGTCGCCATCGGGCGGCGCATCGGCGGCGACAAAGACCTCGACGATCTCGCTCTGCGTGCCGGCCGCCGCCGCTGCGGCCCGGGCGAGTTCGCGGCGGCCGTCGACGAGCGTGAGGCCGGTCTCGCGACGGGCATCGGCATCGCGCAGCCGCGCGGCCTGTCGCACCCGGGGGTTTGCCGTGCTCGTAATCTGTTCGTGGAAGGTCGTCACGGGGAAGTCCACCGGGCGTAATCGCCAAGCGCCAGGGTTCGGCCGCCGGCATCGGTGCAGGTGAGGCGGCCCGATTCAATGCCGCCCTCACCGAGCACGTCTGCCAGTGTGTCGTGGAGGTGCCGGTGATGCCAGCGGGGCGAGTGGCACGTGAGCAGAACGGGGCCTGCGCGACCGGCGGCCCGCGCTGCGCCGAGCAGTTCTGCCAGGTCGCCGAGCAGTGGACCGAGGTCGCGGTCGATCGAAAAGGCTTGGCCCTTGGGGCCGTGGCCCCACGACGGTGGATCGAGCACGACGCCGTCGTAGGCGGCCCCGCGGCGGACCTCACGAGCGATGAACGTCCGGGCGTCTTCGCAGATCCAGCGGATCGGCGCGGCCGCGAGCCCCGAAGCCTCGGCGTTGCGGCGGGCCAGCGCCGTGGCCTGCTTCGAGGCATCAACGTGCACCACCTCCGCGCCGGCGGCGGCAAGCGCCAGCGTGGCAGCTCCCGAGTGGGCAAATAGGGAAAGCATCCGCATGCCGGGCCGGGCCGCCTCTGCCAGCCACTGCCACTGCGGCACCTGCTCAAGAAACACGCCGATCTGTCCCGACGGAGCCGGCCGTACTTCGAGCGTAATTGCTGCGGCCGCCTGCGCTGTGCCCAGCGGCACCTGCACGATCCACGGGTCGGGCAGAGAACGTGAAAATTCCCAGCGGCCCTTAGCGCCGCCACCCTCCTCTGCATGGAAGATCGCGCCGGCGTCCTGCCAGGCCGTGGGCAGGCTGCGGCGGGGCAGGTCGGCCTGGGCGAGTGGGCGATCCACGAGCACGCCGCCGAGCAGTTCCAGCCGGCGGCCGGGGCCGTTTCCGCGGCCAGCGCCGACGGAGCCGAAATCGACGAGGGTGGGGTCGCGAAACTTTTCGGGAGCGGGGCCGTTCATTCCTCTGTCAGCATACGTCGGTGCAAACGTGCCGGGGACATGTCCATGCAAAACCCAAGCAAATAAGGAGATCTGTCATGACGAGCCTGTGGAAGTGGTTGGGTCTGGCGGCCTGTGGCGTCGGCCTGCTGGTGGCGGGGAATCGGATGCAGGTGGTGACGGCGTCCGAGGAAGGTCGGTCTTACGGGGAGTCGGGCGATTCGTCTGACAAGCTCGATCGGATTGCTGAAAAACTCGATCGTCTTCTGAACCGGATCGATGGCCGGATGGGCCCGGGTGGGCCGCACCACGGCCCAGACCATGCCCGGCACCACGGCCGGCCTCCTCATGATGGTCCGCATCATGATGGTCCGCATCATGATCGCGCAGAGTGGGGCGGCCCGCCACGTGGCCCGCAGCGTGAACTCCCGCCAGAGGCCCGCGAGATGCTGGAGAAGCGGATGCAGGAAGGCCGTGAGCGGATGCAGCAGGCCCGCGAGGAGATGAAGGAGCGGATGGAGAAGGCCCGCGAGAAGTTTCGTGAGCTTGAAGAGCGAGTGAAGTCGCTCGAAGCCGAAGTCGAGCAGATGAAGGCCGCGCGTCAGGGCTGATGTCATCTGCGGGCTGGAGCCGGTCGGGACGGTTTCCCGACCGGCTGCGACCGTTTGTTCGTAGCCAGGTGGCCGGTCGCGGAGCCGCAATTTGGCGGGGTTCCGATCCAGTGCTACAATTGAAATCGAGTCCCGCCGATCGACCTGCCAGTCAGGTCCGCGTTTGACGGCTGGCTTCTCGTCACGAGTGGCCGCCGAACGGCGACGCGGGTGTTCTCCAAGAAGGAAACTTTTATGGAACACACCGCCTGCTGTCGCCTTGCGCTTGCGTGCCTGCTTGCGATTTCGCTCGCCGGCCGGGCCGCCCCGGCCGACTCCGAACTTGACTTCAATCGCGACGTGCGGCCGATCCTCTCCGATCGCTGCTTCGCCTGCCACGGGCCCGACCACGAGGACCGCCAGGCCGGCCTGCGGCTCGATGACCGCGCCGCCGCGATTGCTGCTCTCGACAGCGGTCTGACGGCCGTTGTCCCCGGTGATCCCGCCAAGAGCGAGATCATCGCCCGGATCACGAGCACCGATCCCGAGATCGTGATGCCGCCGCCGCGGATCAACAAGCCGATTACGCCCGCCGAAGCCGAGATCCTGAAGCGCTGGGTCGCCGAGGGCGCCGAGTACCGCGGCCACTGGGCATTCGAGCGGGTCGAGCGGCCGGCCATGCCGGACGTCAAAGACGTGGCTTGGCAAAAGACACCGATCGATCGATTCGTTCTCGCGAAGCTCGAGCCGGAGGGGCTGAAGCCAAATCCGGAAGCCGATCGCGTGACCCTCGCGCGACGGCTCGCGCTCGACCTCACCGGGCTGCCGCCGGTGCCCGCCGACGTCGACGCCTTCCTCGCCGACCCATCGCCCGATGCGTATGAGAAGTATGTCGACCGGCTGCTCGCCAGCCCTCACTACGGCGAACGGATGGCGATCGAGTGGCTCGACGCCGCACGCTACGCCGACTCCAGTGGCTACCAAACCGACTCCAGCCGGCAGAACTGGCCGTGGCGCGACTGGCTCATCAAGGCCTACAACGAAAATCTGCCGTTTGACCGGTTCACGGTCGAACAGCTGGCCGGCGACATGCTGGAGCATCCGACCCGCGACCAGATCGTGGCCACGGGCTTCAACCGCAACCATCGGCTCAACGGCGAAGGGGGCATCATCGCGGAGGAGTGGCGGGTGGAGACCGTGATCGACCGCGTCGAGACCACCGGGCAGACCTGGATGGCCCTCTCGGTGGGCTGCGCCCGCTGCCACGACCATAAATACGATCCACTCTCGCAGAAGGAGTTTTACGCGCTCTTCTCGATCTTCAACAATGTTCCGGAGACCGGCACGAATCAGGGCACCGCGCATCGAGGCGGTGGCAACGTCGACCCCGTGCATTTGCTGCCTTCGTCTGAGCAGGAACGCGAGCTGGCCAGGCTGGAGAAGGTGGTGGCCGATGCGGAGGCGTCGGTGAAGGAGGAGATCGCGAACAGCGACTCTCTCGTGGCGGGCTGGGAAGAATCGATCCGGCCGGCGCTCGCCGCGCCTCAGGAGGCCTGGCAGCCGTTCGAGCCCCTAGAGTTGCGAAGCACCGGCGGCGCGACGTTCAGGCGGAGCGAGGACGGCACCTGGCTCGTCGAGGGCCAGCAGTCGCCCCGCGATACGTATGAGTTCGAGGCCCTGATCCCGGCGGGCAATCTCGGTGGCCTCCGGCTCGAGGTTTTGCCCGATCCGAGCCTGGCCGGGGGCGGCGGCTTCGGTCGGGCCGGCAATGGCAACATCGTGGTCTCGAAGATCGAGGCCGAGATCGAACCGCCTGGGGATGCCAAGGCGATTCCCGTCGACCTGAAGCGGGCCGAGGCCGACTACGAGCAGAATGGCTGGCCGGCAGCGAGCGTGCTCAAGGGGGAGAAGGGAAAGGGCTGGGCGATCGACGGCCAATCTCCGGACAAGCGTGAGCCCCGTCATCTCGCCGTCTTTCCAGACAAGCCGGTGGCGGTGCCGGAAAATTCCCGCGTCGTCATCCGCATCCGTCAGGAGGCGTTCGATGGGCATTCCATCGGCCGTTTTCGCCTCGCGGTTTCCCCCAACGAGCCGAGCATGCTCGGGGTCGCGGGCGTCACGCTGCCCGAGCCGGTGAAGGCTGGGCTTGGCGTGGAACATGAAAAGCGATCGCCGGCACAGAAGGCCGCGATCAGCAAGTTCTATCGCGAGAACGTCGATGGCCCGATCCGCCGGGCCGAGGTGGCCCGCGCGGCTGCGAAGCAGAGCCAGGAATCGTTCAAAGGCTCGTTGACGAGCGCCATGGTGATGCAGGAAGGCGCGGCCCGCGAGGCCTTCGTGCTCAACCGCGGCGAATACGACAAGCGCGGCGAAAAAGTGGTGGCCGGCCTGCCGGCGTTTCTGCCACAACTGCCGGAGGGCACGAAGGTCGACCGGTTGTCACTCGCGAAGTGGATCATCTCGCGCGACAACCCGCTCACGTCGCGGGTGTGGGTGAACCGGATGTGGGAGCGGTTCTTCGGCACCGGTATCGTGAAGACGAGCGAAAACCTCGGCAGCCAGGCCGAGTATCCGAGTCATCCAGAACTGCTCGACTGGCTGGCCGCCGACTTTATGGAGAGCGGCTGGGACATGAAGAAGTTTGTGAAGTTGCTCGTGACCAGCGCCGTGTATCGGCAAAGCGCGACCGTGACGCCCGAGAAGCTCGCGAAGGATCCCGCGAATCGGCTGCTCGCCCGGGCGCCGCGGATTCGGCTGCCTGGCGAGGCCGTTCGCGATGCGGCGCTCTCGGCGTCCGGCCTGCTCGTGCCGACGGTCGGGGGCCCGAGTGTTCGCCCCTGGATGCCCGATGGCGTCTGGGACGAGACCAGCAAATACGGTGATCTTCGCGGCTACAAGCCCGACACGGGCGCCGGCCGCTACCGCCGCACGATGTACACGGTCTGGAAGCGGACGGCCGGCCCGCCGACGATGCTGCTCTTCGACGCGCCGAATCGCGAGACCTGCACCGTGAAGCGGTCGCGGACGAACACGCCGCTGCAGGCACTCGCGCTTCTGAACGAGACCACGTTCGTCGAGACGGCCCACGGCCTCGCGAGTCGCATGTTGGGCGAGGGTGGGGCGACGCCGCCGGAGCGGATCGCGCATGGCTTCCGTCTGGCCATCGGCCGCCAGCCGACGGCCGACGAACTGGCGACGCTCGTGGAAGGCTACGAGGCCGATCTCGCAAAATTCTCGGCCGATCCGGCGGCGGCGGAGAAGTATGCCACCGTGGGGCTCGTGAAGAAGCCGGAGGCTGTTGCGGCCCCGGAGTTCGCCGCCTATTCAATGGCTGCAAACGTGATCATCAACCTCGACGAATTCGTGATGCGGGAGTAATCCATGAACACGTTCCTCAACACGCTGCGTTCCCAGGATGCCCTCAACCGCCGCGTGTTTCTCGGCGGCGCGGCCGGCGGCCTGGGCTACGCCGCGCTCGCCAGCCTGATGCAACCGCAGGTGGCCCGGGCCGCGACGGCTCCCGCTCCTGCGGCGGCGAAGTTTCCCAACTTTCCACCCAAGGCGAAGCGGATCATTTACCTCTTTCAGTCGGGCGCTCCCTCGCAGATGGATCTCTTTGATCCGAAGCCCGAGATGGAGAAGCGGCGCGGCGAGGATCTGCCCGAGTCGATCCGGCAGGGACAGCGGCTGACGACGATGACCAGCGGCCAGAAGAGCTTTCCGATCGCGCCGTCGATGTTCAAATTCCAGCAGCACGGCGAGAGCGGGATGTGGTTCAGCGAACTGGTGCCGAATATCGCCCGGCATGCCGACCGCTGGTGCATGATCCGCTCGATGGTCACCGAGCAGATCAACCACGATCCGGCGATCACGTTCTTTCAGACCGGCCACCAACTGGCCGGCCGTCCGAGCATCGGCTCCTGGCTGGGCTACGGTCTCGGCAGCGACAATGCCGACCTGCCCGCCTACATCGTGCTCACGAGCTTTGGCAGCGGCCGCAAGGACGACCAGCCGCTCTACGAACGGCTCTGGGGGGCGGGGTTCCTGCCGACGCAGCATCAGGGGGTGCGGTTCCGCAACACGGGCGACCCGGTGCTCTATCTGGCCGATCCGGCCGGCGTCGATCGGCAGATGCGGCGGGACACGCTCGACCGGATCGCGAAGTTGAATGCGACCCGCTCGAGTGCCGTTGGCGATCCCGAGATCGCCGCCCGGACGAGCCAGTATGAGATGGCCTTCCGCATGCAGGAGAGCGTGCCGGAGATCATCAATTTCAAGGATGAGCCGAAGCATGTGCTCGACTCCTACGGCCCCGACGTGCACCGACCCGGCAGCTACGCCTTCAACTGCCTGCTCGCGCGGCGGCTCTCCGAGCGGGGCGTGCGGTTCGTGCAGTGCTTCCACATGGGCTGGGACCATCACGGCGGGCTGCCGAATGCGATCAAGGGGCAGGTGCAGGATACCGACCAGGCCACGGCCGCGCTGCTCGATGACTTGCAGGCGCGGGGCATGCTCGATGACACGCTGATCGTGTGGGGTGGCGAGTTTGGCCGCACGATCTACTCGCAGGGCACGCTCACCGAGACCAACTACGGCCGCGACCACCATCCGCGGTGCTTCACGATGCTCATGGCGGGGGCGGGTGTGAAGCCGGGGCTCACATGGGGCGCGACCGACGACTACTCCTACAACATCATCACGCCCGAGCAGAAGGTGCACGTGCACGACCTGAACGCCACGATCCTGCACCTGATGGGCATCGACCACCTACGTCTCACCTTCCCCTATCAGGGCCGCGACTTCCGGCTGACCGACGTGCACGGGGAAGTCGTGAAGGGGATTTTGAGTTGACGGCCTGGCTGGAGGCCCGGCTTGTCACCAGCGACCGGCGGTCGCCAAGCAAAACACGGCAGGACGCCGTGGTTTTGCGGGCAGCAGCCGTGCACGGGGAAGTCGTGAAGGGGATTTTGAGTTGACGGCCTGGCTTTAGCCTGTCAAGGCGATGGCGGGTTTGGATGTGACAGGCTGAAGCCTGTCCTACTTTCGCCGCTTGCGCTTTGCGGGCTGCTTCTCTTCCGCGTCCGCCCCGGGCAGCGCCTGCGGCACGATGATGCAGTTGTCGCCGAGGTCGAGATCGTCCTCCTCCTCGATCGGCTTGCCGCGGTCGTCGAGCTTCACGTCGGCCTCGGCCGTCTTCTTCTTGGCCACGGCCAGCAGTTGTTCGAAGAGCTTGTCGCGATCGACGCCGTTGATCACCGATACCGCCGAGGCCACTTCGCCGAGGTAGCGAAGGAAAATGCTGCGGCGCTGCCCTTCCTGGGCCACGCGGAGCCGGCGTCGCATGTACATGCCGAGCTTGCGGCCCACGGCCTGCAGCGCGAGCCGGATCTCCTTCTGGATCTCCGGATATGACGCAATGGCCTCTTTCGACTCGCTCGTGAACGGCACCCAGACGCTGGCCACGTGCACCATGGTGGTGACCGGGCCGCTCGGCAGGCTGCCACGGGACTGCGAGAGGCCGTACGATCGCCAGTTGGTCGAGAGGATCGTCTGCGTGACCGCGCAGGCCGCATGTTGGAACTGCAGCGGCACGCGGTTGGCATACCGCAGCACCGTCATGCTCTGCCCGTCGTCGACGTTGACATGCTGCATCGCGGCGTGCAGGGCCTCGGGCGCGGCCTTCTTCAGCTTCGATGGCGACTGCCGCGGCGCGAGTTCGGCCTCGGCGAGGATCTTGTCGGCCGCCTCTCCCCCCATGCCGGTGAAGGTCGTCGTGAGAAACTGCCGCAGGCTGCGGGCATCGCTTTCGCCGGCCAGTTCCGTGAGCGCCTCGAGCGTGACTTTCTGGACCGATGGCCCGCCGCCGTAGGCGAGCGCCGCCTCGATCACGAAGGGATTGCCGCGGTAAACCGAGGGCGGCCGCGTGGCGGCGGTGAAAAACTCGCCTGGCACCACCTGCCGCAGCCCGGCCAGCAGCCGCTGCTCGCCGATCGGCACCACGCAGTCGGTGGCCGGTGGCGGGATTTTCGTCTCCTGGATCGCCTTGTAGAGGGCATCGGCCTCGCCGCGGCCGAGCTTGCCCGTCGTCACGCGGGTGGAAAGCTTCGCCAGGTCGCAGAGTCTCTTGGCCGTGCTGTGCGAGACGCGGGAGAACGACTGCGTCAGGAACTGCGCGAGCGTGAGCTTGGGGTGTTCCTGCAGCATCGTCACCAGCCGGCCAAGTTCGACGCCGTAGGGATGTGGCTTGATCTCCTTCGGCTCCGGCGGCAGGTCGTCGGTCGACCGCTCGAGGATCCGTTCGGGGCCGTCGGGACCCTGGAAGTGGATCCGCGCATGCGGGTTGGAGATCGCCGTCTGCTCCAGATACTCCTCGACGCTGCCGCGGCCCCGCTGAAACTTCGCCTCCATCTCGATCGTCACGCGGGTGCCGTGGTCGATTGCCTCGCCCCTGTCGTTTTCGGCCACCCACTCGATCGAGTGTTTTTTCATCAATTCGTCGCGGCCCTTGCCAGTCGGGATGTCAACGCCCTCGCCCTTGCCGTTGAGAATCTCAGGCTGGTTGGTCTTCGTGTCGATCCGCAGCTCGTAGTAGTGCGCGGCATCCTTGGCGCCCGTCTTCGAGATGATCTTCACCGGCTTGCCGGTTGTGAGCACGCCATACATGCCGGCCGCCGAGATGCCGATGCCCTGCTGGCCGCGGCTCATCCGCAGCCGGTGAAACTTCGAGCCGTAGAGGAGTTTGCCGAAGATGAGCGGGATCTGCTTGCGGACGATGCCCGGGCCGTTGTCCTGCACACCCATGCGGTAGCGGCTGACGCTGTCGCCCACCGGTTCGATGTGGACCCAGATCTCAGGGAGGATGCCGGCCTCCTCGCAGGCGTCGAGCGAGTTGTCGACCGCCTCCTTCACGCTCGTCAGCAGAGCCTTGCGGGGTGAGTCGAAGCCGAGCAGGTGGCGGTTCTTGGCGAAGAACTCGCTGACGGAGATGTCCCGCTGGCCGGCGGCGAGCGTCTGCGCCGTGGCGCGGCGTTTGGCCGGGGCCTTGCCGGTGGTGACGGCGGCCGGCGGAGCCTCTGCCGCGATCGCCGGCGTTTCTTCCGGCGGGGCCTTCAGCGGCTTCCCGGTCTTTGCGGCAGATTTCGGCTTCGATTTGGGACGCGGTGTTTTCGTGGCCATGCGTTGAGTGAAGGAGACTGTGATTGGGGGCCGATTCCTTGGCAAGAGGGGCAAAGTATAGCGGTTGTAGGGCCGTTCCGTGGGGGCGGTCATCGTCCGCGGCCGGCGGCAGACCTTGCCTGCTGGGCAGGGCCGTCAGAGGCCGTACACCGCGAGTCATCCGGTGAATCGGCGGCTGCCGAAGAACTTTCGCACGGGGAAGGCTGTTGGCCGCTGGGCGGAGGAGGAGACGCAATGGTGCAGACACGCAGGATTTTGCTGGGAGCCCTCGCGGCGGTCGGGATGCTGGCGACCACCGGTGTCGCCGCCCCGATCAACGGCGGCGTGGAGGCTCCCACGCCCGACGTTTTCTACAACTTCTACACGCCTCCCGTGCCGGCAGGCTCCGCTCCCGGATTTGGCTCGCAGCTCTACGTGTCGCCGCGGCCGGTGCCGCCGCGCGTGGGCCATACCTGGAACACGTATCCGCCGTTCATGCCCCACGAATTTCTCTACAAGCATCGCCGCCATTACGTGCGGCCGGCTGGAGCGATGGGCATGCGGACCGACGTGCGCGGCTATTGGTGGTGAGGCAATTTCTGAACATGGGGAGCGGCGACATCATGCAGCGATCGAAACGTGGGCAGTCGGCATGGAGCGGCGTGGCGGCAATCGTCATCGCGGTCGGCTGTCTGGGCGGGGCGGTCTGTATTGCCGGCGGGCATGGACGTGCCGGCTGCGCTTGTGAGGCCTGCGGCCCCGGCGGCTGCGGCGCCGCCTGCGGTCACCATGGCTGCAGAACAGGGCATTGCGGTCACAAGCACTGCGATGGCAGCCACCACTTTCTCAACCACGACGTGATCGAGAAGCGTTATTTCCTGCGGAGCCAGGGCAAGAGCTGGCACAGCAGCTGGTATGACCCGTCGATCGGCAGGCCGATGGCCCTCGTCGTGCCGCCCACCGCGGAGTTTACGAGCGAATACAGCTGGGGCGTGCCGAGCTCGCGCGTGATACCGATCTACCACCAGTATCGTCGGCCCTATCCCGGGCCGGGTGCGGTGGGAGGCGCCGGTGGTGCGATGTATCCGACGCCAAACCAGCCGAGCGACACGGTGCAGTTTGGCGTGCATCCCGTCCGCGGGCCGTGGGGCGCTTACTAGTTTCACGCAAAGCGAGACGCCCTGGTGTCGAAAGTAGGACAGGCTTCAGCCTGTCGGAGCGATTGACAGGCTGAAGCCTGTCCTACTCGAGCCTTTCCCGCGCGAGTGCGGCCCAGGGGCTTTCCGGGGCGAGCGCGAGAAACGCCCGAAGATGCCGCTGGCTATCGGCCGCCCGGCCGACTTCTTCGAGCACGCCGGCCATGTGCCAGTGGGCGTCGGCATAGTCGGGCTGCTGCCGGAGCACGCCTTCGAGCGCCGCGAGCGACAGTTCGTGGTCGCCGAGTTCCGCGAGCACGCAGCCGAGGCTCGAGCGAGCCTCGAGGTGGTCGTCGTCCAGTTCGACCGCGGCGTAGTAGCGTTCCCGCGCCGCCGTCAGGTCGCCAGAGCGATAGAGGAGTTCGGCGAGCATGAACACAACCTGCGCCGTCGGCCCCTCCGCCTGCAGCACGGCGCGGAGCGCCTCGGCCGCCTCGGTGAATTCGCCGGCCGCCTCGAGATCGGCGGCGAGGTCGAGGAGTTCGGCTGCGCAGGTGGGCTCGTCGTCATCCATCTCGATGGCGATCTCCGGGCCGGCGTCGAGCCGCGGCAACAGGGTCGCTGCGGCCCCGGCGTCGCCCGTGTGCAGGCCATCTGTATAGAAGCCGAGTTGCAGCTGGCCGCCTGCGCCAACAAGTCGGCTGCCGCGCCGGATGCTCAGCCGCCGGCCGTCCGTGACGATCCGTTCGCTCACCCGTGCGGCTGCGGCAGCACCGCCCGCTGCGAGTCCCGCCAGCTTGTCGTCGATCTCCCGCAGAGAGAGTCCTGTCGAGAGCAGCCGCATGAGCTGCCGGCCCACCACGAGCTGCTGAAAATCAAACCACTCGAGCGAACCCGCGCGGCGGGTGGGCTCGAAGAGGCCGCCGCGAACCCAGTGCCGCACGGCTGCGGGGGGCGCGCCGAGCACAGCGGTCATCATCGGCACCGTGTAGAGCCGCCGCACACCCGGAACATCGTCGGTGTGGTCGGCGTCAAAAAGGTTGGCTGCGGTGTTCACCGACCGGATCGCCTTTCGCTTCGAGCGCTTTCGAACCGTATTGCCAGTTACGAGTCGCTTCGCTGCGGGGCGGTCATCCGTGACCTTGGTGGGCATGATCGCTATCCGTGGGTGATGTGGAGGCAGAATCTACCCGACCGCTGTGCCGGGGGCCAACGGTCCACCCGACCCCGCGGTGGTAGCCTGCCGGGAGGGGGCAGAGAGCCCTGTTTTGCTGGAGCAGGCGAAAAATGGAAATCTGGTTTGGGCTCTTGATGCTGCTTGCGGCTGCCGTGGCAGACGAGCCAGAGGCAATCTTCTCGCGGATCGCCGACATCCGGGCGCTGCCGATGGTCGAGGCCGCGGAGGCGAAGCCCGTGCGCGTGCGTGGCGTAGTCACGCTCGTCGGTGGCGACCAGATGCCAAAGAATTCGATGGTGGTTCAGGATGAAACCGCGGGCATTTGGGTCACCATCAAGCCGCCCTTCGATGCGGGTGATCTGTCGCTGGGCGATCACCTTGAAATCGATGGGGTGACCGACCGGGGCGGTTTCGCGCCCACGGTTCTTGCAAGCGACATCCGGCGGATCGGCACCAAGCCCCTGCCGACAGCCCAGCCTGTCGATGACGAGCGGTTTTTCACCGGGAGCGACACCTGCCGTCGCGTCGAGGCCACGGGCATCGTCCAGGGTTTCCGAGACGAGGAGGGCTACAAGCGGTTGATCATCGAACGTGCCGGACGGCGATTCATTGCGACCATTCCACAGAAAATGATCGAGCATTCTCCGGCGGAGTTGGTCGACGCCACCGTGCGGGTGACGGGTGTGACGACGTCGCGGTTCAATACGCGGGGGGAGTTTCTCTCGCCCCGCATTTCCCTCCATGCAAGCGAAGACCTGCTGATCACCAGGGCGCCCCCGTCCGAGCCGTTTGCCGCGCCGAAGGTGTCTCTTGATTCGATCGCCCAGTTTCATCCGGAGCCGCTCGGCGGCCATCGGATCCGCGCCGAAGGCACCGTGACCTTCTCCCTCCCCGGCGAATACTTTTACCTCCAAGAAGGTGCGGTTGGGGTGCGTGTGCAGACGCAGTCGCGGGAGCCGCTGGTGCCCGGAGATCGCGTCGAAGTGGCGGGCTTTCTGGAACGCGGCCGCAACATGGCTGGCATCATCGAGGCTGTGGTTCAGCGAATTGAAACCGGCCCACCATCCAAGCCGGTGAATATCAGCCCGGATCGCATCATCGAGATCGTCCAGCAAGCGCAGCGGTCCGGACTGCTGGCCAAGCCGGGTAACTATGACGGCTGCCTGATCCGGTTTCCGGCGCGGCTCGTTGACATCGAGCACACCCGTAACGGCGGCATGCTCACGCTTTCATCGGCCGGGCAGGCGAATCTCACGGCCGCAATCTTCGGCAATCAATTCAGGGAACTCCAGAAGGTAGAGCCCGGCAGCGATCTCGAGGTGACGGGCATCATGCAGGTGGAACTGGCCGACAGTGCGTCGGAACCGTCCCGCTGGAAAAATCCTGATATCGACCGGCTCGGCTTGTTCCTGCGGTCGGCGGCCGACGTGGTCGTACTAAAAAAACCGTCGTGGTGGACGCCGCAGCGGCTCGCAATCGCGCTGTCGGCGGTGGTTGCGATCCTGGCCGGCTCGCTCGCCTGGATCTGGTCGCTTCGGCGCGAGCTGGCGGCCCAGGCGGCCCGCGTGGCACAGGAAGTGCGCACACGCCGCGAGGCGGCGGTCGAGTTTCAGGCGACGCTGCGGGAGCGCAACCGGCTCGCCGCCAACCTCCACGACACGCTCCTGCAGACGCTCGCGGGCATCCGCTTCCAGCTCGCGTGGCATCAGCAGGCTACCGCCGCCGGGTGCGGGCTGGGAGTCGACCATGCATGGGTCGATCGCTTTGCCGCCGGCATACACGCTGCGGATCGCCTCCACGAGATCGTCATGCTGCACGTTTTTCGTGATGTAGCCGCAGGCACCGGCCTTCATGGCATGAGCCATGTCTTCGGGGGCTTCCGAGGATGTGAGCATGAGCACGCGGGCGTCGGCAGCGATCGCCTTCAATCGCTTGAGCGTCTCGATGCCGTCGATGCCATGCATCGTCACGTCGAGGAGGCAGACATCGGGCGTATGTTTCTGCCAGAGGACGATCGCCGACTCGCCGTCGTCGGCCTGAGCCACGACCGCGAAGTCTTTTTCGAGCGAGAGTAGGTTTGCCAAGCCCGCCCGCATCACCGGATGGTCGTCGACGAGACGTTTGTGCTGGCGGTGATCGGCGAGGGGCCGGGGGCCGTCGAGGGCCGCAATCGGGTGATCGTCGCCTGCTACGAGGGGCAACGCCGGCCGGCAGCCCCGAGCGGGGGCGAGCTGCACCTGGGGGCGTCGCTGATCCCCGAGCGATACACGTCGTACGAAACCAGCGGGCTCGTGATCGACGTCCAGCCGGGTATGCGTCTGCCGGTCGAACTGCACCTGACCCGCTGACCGGGCCGCCACTTAGCACGCACCACGGCCGAGCGAAACACCCCAGGTCGGCGGAAGCCATCAGGATTGACGGCGTCGGCTCACGCGATGACATCGCCGATTATGCCGCGGATACGGTCGAGAACGCCGCGGGACACGGCGCCGAACCGCACCACCGCCAGTCTCTGGGCGACCGTGTAGATGCGGTCGACACGAACCGTGCCCGGGTGGTTAAGCCGACCATCGTCCAGATCCGCCGAGTCGATGCGAAATGACCAGCGAGCCTCGGCCGGGTTCGACGTCATTGCCACGACGATCATGTCGGCGCCGGCAGCGTTGTAGGCGTCGGATGAGACGACAATCACCGGACGCCGCTTACGGCTCGAGAGGTCGGTGAATGGCACGGGGATCAGAACGATGTCACGCTGCCGGGGCCGCATTCCAGTCCTCGTCATCGAGCGGGTTGTCCCAGAAGTCGAGCGTGCTGCCAGCGGCGGCCACGAGATCGTCAAACTCACGACCTGCTTCTGGGATCACGATCACGGTGAGCCGCTCTCCTGGCTGAAATGGTCCGACGAACTCAACCTTCCCGTCAGCGCGGGCGTGGACTTCGTATGTGAGCGCAGTGCGTGGGTGCTGGTCGGCTGTGGCCATACAGTGACTCCGGGATACAGTCGGCGCGACAGGCCGTCGCGGCCATCGCCCCCCGGACCGACGGTCGGGAGTGGCTCAGGCAACGACACCATTGTCTTGTGAGTGTACAGGAGATCACTTGCGCCGTCCATCCCCCGTGCACGTGGCGACAGACCGGCCCATGCGCCCCGCCGAAAAGGATAGCCCGGCCAATGGCACTTCCGCAAGCGTCGTCCAACTGATGAGCGGCTCGTGAGTCGGGTGCTCCTGTGTCCCGGCCCGCACCAGGTTCTTCCCGATCCGCCTGCCCTCCCCCTCCGAAGCGGCGGTTTTCTGGTTTGTGCGCGGAGTCTCTCCGAGTCGGGCCGCGTGGCGGCTGCGTTGATGCCTCGTGTCCGGCACCGGTCAGAGGCTGTGGATATCGATCACGGGCAGCTCGTCGGGCGACACCTGAACCGCTTCGCGGTCGTCATGCGCCTGGATGAGTTCGCCCCAGTCGGTGGGCGGGCCACGAGCGGGTGACCTGCCCCCCTTAAACGAGGCCACATTCGGAGCGAGAATCCGGTTATGGCTGCAACCGTGGCCGGGGTTCCGGCATACAAACCCACGTGAAGCTGCTCGCTTGCGGAGACGACCATGCGAGGGCTCGAAGTCTTACTCGATCGACTTCGACCGATCCGCAGCCGACGGCGGCAAACGTGGGCATCTACAATATGCAACTGGGGATGTCGCCGCTTCAGAAGGCTGGTTTGTGAGCCGGTGGACTGAACAAACGCGAGTGTGGGTCGGATTCATCATGGCGAACTGCTTTTGTCCCGCGATCTCATTCGGCGGTGTCTTCACGGCACTGGCCCTGCTGGCCTGCGCGTCTACCGCTCGTGCCGGTGACCTTCCCCCGCATCCGCGGCTCCTCCTCACGCCCGCCGTCGAGGCCCGGATCCGGGAGCGGATCGAGGCCGACCCACTTTCTGCCATGATCCGGGATGCGACGCTCGTCTCGGCCGATGCGTGCACAGCTCGCGAAAAAAAACCATTGGACGACGGTCCATAATAATTGGTCGCAGGTGTGCGGCGCCGGCATTGCCATTGCCTGCGCGGCCGCGGCGACCGATGAGGCTGCGCTCGCTGCCAGTCCGTTCGCCGACTGCCTGCGGATCGTCGAGGTCTCGGCACGGTTTTACGAACCCGACGGCGGCTATCCCGAGGGGCCGAGCTACTGGGACTACGGCACGGAATACCACGGGCTCGGCCTTGCTGTCGCCGAGGGATTGGGCCGAAAGAGTGCCGTGCCCAAGTGCCTCCTCGACGGCGCCGCCTTCATGGCCGGCCGCGGCTGGCTGATCACACGCTCCGGTGATGCGGCACTCGTCGCCGACCAAAACCCGCGGTGCTGACGAGCAACGGCCGTTCCCTCGAAATCGAGATCAGCCCCCAGGAATCCGTCTGGCAGGTGGAACCAGCCGCTCCACCGACTTTAGAGGAGCGAAAGAACGAGGGCTTCCAGCTCCTCTCGTTCACGCTTCCAGCCGCCGCCGCCTCGCGCGATGAAAAGCAGCCGGATATCGTCATCGAGGTCACGATGCGACCGAAGCCCGGTGCGCGGTAAGGCTGCCGGGGCGACCGACCCGCCCGCGCTGCTCGCGGCTCACGCCATCACGACGACTGCTGACGACAACGCTGCAACGGCATGCTGGTGTTCAGGATGCTCGACGCGATTTGTCAGCGAATCTTCTGGTCGGGCAGTTCCGACTTGATGCCCTCGTCGAGCGGCATCGTGTCTTTGTCGGGGGTGAGGCCGTACGACGCCAGCAGGTCGGCGAGCCGGCGTTCGAGATCCACACGCGTCGCAGCGTGGGCCGGATCGGTGGCGAGGTTTTTCAGTTCATCCGGATCGGCCTGCAGGTCGTACATCTCCGGTAGATGACGGTCGGCCGACCCGTCGCCATGCGGATAGTGCATGAACTTGAAGCGGTCGGTGCGGATGCCGCGGATGTTGGGGGTGTAGGGAAACTGCTTCTCGTAGTCGTATTCATAGAGCCAGGCAGTGCGCCAGCCTGGATCGCCGGCGTTGCACAGCGGCTTCCACGAGCGGCCGTGAGTCTTCTCGATTGCCGGCGCCCCGCAGATATCCAGCACGCTCGGGGCGATGTCCTCCGTGAGTACCTGCTGAGCGACGACCTTTCCGGCAGGCAGCCCCGGCCCGCGGACGATGATCGGGATGCGGATGCTCGGCTCGTGCATCGTCCGCTTGTCGATCATGCCATGCTCACCCTCGAGCAGTCCGTTATCGCCCATGAAGATGACGAGCGTGTTGGCGAGTTCGCCTCGCTCTTCGAGCAGGGCAACGAGCCGGCCCACGCTGTCGTCGACGCTCAGCACGGTGCCCCAGTAGGCATGCACCATGTTCTCGAAATCCTTGACCGCCTCGGGCCGCGTGTCGGGAAACTGTTTCCGCCAGTCGAAGAGCGGGCCATAGATCCCGTGCCAGGTCGTCAGCCGCTGCCGAATCCAGTCGGGCTGGCCGTCGAGATGGAAAGCGCTCTTCGGATAGGGCACGCGAACGGCGTCGAATGCATGCGCGTATTTCTCCTCCGGAAAGTAGAAGGAGTGCGGCGCCTTGTGGCCCAGGCACAGGGCCCAGGGCTTGCCAGCCGGCTGTTTCGCCAGCCAGTCGGCAGCGAAGTCGGTGACGACGGTGGTGTAATACCCCGGCGTCGTCTCGCGTCGCTCGCCGTTGATGTTCCACTCGTTGTCGAAATATTTCCCCTGACCCTTGTGGCTGACGAACCAGTCGAAGCCTGGCCGTGGGGCGTCGTTGTTTTCGCCCATGTGCCACTTGCCGATAGAGCCGGTCGAGTAGCCCTGCTCGCGGAGTCTGGCGGGCCAATGAGGCAGGGCGGCGGGCAATTCAGTGAAGTTGTTGCGGACGCCATGGGCGTGGGCGTAGAGGCCGGTGAGGATGCTCGCGCGGCTCGGTGAGCAGAGCGAGGTGGTACAGAAGCCGTTGGCGAACCGCACGCCGCCGGCGGCGAGGCGGTCGATGTGCGGCGTGTTCACGTGCTTGGAGCCGTAGCAGCCAACCGCATCGGGCCGCAGGTCGTCACAAAGGATGAAGAGGACGTTCGGCCGGGCGGGCGGCGGGGCGGCACAAAGCACCGAGGCAAAGAGCAGGGCGCCGACGGCCGTGAACGCAGCGAAGGCGTTGTGGTTCATAGGAAAAGCATAGATCGCATCTCGGCTCACGGCCAGCACATTCCCCAGGCCGGGGATGCTCCGCTCATGTCCGCCGCGGCCGGGCCCGTGTCACCCATGATCCGGCGATGGCTGCCAGGTCGTGATCAGCCGCCGGTGCGGTTGCCGCAGTGTCGTCGGCAAAGAAGGTGCGCTCGAGCCGTTCGATGGAGTCCTGCAATTCCGCGTGGCCGCGGTCGTCGAGGCCGTTGGTGCTCTGGATGTCGCGAAGCAGCTGCAGCACGGCAAACGGCGTGGCCGGTTCGGGCACGCTGAACCGGTGCGGCCCGATCGGTGTCGGATTGGCAAGCGCGCGCCAGAGCAACACCAGAAACCCGAGCAGGGCGATCGATCCGCCGGTGACGCCCGCGATGAGCGGCCACCGCGGGAAGCGCCGTGCGATCCGGCCACCGAACGCGACCGCTTGCTCGGCCGTCACGAGATCGGCGTCGTCGTACCGCTGCAGGATCGACTCGGCCACCTCGATCTTGGGCTCCGGAAACACGAAGCGTGTCGCGGGCTCGGCGCCGGCCTTCGGCTTGAGCGTGGCGGCCCAGCTGCGCTCCGACAGCACGACCGGTTCCGATGCATCGGGGTCGAACCGCGACACGGCGAGGCCGTCGTCGCGGACATGTGCCACCTCGAAGCCCGCAACCGCGGGGTCGAGCAACTCATCGAGATCGGGCACGAGCCCGCGGGCTGCGGCCCGGACTTCGAGCGTCACCTCCCCCGCGTGGGCCTTGCGGTCGTCGAGGATCTGCGTGAGCGAGAGCTTCGCGTAGGGACGCGGCTCCGGCGATTCCGTGACGGCGTCGAGGGCGGTCGCGCTGCTTTCGATCGGCAGGATCACGTAGCCCGCGGTGTCGAGAAAATCGAGGTCGAGCCGCAGCGGCGGCAGGCGGTCGATCTTCGGATCCTTCGCCGCGAGAACAAGATAGGCATAGGGCGTCCGCCGCCAGCCATACTCGGCATCGGCCCGGCTCTGCACGGCCTCCGACTCGAACGTGATGCTCTTCACGTCGAAGAACTCGCCGAGCGCCTTTCGCGCGGCCTCCTCGAACTTCTCCCGGTAGTTTTCGAGCGGCCGGCCGAAGTTGAAGGCGAACGGGTTGCCCGTCTTCTGGTTCTGCAGATAGCGGCCGAAGCCGCCCGACTCCCGCTCGATCTCACGGGTGTGCCGCAGCGACACGAGCACGCCGAAGGGCCTGCCGTGGCCCACGCGGTCGGACCCATCGATATCGGCGCGAAGTTCGATCTCACGGGTAAGATCGGCATAGTAGTCGACGACCTTCCGCGCCTCGCGGGCCTTCGGGTGATCACCGGCCACCTCCAACCCCGCGCGGACCACGCGGTACTTCACGGCGGGGTTCAGCCTCGAGAGCCGCGACACGAGGGAGGCGGCGAATCGCTCCTTGTGCCACTCCCGCTGCTCCGGCTCCATCGCATCGATCACCGCGCGGATCTTCTCACTCTCGCCGTCGACGCCCTGCGTCGTCTCGTCGATCCGGCCGGCATCGCAGGCGCCGCAGCCCGCGAGGAACCAGGTCTCCAAGAGGTCGGGTTGCCAGTCGTCGCGGGGCAGGGTGGCAGTGGCGGCGGCATAGGCCTTGCCCGCGGCGGCGAAGGCGTCGAGGGCTGCGCGGCGGTTCTTCGTGAAGTCGGGCGTGTCGGCGATCCTCTTCTCGTAGTCGTTCGCGTCGTGGGCGTGCGCCGCCTGGGCCCCCAGCAGCGCCCAGTGGTTCGGATGCCGGGCCAGACCCGCGGTGATGAACCGCCGCGCCGTCTCATAGCCCTTGATCACCTCGGCCCGGATGTCGGCCTCGCGGCGTTTTGTCTTGGCATGCTCCTGCACGCTCGGCTTCTGCCAGGTGCCGGCGAGGTTGGCCCGCATCTTGGCCGCCAGCCGGGCGACCGCTGTGGGCGCGAGTTGTTCGACGGGGCCGAATACCGAGGCAATCGCCTCGGGCTTGTAGACCTCGGCGACGCTATGGCAGGTGGTGAAGCAGTCGACGAGAAGTTTTTCATCGAGGGGCCCGAGCGGCAGGGCCCGCAGTCGCTCGACGAAGGTCTCGAGCGCGGCGAGGTTCCGCTCCTGCAGCGAGCGGGTGAGCGGGATGCCTCCCTGCCGCTGCTCCATTCCGAAGGCGTAGAAGAACGGCATCGGTCGCGTCCGCTCATCGTTGGGATCGTGGGCCAGTTTCCAGGCGTCGAGCATCGGCTTGACGAGGCTTTGGGCCGTTTCCGGGTGGGAGGCCGCGAGCTTCTCGAGCAGTGGCAACGCCTGGTCGGGCTCTCCCGCCTTGCAGTGGAGGGCGATCACCGCGCGCTGCACCGCCGGCCGTTCGGTGGAATCGAGGAGGGCGAGCCAGTTGTCGTCGGGCCGGGTGTCGAGCGCGTCGGCGAGCTTCACCGGCCACTGCGGCAGCTGCTGCCGCTGCTGTTCGGCCTGCTGCTCCTCCCAGTAAAAGATGTTGCCGAAGCGGTCGCGCTTCATCGACGTGTCTTTCGTGTCGTGCGCGGCGGAATGGACGGCCTCGGCCGTCCAGGCACGGGCGGCGAGCGACAGGGGCTCCCTCCAGCCGGGATCCTGTGCGGCCTTCGAGGCCGTGATGCCATCGACCGCGGTGTCGAGGAGCTTGAGCCACCGCGTGCGTGATTCCACGTCGCGCGGCTGCTTTTGCAGCCCGACGGCAACGTGGGCGGCGATCGCGGCGAGCACCTCCTGTGCCATCTGCGGATTGTCTGCCGTGACGGCGGCGAGCCACTCGTGTGCATCCTCGCTTGGCAAGAGCGGCAGCAGTTCGGTGGCCTGCTCCACGGCATAGCGGCGATCCGCGACAGTTTTCGAGTCGATCGCAAGAAGCCCGCGGACGGCCTTCCAAACATCGTCGAGAGAGACGTTCGCCTTGTCGCGGTCCCGGGCCGCCTTCAACTGCCGCACACGGAGCTTCAGCCCCGCAAAATCCTTGTCCGCGACCGCCACATCGACGGCGGGAACGAATGGATCCACGAGATCGGCCCGACCGCTCTCGGCGAGGATGACGGCCACGGCCCGACGATCGAACTTTCGCTGCGTTGCATCGCGATCCGCCTCGGCCGCGACCGCTTTTGCCAGATCGGTCGGCTCCGTGCCCCCGTCGATCGCGAGCTTGGCGAGGGCGCCAAGTTTCTTCTGCCGCGGCTCGTCGATCGGCACGGGCAGGGCCCGCGCGATCTCGACGATATCGGCCGCGGTGAAGACGGGGCCTTCGGACGCGAGCGGCCGGCCGTCGGGGCCGGGCTGCGCGGGCGGCATCTTGCCGACTGCCTCGAGCAGGTGGTCGGCAGCCACGATCGCCTCCTGCTGCGGCAGCGATCGCAGGAACCCGCCGACCTGCTCCCAACGGCCGGCGTTGACATCCTTGCGGAAGGCTTCCAATTGCGTTTCAGGCGCATCCTCTGCTTTTGCGCTGTCAGCAGGCACGGAATCCACGGCGTCAACGGTCCCGCCGAGGAGCGCCGATGGGCGGCGGTCGAATGAGAGTTTCCTGATCTTTTCGATCCACTGCCGTGATTCCTGTTCCGCCTTCACCTTCGCGGCTTGCTCCTCGGTGTCTTCGCCGGCTGAGGCCACGGCCGGCTGGAGGCATGGCGCGACCAAGGCCATGGCAAGCCAAACCGCCACCCGGGTGCCGCGCGCGGCAGTTGCGTCGGTCATCCTGCGAAACATCAGTCTGTGCATCGGCATCGTTTCCCGGCTCCTCTCCAAGCGTGTCTTCACGACCCTGAATCGTCAGGTGGCGGGCCGCTCGAAGCGCCCCGCGCGTCTTTTGGCTGGCCCTGTCCCTGGCCCGGATTGCGGCCAGGCTTCTTGCCGCCCCGGCAGTTGCGGCACTTGCCGCTCTTGCAGGCCTTGCATTCCTTCGGGATGGGCAGGCCTTGGAGTTCGTCGGGCTCCATCCGGGCGAGGCGAACCACGGCCTCGAGGTCCTTGGCGTGGCGGTCGCGGGCCTGCGTGTCACCGTCGGCCTCTGCTTCGTCGGCAAGGCGCCGCCACGTCTGGCGGGCGCTTTCGGCATGCGGCTCCCATTCCTCCCGAGAGAGTCCCTCCAGCCGCTTGAGCCAGGCGACATAAAAGTCGCTCGCGGCGAGGGCGTCGCGGGCATCGTCGACGAGCCGCGGATCGGCGGCGGAATCGGCCTGGAGTTCCTCGACGAGGCTGCCGAGTTCCTGCGATGCCTCGGCCAACTGGCTGGCGGCGATCCGCGCCTTGGCCCGCTCGATCCGGAGCCGCCGAGCGGTGGCGATGTCGGAGGCGGGCAGCGACGTGACCGCCTCGTCGTAGGCACGGACGGCGCCGGCCGGGTCGTCTTCGGCGAGTCGTTTCTCGGCCTTCGCGATGACCTCGGCGGCGTGGTCACGGGCCTGCCCATCCACGCCGGGGCCGTAGTGGTAGGCGATCGCCCCGAGCGGGATCAAAAGCCAAAGCAGGATCAGGATGGCTCGCATGCAAGGGTTCTCCTGGTCGAACTGGACGAGTTGGTCGAGACGACGGATTGCCGCAATCTATCACGGGGGCGGGGCGGGATTCCGGGGCGGTAACCGGTGCCGAAGGCCGCGAGGAGCACCGGCAGCAAGCTGAGCATCCCCGCTCCCGCGACGGCGCACGCCATGGCCATTTCCCGCAGCCCCAGCCGATCGATCAGCCGCTGCCGCGGCACCATGCCGAGCGACACGAGGCTGTCGGTCGGCACCTGTTTCACGTTACCGTCGTGGTAGAGCCCGCTCGACCGCGCGGCCACCTGCCGCAGCGTGGCTGCATCCTGTCGCGACATGTGGCCGTCGATGAATTGTCCGGCCGCCGCATCACCGACCCCCACGAGCAGCACGCCCGACACGCTCGCGGGCATCCGCGGCAGGCCGGTGGCGGGCACGGTGTCGCCATCGGTGACGACAAGCACCGTCGTGCTCCCGGGCCGCCAAGGCTTCGCGATCCGCGCGGCCTCCGCGAGCCCCGCGAAGAGATCGGTCTTCCCTGCCTTGAAGGCGAAGTGGAGTGGCAGGTCGTCGAGGATGTTCGCGAGCACGTCGGCATCGCGGGTGTCTTCCACGACGGGGAGCGCTCCGTTCGCCACCGCGACGACGCTCACGCGATACTGCTCGACCGGCACTCGCGCGAGCACGCTGCGGATGAGCGTCGCCGCCCTCGCCCGCCGAGTCTGCCTGCCATCAGGACCGGCATCGGCCAGTCGCATGCTTGGCGACACGTCGAGCACGACGACCAGATGGCGGAGCTTTTTGGCCTCGGTCGCCTTTCCGCCATGGGCCGCCGGCTCGACGAGCAGCAGGGCCACGAGCCCGAAGGCCAGCGCGGCAGCGGAAACCACCCGCAGCGCTGGAGCCACAGCAACCCAGGATGCCGGCCGCGACGAACCTCTTTGGTCGGGCTGCCCAGGCCCGAAGGCGAGCGGCCCGATCCGGCGGACGCGGCGTGCATGCACCACCTCCGCGAGCGCCCAGAGGAGCGCGATCCCCGCGGCGAGAAGTCCGGCAGTCGTGATGGCGCCGGTCACCATGGCGTGTACCTCACACCGAACGAGCAGAGCGTGGCGAGGCCGAGCAATGAAAGGCCCGCGATCGAAAAAGGCGCGAAGAAGTCGACCGTCTCGGCCGCGGTCTTGGCGAGCTTCGTTTTCTGCATGGCGTCGATCCGGCCGAAGACGTCGGTGAGCGTGCCGGGATCGTCTGCATGGAAGGCGGCGCCACCCGTTGCCGCCGCCAGGTCGATGATCTCGCTGGGAATCTCGGTTTCCGCGACGTGAATCGCCCAGAGCGCGATCCGCTTGTCTTGGAGCGTCTTGGCCACCCGCGCCTCGTTGTCGCCGTTCAGGTCGAAACTCATGCCGTCGGAGACGAGCACGATCGCGCGGTCGCCTTCCGGGCGTGCGTCGAGCACCTCGGCGCAGGCCAGCAAGGCCTTGCCGATTTCCGTGCCGCCGAACCAGATCGGCAGGTTGCCCGGCTTCATGAACGGCACGGCACAGCGGAGTGCCGAAGGGTCGGTCGTGAGCGGCGCCCAGTGGAGCACCGACGAGCCGAAGAACGTCAGCCCAAACGCATCCCCCGCGCGGGCCCCGAGAAACCGGTCGATGGCCGCCATCGACGCATCATACCGCGTGCCCTCGCCGCAGGGGGCCGTCATGCTGCCCGACACGTCGACACAGAATTCGATGTTCGTGAGAATCCGCCGCGACTTGGGCTCGCCTGTCCGCGTTGGCCCGGCGGCGATCACGATGCCGATGGCGGCCAGCAGGGGCAGCAGCGTCTCGGCCGAATCGATCGCCACGCGGAGCCAGCGGCCGCCGCGATGCGGGTGGTGATCGAAGGGGAGCACCACGCGTCCACCGCCGCGCCGCCAGAGACGGGCGATGAGTGCCAGTGGCAGGCCGAGCAGGAGAAGCACCCACGGATGCGCAAAACTCATCGCCGCGGCTCCTTCGGCAGCAGGCCTTCGACGAGCGCGGCCACGTCGAGTGCTTCGCTCGGCTGTGCGTCGCTGCCGCGCGGCGCATGGAGCCAGGCCTCCATCCGGGAGATCGCCCTGCCGGCGGCCTCGTCGCGGCGAAGCGCCGCCACCAGCGATCGCGGATTGGCATCGTCGAGATGAAGCGACCGCCGCCAGGCGTCGTAGACAAGCCGCTCGATCGCCGCATCGTCCGCCGGGGCGAGCGTGCCGCCCCGGGCCTTCGCAATCAGCCGGGAGAGCTGCTCGGCCGGAGTCGTGGCGGCGTCGGTCGTCGCAGCTTCCGTCTGACCGCGTCGACGCCGCAGCAGCCAGGCAAGGGCGAGCAGCCCAGCGAGCCAGAGGGCCGCCGCAAGGATCGCCTGCTGCCGGTAGCCCGCGAGGCCGGTCACGGGCACCGGCTCAGGCGTGCTCACCCGCGGAATGCCGACCATCAGCACGCTCTGCACCGCGAATGGAATCGGCGGCAGATCGGTGGTCGCGGTGCCGTCGGCCCGCACGAGAAATTCCCGCAGGTCGTGCGCGCCCGGCTCCCAGCCGGTGGCTTCGAGCGTGTAGCGGAGGCTCGTGCCATGTGGCGCGGCATCGACGATGCGGATCGACACGGGCGCCGTGCGGTCGGGATCGGCCTTGGGCTCGAGCTTCGTGCCCGGCAGCACGATGTTTTCGATCGTGTAGGGTCTGCCGACCGTGGTGGACTCGGTCGTCTTTGTCATCAGCGGCGTCCTCCGTCGAGCAGGCGCCGCCGCGAGAGCAGCAGCCGCAGCCGGGCCGCATAGGGACGATCCGTGTCGATCACGAGGCCGTCGATGCGGGCGGGCGCGAGCGCGGCCAGCCGCTCCTCGGCCACCGACGGATGAAAGCCGCCGCGGGTGGTGATCGCGCGGCCTGTCTCGGCCTCGCGGCCGCGGATGAAACCTGCGCGAAGACCGCGCTCCGCCGGATCGCGGAGCACGAGCGCACAGACATCATGCCGCTGGGCGAGCCGCGCGAGCCCCTCCGCCGCCTGCGGATCATGGAGGTCGGAGAGCACGAAGAGGAGCGACCGCTCGCCGAGCATCGGCTCGAGGAGGTCTGCCGCGGGCCCGACCGCCGTCGGCTCGTCGAGCCGATACCGGCGGAGCCGATGGAGCCAGCCCATCACGGAAAGTTTCGAGAGCGAAGGGCGGGCAAGGATACTGCTGCCGCCGACGCCCAGGCAGCCGACGGGACTCGCACGGTCGAGGCAGGCGAGGGCCAGGCCTCCGGCGATGCAGAGAGCCGTTTCGTATTTCGTGGGCTGGATGCTGCCGGTCGTCATCGAGGCGGAGGTATCGACAAGCATCCAGGCCGGGATCCGCCGCGGGGCCTCGTATTCCTTCACATGCACCCGGCCGGTTCGCGCCGTCACTCGCCAGTCGATCGACTTCACGGGATCGCCCGGCTGGTAGATCCGCGACTGCTCGTATTCGAGGCCCGCGCCCCGGAAGATCGAGCGGTCGGTGCCGTAGCCGAGGCTGTCGGCGAGCCGGCGGATCGCCAACTGAAAACGGTTGGCGTCGAGCAGCGGCGCGGGGGAGAGCAGGAGGTCCATGCAGTGGTTTCCGAGTCGGGCATCCGCGTGGGCCGCCGACCTAGGCGTGCAGCCGGCCGTTGGCTTCGAAGGAGCCGTTGCGGCTGACGCTCGTGGCCGGCCTGAGCACCTCGCGGAGCACCTGCTCCTTCGTGATCCCGTCGGCGAGCGCCTCGTACGAGAGCCGGATGCGGTGGAGCAGCACGTCGTCGGCGAGCGCGAAGAGATCCTCCGGCACGACGTAGTGCCGGCCGTGGATCAGGGCCCGCGCCCGCGCGGCCTTCACCATCGCGATCCCGGCCCGGGGGCTCGCGCCCAGGTCGAGCGCAGGATGCTTTCGCGTTCGCGTCACCAGCTCCACGCAGTGGTCGGTGAAGGTATCGCTGACGTGAATCTCCTGCACGGCCTCCATCGCGGCGACGAGGTCGTCGATCGAGCCCACCGGCTCCCGCTCGAGCACGTCGAATTCGCTCCGCACGACGGCCCCCTTCTCGAGCCGCCTGACGCCGAGCCTGGCATTGCGGCGGAGCACCTCGCGCTCCTCGTCGGGCGTGGGGTAGTCGAGCCGGTGGCAGAGCATGAACCGATCGAGCTGGGCCTCGGGGAGTTCGAACGTGCCGCTCTGCTCGATCGGATTCTGCGTGGCGATTACGAGGAACGGGGCGGGCAGGATGTGGGTCTCGGTGCCGATCGTGACCTTCCGCTCCTGCATGGCCTCGAGCAGCGCGCTTTGCACCTTTGGCGCTGCGCGGTTGATCTCGTCGGCAAGCAACAGGTTGGTGAAGGCTGGACCTTTTACGACGCGAAACTCGCCCGACTTCGGATCGAGCACTTCTGAGCCGGTGATGTCGCTCGGCAGGAGGTCGACGGTGAACTGCACCCGCTGGAAGCCGAGGTCGATCGACTTGGCGAGCACGCTCACGAGCAGCGTCTTGGCGAGCCCCGGCACGCCCTCGAGCAGCAGGTGGCCGCCGGTGAAGAGGGCGATCAGGAGCCGCTCGACGACCTCGTCCTGACCGACCACCACGGTGGCCACGCGGGTGCGAACCGCCGCGACGAACCGGGCGGAACGGGCGATCGATTCAGAGGCGGAGTTGGCTGATTGCACGCTGGGGAATCCCGAGGTTTAAGGGTCGAGCCCGCCTGTTCTCAATGAGACTTCCCTCGTACATTAACCTCCCCCGTTCCGGGTTGCCATTGCCCGAAATCCGCCGCTTCCTGCGGTGAACGGGTGGTGAATTACGGCTTCGGCGTGGCCGGGAGCTTCGCGGGGTCGATCACCGCGTGGGCAATCTTCTTGCGGTTCCACGTGTACGTGACGTGCACCTTCCCGTCGGCGGCCTGGATGATTGCCGGATAGGAAAACTCGCCTGGCTCGGTCTCGAGCGTGACCGCGGGCGTCCAGGTGCGGCCGTCGCTGCTCACGGCGATGTTCAGGGGCGTGCGGGCTTTCTCGCTGTGGTTATAGATCAGCAGGTGGCGGCCGTCGGCAAGCGTGACGGTATCGGTGCCGGAATTCGGATTCGGCATATCCGTGAGCGTCATCTCGCCCCAGGTGAGGCCACCGTCGGCGCTCTCGATCTGGAAGATCCGTTTACTCTCGCGGGTGCGGCCGAGAGCGAGCAGCTTCCCGCTGCCCAGGTCGAGGACGCTCGGCTGGATGGCGCCGATCGCCCGGCCGTCGTTCACGGGGCCGATCACGTTCCACGTCGCACCGCCGTCGGAGGACCGCTCGAAATGAGCCCGCCAGCCTTTTTCAGTTTCGGTGCTCGATGGAGCGAGCAAAACGTCCCTGCCGAGCGCGACCGGCTTGTTTTTGATCGGGCCCACGGGGCCGCCGTGGAGCGCCGTGCCGTCGCGGGAGAGCCTGGTGGGCTCGCTCCACGTCATGCCGCCGTCAGTGCTGATTCGTATGAGTCCCCACCAAGTCATCGGGCTCGGTCCCACCTTGTAGAAGAGCAGGAGTTCGCCGCCCGGCTTCTGGAAGAGCACGGGGTTCCAGCACGGCCATCGCTTGCCGTCTGGCTGCACGCCGTCGGCCACTGCGACGGGGGCCGACCACTTTCCTTCCACCCACCGCGATGTCCAGATGCCGACGTCGGGTTGGCCCTCGGCGGTGCCCCCAAACCAGGCGGCGATGAACGTGCCGGGGACTGGCTCCGCGATGGTGCTGGCATGGCAGGAGGGGGTGGGCAGGTCGCCCGCCAAGAAATCCCGCGAGACGACCGCATCCTGCCCGGGGTCGGCGGCCGCCGCGCTGCCTCTGCAGACCGAGAGTCCGATGCCAACCGCCGCCAGCCTGAACGCCATCATTCTCAATCGCATACGTCGTACTCCAGGGAAGGCAATCATGCCTCTCGCCAACTGGGGTGGCAATGCACATTCAGTGCCGCAGTTTGTCCAAAATGGTAGGCGCTCTGCCTTTGAGTTGCCACGGATGCATTGTTTTTGATGTTCGTGTCGCTGTAGTATTGTCTCTTATGGTAAAGAAAACGAAGTTTCGGCGCGCGGCAGCACGTGGAACGACGGATGGGTTGCGACATGAAAGCCTCGGAACCGAACATGGAGCCGCAGGAACAGTTGGCGATCGTCGGCGGCCGCCAGAGTGTGCGCCGCTATTGGCTACTCTTCGACTCGCCGCTCGCGCCCGGTCCTGGCTGTCTCGTGCGTTCCAGCCGCATCGGCGACAGCTGGGGAATGCGACCGCGGCTCGAACAGGACCCGACGTTTCGGCGGACGCTCCAGTGCTACAGCCTCGTCTACGTCTATCGTGGCAACGGCACTTATTACGACACCCGCGGCAGCCGGCCCGTGCGGTCCGGCGACGTGATCTGTCTCTTCCCCGGCGTCGCCCACGCGTATGGCCCGGATGCCGACGAACGCTGGGACGAGATCAACGTCGAGTTTTCAGGCCCAGCCTTCGATGCCTGGTGCGGCCCCGGCATGCTCGATCCCGACGAGCCGGTGCGGCACCTCGAGCCCGTGGGCTATTGGCTGTCGCGGTTCAACGAACTCGTGGGCTCCGTGTCACGGGCGCATGGCATGCCGACGCTTCGCGACACGGGAAAACTGCTCGAGCTGATCGCGCACATGATCGCAGACTGGCAGCCGGCCGCCGACAAGTCGGCGACCCGCTGGCTCGAGGAGGTGGAGGCCAGACTCGACGAGATACCGATCGGCCGCGAGGTTGGTTTCGAGAAGGTCGCCGCCGCGTTCGATCTGGGGGAGCAGGCGTTCCGCAAGAAGTTCAAGCGGCTCACCGGCATCACGCCGGCCCAATACCGCGCCCGGCGGCTCATCGAGCAGGCCTGCCTGATGCTCGAGCAGACCGATGAGACATGCCGCGCCATCTCGCGTCGCCTCGGGTTCGAGAGTGAGTTTTATTTTTCCCGGCGGTTCAAGCAACTCATCGGCACCTCGCCACGGGACTATCGCCAGCGGACCGCAACGCTCGCCGGAAAGGAGCGGGCATGAAACCGGTTTCCAAGATGCCACCAGGGGAATCGACTGCCGCGTCAGCCCATACCGCCTACCGTTGGCAGGTCGTCGGCATGCTCTGGCTCGTCTGCTTCTTCAACTACGCCGATCGGCAGGCCATTTATGCCGTGTTTCCGCTGCTCGAGAAGGAGTTCGGCTTCGACAAACTGCAGCTCGGCCTGATCGGCTCGGCCTTCATGTGGGTGTATGCCGGAGGCGCGCCGTTCGCGGGATTCATCGCCGACCGCGTGAAGCGGGTCCACCTGATCCTGGGCGGCTGCATTTTTTGGAGCTTCGTCACCGTCGCCACGGCCTGGTGCTCGAAGCTCTGGCACTTCGTGGCCGTCCGGGCTGCAGAAGGGCTCGGCGAGACGTTTTACTTTCCCGCATCGATGTCGCTCACGGCCGACTACCACGGGCCCGCAACCCGGAGCCGTGCCTTCGCCTTCCACCAGTCGAGCGTCTACATCGGCACGATCCTCGGCAGTTGGCTCGGCGCCGTACTCGCGGAAGCATACGGCTGGCGGGCGGGTTTTTTTCTGTTCGGCACCGCAGGGCTCGTGGTCGCCGCGGTGCTCTATTTCTTCCTGCGGGAACCGGAACGGGGCGCCGCTGACCGTGCCGAGGCGCGGCTGGCCGCAGCGACGCACGGCGGCGGGGGTGACATCGCAGTGGCGGGCCAACCACTGGGCATGGCGGCGACCGCCCGCCAGGTCTTTGGCCGGCCAGCCACCGTGCTGCTCATGCTCGCCTTCCTCGGCGCCAACTTCGTGGCCACGATTTTCCTCACCTGGACGCCGACCTTCCTCGTCGAGAAGTTTGGCTACTCCCTCGGGGCGGCGGGGCTCAACGGCACGCTCTTCATCCATCTCGCCAGCGCCCTCAGCGCCCCGCTCGCCGGAGTCGTGGCGGATCGGCTCGCGCGGAGGTTTTCCGGCGGCCGGATCGCCGTGCAGGCTTTCGGCCTGCTCGTGGGGGCCGTGTTCGTGGCAACGGTCGGCCTCTGCACCACCACGCCGGTGCTGCTGGCGGCGATGACCGCGTTTGGACTCTGCAAGGGATGTTACGACGCCGGCATCTTCGCGTCGCTCTTCGATCAGGTCGAACCCAGAGCCCGAGCGAGCGCCGCCGGAATCATGAACACGGTCGGCTGGGTCGGCGGCGCCCTCGGGCCGCTCTTCGTCGGCCTCGCCACCCGCTACGGTGGCGGCGACGGGGATGTCGCCAACATGAGCCGCGCGATCGCCTGTGGCGGCGCCGTCTATCTCGTGTGCGCGGCGCTGTTGATCGGCGCGATCCTCTGCATGCGACCCGCATCGACTTTTCCCATCACGCCCGAAGCAGGATCGACTCCATGACAATGCCACGCTCGACCACCATCACGCCCCGTGGAGCCGCCAGCCCTGAACCTCTCTCGGCGGTGCCGCGCTTCCACGGCATCGTGCCGCCGCTCGTCACGCCGCTCCTGGCAGCCGACACGCTCGATGTGGACGGACTCGAACGGCTGGTGGAGTACGTCGTCGGCGGAGGCGTTCATGGGTTGTTTGTGCTCGGCACCACGGGGGAAGGCCCGTCGCTGTCGCACAGCCTTCAGAAGGAGCTCGTCGATCGTGTCGTGCGGCTGGTCGCCGGCAGGGTGCCGGTGCTCGTCGGCATCTCCGATGCGGCGCTCGAAGAGAGCGTGACTTTAGCCCGCGCCGCTGCGACGAGCGGCGCCGCTGCGGTCGTGGCCGCGGCGCCCTATTACTTCCCCGCGGGGCAGGAGCCGCTCGTACGGTGGGGCCGTGACCTCGCGGCACGGGTGCCGCTGCCGCTGCTGCTCTACAACATGCCTGAGATGACGAAGGTGGTTCTGGAGACGGACACGCTCCGGCAACTGGCCAACTGCCCGAACATCGTCGGAGTCAAAGACAGTTCGGGCGATCTGACGTACTTCGATGAACTGATCCGAGTGGCCCAGGACCTTCGGCCCGACTGGTCGGTATTCGTCGGGCCCGAGCTGCTCCTGCCGGAGGCCCACCGGCGCGGAGCGCACGGAGGGATTCCCGGCGGGGCGAATGTCTTGCCCCGGTTGTTCGTGGATTTGTACGAGGCGGTCTGCGATGGGGACGTCACGCGCGTCGAAGCGCTGCGGAGCCGCGCAAAACAGCTGGCACAGCTCTACGAGGTGGGCCGCATGCCGGGCCGGATCGTCGTGGGGATCAAGACGGCACTCGCCCTGATGGGCATCTGCCATGACGCGGTCGCCAGCTCCTTCGAGCGTTTTGACGACGAGAGCCGCCGGCGTGTGCATGAGATCCTGGTTTCACTCGATGTTTCGACCATGATCAGGCGGTGAGCGGTACCGACAGTCCGCCGGTCCCGGGGCTTCGGTGCCTTGCGTCCGACACCGGTCACAAGCTGTGGATGTCGGTCACGGGCAGCTCGTCGGGCGACGCCTGAAAGATTGTCCGGTCGTCGTGGACCTGCACGACCTCTCCCCAGTCGTTCGGCGGGTCTCAGCTTGTGATTCGGGGCAAACCCCCCGTGGTAGCGATGCCGGTGCTTCCGCGGTGGCGGCACGAGGTCGGCGAGCCGGTCCAAGAATTCAAACGGCGTGAGTTCGACGGCGGCAGCGGTGTCGAGGAAGCCCCGCCGCTTGAACCAGCGGATCACGCGGCGGCGCGCCCGCTCGGTGACCGCGGCCAGATGGACTTGAGTGATCGGCCGCACCGGCAGGAACGCCGGCGGATCGCAGCGGCCTGCCATTGATCGCTCGCCCCGACTGCTCTGCAGCCTTGACACGCTGTACACGAGTCATGTACAGTGGTCTTCATGAAGATCAATGCTTCCGCATTCAAGGCCCGCTGCCTTCGGCTCCTCGATGAGGTCAGCCGAACGGGCGAGGAACTCGTCATCCTCAAGCGAGGGCGGCCGGTGGCCCGTCTGGTGCCGGCACGCGACGATAAGGCGTGGCTCGCCCTTCGTGGCCGCGGAGCGTTTACGGGAGACCCGTTCGCAAGCGTCGTCGAGGAATCCGAGATCGAAGTCTTGCGATGAAGAAGTCGCCCCTCCTCGACACGCACGTCTGGATCTGGTGGATGCTTGGCGATACCCGGCTTTCTGACCGCGAGCGCACAGTGTTGGACGACCTTCCGAGCGGTCAGCGACCCCGCCTCTGCGACATCAGCCTCTGGGAGGTTGCGATGCTCGTGCAGCTTGGTCGGCTGCAGCTCGACGATGCCCTCGAGGATTGGTTACGTATCGCCGCTTCACCGGCCACTGTCGAGGTGATCCCCATCACGCCCGCCGTCGTCGCGGAGATGAATCGCCTGCCGGCGACCTTTCACCAGGATCCTGCCGATCGACTCATCGTGGCCACGGCCCGCGCCGGCAGGCTACCGTTGGCCACGCATGACGCTCGCATCCGCCGATCGCGGCAGACGTCGCTCTGGGTAGCGCAGTAGAATGCCTTCCAGTTGCTCATCGTTCCGACCATGATCAGGCGGTGAGCGGCACCGAGGCGATCCAGCCCTCGAGCGGATCGAGCGATCGTGGGAGGCCGTAGCGGGGCAGGGCGGCGGCGTGGGCCGCCTGTAACGCACAGATCACGGCGTCGAGCAGGTCACCGCTGCCATCGGCGATCATCCGGCGCTGCCACGCTGGGCTCGCCGAGAGCGCGATGCCGAGTCCGGCGGTGCCGCTACTGAGGGCCTTCAGGATGAGACGCCGGTTGGCGGTGCGTTCGGGCGTTTGCTTGGCGGCAGTGTCGCTCTTGTAGGAACGCGCGCAGACCTGCCGCGCCGTGAATCCCGGATAGGCCTCGAGCGCGATCCGCGGCGATCGCGTGCGGCCGGGCCGATGGCGGTGGGCCGGGAAATCGAGGCCGGCGTCGAGCATCCGCTCGATGCCGGCGTGCATCATCCAGGCCACCGGCGGATTGGCCCAGCGCATCGCCGGGCTCGAGCCCGCCGGCCTGTCGGCCTTCCGCCAGGCGAACTTGTCACCCGCGGGGCGGCCATCGCACCAGCGGCGAAACGTATCGCGGAGCCGATCCCGCGGCTGGCCGCAGTAAAACCGTACGAAGGCCGGCCAGTCGGTGGGCCATCCCTCATGCTCGATGAGCGAGCGGGGCTGGCCGAAGGGGAGGTCGAAGCCGCCGAGCCACGGGCCCCTCTCCCGCAGAAACAGTTCGAAGGCATCGAGGCTTTCAAGCCCGCGGATCTCGTCGAGTTGGTAGACGCGGCCGTGAGACGCGATGACCGAGCGGCCGACTGCGACGGCGATCGGCTTTCTGGGGCAGGGGGCCGACGTGAAGTCGACGCCCAGCACCAGCATCCCTTCGAGCCGGGGCTGCCGTCCGGTCACTTCCCCGATATCCGACTGCTCGCCTTGTCGGCGGTCGGAAAATCAGCGGCGACGGGCACGCTCACCTTGCCGGTGGCCGCCCATTCCGCGCCGCGTTGGAGGGTGTTGATGAAGCCGACGCATTCCATCGAATAGGTTTCGTGGCCCATCGGCGTGTGGAATACGCGGCCCTTGCCGTAGTCGATCGTCATGATCATCGGCTCGTGACGCTTCGTCTTGGGGCAGTAGGCAGTCGCCAAGACCTGCATGTGTTCGGCGGGGCCGCGGAGGCTGTCGTAGAGCTCGTCTTTGGCATGCATCCACGTGGCGGGCACGCCCTTCGTGACCGGATGGGCCGTGTCGCGGACGATGATGGCAAACTCCGTCTGCGGTCCGTGGCTACCGCCGGCGCCGGCGGCGGTGTCGCGGACCAGTTTTCCATCGTCGGTGTAGTAGACGTACGGGCCGCTCTTCTCATTGCGGCCGCCCCAGCCGCCGAGGCCGATCATCTCGTTGTAAGCGGGCCAGTCGGGGAACGAGTTGTCGGCCGCATGCACGGCGACGAACCCACCGCCGCCCTTCACGTACTCTTCGAACGCCGCCCGCGTTTCGGCCGGCCACGGGGCCGCGCCGTGGCCAAAGTTGCTCACGACGACGGCGTAGTTCTTGAAGTCGGGCTTGAAATCAGGGTCTTCCCCCTTGGGGGCGTGCGTCACGACGTCGACGGTGAAGAGGCCCGTGTCCTCGAGGTACTGCTTCATCATCGGCGTGGTCTTCGGCCAGCAGCCATGGTTGTTTTGCCCGTCGACAATGAGCGCCTGCAGCGGCTTGACCGCGTGGAGCGGGAGCGGCTCGGCCGCGGGAGCCAGAATCGAGGTCCACAGCAGGCCGAGGCACAGGGCGATGGCAAGAAACATGGGGCGCATGGAAAGACTCCGATTTCGGGTGCAGGAAGGGTGTCAGGTCGACTGCGCGGCCCGCAGGTTTGCGTCGATCGCCGCCAGAAAATCCTGCGTGTTCAAGTGCGGCTGTTTGGGGCCGATCAGGGATGCGAGATCCTTCGTCATCTTCCCCTGCTCGACCGTCTCGACGCAGACCCGCTCGAGCGTGTCGGCAAACTTCGTCACCGCGGGCGTGCCGTCGAGCTTGCCGCGATGGGCGAGGCCCCGCGTCCAGGCGAAGATCGAGGCGATCGGATTCGTCGACGTGGGCTTGCCCTGCTGGTGCTGGCGGTAGTGCCGGGTGACCGTGCCGTGGGCGGCCTCGGCCTCGACCGTCTTGCCGTCCGGCGTCATCAGCACGCTCGTCATCAGGCCGAGCGGGCCGAAGCCCTGGGCCACGATGTCGCTCTGCACGTCGCCGTCATAGTTCTTGCAGGCCCACACATAGCCCCCCTCCCACTTGAGCGCGGAGGCGACCATGTCGTCGATCAGGCGATGCTCGTAGGTGATACCCTTCGCGTCGAACTCACCCTTGAACTCGGCGTCGAAGATCTCCTGAAAGATGTCCTTGAACCGGCCGTCGTAGACCTTGAGGATCGTGTTCTTGGTCGACAGGTAGACGGGGTAGTTTCGGGCGATGCCGTAGCGAAAGCTCGCCCGCGCGAAGTCGCGGATCGAGTCGTCGAGGTTGTACATCGCCAGCGCCACGCCCGGCGACGGGAAGTCGAACACCTTCAGTTCCATCGGCTTCGAGCCATCGGCCGGCGTGAACGTGAGCGTGAGGGCGCCCTTGCCGGGGATCTTCACGTCGGTGGCCCGGTATTGGTCGCCGAAGGCATGACGGCCGACGACGATCGGCTTCGTCCAGCCCGGCACGAGCCGCGGGATGTTGCTGATGATGATCGGCTCGCGGAAGATCACGCCCCCGAGGATATTGCGGATCGTGCCATTGGGGCTCTTCCACATGCTCTTGAGGCTGAATTCCTTGACGCGGGCCTCATCGGGCGTGATCGTCGCGCACTTCACGCCGACACCGCATTCACGGATCGCTTGGGCCGCGTCGATCGTCACCTGGTCAGCGGTGGCGTCGCGGTTTTCAATCGAGAGGTCGTAATACCGCAGGTCGACGTCGAGGTAGGGGAGGATCAACTGTTCCTTGATGAACTGCCAGATGATCCGCGTCATCTCGTCGCCGTCGAGTTCGACGACGGGGCCGGCCACTTTGATCTTGCTCATGGGGTGCCTCCGGGTGCGCCTACGGGTTGCATCGCGATCGTGGCGCTGAAACTACCGCTTGAAAGGCGAAGAAAAAAGGGCGTGCCGCAGGAGGGCGGGGATCCGCTTCCGGAGGAAGTGGACTACAACCGGGGAAGCGGGCTGCAAGCTCGCTTAGGTCGTGCGGTCGCCGCGGGAGGTCTCGATTCGCAGGAGTCCACCGGAGGTTTCGGCGGCCGGAACGTCGCGGGTGTCGGCCGCAGGCGGAGCCGGCTCGACCGACGGACCCAGCGGGGCGATCGTCGGTTCCTGCGTGGCCCGCGGGGTCGGGTCGTCGCCCGGTGCCGGTGCGGGCTTCACAGCCGGCTGCTTTGCGGGCGGCGTCTGGATCGACTCGACCGGCCGCAGATTGCTCCCCTCGCTCGCCGCCTTGTTTTCGACCGGCTTCTGGGCCCGCACGGCTTCCGCCTGCGCGGGATCGACGTGCGGCTTCGCGGACCCGGTCCATCCCTCCGGTGCCTGCGGGGCCGCAGCGTTGGACTTATCGCTGAAGGTTTTCATGGCGCCGGCTTCGGCCGGGGTGATCGACGGGGCGGCAGTCGGCGCGGCCATCGGAGCCTGCGTGGGACGAGCGGCGGCGGCCGGTGCCGCGGAAACGGCTGCCGTCGGGATCGGATTGCCGCACGGATCGAGCGGCACCCGCATCACGACCGTCCGGGGCGACCGCACCGTGTAGTTGTAGGGGGTTTTCTTCTCGACGACCCGCGGCACCTGCATGGAACGCTCTTCGGTCACATACTTGCAGACCTGCGTGCTGATCGGCTCGACCTTTTCCTCGGTGACATACCGGCAGACCTGCACGGGTACCTGGCGGACCTGTTCCTCGGCCACCATCCGCATGGTCTGGACCGGAACCTTGTTGTCGACCCGTTCGACGACCTTGCGAACGGTCTGCACGGGCACCTGGCGGACCTGTTCCTCGGCCACCATCTTCATCGTCTGCACGGGCACCTGTTGCACGACCTGCTCGTCGACGTAGCGTACGGTCTGTACCGGCACCTTGCGGGTGACGACACGATTGACCACCGTCGTCTCCGGCACCTGCACCGGTGTGTAGGTCGGCTGGTAGACGCGGTTCACCTGATTCACGACCACGCCCGGTGTGACGGTCCACGCATAGCCGCCCCGCTGCCACGACATCAGTCCGGTGTAGGGGTTGACCGCCCAGCCGCCGGGCATCCAGCCGAGCTGGGACGTGCCGGGGGCCACCATCGGCGTGACCGTATCCACGGCCTGGGCTCCGACCGAGTAGGCGGTGCGGACAGTCGTGACCGGTTCGGCGACCGTGTAGGCCTCGTCGCGCTCGCTGGTCTCGTAGACCGGACGGCGGACCACGCTCACCTGCTGCTGCATCGCCGTCTCGTACACCGGCTTCATGACGGTGAAGCGCTCTTCACGATTGCTCGTCTCGACGACGTCGCGGGTCACGTCGTAACTGCGATCGACGATCTGGGTTTCGTAGACCGGCTTCATGACGGTGTAGCGTTCCTCGCGGGTCTGCGTTTCCCAGACGGGCCGCTGCACCGTGTAGCGGCGCTCGGAGGTCTGTGTTTCCCAGACCGGCTTCGAGACCGTGTAGGTCTTCGTGTCGTAGACGGTTTCGTAGGACACGCGATAGGCGGTGACCTGCTGCTCGTCATAGACGGTCTGGAAATCAAGGCGGTAGGTCTGGGTTGCGACCGGCGCGGAGGCTGCCTCGCCGCAGCACTGGGCGCGGGCGATGGAAGGCATCTGCGGCGCAAGCACCACGACGGTGCAGAGCGCGGATCGAACGCAAGTGCTGAACGTTGAGCGGGTCGCGAGGAGGGCAAACACAGTCATGATTCATCTCCTGAATAAAGACCCTTCGAGACTAATCCCTCAGACGCAGGCTTCAAGCGGTTTGTTCAATCTTTTTTTGCATTTTTCCCGGGAAAACGGGCACGCATCCCGTGCGACCGGTGCAATTGATCCATCTTACGGGCCCGGTCCAGCGGCCCGGCGGAATGGGGCAGGGGGGCGCTCCGGCTAGCGCATGTGCTGACAACCCGCGCTGGTCGCCTGGACGGCAGACGTCGCGCCGCGTGGATTTTTTGCACCTGGGCCGTGCGACAGCGACGACTTCAACCGAGCGGAAAGCTCGCTGGTCCTCGAGTTTCCGCCGTTCCCGGTTCCAGCCGCCTAGGCCCCGATCGGCGTGGACACTTCCGATTCGAGGATCCGCAGGTAGTCGGCGATGAACTCGCCGTAGCGGGCCTTCACGTCGGCGGCGAGGTGCTTGTAACCGGCCACGCGACCACGGCATTTGGCCGCGCCGCAGAGGCACTGCCCCTTGAGATGGTCGACCTCGTACTCGAACGTGTCGTAGTCGAAGGTGAGTTCCTCACCGACCGCGATCGGCTTGAGCGCACGCACCTCAAGTTGCTTCATCCCGGCACGGATGATCACGCCGCAGTTGGGCTCGCAGGAGTGATTGAAGAGCACCGTCACACCGTCGGGCAGGATGTGGGTGTCGACATCGACCTGCATCGAATGCCGCGACCGCTTTTGCAACTGCCGGCCCCAGGTCACGAGGACCGTTTCTCCCGCCGCGATATCGCGGGTGGCGCAGACCGATCGGCCCAACCGGCCGTTCTTGACCTCGACCGGCTCGTGCGGTCCGGGCACCCGCTCCTGATCATCGTGGACGGCGAGGCCGGCCACTTCATCGAAATTCGTCTCGCGGAGCCGGGTGCCGTAGCGGGCCTCGAGCCAGGGAATCGTCTGCTCGACCGTGTCGGGCTGCAGGAGCACGAAATCGCCCGCCTTGACCGCATCGAGCACGAGGCCGGCCGACTCGGCCCAGTTGCCGCCGGCCTCGATCGTCGTGGGACGGTCGGCACGCATGCCCTGCTGAATCCCGGCGGAGATGAGCCGCGTGATCTCGCCGGGCTCACGGCCGCGGATGTAGGCATCCTCGTAGATCACGACGCGGTCGAAGGTTGCGCCGAGGAGTTTGCCCTGGGCGAGGAGGTCGTCATCGCGGCGATCGCCGGCCGCCGAATAGACGGCGGTTCGCCGCTCGTGGGGCAGTTTGCGAATCGTCCCGCAGATCTGCTCGAGTGACGGTACGTTGTGGCCGTAGTCGACCACGATCGAGGCGCCCTCGAGGTCGAGCAGGTTGAAGCGTCCCGGAGAACCGGAGGCGCCGCAGGAGAAGCTCTCGAGTCCCAGGCGGACCAGTTCGAGCGGCACGCCCAGGCACCAGGCGGCGGCGGCACCGGCGAGGACATTTTCGACCTGGAAACTCACGAATCCCTTGTGCACGAGCGGCACGCGATCCAGATGCGCCAGGCGGGTCTCACGCGGGCCGTCGCAGAGCACGATCCAGCCATCCCGAACGGTCGCGGCCAGACCGCCCTTCGCCAGATGCTCGACGACGACGGGGTTGTTGGGATCGAGCGAGAAATAAACCAGCTGTCCCTTGCACCATTTCTTCATGTCGACAACGAGCGGATCGGCGGCGTTGAGCACGGCCGAGCCCTTCTTGCTGACCGCCGCCACGATCGCGCCCTTCACCCAGGCCAGCCGCTCGGGGGTGTCGATCTCGCCCAGGCCGAGGTGGTCACCCGAGGCGATGTTCGTCACCACGGCGACGTCGCAGAAGTCGAAGCCGCAGCCCTCGCGCAGGATGCCGCCGCGGGCTGTCTCGAGCACGGCGGTCGTGACCGAGGGATTGGCGAGCACGCGGCGGGCGCTGGCGGGCCCACTGCAGTCGCCGGTGTCGATCTGTCGGTTGCCGATCCAGATGCCTTCGGTGCAGGTCGTGCCGACGGTCGCGCCGCCGGTCGTGGCGAGGTGCGAGATCAGCCGAACGACGGTGGTCTTCCCATTGGTTCCGGTGACCGCGGCCACCGGGATGCGGCCGTCGTCATCGGGGGCGAAGAGCGTGTCGACGATCGCGGCGCCGACGTTCCGCGGTGTGCCCACCGTTGGCTCCAGATGCATCCGCAGGCCTGGGCCGGCGTTGACCTCGATCACCACGCCCCGCTGCGTCTCGAGCGGCTGGGTGATGTCGGCCGTCACCATGTCGATGCCCGCGACATCGAGCCCGATGATCCTGGCCGCCTCGATGGCCCGTGCCGCGACCTCCGGATGGACGACGTCGGTCATATCCTCGGAAGTGCCGCCGGTGCTCAGGTTGGCGTTCTGACGCAAGAGCACGATGCGGTCAGCTTCCGGGATGCTGTCGGGCGCGAGGCCCTGCTCGGCCAGCACCGCGAGCGCGACTTCGTCGATGACGATGGGGCTGAGCGCCGTCGCGTGGTCGCCGCAGCGCCGGGGATCCTCGTTGACGGTCTCGACGAGTTGTCGGACCGTCGCCCGTCCATCGCCGACGACCGTGGGCGGATGTCGGCGCGCGGCCGATACCACCTTGCCGCCGACGACGAGCAGGCGGTAGTCACCGCCGGTCACGAACCGCTCGACGACGACCGACGAATCCTCCTCGCGGGCCACATGCCAGGCCTTTTCAACCTCCTCGCGGGTGGCCAGGTTGACCGAGACACCACGTCCCTGATTGCCATACCGCGGCTTCACGACGACCGGCGCCCCAATCTCCTCCGCCACCAACCAGGCCTCCGCGGCATCGCTCACGGACCGCCCCTCGGGCACCGGAATGCCCGCCTCGGCCAGCAGCGTGCGGGTGAGTTCCTTGTCCTGCGCGATCGACTCGGCGACAGCACCGGTGCAGTCGGTCTCCGCAGCGAGGATGCGCCGCTGCTTGGCGCCCTGCCCAAGCCGCACGAGCGACCCGGCGGTGAGCCGCCGCGCCGGGATGCCGCGAGCCAGAGCCGCTTCGACGATGGATCGCGTGCTCGGGCCGAGCTGCTCCTCCAGTAAAACCGTCCGCAGCCGTCGAATCTCGCGTGCCACCTCGAAGGGCTCGTCGGCGATCGCCGCCAGCAGCAGCCGATGGGCCGTGTGGAAGCACTCGAGGCCAAACTTTTCTTCCTTGTATTCGATCACCACCTTGTAGACGCCACGGGTGTTGGTCTCCCGGGCGCGGCCGTAGCCGACGGGTGTGCCGGCCAGTGACTGCAGTTCGAGCGTGACGTGCTCCAGCACGTGGCCCATCCAGGTGCCCGTGCGGAGCCGCTGGAAGAAGCCGCCGCGCTCGCCGATCGAGCAGCGGTGTTCGATCATCGTCGGCAGCCAGTTCATCAGCCGGTCATTGAAGCCCGGCAGGGTGTTGGAGGGAAAGTCTTCGAGATGGCCGAGATCGACCCAGGCTTCAAGAACGGGAAACGAAGCCCACTGGTTGGGACCGCGAAGAACCTTGAGCGATTTGATCTCCATGGAAGGAAAGCGTGCTCTCTTGCCCAAACGCAGACGCGTGCGTGGGCTGGGGTTGTGTGCGCCTCTCCCGGCCGCAGGACATTCCTGCAAGCGTTGGGGGGAAGGAGGCTGCACGTCTCATCGCGGGGCTTGTCAGGCGCGTCGCCCGAAAAGCCCGGTTTGCGTATGCAGGGGTGCGAACAGAGCTGACAATGAAAGTTGTCAGGGCGGCCGGCAGTCCGGGGCCGCTGGAGAAATGCCTCTGGCAAAGCACAGCTTCGCAGGCAGGCAGAAGGACGACGGGGTGAGTGGCGGTCCCTTGCGGGACGAACCGACTGAGAAATCTCTGAACCGCAAACCGGCCGTAGTGGCCATGGGTCGAATTGTTTCCCTCACCTGCAGGCCGTTTTGCATCGCCGCACGCCGCGCGGACGTGCGTTCGCTTGCGATACCCGTGCCTGCCGGCACCATGAATCGAACCTGTAAAAATCGAAACTGCAAACCCTGCAAGCCGTGGAAGTCGCTCTTGTTGGCATGAGCCCGGCTTCGCATGACCGCTGAAAAAGTTTACGCTTCCCTGGCGGGATTGCGAATGAATTCTCAACTCACCACACCCAGTGCACGTGGCGTGCCAAGACACTGACCGATTCGCTGGCGGGCGGATTACCGCGAATGGAGCGGCCCCGGGATGCGGGGCTCGTGGCATGGTCATGGAAGGGATGACAATCCGGTATGCAAAATCGCGGTGACGGTAGCTGGGGCAGGTAGTTTTTACGCGGCAGCAATGTCAATCAAGGTAATCTAGGGATCTTCGGAAGACGAAGCAAGATTCTTGCGGGGCAGTTGCCACCCCGGCTTTGTCCCCCAAAAATCGAAAACTTCGCCCGGAATAGCCGGTTTTTATGGAAAATCTTCACGGCGTCCCCTCCGCCCCAACCGCTGAAGCGGGCGGGGTCGCCGCTGGACGCCCCCCTCAAGACCGATTCCGAATCGAGCCGGGCGAGACGCTTGTCGCTGCCTGCCGATTCGATCTCGATGCCAGCCTCGACTTTACAGACGGCTGGATCGTGCTCACGGACCGGCGGCTGCTTGCCGACACACCGGCCTCGGCTGACCAGGCTGCCGGCCAATCTGCCGGCGAAGTTGCCGGCCAGTCGCTCGACCGCGGCGCGATGTCCATCTGGTCATGGCCACTCGATGCGTCGACGGGGCTCGACGTGCGGCTGCGGAATGCCGTCGGCCGCATTGAACTCTCCCAGCAGGGCCGCGTCGTCGCCCGCTGGTTGTTCACCCCGGCTCGTGCCAAGGGGGTGCATGCCCTGGAAGACGCCTTCGACGAGCGCACCCACGGCGCCCGGGTGGCCCGCGAAGAGAAGGCTCTTCCCCGCGACGCATCCCAGCCGCCCGATGCGGCGACGCAGCCCTCGGCCAAGGTCGGTGATGAGGAGGCCGCGTCGCCCGCCCCAAGCGGCGCCTCGTGGCGGGCGCTTGCGCGACTCGTGTCGTTTGCCCGGCCGCATGCCGGCATGGCGTTCCTCGGCGGCCTGCTCACGCTTGCCGGCACTGCCGCCGCGCTGGTGCCTCCCTACCTGACGATGCCGCTGGTCGACCAGGTGCTCATCCCGCGGCAGAATGGCGCGGCCGTGCCCTTCGCGCTGGTCTGGTGGTATCTGGGTGGTCTGGCTGTGGCCGCCATCGCTGCCTGGGTGCTCTCCTGGGCGCGGTCATGGGTGCTCGCCTGGGTGAGCGAGCGCGTAGCGGCGGATCTGCGGGTGCGCACCTACGCCCACATGCAGAACCTGTCGCTCGATTTCTTCTCGGGCAAACGCACCGGCGACCTGATCACACGGGTCGGGAGCGATACCGACCGGATCAACACTTTTCTCTCAGTGAACCTCATCGAGTTTGTGTCGAACGTGATGCTCGTGCTGCTGACGGCCGTGGTGCTGGTGTGGATGAACCCGACCCTGGCGATCGTCACGCTGGCACCCTTTCCTTTCGTCGTCTGGCTGGCGTATGCCGTGCGGTATCGGCTGCGGCGCGGATTCGCGCGGGCCAGCGTCGCCTGGGCCGACATGACGAGCGTGCTCGCCGACACGATCCCAGGCATCCGCGTGGTGAAGGCTTTCGCGCAGGAGCGCCGCGAGATCGACCGCTTTCGCACCGCCAACGACCGCGTGCTCGATGCCAATGACCGCGTCAACGTGGTCTGGTCGTTCTTCGGGCCGCTGGTGAGCCTCTGCAGCGAGGCCGGCGTCCTCGTCGTCTGGGCCGCCGGCGCGTGGCTCGTGTTCGGCGGCACGGTGACCGTCGGGACGCTCACCGCCTTTCTCACCTATATCTCGCGGTTCTACGGCCGCGTGGAGTCGATGATCCACATGGTTCCCGCCACGCAGCGGGCGGCCGCCAGCGCCCAGCGGATCTTCGAGATCCTCGACTGCAAGCCGAGCGTTGCGGAGCCCGTCCAGGCCGTCGATCCCGGCCGCGTGCGGGGCCGGATCGTCATCTCCGGCGTCCACGTTCGGTACGGTGCCCGGGAGATCCTGCACGGCATCGACCTCACGATCGAGCCCGGCGAGATGATCGGCCTCGTCGGCGCCAGCGGTTCGGGCAAGTCGACACTCGCCAATCTCGTCTGCCGTTTCTACGACCCCTCGAGCGGCTCGATCACCGTCGATGGCGTCGATGTCAGGCAGCTCTCGATTCCCGACTATCGCCGGAACCTCGGCTGCGTGCTCCAGGAACCGTTTCTCTTCTTCGGCACGATCGCGGAAAACATCGCCTACGGACTTCCGGATGCCTCCCGCGAGCGGATCGTGGCGGCGGCACGGGCGGCGGGGGCACACGAATTCATCCTCCGGCTGCCGGCGGCCTACGACTCCCGGGTGGGCGAGCGTGGCGGCTCGCTCTCCGGCGGCGAACGGCAGCGGCTCTCGATTGCGCGGGCCCTGCTCGTCGATCCGCGGATCCTGGTCTTGGACGAGGCGACTTCGAGCGTCGATCCCGAGACGGAGGCGGTCATCCAGTCGGCGATCGACCGGCTGGTGGCCGGCCGCACGACGATCGCCATCGCCCATCGGCTCTCGACCCTGCGGCGGGCCGATCGGCTCGTGGTGCTCGAAGCCGGGCGGATCGTGGAGATCGGCACGCATGACGAACTGCTCGCCGCCGACGGCGCCTACGCCCGCCTCTACAACGCCCAGATGAAGGCCGCCGAGGAGGCAGCCGCCGCCATCTGACCCACCCGCGATCCTGCGTGGAGAACCCCCCAATGACCGCCGCTGAAAACACCCGCTCCGACACGATCCCGGCCATTGAATGGCGTCTCGAACGACGGCCGCATGGCCGGCTCGATTTCGTCGATGCCCAGGGCCGCGTGCACGCCGACGTCGACGTGCTCCGCGCGTTCCCGATCACGGTGCCGGTGGGCCCCGTGGCGATCGTCGGTGAGAACGACGCGGAACTGGCCTGGATCGAGTCGCTCGCCGCCGTCGAGCCGCGGCTGCGGACGCTGCTGGAGGAGGAACTCTGCAAGCGGGAATTCCTGCCGGTGATCGAGCGGATTGAGGCGGTGTCTGACAGCGAGCCGGCGGAATGGAGCGTGGAGACCGATCGCGGTCTGCGCCGGTTCACCGTGGCCCACGCCGACGACATCCTCCGCTTACCCGACTCTGGCGCCGTGATCACCGACACCTATGGCGTGCGTTACACGATCCCGAGCGTCGCCCGACTCGATTCCCACAGCCGCAGGCTGTTCGAGAAGGCGCTGTAGCGATCTACTTCAGTCCCGGGCGGCGATCGAGGGCGCCGCGGACACCGAGCTGCTCGGGGTGGCGGGCGATCTTGTCGGTGAAGACGCGGACGTCGTCGACGATCGGCCGCAGTTCCTTCGTGAGATTGTTGACGTTGTTGGCCGCCTGGGCGAGGTCGTCGTAGACCTTCGGGTCGCGGACGAGCTTGCCCAGCGTGCCCTGCGACTCGTTGAGCGCCCTGGTGAACGTGGCCGCCTGCTGGAGCGTTTCGTCGAGCCGGCCGATCGTGCGGTCGACCTGGGCCACCATCTGCTCGCCACGTTCACCGAGCGGCTTCGTGAGGCCCTCGAGGTTGCGGAGGTTGCGGTCGGCTGAGTCGACCACGGTGCCGATGCCCTGCACGGTCGTCCGCAGATCGGACATCACCTCCGGCAGGGCCTCGATCGAGGCCTTCATCTTCTCCCGGGCTTTCGGATCACCGATCACGTCGTTGATGTTGTTCATGGCCAGACTGAAGTTGTCGAGTGCCTGCTCGGTCTTGCGCACCATTGTCTCGAATTTGTCGTCTTCGCCGAGGAACACCTTGTCGAGGCTCTTGGAGAGCCTGGTGACCGACACGCTGGCCTCGGCGAGCGAGTCGAGCGTGCTGCCAAACTTCGGCTCGAGCGTGGCGAACACCTCGAACGGGTCGCGGGAGACGGCGCCGGCGAGCATCTCGTCCTTGCCGAGACGCTGGCGCGGGGGCACGATCCGGCCGGGGATCAGCGAGATTTCGGCATCGCCGAGGATCGAACCGCTGATTCGCGGCTGCTCGTCCTTGTAGATCGGCACGTAGGAGTCGATGTCGGCCACGACCGTCACGCCACCGCGCTCGTTGAGCGTCAGGTCAGCGACACGGCCCACGAGGATGCCGTTCTTGCGGACGGGCGTGCCCTGCGACACGCCCCGCGCGTCGGCGAATTCCATCTTCAGCTGATAAGTGGATTGCACGAGCGACGGCAGATCGCCGAAGAGCACGATCAGGATGCCGGCGATGATGGCCGTCGCGAGCACCATCACACCGACGCGGAATTGCATCACGCGGTCGTTCATCGGTTTTCCTCGTCTGCCCGTGCCTGCTCGTCCTGCAGTTCGGTGAGCCGTGTGCCGGCCCGACCCTCGACGAACTGGCTGATACGCGGATCCCGGGAGCGGTCGAGTTCCGCCGGCGTGCCGTCGAACACGATTTGCGACTCGCCGGGGATGAGCCGGAACACCGGGTAGAGCATGATGATGCGGTCGGCCACCTTGCGGGCGGTGTTCAGATCGTGGGTGACGACCACGCTTGTCACGCCGTCACGGGCCCGCACCCGCAGGATCAGCTCGTTGATCACGTCGCTCATGATCGGATCGAGGCCGGTGGTCGGCTCGTCGTAGAGCACCAGCGGCGGGTCGAGCGCGAGGGCGCGGGCCAGGCCGGCCCGCTTGCGCATGCCGCCGGAGAGCTGTACCGGCTTCTTGCGGGCGGCCGACCGCGGCAGGCCCACCTCGGTGAGGAGCGCGGCGACGATCTCGGCGATCTCCGCCTCCCCGATGCGGGTGTGCTCACGGAGCGGGAAGGCGATGTTGTCGGCGATCGTGAGGCTGTCGAAGAGCGCCGCGCTCTGGAAGACGAAACCGTAGCGGGTGCGGATGGTGGCGAGCTGCCGTTCACTCATGCCGCCGAGCGCATGCCCCTCGAACCGGATCTCGCCTCGCGTCGGCCTGACCAGGCCGATCAGGGTCTTCAGCAGCACGGTCTTGCCGCAGCCGCTTTCGCCCAGCACGACGAGCGTCTGTCCGGCCGGGATCTCGAGCGCGATATCGCGCAGCACTTCCTGGCTGCCGAATTGCACGGAGATGTTGTCGATCTCCAGCACCGGCTGGTCGGGCTGATCGCGATGGACGGGTTTTTGGGTGGCGGTGGCGGGCATGGTGTTGTCGGCCGGGGGCTCAGAGGAGTCGGCGCGGTCCCTCCGGTCGGAAGAAGTCGTGGACGTTGTTCAGCCAGATTCCCAGGAAGAGATCGAGCACGAGGATCAGCACGAACGAATGCACGAAGGCGTTCGTCGCGGCCCGGCCCACGCCCTCGGCGCCATGGTCGCAGTGGAAGCCGTGATGGCAGCTCACCAGCGCGATCGCGGCCCCGAAGAAGAAGCTCTTGAAGATGCCCATCAGGAAGTCGAAGGCATCGACGTATTCACGGGAGTTGGCCCAGTAGTGGTGATAGTCGATGTCCAGCAGGAGTTGCGAGTAGAGGTAGCCGCCGAGCACGCCCATGAAATCGGCCATGATCGTGAGCGTGGGGATGAGCACGAGGCAGCCGAGAAAACGGGGCACCACCAGGTAGTAGATGGCGTTGGCGCCCATGCTCTCGAGCGCGTCGATCTGCTCGGTGACCCGCATCGTGCCCAGCTCCGCCGCCATCGCGCTGCCCACGCGGCCGGCGAGCATCGTCGCGGCGAGCACCGGCCCCAGTTCACGGACGAGCGAGAGATTGATGACCGAGCCCAGGCGGGTTTCGAGCCCCAGCGCCTTGAACTGTGCGTAACTCTGCACGGCCAGCACCATCCCGATGAAGAGGCCCGTGAGGGCGACGACGGGCAGCGAGAGCACACCGATCTGATAGAAGGCCGGCAGCAGGACATCCCGCCGCTGCCGGCGGGAAAACAGCCAGCCGACCGTCTTGATCGCGAAGATCGTCACGTCGCCCACGCCCGCCACGCGACGCATGGCGAATTCGCCGACGTTCGCGACCTGGTTGGCGAACCAGCCGGTGACGCCCCCTGCCGCAGCGCCGGTCGGCGGATTCTGATTGTTGGATGCTGTTGCCATGAAAATTCCGTGCGCGCGGCAGTCCTTGCCGGTTGCTTCGGAATTGCGGGCCGGGCAACTTGAGCCGGTCGTGCGGTTGGCACGGAATCTGGGCAGATGGGGAGGTCACGGAAAGGGGCGCGGCACCGCAGCGGCGGCGTTCCGGCCAGGTCACCGGGGCCGAGCGGGGTTCTCTGCCGCAACGCTCCGAGCGACCACGGTCTGTTGCCGTATGCCGCTCGGATGCCGGCGTTTTTCCAGACCCAGACTCAGACCCAGGCCCAGACCCAGACCCAGACTCAGACTCAGGCCCAGGCCCAGACTCAGGCCCCTGGTCCGCCCTCGACCGGTCCGGCGGCGACGGGCTCGGCCGTGACGATCCCCTTGAAGACGAGCTGCTTTTTGTCGGCGACCTCGACGCAATCGACCTGGATCGTGTCCTTGCCCTCGAACTCGCCCTTGAGCAGTTCCTCGCTGACCGGATCCTCGATGTAGTTCTCGAGGGCCCGACGCAGCGGACGGGCGCCGAAGTCGGTGTCGGAGCCCTTCTTGATGAGGAACTTCTTGGCCTCGTCGGTGAGTTCGAGCTTGAGGCCGCGATCGGCGAGCCGCTCGCGGACCTTCGACAACTCGATGTCGATGACCTGCTTCAGGTCTTCGACCGTGAGGTGATGGAACACGATCACGTCGTCGACGCGGTTCAGGAACTCGGGGCGGAAGAACTTCTCGATCCGCTCGTTCACGCGGCCCTTCATGCTGTCGTAGCCGGCGTCGTCGTCGGGCTTCTGGAACCCGAAGGCGGATTCGTTCTTGATCGCCTCGGCACCGGCATTCGTCGTCATGATCAGGATCGTGTTGCGGAAGTCGACGTTGCGGCCGAACGAGTCGGTGAGCCGTCCCTCCTCCATCACCTGCAGAAGCATGTTGAAGACATCGGGATGGGCCTTCTCGATCTCGTCGAGCAGGACCACGGAGTAGGGTCGGCGGCGGATCTTCTCCGTGAGCTGACCGCCTTCCTCGAAGCCCACGTAGCCCGGCGGCGCGCCGATCAGGCGGCTGACGTTGTGCTTCTCCATGTACTCGCTCATGTCGATCTGGATGAGCGCGTCGGCGTCGCCGAACATGAACTGCGCGAGCGCCTTGGCAAGCAGCGTCTTTCCGACGCCCGTCGGCCCGGCGAAGATGAAGCAGCCGGTGGGCCGCTTCGGATCCTTGAGCCCGGACCGGCTGCGGCGGACCGCCTTCGATACGCTCTTGATCGCCGGTTCCTGACCGATGACCCGCTTGTGGAGTTCGCCTTCCATGCCCATGAGGCGGGCCTGGTCCTCGGTGCTCATCCGCGTCAGCGGGATGCCCGTCATCTTGGAAACGACCTCCGCCACGACCTCCTCGTCGACCACGCCATCGGCCTCGCGGCTCTTGTCCCGCCAGTCGCGGGTCATGGTCGTCTTCTTCTTCTTGAGCTTGTCGGCCTGGTCGCGGAGCGCAGCCGCCTTCTCGAAATCCTGGTTGGCGACCGCCTCCTCCTTCTCCTTGTTGAGCTTCTCGACCTCTTCGTCGATCTCCTTGAGGTCCGGCGGCTTCGTCATCGCCTTGAGCCGCACGCGGGCGCCCGCCTCGTCGATCACGTCGATCGCCTTGTCGGGGAGGCAACGGCCGGTGATGTAGCGGCTGGAGAGTTCGACGGCGCTCTCGAGGGCGGCGTTGGTGATCTGTACGCGGTGGTGGGATTCGTAGCGGTCGCGGAGCCCCTTGAGGATCTCCACTGCCTCCGTCTTGCTCGCAGGCTCGACCATGATGATCTGAAACCGGCGATCGAGCGCGGAATCCTTCTCGATGTACTTGCGATATTCGTCGAGCGTGGTCGCGCCGATGCACTGGATCTCACCGCGGGCCAGGGCCGGCTTGAGCACGTTCGAGGCGTCGATCGCCCCCTCGGCGCCGCCGGCACCCACCAGCGTGTGCAGCTCGTCGATGAAGAGGATCGTGTTCTTCGCGCGGCGGACCTCGTTCATCACCGCCTTGATCCGCTCTTCGAACTGGCCGCGGTACTTCGTGCCGGCGACCATCATCGCCAGATCGAGCACCACGATGCGGCGGTCGGCGAGCAGTTCGGGCACGTTGCCGTCGACGACCCGCTGCGCGAAGCCCTCGACGATCGCCGTCTTGCCGACACCCGCCTCGCCGAGCAGCACGGGGTTGTTCTTCGTGCGGCGGCAGAGAATCTGGATCGCCCGCTCGATCTCCTTCTCGCGGCCGATGACCGGGTCGAGCTTGTTTTGCCGGGCGAGCTCCGTGAGATCGCGGCCGAAGCTGTCGAGCGCCGGGGTCTTGCTCTTGCCACCCTTCGTGGACGCCTCGCCGCCGCCACCGCCGGCGCCGGCCGTCTGGCGGCCGCCCATTCCGGCCCGCTCACCCCCCTCGTTTTCCATGCCGTGGCCGAGCAGGTTGAGCACCTCCTCGCGGACATCCTCCAGCTTGAGTCCGAGGTTCATGAGCACCTGGGCGGCGACGCCCTCCTGCTCGCGCAACAGTCCCAGCAGGATGTGCTCGGTGCCGACGTAGTTGTGGTTGAGGTTCCGGGCCTCCTCCATCGAATACTCGATCACCTTCTTCGCACGGGGGGTCTGCGGGAGCTTGCCCATGGTCACCATGTCGGGGCCGCTCTGGACGAGTTTCTCGACCTCCATGCGGATCTTCCGCAGGTCGATATCGAGGTTTTTCAGGACGTTGGCGGCGACGCCGCTCCCCTCCTTGATCAGGCCGAGGAGGACATGCTCAGTGCCGATGTACTCGTGGTTGAAACGCTGGGCCTCCTGATTGGCCAACTGCATCACTTTTCGAGCACGGTCAGTGAAACGCTCGTACATGGGTGTTTTTCCTTCGTGAGATCCTCGCCTGTTCGGCGTGTGCCATTCCGGCAGCCGCCCACCAGCTTTTCTTGTCCTGTGCAAACCTTACGCCAAAACCCTCGGGAGATTCTAGGAGAGTCGTCGCGGGATGTCTGTGGAGGGGCATGCAGTGCGGCCGAAACCCGCCGGTTTCACCGAAAGACTACGCTGCCCGCTCGCTCAGATCCCGTGGGTCAGTGCCGCGATCGAGCGTCAAAATCGACCCTTCGTCGTCGGCGCCCGTGCCGCCGGCCACCGCCGGAGGCCGCTTGGCGGCCGCCGCGACGCGATCCAACTCGCGGGTGATGGCCGACCTCCAGGGGGCCCCGGAATCGCTTCTGGACAGTTTCTCGAGCGCCTCCCGCGACTCCTTCAGCCGCCCCACGCGGCGGAGGAGCGTTGCCAAAAGCAGTTGCGCCTCGCCGTCGGTTGGCGAGACGACCAGCAGCGACTGCAATTTCGTCTCGGCCGCCAGCCAGTCCCGCGAGAGGTAGGCATCGCGGGCCGCCACGAAGAGCGTGTCGGCGGCGGCGTCGCGGGTGGTGGGGATTCGCTGCGGAAACGCCGAGACTGCCGACGCCGTGGCGACCAGCCAGACCGCACCCGTGGCCGCCCAGAGTCCAAGCGAAATTTCGAGGGCGAACAGTTCGGACCAGATCCAGGTCGCGACGATCGCCACGTCGAGCACGACCGCGAAGGCAAAGGCCAGCACGAGCCCCGCCACGCTGCCGCGCAGCCAGAGCCACGGCAGGCCGGGCCAGAGCAGCGTCAGGTATCGGGCAGCGGCCACGATCGCGGTCTCGCGGAAAGGTGAAAGATCGTCCGGCCCGAAGGCAGGCGGGGCGGGGGAGTGTAGAACTGGACCCGCGTTTCGCCAAGGCGTCTGCAGGCTACAACAGAGAGATGGAAAACAGCGGTTTGGCAGACATTCCGGAAGACGGCGGCTTCGAGCAATCTGGGGCAACCGCAGGGGCGTGGCGGGCGTTTGATGCCTCGGCGAACCGGGCCGGTGAGGCCCTGCGGGTGATCGAAGACGTGGTGCGCTTCGTGCTCGACGATTTCCTGCTCACGGGGCTCGCCAAGGATCTGCGGCATGCACTGGCGGCGGTGCTGGCCGAAGACGGCCTGCGGCAGCGGGTGTTTGCCCGTGACGTGGGGGGCGATGTGGGCACGCATCTGGAGGCTGCGGCGGCTCTGCCGCGGGCGGCCATGCGGGATCTCATCGCCGCGAATGCGGCCCGTGCCGGCCAGGCGCTGCGCAGCCTGCAGGAATTGGCACTCCTGCTCGCGCCGGCGGTGTCAGGCCGATTCGAACAACTGCGGTACCGGCTCTACGTGCTCGAACGGACGGCGCTCGGCACGGCCCGCGCCGCCGACCGGCTGCGCGGTGTCAATCTCTGCGTGCTCGTCGACGGCCGGGAGGATGCGCCGGCCTTCGAGCGGCTCGTTGAATCGCTGCTGGAGGCGGGCGTGCGGATGCTGCAGATCCGCGACAAGGATCTGGGAGTTCCCGTGCTCGTCGATCGGGCGCGGCGGGCCGTCGCGATCGCGGCGCGGCGTCATCCCGATGGCCGGGCGCTGGTCGTCGTCAACGACCGTGCCGACGTCGCGGCCGCCATCAATGCAGGCGGCGCGCACACCGGCGCCGACGACATGCCGATCCCGCTCGTACGGCGGGTGCTGGGTCCGCTGGCGCTGCTCGGTCGCACGGCCCATGACCTGGCGGAGGCCCGGGCCGCAGTCACCGACGGGGCCGATTATCTCGGCGTGGGCCCCTGCTTTCCGTCGCCCACGAAATCGTTCGCGGCCTTCGCGCCGCCGGACTTCCTGGCGGCCGTTGCCCGGGAGATCACGCTGCCCACGTTCGCCATCGGCGGCATCACGCTCGACCGCATCGACCAGGTGACCGCGCTCGGGTGCACGCGGGTGGCCGTGGCCTCGGCCGTGACCGGGGCCGCTGATCCAGCTGCCGCCGCCGCCGCATTCATCGAGCGGCTGCAGGGCCGGGAGCCGCACCGGCGGCCGGCAGCAACTTGAGCGCCGCGACGAGAGCGCGGGCCATGTCGGCCTCGTCGCGGGAGCGGTAGCCGATCCAAACCGCCAGCACCCGCGCGTCTGGACCAATGAGATAGGTCGTGGGATAGGCCGAGAACCCGAGCAACTCGCCGGCGATCAGCCGGGCCATCCCGGAGGGGTCGGCCCAGGCGGCGATCGTGAGTTTCTGTTCCGCCAGGAACGACTGCGTGATGTCGGTGATCTCGGTGATTTCGTCGCGGCCGCCCGCGCCGCAGGAGACGGCCACAAGTTGGAATCCGGGCTCGGTCGCCAGCCGCCCCGCGATCCGCGCCATGCCCGGCAGTTCGCGGCGACAGGGGCCGCACCAGGTGCCCCAGAAGTTGAGCAGGGTCACCTTACCGGTGAACGTCGGCGGCGGCTGTGATGCGTCGCTGAGCGACACGAGCGGCAGATTGCCCACCACCCGGCCGATCGCCGGATGCCCGCCGGATGGGTCGCCGCAGCCGGCGCAGGGCAGGATGGCACAGAGCAGGGTGGCGCCGAGCAGGACAAAGCCGGGCAGCGGAATTCCAACGCGGGGTATCATTGCGAAAAACATCAGGCTTTGGCCTGACACACAAGCGGCGAGATCGAGCCAAGGGACGCCCTGCAGAGGCAGACCACAGTGTACGAAGTCGAAGTAAAGTTTTCCGTGGCCGACAGGCCGGCACTCGAACAAAAACTCCTGTTGTTGGCCGGGCAGTTTCGTGAGCCGGTCGAGCAGGTCGATCTTTACTTCGCCCATCCCAGCCGGGATTTCGCCCGCACCGACGAGGCGCTGCGGCTCCGCCGCGTGGGCCCCGATGTGGCGATCACCTGGAAGGGGCCGCGGCTCGACACGGCCACGAAGACCCGTCGCGAGATCGAACTGCCGCTGGTGGGCGTCGCAGCCAGCCGCCCCGATGGCCCGCCCGCCACGCTGGAGCGGTGGACGGAACTCCTCGAAGCGCTCAGCTTTCGCCGGGTGCTCGAGGTGGCGAAGCAGCGGGTGTCGGCCCGCGTGCGCTGGGAGGGGGCGGAGGTGGACGTGGCCCTCGACCGCGTCGGCGGCCTCGGCGAGTTTGTCGAACTGGAACTCCAGGCCTGCGAAGGGGAGGTGCAACTCGCGCAGGCCCGCGTGCTGTCGCTTGCGCGGGAACTCGGTTGCGGCGCGCCGGAGAAGCACAGCTATCTCGAGATGCTGCTGGCGTCACGGAAAACATGACGATCGCGGCGAACGGTCCGTGGATCAGGACAGGCCTGCGACAGGCTGAAGCCTGTCCTACTTGACGATCGTGTTTTGTTCGTCGAGCACGATCACCGCGGGCTTGTGCCGTTGTGATTCCTTCTCGTCGAGCCAGGCGAACGACATGATCGTGAGCCGGTCGCCCAGCTTGCCGAGGTGGGCCGTGGCACCGTTGAGTTCGATCGCACCCGAGCCAGACCTGCCGTAAATCACGTAGGTCTCAAACCGCTCGCCATTGGCAAGGTTGCCGACGAGGATCTTCTCGTAGGGCCGGAGGCCGACGCGTTCGGCCAGGTCGGCGGCGATCGTGAGGCTGCCCTCGTAATCGACCGAGGCGCCCGTGACGGCTGCACGGTGAATCTTCGACTTGAGCAGGCAGATGATCATCAGCGGGGTTCGGTGGCCGGGGACGGGGCGGAGGCGTGACGAAAGCGGATGCAGACCGGGGCGGGCACGTCGAGCGACTGGCCGGTATGGGAAAGTTTGCCAGTTGCCTGATCGATCGCAAAGACGGTCACAGTGCCTGAATCCTGGCCGCCGGCCAGCAGGAATGTGCCGGACGGATCGAGCACGAAGTTGCGGGGCGTCTTGCCGCGAATCGGCTCGACGCCGAGAAACGCCAGTCTGCCGTCGGAGTCGTCAACCGCATACATGGCGATGGAATGATGGCCGCGGTTCGAGGCGTAGGCGAATTTTCCACTTTGGTGCACGACGATCTCCGCCGTCGACATGCCCTTGGTGTCGGTCACATCGGCCGGCAACGTGGAGAGCGTCTGGAAGGGCGCGAGCGTGCCCGACTGCGCGTCGAAGTTGAAGCCCGTCACGGTGAGATCCAGCTCGTTGACGGAGTAGCCGAAGCGGCCATTCGGGTGCAACGCAAAATGCCGCGGTCCGGCGCCGGGCTTCGTCGCGCCGAAGCCGTGCGGCACGAGCGTGGCCTTTTCGACGTCGAGTGCGTGGACGAGCACCTTGTCGATGCCCAAGTCGCAGGCCAGGGCAAACCGGCCGTCCGGCGACGGATAGATCGAATGGCCGTGCGGCTTCTCCTGCCGCTGCGGATTGAAGCCCTGCCCCTCATGCTGGATGAAGCCGCCGGGCACCCCCGGCACGACGGGCTGCAGGCTGCCGTCGGCCTCGAGGCCCAGGCAGATCACGCTGCCGCCGCCATAGTTGGCGGCCAGAACGACGCGGCCGGTGGGATCGATCGACAGATGGCACGGACCGCCGCCACCGGAGGGCTGATGGTTTTTCTTCGTCAGGCGGCCCGACTGTTCGTCGATCGCGAACGAGATGATCGCGCCCGTCGGCTTGCCGGCGGCATCGGCCACTTCCGAGACGGCGTAGAGAACCGGCAACTTCGGATGCAGGGCGAGGAACGACGGGTTCTTCGTCTCGGCCGCGAGTTCCGGCACGGAGAGCTTGCCGGTGGCGGCGTCGAACCGCGACACGTAGATGCCCTCGCTCTTCGCGGGGCCGCCGGTGTAGGTGCCGAACCAGACCAACTGGCTCGGGAGCTTCGGTTCGTCGGCCCGACCCGGCGCGGGCAAACCAGCAGCAACAGCGAGCGATACGCAGGCGAAAGCGACGACGGCCAAAAGGCGACGCAGGGAAACGAAACCGATGGACGCCATCAGGGCAAAGCCTCATGCTGCGAGGGGAAACCACGGAACCACCAGTCAAAATCGTACCCCCATGACCGTGAGTTGCAACGAGCAGGACAGCCCGGCGGCGAATGACGGCCGGGAGGCCCGCAACACCGCCTGCCTCGAGCTGTATCAGGTGATCGTCCGCGTCGGCTGGATCTTCAAGACCGAGACAATCATCATGCCGGCCGTGCTCGATGCGGTGGTCGATTCCGGTCTCCTCCGCGGGCTCCTGCCCGTGCTCAACCGGGGCGGGCAGAGCCTCCCGCCGCTGTTCGTCTCGGGGAGTCTCGCGCGGCTGCCGCAAAAGAAGTGGGCGCTCATTCGCACGAGCCTGGCAATGGCGGCCTGCTTCGGCGTGCTGGCCGTCGCATGGGGGCCGCTCGAGGCGCGACGTCCGGACCTGCTGGCACTGCTCTTTCTCGTGCTCTACGCGGTCTTTTCTACAGCGATCGGCCTGAATCAAGTCGTTCTCGCGTCGCTGCAGGGCAAACTCATCTCGCCCGGGCACCGGGGGCGGGCGATGGTGGTGAGCGTCTCGGTCGGCAGCGTGCTGGCGATCGTCGCGGCGGTGTTGCTCCTGAGCCGGTGGCTCGGCACGCCGGAGGGGTTTCCAAAAATCTTCGGTGCGACCGGCCTCTTCTTCGCGCTGGCCGCGCTGGTGCCGTTCTTTCTGGATGAGCCGCCGAGTGACCCGCGGGATGAGCCAGAGTCTCGGCGCGGAGCGCCGGCAATGCCGGTCGGTGGTGCGCCCGCGGCGCAGGGCTTCCTTGGCAGGTGGGTCCAGTCTGCCCGCCAGGGCATCGGCACCTGGCGACGCACGCTCGGCGGCGACCGGGCACTCCTGCGGCTGGCCGTTGTGGCCGCCTGCTTCTCCGCCGTGCTGATGCTCTTCCCGCACTATCAGGCCTTTGCCCGCGACCGCCTCGGCAGCCGTATCGGTAGCCTGCTCACGTGGGTCGTCGTACAGAACGCGGCCACCGGTGTGGTGAGCCTCGTGGCCGGCCCGCTGTCCGACCGCCGCGGCACGCGGATCGTGCTCGTGTGGCTGGTCGCGCTCTCGTCGGCCACGCCGCTGGTCGTGACGCTGCTCTCGTTCCTGCCGCAGGCGTTGGCCGTCGACTGGTTTTGGATCGTCTACGTGCCGCTCGGCCTCAACCCGATCTCGCTCAAGATCTTCACCAACTACGCCCTTGAACTGGCACCGCATCCCACCGAGCATCCGCGGTACGTGAGCATCGTCGGGGCGGCGCTGGCGGCGCCCTTCGTGCTCTCGCCCCTGATCGGCATGGCGGTCGACGTCTTCGGATTTCGGCATGTGTTCGTGATCGGCGCGGCCGTCATCGCCGCCGGCGCGGTCGTGGCGCTCGGCCTGCCCGAGCCCCGTAGGGCCTAGCAAAATCCGAAACCGTAGGATTGCGGCGGGAATCGTGCCGGACGTATTCTGGCGACCGACGATCGGGGCCCCTTTGCCCGTCGAAAAACAACCTGGAGGCTATCGTGATGAATGCATTGCGTCGGGCTGGTGCGGCTGCGATCTGTGCCGCAGTCATTTGTTCGGCCGGGATCGTGTCGGCGGCCGTGAAGGAGCCGAAGGATGCGAAGTGCCCGGTCTCCGGGAAGGGCTGCAATCCCGAGAAGAGCGTCGCTTTCGACGGCGGCAAGGTCTGGTTCTGCTGCGGCAACTGCGAGAACGCCTTCAAGGGCGACTCGGCCAAGTTCGCGGCGAAGGCGCACCAGCAGATGGTGTCGACCGGTCAGCTCGTGCAGAAGGGCTGCCCGTTCAGTGGCGGCGCGGTGAAGCCGGGCACGCAACTCGACATCGGCGGTGCGGAGGTCGGCTTCTGCTGCAACAACTGCAAGGGCAAGGTCGAGAAGGCCACCGGCGACCAACAGGTGGATCTCGTCTTCGGCAGCATCGAAAAGGGGTTTGCCCCGGCCGCGAAATAAGCGTTAGGCGGTGCGGGCCCGGCTTTGAAGCCCGCAAAATCTCCACCCAGCCCTGCTAAAAATGGGCTAGAGTGGATCAGGTGCACATGAAATACTCCGCGTGGGAAGCATTTCCCACGCGGAGTATTTCTTTCATGCGCGTGTTCCTGTCAGCAGGCGAACCCTCCGGCGACCATCATGCCGCCCTGCTGGTGCGCGCGCTGCGGGCGCGGCAGCCGGATGTCGAGTGCATCGGGCTGGGCGGACCCTCCATGGCCGCCGCGGGCTGCCAGCTCGTCGCCGACCTCACGCAGTTGGCCGTGATGTGGTTTCTGCGGTCACTCCTCAACCTCCATCGGTTCATCGATCTCGCGCGGCGGGCCGAGCGGAGTTTTCTCGACGCGCGGCCCGATGTCTGCGTGCTCGTCGACTTCCCCGGCTTCCACTGGTGGCTCGCGTGGCGGGCGAAGCGGCATGGCATCCCGGTGGTGTTCTACTGCCCGCCGCAGATCTGGGCGTGGGGGAGTTGGCGGATCGGCAAGATGCGGCGACTCGTCGACCACGTGCTCTCGGCGCTGCCGTTCGAGCACGACTGGTTCGTGGCGCAGGGCATGCGGAGCAGGCTCGTGGGCCATCCGTTCTTCGACGAGCTCGAAGACCGGCACCCCGGGGGTGCGTCGGAGCGATCGATCACCGGCGCCGCGGCGCCCCTCGTGCTGCTGCTGCCCGGTTCACGCGGTCAGGAAATCGACGGCAACCTCGGATCGATCCTGCGGGCTGCGGCGGCCGTGCACGATCGGGTGCCAGCGGCGCGGTTCGCGATCGGCGCCCTCCACGAGCGACACGCGGTTCGCATCCGTGAATTGATCCGCTCCCTCGGCGACGTGCTCCGCGGGGTCGACGTGCGGGTGGAGGTCGGCCGCACGCGGAGCCTGATCGGGGAGGCCTCCTGCGCGATCGCCGTGAGTGGCTCCGTATCGCTGGAGCTGCTTGCCGCCCGCGTGCCCACCGTGATCGTCTATCGCATCGGCGGGTTTCCCTACATCGTGCAGAGCTGGTGTCGGCACGTCCGGTTCATCACGCTCGTCAACTTGCTGGCCTGCCGCGACGCAATCGGTCCGGTTCATGGCGTCTGGCGGCCACCGCAGGCGGTCGCGCCCGCCGACCCCGAGGCGATCTACCCCGAATACCTGGCCGTGCAAGATCCCTCGGGCCAGATCGCCGGGCATGTGGTCGAGTGGCTCACCAATCCCGCGGCGCATGCCCGCGTCGTCGGGCGGCTGGATGCGATTGCCGACAAGGTGGCCGTGGGTGGTTCCGCCGAGCGGGCCGCTGAAGCCGTGCTCTCGATCGCCGCGGTCGGCATGACACCGGCCGGGACTGCGGCAGGCCGGACCAGATTCCCCGCCCGCGCCCCGCGTGCGGCATAATGGCGGGCATGTTTCTTGGCGAGCCACAGCCGACGCCGGCCGATCTGCGGTTTCCCCTGAGTGGGATTCCCGTGCGGGTATCGGCCTGGTTCTGGGTGGCGGCGGCACTGCTCGGCTGGAACGTCTGCCAGGGGCTGGCCGAAGGCGACCAGCGGGAACTCCTGCGGTATCTCGCCGCCTGGGTGGGGGTGGTCTTCGCGTCGATCCTCGTCCACGAGATGGGGCATGCGCTTGCCTACCGGATGTTCGGCCAGTCGGCGCACGTCGTGCTCTATCACTTCGGCGGGCTCGCGATTCCCGATCAATGGGGCCGGCGTGGTGCGCGGCGGCCGATCGAGCGGCTCATCGTCTCGGCCGCGGGGCCACTCGCACAGCTTGCGCTCGCCGCCTCGATCGTCGCCGTGCTGAAGGCCGGCGGCTACCGAGTGCCCTTTCCGATTCCTGCGGTCAGCGCTGCGCTCGGGCTCGCAGACGGCCGGCCATTCACCTCGTCGCTGGGGTTTGCCGTCGTCTGGTTCCTGCTTCAGGTCAACATCTTCTGGCCGCTGTTGAACCTGCTTCCCGTGCCACCGCTCGACGGCGGGCAGATCGTCCGCGAAGGGCTCGCGAGCCTCGGCTTCGATGATGCGGCCCGGATCGCGGGCGTGCTTGGCATCTGCGCCGGCGGACTCGTGGCCTTCTGGGCCTATACGAACAACGAGCCCTATCTCGGCATCATGTTCGCGATGCTTGCCGTCTCCTGCTATCAGAACCTGCCGGGGAGCACGCCCTGGAGACGATGGCAGTGAGCCGGGCGGTCATCGTCCTCGGTGCGAGCAACGTCTCCCGCGGACTCGCGCGGCTCCTGACCACCGTGCGGGCACGTTCGTCGCAGCCGGCCGACCTCTTCGTCGCGGCCGGTCATGGCCGCTCCTATGGTGCCAACAGCCGCGTCTGGATGCGACGGCTGCCGTCGATCCTCTGGTGCGGTCTCTGGCGGGCGCTTGATCGTGACTGCGCCCCCGGGCCCGGCGCCGATCGCCGCCCCCACTCGCTCATCACCGACGTGGGCAACGATTTGCTCTACGGATTTCCGGTCGACCAGGTGGCCGACTGGGTTCGCGAGGCCGCCCGCAGGCTCGCGGCCCGTGAAGCCAGAATCGTGATGACACGCCTGCCGCTGGCGAGCCTCGATGGGGTGGGCTGGATCCGCTATCGGCTCCTGCGCACGCTCTACGTGCCGGGCTGCCCGCTTTCGCTCGACGAACTCAAGACCGCCGCCTCCCGGCTCGATGCGGCGCTCGGGGAGATCGCCGCCGAGTTCAATGCCACGCTCATCGAACAGCCGGGCGACTGGTACGGCCTCGACGCGATCCACCCGCAGAGATCCTCTCTCGAGACGCTCTGGCGGGGTGTGTGCGATGCCTGGGAATTGCCGGCGGCCACGGCACGACCACGCGCCAGTTATCTGGAATGGGCCGCTATCGGCCGCCGCGCCGCCGAGGTACGGATGCTGGCAGGCCGCATGCGCTACACGCGGCAGCCGGTGGTCGAGCGCGACGGGCTCCGGGTGTCGATGTATTGAAAGGGCATGCCGAACCATGACAGGCTGAAGCCTGTCCTACAGGACCGGCAGGGAGGGCATTGGCGGGCGGGCGGCGCTGGCGGCGGCGAGGTTGCCGACAAGCCGTTCGCAGATCGCCTCCAGATACGGCCGGCTCGCGGGATCGTCGTAGTTGGCGGCCGTTTTGCCCGCGTCGCCATGCTCGCGGATCGGGATCTGGAGTGGCACCTCGCCGAGGAACGGGATGTCGAGATCCTTGGCCGTGCGTTTCGCACCGCCGGTGCCGAAGATGTCGTACCGCTTCTGCGTGTCGGGGCAGACGAAGAAGCTCATGTTTTCCACCATGCCGAGGATCGGGATGTTCACCTTGCGGAACATCGCGATCGCCTTCGTGGCGTCGAGCAGCGCCACGTCCTGAGGCGTGCAGACGACGACGGCGCCGATGAGCGGCAGCACCTGCGAGAGTGTCAGCGCGATGTCGCCGGTGCCTGGTGGCATGTCGATGATGAGATAGTCGAGCGGTCCCCAGGCCGTGTCGCGCAGCATCTGCGTGATCGCGCCGTGAAGCATCGGCCCACGCCAGACCACCGCCTCGCCGGCGGGCACGAGGAATCCCATCGACATCACCGGCATCGATCCGGTGCCGACCGTCAGGTGCATCGGCTGAATCTTGCCCTGCTCGATCTCCGGCCGGCCGTCGAGGCCGAGGAGGTGGGGCACGCTCGGACCGTAGACGTCGGCGTCGAGCAGGCCGACCTTGCTGCCGGCCCGGGCCAGGCCGATCGCGATCGAGGCGGCGATCGTGCTCTTGCCGACGCCCCCCTTGCCACTGCCGACGGCGATCACACTCTTGGACTCGAGCCCGATCTGGCCGAGTTTTCCAGGCGGCCGCTCGTGGGCGACCAGTGCGACATCGACGCTCGCCACCTGCGGAAACCTGGTGCGCAGCAACTCCTCGATGCGGCCGCGGGTCTGCTTCCAGAGCACGGCCGAATGGGTCGTGAGGCCGATCGTGACGGCGATCGCCGCGGCCGACGCCTCGACCGAGCGCACCTGCCCCATCTCGGTGAGCGGGCGGCCGGTTTCCGGGTCGGTGATGTCGGCGAGAACGGACGTAACGGCGGCCTGATCCGGGGCGGTGCTCATTGGGGTTGTGCCAGAAGGTGCTGTGACTGGTTGTCCGTAACGGCCGGTTGCGCGGTGGTCGAGGCGGTCGCACGCACGGCCGTCCCCGCCTGCACGGCCGCGTTGAAGAGGCCGTGGGGCTGGGCCGTGGCCATGAAGACGAGTGCCAGGCAGGCAAGCATCGCCAGACCGGCGGCAAGACCGCCATCGGCCTGCACGCCCCGCTTGGTCGAGCGGAAATACATCGCGGCGATGATCCGCAGATAATAGGCTGCCGCGATCGCTGCATTGAGCACGAGGATCACGGCGAGCGCCACGAAGGCGGCGCGGCGGCTGCCAAACGTGATCGGCGAGTTCCAGTCGATTTCGAGCGCCGCCGTGGCCAGCGACAGCTTGCCCCAGAAGCCGGGGAGCGGCGGGATACCGGCCAGACTCAGGAGAAAGACCGTGATCGCGAAGGCGGCCACGGGGTTGGTTCCCGACAGGCCGTTGAGATCGTCGACCGTCGTGATCTCCTCGCGGGGCGGCCGCGGCCCGCTGCCGCTCGACCATTCGGGCCAGCGATGCCCGAGATACGTGATCGCGGCGAAGACGCCGATGGTCGCCAGCGCATAGGTGGCGAGATAAAAGAGCGTCGCGGTCGTGCCGCCCAGGCCACCGGTCCAGGCCTTGTCGGCCACGGTGATCGCCCCCTGGCCGCCGACCGGGTCCGTGGCGGCCGCGGCAAAGGCGGCGGCAGCGGCCACGCCGAGCAGCAGATAGCCCGCATGGGCGATCGACGAGCAGGCCAGCAGACGCCGCAGGTTTTGCTGGAGCAGCGCCATCACGTTGCCCACCGTCATGGTGATCGCGGCGAGCACGGCGGCCAGCTGCCAAAAGAGGGTGACGTAGGCCACGGCGCCGGAGCCGACGGCGGCCGCCTGCGTAGGGCCGGTCACGGCCAGACCGAGGAGCCGCAGGAGCACGACGATGCCCGCCACCTTCGGCAGCGTGGAGAGCAACGCGGCGTTGCCGGGGCTCGTGCCCTCGTAGACGTCGGGAGCGTAGAAGTGCATCGGCACGGCGGCGAGCCGGAAGGCCGCACCCGCCATCGCCATGCCCAGAGCCACCGGCAGGAGCACCGTGCTGATGCCCACGAGGGTGTCGTCGGTGGATCGCAGCCGCGCGCCGATCGTGGCAAGGCTCGTCGAGCCGCCGATTCCGTAGAGGCACGTGAGCGCGTAAAGAAAGAGCGAAGACGCCACGAGCGAGAGAAAGAAATACTTGAGGCTCGCCTCCTGGCCGTGGGCGTCGGTGCGTTTCAGGGCCAGCAGGATGTAGGTCGGGATCGACACGAGTTCGAGACCTGCGAAGAGCAGCACCAGATCGTCGGCGATGCCGACCAGCGACAGGCCCGCGAGCAGGAGCAGGAATGTGCCCGCCTCCTCGCAGGTGCCGCCCCGCCAGGCGGAATTGCCGCGGCTCACGGCCGCGGAAAAGATGTCCCCCGCCTGAACCAGTGCCAGAAGCGCCCCGAGCACGAGCACCATCCAGCGGATGTAGGCCGAGAAGGCGTCGATCAATACCGGGCCGGCCGCGACGGCAGCCGCATCGGCCGCGGGCTGGCCACCGGCCAGCGCCATGGCCGCCGCGATGCCGACCAGCGCCACGAGCCAGCCGCTCCGCAGTCCGGCAAAAGCCCCGGCCAGAAAGGCGACGATGGCCGCGAGCACGAGCGCGATCTCGGGGGCGAGGAGCGAGAATGTCTGCAGCGAGGTGGTCATGTCGGTCAGGTTGGTCATGTCTGTCATGGCAGGCGGACGACTCTGTCGTGGGTGGCGGTGGAAGGCTCCTGCATCCGCTCGGCAAAGGCCCGCGCGCTGGCGCTTGTGAGTCCGCGAACAGCGGCTGCAGACGGCTGGAGGAAGGTCGCGGGCACGAGCCCGATCCAGAGCACGAAGACTGCCAGCGGCAGAAGGGCCGCCAGTTCATACCACTGGAGATCACCGGCCGGACCGGGGGCGTCGTGGCCGTGGGGGGCATGGGGCGGCTCGCGAGATGCGCCGAAGAGCACCCGCTCCACGGCCCAGAGCATGTACCAGGCACCGAGCACCACGCCGACCACGGCGAGGACGGCCATCGTGAGATAGGCGGGCTGCCAGGCCGACGACACACCCGTCCACGCCCGCTGGAAGGAGCCGGCGAGGATCATGAACTCACCGACGAAGCCGTTGAGCCCCGGCAGGCCGATGCTCGAAAACGTGAACAGCATGAAGAGCGCGGCGAGCCAGGGCGCCTTGCCGGCGATGCCGCCGAGATTGGCGATCGACCGCGTGTGGAACCGCTCGTAGATCATGCCGACCAACGCGAAGAGCCCGGCGGCGGAGAGACCGTGGTTGACCAGCTGCAGTGCCGCCCCCTCGACGGCCACCGGCTCGAGCGCGAAAAGCCCCATCACGCAGTAGCCCATGTGGCTCACCGAGGAATAGGCGATCAGCCGCTTGAGGTCGGTCTGCACCAGCGCCACCAGCGCCCCGTAGATGATGCCGAGCACGCCGAGGCCGAAGAGCCAGGGCGCCGCCAGCGCCGCCGCGTCGGGAAGCATCGGCAGCGAGAACCGCAGGAAGCCGTACATGCCAAGCTTGAGCAGGATGCCGGCCAGGTCGACGCTGCCGCCGGTGGGCGCCTCGACGTGCGCCAGTGGCAGCCAGGTGTGGAACGGTACGATCGGCACCTTGATGGCGAAGCCGATGAAGAGGGCGACGAACACGATCATCTGCAGCCAACCCCCGTCCGCCGTCATCGGCAGCGGATGGGCCGCGAGTCCCGCGGTGAGCGTGTCGATGTCGAACGAGACGGTGCCGGTGTGCGAGGCGTTCCAGAGCACGATCGTGAGCAGCCCGAGGAACGTCAGCACGCTGCCGGCCAGCGTGTAGAGGAAGAACTTGATCGCCGCCTTGCGCCGCTCGTCGTGCCCCCAGATGCCGATCAGGAAAAAGAGCGGCACGAGCGTGAACTCGAAGAAGACGTAGAACAGGATCACGTCGCGGGCGGCAAACACGCCGAGCATCGCCGCCTCCAGCACGAGCAGGAGCACGTAGAACCCCACGGGACGGTCCACGATCGCCTCCCAGCTGACGAGCACCGCCGTCAGCGAGAGCAGGGCGGAGAGACCGAAGAGCCAGAGCGACAGGCCGTCGAGGCCGAGCGACAGCCGGATGTTGAACATGCCTTCCGTGAGCCAGGGTGCCGTGATCGTGGCGTAGGGCTGGCCAGCCGCCGCCTCGGGGCTCTGGAGATAGCGGACGATCAGCCAGCCGGTAAGCACGAGCGTGATGACCGCGGTCACGGCCGCGCTCTGCCGCACGGCGTGCCGGCCGCGGGCGCCGAGCACCCAGGCCACGAGCGCCCCGATCAGGGGCGTGGCGATCACGAGCAGCAGGTGCATGCCGGGAGTGGGGCCGTTCATGGAGTGTGCGATTGCTTTCTGTGCTGTGCGGGTTGGTTGGCGTCAGCGGAGCCGGCTGGCGAGGGCGAGGACGATCAGGAGCGTCCCCAGCACGCCGGCCAGCGCGTAACGCTGCAGAAGCCCCGACTGGAGCTGCCGGGCCCAGCCACCGAAAAACACCGGAATCCGGGCCACGAGGTTGACTGTCCCGTCGATCAGATACCGGTCGATCAGGGCGGCGAGCATTGCGAGGGCCTCGAGCGGCCGCACGACGAGCGCGGCGTAGATCTGGTCGAAGTAAAACTTGTTGGCAAAGATGGTCTGGAGCGGTCCGAGGAACCGCTCCATCTGCGGGGCATCGCTGCGGCGGCCGAGGTGGCCGATCGCGGCGATGACGATGCCGATGGCGGCCGCCAGCGAACCCTGGATCGCGAGATCCATGTGGAAGACGTGCGGCACGGCGGTTTTCGCGACGGACGGGGCCGTGAACGAGGGCGTCGCCGAGAGGAAGTGCGCGAGCCAATTCGTGCTGAAGAGCCACCAGCCGATGAGGGCCGAAGGCACCGCGAGGATCACCAGCGGCAGCGTCATCATGGGCGGTGACTCGTGCGCATGGTGTCCGGCCTCATCCGGCACCCGCGTCGGACCGGTGAAGGTCATGAAGACCGCGCGGAACGTGTAGAAGGCCGTGAGGCCGGCGGTCACGAGGGCCATCCAGAAGAGGATCTGCCAGGTACCGGGGCGGTCCAATGTTCCGCCACCGTCGGCCGTGACCCCCGCGGACTGCAGGGCCGCGGGCCTGGCGGTGGGCCGGCCTGTCTGGGAGTTCGCAGCCATGCTCGAGGCCAGGCTCGCGACCGTTTGGCCGTGCCCCTCCAGCGACGCGTGGCCGGCGGCGGCCGGTGCCGCGTCGTGGTGCTCGGCGTGGGCGCTGGGCCAGCCCTTGGAGTGGAGCGTGGCGAGGATCTCGTCCTTGCTGAAGAAGCCGGCGAAGGGGGCCACGCCGGCGAGCGCGAGCGATCCGACGAGGAACGTGGCCGCGGTGATCGGCATGATGCGCCTGAGGCCGCCGAACCGCCGCATGTCGATCACGCCCCCCATTGAGTGCATCACCGAGCCAGCGCCGAGGAACAGGAGCGCCTTGAAGAAGGCATGGGTCACGAGGTGGAAGATCGCGGCCGTGAAGCCGAGCATCGTGCCGGTGCCTAGACTCGCAAACATGTAGCCCAGTTGGCTGATCGTGGAATAGGCGAGCACCCGCTTGAGATCGTTCTGCACGGTGGCGATCAGGGCGGCGACGAGCGCCGTCGTCGCGCCGACGATCGACACGGCCGTGAGCGCCTCGGGACAGGCCACAAACAGCGGCGCACTCCGCGCGATCAGGTAGATGCCCGCGGTCACCATCGTGGCGGCGTGGATCAGGGCGCTGGCCGGCGTGGGGCCTTCCATGGCGTCCGGGAGCCAGACGTGCAGCGGCAATTGGGCGCTCTTGCCGCAGGCGGCCAGCAGCAGGAGCAGGCAGATCGCCGTGCCGACCGTGCCGCCAACGATTCCCGCCGCGTCAGCCAGCCGCGTCTGGCCGAGGATGCCCGGCAGGATGGTGCCGTCGGCGGAGAGCGTGTCGTGGAAGTCGAGCGTGCCGTAGGTCATCCAGAGGAGGAAGGTGGCGATCGCGAGGCCGAAGTCGCCGATGCGGTTGACGAGGAAGGCCTTCTTCGCCGCCCGGGCCGCCTCCGGCTTGCGGAACCAGAAGCCGATCAGCAGGTAGCTGCAGGCGCCCACCGCCTCCCAGAAGACGTAGACGATCAGGAAGTTGCTCGCGGCGACGAGCAGCGCCATCGAGAAGACGAACATCGAGACCAGCGCGAAGAACCGTGGATAGCCGGGATCGTCGTGCATGTAGCCGACGGAGTAGATCGCCACGAGCAGGCCGACGAACGTGATGATCGTGAGCATCGTCGCGGTGAGCGGATCGAGACGCAGCGTGACCGGAATCGAAAACGCGCGGGCCTCCGTGCCGCCGGCCGTCGGGCCGCCGATCACCGTGCCGGGAATCGCCGCCGGGCTACCTGCGGCGGGCGTGTAGGCATCAGCGACGGTCGCCCATTGCCAGAGCGTGGAGATCATCTCGACGGGGCGGACCGGCTCGGCATGTCCTCCGTGCGGGCTGCCGACCAGGCCGGCTGTCGAGACCAGCAGGGTGAGCGCGGCGCCGGCCGCGGCCGCGATGCCGACGATGGCCGGCAGGTGGGCCCGGGAGCCGAGCAGCCTGCCCAGCAGCAGCGTGAGGATCGCCCCGACCAGCGGCAGCAGCGGCACGAGCACGAGGAGGGTCGAGGGGGAGAGTGACTGCATGGCTTGGCGGGGATGGCTCTGGGGAGGGCGTTGGAGGGGGGTTAGACGTGCTCGCGTTCGAGCGTCTCGTCGGCGTCGGCTTCCGGCAGGATGCCCGCGGGGGACAGCTGCGGCCAGACCTGGGCAACGGCGTCTGAAGCCGGTAGTTCATGGTCGACGGAGCGGGCGATGTTCGACTCCCGGAGCGACTGCCAGGCGGCAGCATCGAGCCGGCCCGTGCGGGCGAAAGCCTGCAGCACGAACACAAGCGCCACGGCCGCCTCGCAGGCAGCCACCGTGAGCACGAAGATCACGAGCACCTGCCCGCCCCAGTCGCCGTGGTGCCGGCTCCAGGCGACGAGGCTCACGGAGATGCCCTGCAGCATCAGTTCGGCCGACAGAAACATCACGATCAGGTTTCGACGGGTGAGGATGCCGATCAGGCCAAGCGCGAAGAGGATCGCGCCGACGATGAGCGCATTCTGGAGGAGGGCCATCGACGTGGCGGCCATGACAGGCATGACCGGCATGACCGACATGAGCGGGATGGACAGCATGCACGAAGGACTCATCGGACGGCCCTCCCGAGCGACTCGCGACGATCCGCCTCGAGAGCCGCCTCCCCGCGAGTCACGACGGCGATCGCGCCGATGAGCGACACGAGCAGGAGCACGCCCGCCACCTCCACGGCCAGCAGATGACGGCCGAAGAGTTCGCCGCCGAGCCGCGCCACATGATCGGCAGCGAGTATGTCGGCGACCACGGCACCGGCAGCAGCCGGTGCGGCAGGCGTGGCACCGGAGTCGGCCGCTGTCGCGGCGTCCGACGCGAGCATTGCGGAACGGGCGGGAACGGCACAGCAGGCCGCCGGTTCCGCCGAGAGCCGGCCGATCGAGAGCGTGAGCAGGCCGAGGAGCACGGCGCCCGCCACGGCCGAGAGCAGGGGCTCGCTCGACACCCGGTCGTAGGACGCCAGCCCCGCCGGCTGGGCGAGCATCAAGACGAAGAGAAACATCACGAGGATCGCCCCGGCATAGACCACGACCGTGGCCACACCCAGGAACTGCGCCCCGAGCACGAGCAGGACGCCCGCCACGCCGAAGAGGGCCAGTGCGAACCAGATCGCGGAATAGACCGGCGACCGCGTGACGATCGTCGCCGCGCCCGACACGACCGCCACGAGCGAGACGATCAGGAACACCGCCTCCTCACCGATCCCGCCGAGCCGCCGGCCCGTGGCAATGAAGCCGGCCAGCGCCAGAGCGCCGAGCAGCAGGCCGAGCCGGCTGGCGGCCCGGCTCTCGCTGCCGCGCGGCAGGAGCAGCCAGAGGCTGGCGGCCGCCGCGGTCACGGCGCCGGCCAGCAGCATTCCGGGAGAGAGCTCGGGCAGGGCCGGGTTCACAGTGTGCCTCCCAGCTCGGCCGACTTCATCGGCTCGGAGTCCTTCGTCATGTCGTACACGCTCAGCAGTTTTTCCTTGTCGAAGATCATCTCCTCGCGGCTCTTGCCCGTGAGGTCGAGCAGGCTCGTCAACTCGATCGCGTCGACGGGGCAGGCCTCCTCGCACATCCCGCAGAAGATGCACCGCAGCTCGTCGATCTGGAAGCTCTCCGGGTATTTCTCGCGGTCGGGCCAGGGGCTTTCGGTGGCCACGATATCGATGCAGTGGGCCGGGCAGGCCGTGGCGCAGAGAAAGCAGGCCACGCACTTCACGCGGCCCTCTTCATCCCGGTTGAGCCGATGCACGCCGCGGTAGATGAGCGGATTGCCGACTGTCGGCCGGGTTTCGGGATAGTTCACGGTCAGTTTCGGGCTCACCATGTGTCGGGCGGTGGTCGTGAGCCCCTGGAGGAAGAGCGGCAGGTAGAGCCGCTCGGCCAGGCCGAGCGGCTTCTCTTCGAGCCAGTTGATGCCGGGATCGGATGGTTTCATCGGGTGCCTGCCAGTTCGTGGTCGACGAGGTCGTGCTCGATGTCGAGCGGGCCATGGGTGCGGATCGGCGTGTTGTCGGTGCCGGAGGGGGACAGCATGCCGGCGGTGATCCAGCCGACGAGAAACACGCCCCACGGCGCGGCGATCGCGGCCCACGTCGCCCAGCCGGCGCCGAGCGCGGCCACGAGCTGCGGCCGGAATTCCTCCACGGCCGCCACCGTCACGAGGTTCGCGAGACCCAGGGGCAGCATCACCTTCCAGGCGAGATTCATGAGCTGGTCGAAGCGGAACCGCGGCCAGCTCCAGCGGACGAGCATGAAAAAGACGATGACTCCGAGAATCTTCGCGGAGAGCACGCCGAAGCGGATCAGCGCCCCGACCCAGGAAACCTCTTCGCCGGAGCCCGTCACTCCCCAGAGGTGCCAGCCGCCGAGAAACATGATCACGATCAGAAACGCCGCCGTGATCATGTGGAGGAACTCGGCCACGAGGAACAGCAGCAGCTTGATCCCGGAATACTCGGTGTGATAGCCGCCGACAAGTTCCTGCTCGGCCTCTGGGAGGTCGAAGGGCAACCGGGCCGCCTCGGCGAAACTGGCCACCATGAACACGAGGAATCCAAGCGGCTGCGCGAACGCATACCAGATGCCGGTCTGCGCCTGGGCGTTCATGATCACGTCGAGCTTGAGCGACCCGGCCGCGAGGACCACGCCGAGCAGGCCGAGCCCGAGCGGGATCTCATAGGCCACGAGTTGGGCGCTGGAGCGGAGGCCACCGAGGAAGCCATACTTATTGTTGCTCGCCCAGCCGCCGAGGAGCACGCCGTAGACGGCGATGCTTGAGAGCGCAAACACCCAGAGCACGCCCACGTCGAGGCCCGGCGCCACGAGGAAGGGCACGGGATCGGGGAGACCCGGGATGTTCAAGGGGGGCAGCACACTGCCAAAGGGGATCGCCGCGAAGATTGCCAGCGACGCCGCGAGGATCACCAGCGGTGCCGCGTTGTAGAGCACGCGGTCGACGTGCTTCGGCGTGAAGTCTTCCTTGAGGATGATCTTCAGGCCGTCGGCGAGCGGCTGGCCGAGCCCGAAGAGACGGATCTTCGTCAGCGGGATGCCCACGCGGTTGGGACCCCTGCGGTCCTGCACCCAGGCCGCAATCCAACGCTCGAGGAGCACGAGGTAGGCGGCTGCCGTCATCAGGCCGCCGACGAGCAGGCCGATCTTTACAAGCGCGGCAATGGTGGTGGGGGAGGGCAGGAGTGCGGTCATGTTGAAGCCAGTTGCTGGAGTCTCAAATCGACGCCCGTCGCCGGCATCTCGCCCGCGAGCGCCGCGAAGGTGGCCGATGATTCGGCGATCTGGTGCCGCACTGCGACGGCATCGTAGAGGCCGCGGCGGCCGAGCATGTTCCAAAAGAGCCGGCCTTCCGGCCAGACGCCGGCCGGTGCGCGGATCGCCTTGTCAAAACTCTGCGCCCGGTGGGCGACGTTCACCCATGTGCCGGCCCGCTCCGCAAAACCTGCCGCGGGCAGCCGCCAGGTGGCATGTTTCGCCAGCGGCGAATCAAAGAGGTCCTGCACGACGAGGCACTTCAGTTCGGCAAACGCGGCGGCCGTTTCGGCATCGATCCAGGGCGTCGATGTCGGGTCGGTCGGATAGCCTGCCGTGATCCAGGCGGCATCGGCATGGCCCTCGCGGACGTGCGCGACAAGGTCGGTCCAGGTGTGCACTGCGGCGTCAAAGAGCGCGATCACTCCGGCGACGCCGAGCCGGTTCGGGCACTTCTCGCCACGGATCGTAAAACCGCCGGGGAACGTCTCATCGGCCGCGGTGGACGGCACGTGGCCGACGGCCAGATAGGCCTGCGGATCGATCGACCGCGCGACCGCACAGAGCATCCAGGCCTCTTCGACCGTGAGCATCGGCGACACGGCCACGGCCAGCCGGCCGGCGGCCTTGAGATCGTCGCGGAGCCGCGTGACCACATCGCTCCACTCGACCGCCTTGAATTCCGGCGTCGCATGGCGGCTCGTCGTCAACTCGCGACGGCCCGCCTCGAGCAGCCGTGCAGGATCGTGCAGGTGGTGCCAGCCGTAGCGGCCCTCGTCGCAGATCCACCACTTGTTGACGTGCATGTTCTCGCGGGGCTTGATCCGGTAGACGGTGTCTTGGTTGTGCTCGGTGTGGATCGAGCAGCCCGCGGCGCAGCCGCCGCACACGTTCGCCTCACGTTTCAGGAACCAGACCCGTTGCTGGTAGAGGAAGTCCTTGTCGCCGAGGGCGCCGACCGGGCAGAGGTCGACGACGTTGCCGGCGAGTTTGTTGTCGAGCGGGAAGCCGGGGAAGACGTCGATCTCCTCCTTGGCTCCGCGGCTGGTGACCATCAGTTCGGCTTCACCGGAGACCTCGCGGGTGAACCGCACGCAGCGGGTGCACATGATGCAGCGGTCGACGAAGAGCGTGACGGTCGGGCCAACGTCGCGGCGGCGGCTCGTGAAGGCGTGCAGGTCGGCGCGGCGCTCCGCCTGACCGTGTTCGAAGTGGTAGTCCTGCAGGAGACACTCGCCGGCTTTGTCGCAGATCGGGCAGTCGATCGGATGGTCGATGAGCAACGCCTCCTCGACCCGGGCTCGGCTCTCTTTCACGAGATCGCTCTCGGTGACGATCACGGTGCCGTCTTTGACCGGAGTCTGGCAGCCCGGCACGAGCTTCGGCACCATCGAAACCTTGCCGGTGGCGGCATCCCGCTGGCCCGTTTCGATCAGGCACATGCGACAACTGGCCACGACCGACAGGCCGGGGTGCCAGCAATAGTGCGGAATCTCCTTGCCGGCCCGCCGTGCGGCCTCGATGCAGTTGAGCCGCTCGTCGGCCCCGATCTCGATTTCTTGTCCGTCAACGATGACTACTGGCATATGTGGCTAGTGGGTTTGAATACCGAGGGGGAATTGATGCCGCAGTGCCGCCAGGAGCCCGGAGGGGGTGAATGGCGGAGGAGCCTTGGAGATTTCGCCCTGGATGATTCCAGACGCCACCCGAAGGCCTCGCGAAATATCCACAGCGACGGAGCCATTCACCCCCTCCGGGCGGCGCCTCGCCACTGACGCTCTTTCGCTCGAACCACTCGACCCGCAAGAAACAAGCATCAATGCGCCTCCACAATTTGGAGGGCGGGCACGGGCTCGGTGACCATCCAGCCCGACGGGTTCGTCCGCTTGATGGAATCCTCGAACTCGCCGCGGAATTTCTTGATCGCGTTCTTGATCGGCCAGGCGGCCCCATCGGCGAGGCCGCAGATCGTCGAGCCCGGCATCATGCCCATCGTGTTGCCGAGTTCCAGCAGGAGATCGAGATCCTTGAGCCGGCCCTTGCCGGCCTTGATCCGCTCGAGCATCCGCAGCGACCAGCTCGTGCCCTCGCGGCAGGGGGTGCACTGGCCGCACGACTCGTGGGCGAAGAACCGGCAGGAGTTGTGGAGGAAGTCGACGATGCTCACCGTCTCGTCGATCACCACGACGGCGGCCGTCCCGAGGCCGAGGCAGCCCACCTTGCCGGGGCCGGCAAAATCGAGCGGTGTGTCGAGTTCGCTCTCCGTCATGAGGCCCATCGAGATGCCGCCGGGGATCACGGCCTTGGCCTTGCGGCCCTTCCAGACGCCGCCACCAAACTGGTCGATCAGTTCACGAACCGTGATGCCGAGCGGCGCCTCGTAGCAGCCCGGCTTCTCGACGTGGCCCGACAGGCAGTAGAGCTTGGGGCCGTAGCTGCCCGGATCCCGCGGATTGTTCGGATCGGCCGGCACGCCGATCGACTTGAACCAATCGACGCCGCGTCTGGCGATCTGCGCCACGCAGGCCATCGTTTCGATGTTGTTGACGACGGTCGGCTTGCGGAAGAGCCCCTCGATGGCCGGGAACGGCGGCTTGATCCGCGGCCAGGCCCGCTTGCCCTCGAGGCTCTCGATCAGGCCCGTCTCCTCGCCGCAGATGTAGGCCGCGGCACCGCGGTGGAGATAGATGTCGAGCGCGAAGCCGCTCCCCTTGATGTTCTTACCGAGATAGCCGGCCGCATAGGCCTCGTCGATTGCCGCCTGCAGCCGGTTCCAGCTGCGCGGGTATTCGTACCGCAGGTAGATGTAGGCCGTGGAGGCCTTGGTGGCGTAGGCCGAGATGATGATCCCCTCGATCACCTGGTGGGGATCGTCCTCCATGAGGATCCGGTTGTTGAACGTGCCCGGTTCGCTCTCGTCGGCATTGATGCAGAGGTAGATCGGGCCGGGATGATCCTTCGGCAGGAACGTCCACTTGAGGCCCGTCGAGAAGCCGGCGCCGCCGCGGCCGCGCAGACCCGACGACTTCACCATCTCCACGACGTCGCCCGGCTGTTTCTCCGCGAGGAGCTTTTCGAGCGGCGCATAGCCGCCGCGGCTCTTGTAACTCGCGAGCGTGTTGCCGTCGGGCACGCCGACGGCCTCGAGCAGAACGGGCTTGAAGGGGGGCATGTCAGGTGGCCTTTGCTTGCACTTGTTTCAGGGCGGCTTCGGCCGATTCCGGCGTGAGGTTCTTGAGCAGGTCGTCGTTGGCGAGGATGCAGGGGGCGAAGTCGCAGGCCCCGAGGCACTCGGCGGGTTCGATCGTCAGTTCGCCGTCGGCCGTCGTGCCATACGGCTTCACGCCGGCCTTGTGGCAGAGATGCTCGAGCAGGTGGTCGCCGCCGCGCAGGGCACAGGAGATCGATCGGCAGACGAAGGCCCGCACCTTGCCGTGCGGCTTCTCCTGGTGGAAGAACTGATAGAAGGTGAGCGTGTCCTGCACCTCGGCCGGCGCCAGGCCGAGCACCGCGGCGATCTCGACGACGGCCTGCTGCGGCACCTGCCGCAGGGCGTCGTGCACGATGTGCAGGGCCGGCAGCGTGAGGGCGCGGCGATTTGGATAGCGCGGCGCGAGCGCCTCGATCTGGGCGATCATCTCGGCGGTGAGGATGGGGACGGGTGCGATCATCTGTCGAGTTCCGCGGCGATGATGTTGAGGCTGCCGAGCACGGCCACCACGTCGGAGAGCGTGTGGCCGCGGATCAGGTGGGGAAAGAGCGCGAAGTGGAGCACCGAGGGCGGCCGGCAGCGGGCGCGGTAGGCCGCTTCATTGCCATCGCCGACGATGTAGAAGCCGAGTTCGCCGTTGGGCGCCTCGATCGCGGCGTAGGACTCCTCGTGCGGAACTTCGAAGCCGCGGTTGCTCATCGAGAGTTCGAAGTGCGAGATCGTGCCCTCGATCGTCGAATAGACCTGTTTCTTCGTCGGCAGCGCCGTCCGCTGGTCGATGCCGATGTTGACCGGGCCAGCGGGGATGTTTTCCACAGCCTGGGCGACGATCTTCAGGCTCTCCCGCATTTCCTGCATGCGGACGAGGTAGCGGGCATAGCAGTCGCCGGAGCTCGCACAGGCGATCTGAAACTGGAAGTCTTCGTAGGCGAGGTAGGGCTCGTCTTTTCGCAGGTCGCGGGTGACGCCGCTGGCCCGGGCCACCGGCCCGGTGGCGCCGCGGTTGATCGCCTCCTCCTTCGTGAGCACCCCCACGCCCTTGGTGCGATCGACGAAGATGCGGTTTCGCGTCAGCAGCCGCTCCATGTCGTCGAGCGTCTTCGGAAAGGTCTTCACGAACGTCCGGATCTTCTCGACCACCAGCGGCGTGACGTCCTGGGAGACGCCGCCCACCCGCGTGTAACTGTTGGTGAACCGCGCCCCGCAGAGCGTCTCGAAGATGTCGTAGATCACCTCGCGTTGATAAAACGCGTAGAGGAAGAACGTGAACGCCCCGGTGTCGAGGCCGACGGCGCCGTTGGAGAGCAGGTGGTCGCTCAGCCGGGCAAGTTCCGCGACGATCGTGCGGATGTATTTGCAGCGGGGAGTCAGTTCGATACCGAGCAGTTTTTCCACCGCGTGGTGCCACGCCACGTTGTTGGCCATCGGCGAGATGTAGTTCATCCGGTCGGTGACCGTCACGTATTGATTGAACGTGAGGTGCTCGCCGAGTTTCTCGAAGCCGGAGTGCAGGTAGCCCATCTCGGGCATCGCGTCGACGACCCGCTCCCCCTCGAGCTTGAGCACGAGCCGGAGCGTCGTATGGGTGGCCGGATGCTGGGGGCCGAAGTTGAGCGTCCAGAGGTAGTCCTCGGAACGCGCGCCGTCACCCGCCCGCGGGCTGCTCGTCTCGCTTCCGCCGATTCCGGCGTTCAGCATCGGGAATGTTGTGGTGTATTCGGTGGTCATTCTTCAGGGTGTGTCGGCTGCGTGGTCAGCCGTCTTCGCGGGTGAGAACGGGGAAGTTGTGCCGCTCGCCGCGGCCCTGCAGCGGGTAGTCCTTGCGGAGCGGATGGGCCGTGAACTGTTCGGGCATCACCAGTCGCCGCAGGTCGGGATGGCCGGCGAAGCGGATGCCGAAGAGATCCCAGACCTCACGCTCGAGCCAGTTGGCGGCCTCCCAGAGCGGCACGACGCTCCGCACGGTCGGCTCGGGATCGTCGACGAACACGCGGACGGTGAGCCGCTGATTGGTGGTCGTCATGGCCAGCAGATAGACGAGTCCGTACCGCTGCTTGGCGCCGCGGTATTCCAGATAGTCGACGCAGCTCACGTCGACGAGCAGATCGAAGCCCCTGTCCTTGAGGAACTGAAAAACAGCGAACGAACGCGGTTCCGGAACCACGATTCGCGTCTGGTCACGAAACACGGAAGTCTCGAGGGGTCCGAATTCCGACGCGAGTGATTCGAGGACGGCGTCGACTGGCATGGGCTGATGGGGCATGGGGTGTGGGGAGGGGGCTCAGCCGTGTCCGCCCGTGCGGGCGAGTTGGAGGCCGTCGGTGAGTTCGCGCTGGATGACGGGGTTGCGTGAGGCGTCGGTCGTGAGAATGTCGAGCTGTTCGACCAGGGCCCGCTTGCGAAGCTGACGCTCGGCCGTGTCGAATTCCCGTCCGGTGATCGTGCCTTCGCGCTGGATTTTGTCCTGCAGGTCGATGATCGCCTGAATGAGCTGCTCCGGCCGCGGCGGGCAGCCGGGAACGTACATATCGACCGGAATGAAGCGGTCGATTCCCTGCACGACAGCATAGGTGTCGAACACGCCGCCCGTGCTCGCACAGGCGCCCATCGAGATACACCACTTCGGCTCGTGCATCTGCAGCCAGATTCGCTGGAGCACCGGCAGCATCTTCATCACGACGCGACCGGCCACGATCATCAAATCGCACTGCCGCGGGCTGAAGCGAAAGACTTCGGCGCCGAAGCGGGCAAGGTCATGCTTGCTCGCGCCGGTCGCCATCAACTCAATGCCGCAGCAGGCCGTGGCAAAGGGCATCGGCCAGAGGCTGTTCTTGCGGCACCAGCTGGCCAGTTCGTCGAGTTTGCTGACGACGACATTTTCCGGAAGTTCAAGGCTCTGCGGTTTCCCTATCGCCATCGAAACACCCCTTTTCGCCAGTCGTATGCGAACCCCACGACCACCATCGCGATGAAAAGCATCGCGCCCGCGAACACCAGCCCGCGGGAGGAGACGAGTCCGTTGCCGACGGCGGCGTCGATACCGGAGGCCGAGCGGCTGGCCACGGCCCAGGGATAGAGAAAGAGCAGTTCGACGTCGAAGACGAGGAATGTGAGCGCCACCAGATGAAACCGCACGTCGAACCGACGCCGCGTGTCATGGATCGGATCCATGCCGCTTTCGTACGGCATTTCCTTGACGGCGCTCGTCCGCTTTGGGCCGATCAGCTGGGCAAACACCACCAGCCCCACCGACACCGCCGCAGCGATCGCGACAAAGAGCAGTACTGGGAGGATGGCGTCCATGGCGGGGGCTCGGGTCGGGGGCGGGAAGGTCGGCGGACTCCGGTTACCGGTCAAAATCGGCCGTGGGAGGCCACTTCGTGAAATTAGTCACAAAGTCGACGCCCAAAAAAGCCGGGGGGTCACCGACCCGCCGGCCTGCCGTCACAACCGCCAAAGTTATACAGGGACGGCCCGGTGCCGACGAGATGGGCATTTCCTGCCGCACGGCTGTTCAAAAATTGCCGAGGCTCATCGAGACTCCCGCCCCGAAGGGGCCGGAATAGACCGTCATGCCCCCACCGTGGTTGTCGGAGAAGGGGGGCTTCCCGCCGCCCTGGCTGCGGTAGGGAGAATACGCCGGACCGCTGCTCTGGGCCGCTGCCATCGCCGCGGCCTGTGCCGTCTGCTGCCGTGCAACCTGCGCCTGTTCGACCATGACCTGCCGTCCCTGGTCAAACGCCGCCTGCTGCTGCTGGAGCGACTGCCGCTTGGTCTCGATCTTCTGGATCTCCTGCGAGAGTTGTCCGGACGACATCGTCACGATGTCGGGGATGTCCTTCAGCACCTCCTCCCGCTTCCGGTCGGACATGGCGGAGAGATACTGCCCGACCCAGGCGCGGGCGTCCTTCGCCTCGGGCGAGTCGATCACCTTGAACTTGGATTCGAGATCCTCGAGCAGATACTCCAGTTCGTAGGACGACATCTTCGCAACCCGGTGGTTGAAGTCTGACTTGATCTTCATCACCTGCTTTGGCGGATAGATCTGCTGCGTGTCGAGCCACTCGCCGAGTTCGAAGATGGCCCGCCGCCACCGCGGGCTGCGCAGGATGGTGGCCTTCTTGGCGATGTCGTCTTCGGACTGGGGAGCCGCCTTATCGGCCGGCTTGTCAGCCGGGGTGGCGGCCGCCGGCCCCTTGTCTGCCGCCTGGCCGAAGGCGCCGGGCGTCGGGCTGCCGCAGGCAGCAACAGCGATTGCGACCGCAAACAGGATCGAACCCAGAGGCTGCGGTGTGGAACGCGGTGTGCGTCGTGATTTCATTTCGTCGGCCTCCCCGGTTTGCGGATCATGGTCATGTTCACCGGCGGCGCGTGCTCGCTGCCGGCATGGGTATGGAGCGACTGCCACGTGCAGCGATCCTTGCCGTCATACGTGTAGACATTGAGCGACGAGGTCTGGCTGCCATCCGGCAGCACGGCGGTGGTGCGGGCCAGCCAGGCGTTGCCGTCACGGGTCCAGAAGGCCTCGCCGTGGCCGCCATCGCCGCTGAATGCCCAGGAACGAATCTGCCGGAGGAGTGGATCCCAGCCGATCCGCTGGGTGACGTGGATCGGCGGCGGCGGGGGTGATCCGGGCGTGGCCGGCGGCGTGATCTTCATGTCGCGAAGCAGGTAGGTGCGGCCGACATTCCAGCGCACCGCGATCTCGAACGTCGGTTTGGCGACGCCATCCGGATCCGAATTGTCGACCACTTCCCAATCGCCCACCATCCAGTCGAGGTCTGCCAATTGCTCCGCGCCGCTCGCTCCGGTGATGCGCGTTTCCCGCAGGCTCGCCAGCCTCCAGGCATCCCCCTGCTTCACCCACGTCGCGGAAAACCGTCCCGTCATCGGCACGGGAGACCCCGGCAGCGGCACTTCGACCGTGCCGTCCTCCAGCGCCACGCCCGGCGCGAGGAACCGCAGGCTCATGTCGCGCATGTGCGCGGCCGGGGCCGGCCCGTCTTCCGCAGGCTTCGTCGTCAGTGACATCGTGTCGCGGCCCTTCATCACGGTGCCGCGCTCGTCGACGATGTCTCCATCGGCTGTCCAGAGCGCGGCCAGTGCCGCGCCGTCGCCGCGGGACAATGCCTGCATGTAGGCGGTGCTCGCCGCCCGGATCGCCTGCTCATCCTGCGAGGTCTGCGCCCGGGCCGGTGATGCCGTCAGGCAGATGCCGACTGCCAGCAGCCCGAGGGGGAAGCCCAGTCGAAACCCGCGAGCCCGAGATCCGCGCACCATGGTGGCACCTGTTCCGGAGTGGTGATGAAGGACTGCGAAATCGTATCACGCCGGTGGGGGGCCGGGAAAGAAACGTGACAGTTTGGTAGGGTGATTGCGATGTCAGACCATGTCGCCACTCTCGCCGATCTCGTCCGCCGTCCGAGCGTCAACCCGATGGGCCGCGATGTCTCGGGGCCCGAATATCTCGAAGGCCGCATCACCGACTATTTGGTGCAGCGGTTTTCCGCCGCCGGCATCCCCTGGGCGCGGCAGCATGTCGCTCCAGGCCGCGACAACGTCGTGGCCCGGCTTGACGCGACCGTGAAAAAGTCGCCGGTGATCCTCTGGGACGCCCATCAAGACACGGTGCCCGCCGACGGCATGACGATCGAGCCGTTTGCGCCGCTGGTGCGGGATGGCCGGCTCTATGGCCGCGGCGCCTGCGACGTGAAGGGGGGCATGGCGGCGATGCTCACGGCCTTGGCCCGGCTGCAGGCCTCGGGCCAGCCACGCAAGAAAACCGTGCTTTTCTCGGCGACGGTGAACGAGGAGTTTGGGTTTTCGGGCGTCAAGGCGCTCGCGCGGCTCTGGTCGACGCCCGCGGCAGAGCAGCCGGCGAGCGATGCCGCCGCCCGCACGCTGGTCGGAACCCGGCCGGCGAGCGCGATCGTCGCCGAGCCGACGGAACTCGACATCGTGACGCAGCACAAGGGCGCCGTGCGGTGGCGGGTGCGCATCCACGGCCGGGCCTGCCACAGCGCCTTTCCGGAACGTGGTGAAAACGCGATCTATCCGGCCGGCCGTGTGATCCTCGCGATCGAGGCATTGGCGAGGGAACTGCTCGCGCGGCATCCCGACCATCCCTGCGGCCCGCCCACCTTGAGCCTCGGCACGATCCACGGCGGCATGGGGGTGAACCTCGTGCCCGATCTCGTCGTCCTCGAACTCGAACGCCGCCTGCTGCCCGACGAATCGCCGCAGCAGGCTCGCGCCGAGGTCATCGAGCGGATTGCCGCGGCTGCTTCCGATGCCCGCATCGAGCAGGAAGAGCCGTTCCTGGAAAGCCATGGCCTGCCCGAATCGCCGTGCCGGTCGTGTGTGGAGTCGATCGAAGCGGCCGGCCGCGCTCTCGGCTGCGATCCCAGGCGGGTCGCGGCCCGCTACGGCACCAACGCGAGCGTGCTCGCCTGTGCCGGCGTGCCGAGCGTCGTCTTCGGGCCGGGCTCGATCGCACAGGCCCACACCGCCGACGAATGGATCGACCTCGACCAGGTCGACAAGGCCGCCAACATCCTCTGCGGCATGGTCTGGTAGACCGCCTTTAGCCGAAAGCCAACTTGAGAAGTTCGAGCGTGAGGATGATCCCCACGCCCACCAGCGATTCGCCGGCGATCAGGCCGCTCGATACCGGCACGATGTAGGTCTCACCGGTTTTGGGTGCATACCGCGTGACCAGCCAGGCGACGAGCGCGCCTGTGAACATCGCGATCGAGTTGAACGCGGGGATCACGCCGGCGATCCCGAGGCCCGTCGTGGAGGGCAGCCAGGGTCTCCAATGCTGCGGGGCAAACTCCTCGAGCAGCGTGAGCACGATGCCGAGCAGCGCGCCGACGACGATCGCCTCCTGCGCGCCGGCCGGCAGGGCGTCGATCCCCTTGGCGAGCAGTTCGGCCACCCCCGCCCAGACCTTCGCGGCGGGTGCGGGCAGGCTCTCGGAGCCGAGCCGCTCCGGATTCCGCTGCACCACGAAGAGATAGGCCGGCACCGACGCCAGGGTGCCGGCAAGCACGCCGAAGAGTTGCGAGATCGTCTGCTTCCGCGGATTACCGCCGAGCAGGTAGCCGCTCTTCAAGTCGGTAAGCAGATCAGCCGCATGGGAGGCAGCCCCCGACGTGATCGAGGCCGTCATCAGGTTGGTCGTGATGTTGGAGGGAGCGAGCACGCCGTAAACCAGCTGCGTGATCTTTCCCATGGCGCCAATCGGCGTGATGTCGGTCTCGCCGGTGGCCCGCGCCGCCACGATCGACAGCAGAAACGTCACGAGCACGGCGACGATCCCCATCCACCAGCTGATGCCGAAGAGCCAGTGGCCGAGAAACACGCAGGCGGCGCCGGTCACCGTCGTGCCGACCAAGAACCAGGAGCCCGGCACCTCCACGTGCGCCAGCGGGTCGTCGCGGTCAGTCGCGGCGGCACCGCCAAAAAGCCTCGAGAGTCCGCCGAAGGCCCGCAGCACCGTCCGCCACTTGAGCGCGAATGACAACAGCCCGGACGTGACCATCAACGCCGTCGCCGGCCAGAGCACCCACGACACGATTCCGCGGTAGCCCGGCTCCGCGATGCCCCGCTCGACCAGGATCGGCCCGATGATCCCGAAACAGATCAGCGAGCCGATGAGCATCGAGAACGCCACCCGCAGCCCCATGATCGCCCCGGCCGCGAGCATGATCAGCGAGCCCTCGATGCCGATCGTGTATTTCGTGAGCAGGTCGCGGCCGAGGGCCGTCGGCAGAAACGGTATCTCCGCCGGAAAGGCGTAGGCGGCGAGCGACTTCACGGCCGCGAAGAGATCCCGCCAGAGGGCCACCGTCGCCCCGATTGTGGCCGCGGCAAAGAGCGCCCGCGCCTTCACCACCGCCTCGCCCCCCGCGCTGTGCATGCTCTTGAGCGTCTCCGCCGTGGCGATGCCGGAGGGGAAGGGGAGCTGGTCGATGTTGATCAGTTGTCGCTTGAGCGGGATCGCCATGAACACGCCGAGCAGGGAGAGCGCCCCCAGCCAGAGCATGATCTCCCACCATTGCATGAGCCGGCCTGTCGTCATGTAGAGCGCCGGCAGCGCCGACACCAGCCCCGCGCTCGACATGTAGCCGGCGGCGCTGGCGGCACTCGACATCGTGTAGTTTTCGAGCGTGGTGAACGGCTTGTCGCGATAGGCCGGCACCACGGCCTCGAGAAACTTGAAGACGGCAAACGCGATGATGCAGGCCGTGATCGTGACGCCGAGCCCCCAGCCGGTCTTCAGGCCGACGTAGAGATTGGAGATCGACATCACGCCGCCGATGATCATCCCGGTGATCACCGCCCGCGGCGAGAGCTGCACGGCGTCGTCGCCGGCGTAGACGTTTTCCAGCCACCAGCGGCCGGCTTCCTGCTCATTCTCGAACGGCGGAGGGCGGGAATCCTGCATGACGATAATTCTAGCCCCGGAAGCCCGCGGCGCGAGCCAGGATTATCCGTGATCAACCCGGTGAGCGGCTGCCCGTGGCCCCGTCGCCGGACGTTCGCTACGGGCATCCTGCCCTTCGCTCACTCGATGCTGACTGCGCTCCGCCATCCTGGCTCCGCTGGTCAGCAACGCCGGCTCCCGGGGCACGGGCAGCCACTCACCTCGCCCGAGCGGCAAAGCGCCAGGCCCGGAGGGCCGGGTTCACACCAGCGGGCGTGAAACTAGAACACGTCCAAGTTGAAGTGGTGCCCCTGATGGTAGCGGCGCGACTTCGGGTATTCGTTGTGCCACGCGCGGTTGTAGACGGGCACCCGCATTTCCTGCGGATAGCGGTGGTAAAGGTCGTTGGCGCTCTGCATGTATCCGTCGGCGTAGAAATTCTGCGGATACCAGACATACGGATAGTGATAAAAGCGGTTCCAGTCGGGCGTGGCGGCCGAATAGCCCCACTGCCGGCCGTAGGCCTGCTGGCCCGGATATTGGGCCGCGGCGGTATGAGCGCCGTACAACATCGCCCCGGCTGCAAGAGCCGCGGCGGCAAAAAGGTGCCGTCTCATCGGATTGTCTCCCCCTGAAAAACCAGTGCCCCGGAAAGATATCGGCCGCCCGCACGACCGGTCTTTATGGAAAAACCGTCAGGGCTTGCCAGGTGACGAAGAGGTTCGCTGCGATCAAGCAACGCGATGCCGCCAGTGCAAAGCGGTTTCCAATGGCGCCGGCAAGTCTGCTTGGAGCCCCGGGAAAACCCTCAGCCCCTCTGGTTCAAGCTGCTGCGCCGGCGATTCCCTGCCAGCCTCAGTCCTGCGGCGCACGAGGGCTGCGGCTTTTTTGTACAGGTGAGTCAATCGCCTCGTCAGAGACCGATCGCGTTTGGCTTGTAGCCGGCCGATTTCCAACTGCGCCTCTGCGAGGTGCCGTGCGAGAGTGATCGCGTCGACCCAATCCTGCAGGACTTGCTGCTGCATCCTGTGGATGTCAACGGTGTTCTCATCGCTTGCGGGAAATTCCGTTGCAGAGCCCGACAGTTCCCGCAACTGGAAGTAGAGCGAGTGGGCCTCCTTGGAAATGACCCTTAAGAGATGGGCATGCCCCGAGCCCGCATCCTGATGAAACAAGTCTGCTTCGAAAAGCCTGGGTGGCTGCCCGAGAGCGATCCCGAGTTTCTTGCGGATCTGAGTGAATACGGCAGCGGGGCTCTCGATGGCCTGCGTTATTTCGCAGAGGAACGTTTTTCCGGGATGCCGCTGGTAAAAGTCGATCAGGAGCCGGTTGTAGTGCGTCCACACGTCGATGGCATGGGATGGGTTGGCTTGAAAGGATGGATCGCCGCGACGAAAGAGCGATTCGACCACCTCCCATGGCCGACGAAAGACGAAGACGAATTTCGCCTCGGGTAGCACGCCTTCCCAAAAATCGAGGAAGAGCGTGGTCCGGGGATCCTTCCATCCCCAGAGGGTGCCGCGTTCGCGCCGAGAAGCGATGAGGCGCAGTGCATCCTGCCGCAGTCGCTCCGGCACCGCGGTGCGTTCTGCCGTGGCGTAGCCCTCCGTTCCCAGGCCATGTGAGTGCAGGCAGCGTTCGTGAAAAGAAAGGAAATCGTGATCCTCGAAATGCCCCTTCTGATTGCCTCTGCTCTGGCCCAGAAGTCGGTCGCCGAGATGCACGCCGGCGGCCGAGAACAGCGAACCTAAGTAGGAAGTCCCGGAGCGGTGCATGCCGACGATGAGAAGAGCATGGGGATGGCTCATGGTACGGCCTGCGCGGGGGTCGGAAACGACAGCCTGGTTTTCGGGCCGCATCGAAAGACTTCTCCACGGCTGGCCGCCTGACCTGCCTGCGGCAAATTCTGTTATCGACGTCTTCTAACCGGCATAACAGTCTTTGTTTGCCAGGAACGCCATGAGTGTGGGGGGTCTGCGCAGGCTGGGAGATCGCCCAGCCTGCGGGCTAACGGAATATGAGGCTTCAAAGTCAGCGGATTGCCTCTGTAAAAACTCGAGCTGAAACGGATGTCGCGCTCTCAGCGATCGGGCGGTTCCTACGAGGCAAGGTTTTCAGCGCATGAGTTCAGCAGCGCAGACGCCGCGCGGTCTTGTGCGGTCGTTGCAGGCCACGATCGACGATTGCATCGGAGCATGCATCCCAGCCGGCAGCCGGGTGGCCCACGTCGGTTTTCCAAACCATTGGAACACGGGTGATCCGGCAATCTGGCTGGGAACTCAGGCAGCGCTCGCACGCCGCGGCTGCAGCGTGGCCTACCAATGTGCCTGGCAGGACTATGACCGGGAGCTCATGGCACGCCAGATCGGTGCCAATCCCATCCTGATCGCGGGTGGCGGGAACCTGGGCGACCTGTGGCCAAACCACCAGTTATTTCGGGAGCGGATCCTCGCGGAGTTTCCGGAGAATCCGATCATCCAACTGCCCCAGAGCCTCTGTTTCGAACAGGAGCAGAACCTCGACCGGTTCCGGGCTGTCTGCGCGCGGCATCCGCGGTTTCACATCCTGCTCAGGGAACGCAGGAGCCTTGCCTCGGCAGAGGAATTGCTTGATGTGCCGGTCTCGCTCTGTCCTGACATGGCTTTCGGTCTCGGGGTGCTCGAACGCCCCGATGTCCCGACGGCCGACATCCTCTGGCTGCTGCGATCAGACAAGGAATCACGCGGGGCGTTGCGTGATCTCCCCAGTGGTTCCGTCCGGCGCGACTGGCTGGACCTTGGGGTCGAAGATGCCGATGCCCAACGGAACGCCGAGGAACTGAACGCACGTATTCAGGGGTTCGTCGGCGCTGCCCGAGACTGGCCGGCCCGCGCCACGCCGGTGTTCTCGGCATTGGCCGAGGCTTACGAGGCGCTTGCGCGGCTCCGGGTCGACCGCGGGCTGCGATTGCTGTCACGCGGGCGGATGATCGTGACCGACCGCCTGCACGGGCATATCCTTGGACTGTGTCTGGGCATTCCGCAGGTCGTGCTCGACAATAGTTACCGCAAGATCAGCAGCACTTTCGAAACCTGGACCGCACTCAGCGCAATCACGCGCTGGGCCGATTCTATTGAGCAGTCGATGAGCCAATGTCAGGCGCTCGCGGGAGCCGTCGAAAGCGACGAGGGAATTTCACCGTGAAGATCGTCATGACCCTGCTTGTGCGTGACGAGGAGGACATTCTCGACCACAACCTGAGATATCATCTCGCGCAAGGCGTTGATTTTTTCATCGTGATGGATCACATGTCCACCGATGGCACTCCGGAAATCCTCGACGCTTACCGGCGTGCGGGAGTAGCGGAGGTGATTCCTCAGAAGCACGCCGGCTATCTCCAAGGCCAGTGGGTCACGTCGATGGCCCGCCGGGCTGCGGTGCATCACGGTGCCGACTGGGTGATCAACAACGACGCCGACGAGTTTTGGTGGCCGTTGCATGGGGATCTGCGTTCAACGCTCGCAAGAGTTCCGGATCGATTCGGCGGCGTCGCCGTAGCGCGGCACAATTTCCAGCCGCTCGCCGACTCCACGGGCTCGTTTCTCGACCGGATGGTGCACCGAGACGCCGTCTCCACGAACAACTTGGGCGAGCCATTGCCGGGAAAGGTCTGCCATAGGGGGCACCCGGAGGTCATCGTTTCGCAGGGTAATCACGGCGCGATCGTGCCTGGACGGCAGTCGTTGTTCCAAGAGCCGGTGATCGAGATCCTCCACTTCCCGATGCGATCCCTGAAACAGTTTGAAAACAAAATCGCGCTGGGCGGCCGCGCCTACGAAATGTCTCCCGAACTTGGGCTGGGGCTGGGTAGCACCTGGCGTTCGCTCTTCGCGAAGCTCAAACGCGAAGGACTCGAGCAGCACTACGAGTCGGCCTGCCTCGCTCCAGACGGCATCGCCCGAATGATCCAAACCGGTGCGCTCGTGCGGGACGAACGCCTACGGAATTTCATGCGGGCGGAACCTTCATCGGCCGGACCGTGCCCGGCCGGTCACCCTCAGACTCGCTGATCGCGCCAGCGTTCATACAGCCTGCCGATCATCAGATCTTCCGAGCCGCCGAGGTAACGCGCGTGCTCCCTTGCCATGGCCTCGGCATGTGCGGCGATGAACTCGCAGAAGTCGCGTCGCAGCACGTAGAACTTGCCAAGGTAGTACGGGGGGGTGGGGCCGCCCTCTGGAAACACGGCGCGATAGTCGCAGTCCAGGCCTTTGGTGCGCATCCATGATTCAAATCCGTCCCGGGTGGCCTGTTGCTTGACGAGACCGTTGTAGGCAGGGGCAAAGAAGTTGGGGTCGTCTAGCGCAGCCAGCACCGCGCCTGGCGTCAGCCGCGCGAGAACAGCGGCCGGTTTCTGCTGCTGTTTCCTCTCGTAGCCGGCGAGGGTTCCATCCAATTTCAGCAGGAAATCGAAGTCGTAGGCCAGCGACGCACGAATCATTGCGTAGGTCTTCAGGCTGAGGTGCGTGTAGGCCTCCCGGCCGGGCACGATGAGGCATCCGTCGCGAAATTCCGGATGCGTGAGCTGGTCGCTGGCATGCACTTCCAACACCAGGAAGCTCGGATCGGACCGCACCCGGCGGAGCAGTTCGGTCTCCTCGAGAGCCGCCAGATACTGCCGATCCTGCACACATGTGTAGAGGCAGAGAATGTTTTTCATGGCGATCGTGCACGCAGCCGGTGCTCGTTCAGCGCGGGGGTGGATCACTGGGCAAATCTCTGGTGCGGTGGTCGGAGGGCGGCAACGGCTGTGTCACCCACGCGATGGCCGTCAGGAGGTTTGCCAAGGGAACGGCGTGGTGTTCCTCGGCCTCCGGCTCGAACTGATCCGCGAGGATGGCCCGCAGCCGTTCCCTGATCGGTTCCTCGAGGAGTTGAAGATACCCGGCACGATAGCCGACCCGCGGGGGTGTGCCCGGATGCTCGCGGCGTGTGGCCCCCCGGATCTTGAGAAATTGGTTGAACGCCCGCCAGCCCGAGCCATCCAGCAGCGAACGCGGATGCCGCCGCAGGAGATAGCCGAACATCCGAGCAGATGAGACGCCGAGAATGGCGCGGACGAACTGGGCTTTAAAACCCGCGGCGGCGTGTCGGTTGGGCGGATGAGGCCGCTCCCGGCTGCTTCGCGAACCGTGGTCGTCGTAATGGTTGAGCATCCACACAAAGTCGACGCCCTGGTTTGCCGGCGATCCACCCAGCGACAGGCTCACCCAGGCGAGGCGTTTGCACTCCGAGCACTCGCTGCATGCCTTGCGAGTTTCCGTGATCCGCCAGCAGGAGCACTGCAGATCACTGAGATCGGGATAGCGAGTGGTCACCAGTTCCTGCACCTGGCTGCTCTGCAGCGCCGTGGTCAACGATCCATAGTGGAGGCCGAAAGGCCGGAGCAATGCCGCGATTCCCGCCTGCGTGAGGGCGGAGTACATGAAGTGCGCATGCTGGAGATACACGCCCTGCTCGACGCTGTTGGAGGCCACCTCGTTTTCCGAAGCCAGAAAGAGGTGGGTCACTCCACGGGCGTAGCAGGTGACTGCCAGCGTGGCGGTATAGAGGAAGGTGTCGGATATCTCGTTGAGTGAGAGCGGATATCCCCGTTCTCGCGGCACGAGATTGCTCCACGTGGCCCGGAAATCAGAGGCAACCTCGACAAGCTCCACGCCCCGCCGGCTCTGCACCTCCGCCATCGTCCGGCGCCGAAAAGCGGAGTGATGGTCGAGGAGCGGTGGCAGCGGTGACGTGGTCGTGACCAGCATGGGGCGATACCCCATCTCGCAGAGCAGGCCGACTTGCGCGAGGCTGTCTTTACCGCCGCTGAAGGCCGTAGCGCAACGACCTGTGTCGGCGATCGGCGGCGACGGCTCCGGCGTTTCAACGCCCATCACGAGCTCGATCTCCGGGCGCGGTTGTCCGCCCGGATTCAAGGCGTCGAGCGTTGTGGTGTAACTCTTCAACAAACGCCGCCAGACCTCCGCTTCGCCAGCCTCCAGGCGAACTGGCAGTCGGATGCGGCAGGGACGCAAAAGCGGCCAATGCGAGTGGACGCACAGCAGGAAGACGGTCCACCACAGGCTCATCGGCACCCGTTCCAACGGCACGGATGCGGGAAACTCGAGGTCAAAATTGTTTTTGTGGTAGAGCCCCGAGGGCCGCGATTCCGCCCAGCTGAATGCAGCCCGCTGCCCGATCACCCGGGGCGGATGCAGTTCGATTTCAATCGGCTGGGCAGCGGTCATGTCCGTATCCCGAAGTCGGCCAGCAGTGCGCACACCTCGTCGCAGACCGTGTCGATCTCTGCCTGGCTCAGCCCCAGCCCGCTGGGCAGGTAGAAGCCCCGTCGTGCCAGCCGTTCGGACACGGGCCTTGCGTTGCCGTCCGAGAAGCCGAGCCTCTTCAGCACCGGTTGCTCATGCATTGGCCAGAAGAACGGCCGGGTGCCGATGCCCCGCTCCGCCAGACGGCGCATCGCCTCGGCCGCATCCAGCGGCACGTGGTCCTCCAGGACGACGCCATACACCCAGTAGCCGTTCTCGGCATGCTCCGTACGGGCGGGCTGCAGGGTGATTGCGGCGAGGCTGCCCAGGCGATCGGAGTAGCGCTGCCCCATGGCCCGCTTGAGGCGGATGAAACGATCGAGCTGTTTCAGCTGCGCGACGCCGACGGCTGCCTGGAGGTTGCTCATCCGGTAGTTCCAGCCGAGCTCTTCGTGCACGAAACGTCTTCCCGAACCAAAGCAGAGATTGCGGAGGCTGCGGCACCGTTCCGCGATGGCCGGGTCGTCGGTCAGCACCATGCCGCCCTCGCCGGTGGTCACCAGTTTGTTGGCGTAAAAACTAAACGTCGAGATGTCACCGAAGCTGCCGCAGGGCTCCCCACGGTATTGCAAGCCATGGGCCTCCGCCGCGTCCTCGATGACATGTAGGCCATGATCCCCGGCCAGTTTCAGCAACGGCTCCATATCGACCGGCAGGCCGTAGGTATGGACCGGCATGATGGCCCGGGTGCGGCGATTCAGGAGCGGCTCGATCTGGTCGACGTTCATGTTCCACGTGCGGGCGTCGCTGTCGACGAAGATCGGAGTCGCTCCGGCACGCAGGATGGCGGCAACGCATGAGATGATCGTGAACGTCGGCACGATCACCTCGTCCCCGGGGCCCAGCCCGAGCGCGGCGACCGCAACATCGAGTGCTGCCGTGCCGCTGCTCACTGCCACGCCATGGGCTCGCCCGACACGGGCGGCAAATTCCCGCTCGAACTGCTCGACGAAGCCGCCCTCCGCCGAGAGCCAGCCCGTGGCGATGCATTCCTGGAGATAGCGAGATTCGTCGCCGTCGAGCAGCGGGCTGTTGACCGGTATCACGCGATTTCTCCGCGCACCTTGATCAAGGCCGGGTCGGTCGCCTCGAAACGGGTGATGTCGGCAGCACCGAGGTATGGCCCCTGCTTGATCTCGAGCATCTCGATCGCCTCCAGCACCTCAAACCCGTGTCCACCCGAGACCAGGAGGATGACGTCGAAGGGAAAGAGCACCCTGCTTTCGCGATACACTCGCGCCGGCGAATAGAAGTCCACCCGCAGGCGGCCGCGGAGGATCACGAGGACCTCCTGCGTGTATACCACGGTCCTGGAAGCTGTGTTGTGGAGATGGGGCTCGATGATGCGGCCTGTCGGGAGCCGCATGTACCCCAACTGCTGGGCAAAGTCGTCGGGCGTGAAGAAGTGGGTGCCCTCCTCGCGGAAATGCCGTCGCAATATCAGTGCGAGCAACTGCCCGTCGTGTTCGATTCGTTCGAGATGCGGCACGGTCATGGATGCACCGATGGAATGGCGTTGGGGAGGATGTTACTCGCCAACGGCACGCCGAGACTACGGTACATGCGGCCCAATTCCCGCCGGTGAGCGCTGGCGGAGAAGCGTTGCTCAAACGTGCGGCGTGCCGCCGATCCCAGACGCAAGCGTCGTGCAGGATCGTTCAGCAGTGATTCGATGGCGGCGGCGAGCACGATGCTGTCACCGGGCTCCACGAGCAGCCCATCTTCACCGTGCCTGACGTCTTCCAGGATCCCGTCGATGCCCGATGCGATTATTGCGCACCCCGCCTGCATCGCCTCCAGCAACGCCAGGGATCCACTCTCTTCCCGGAGCGACGGCAACACGAAGACGTCAGCTGCTTTCAGGTAGGGCCGCACGTCAGGCACCACGCCCGCAAAGACCACGCGATCCGCAAGATTCAGGCCGTGCGCCAATGCCCGATGGGCAGCGAGCAGAGGACCGCCGCCCACCACGCAGGCGCGAAAACCGACATTCCTTTGCCTGAGGAGCGCGAGGGCATGCAGGAGTTTGTCGACACCCTTTTTCGACCGTTGGAGGGTGATCGCGATGATTAGCGGACGACGATCGTCCAGCCCTGGCGTAAGTGTCGCGGACGGCAACTCGATCCCGGACTCGGGAAGAAAGGCCGACTCTGGGGAGTACCCGATCCGCTCGACCTTGTGTCCGACGCCGTGATGCTTGGCCAACAGGGCCCGCACGCTTTCATAATTAACCGCCACGGCGTTCGCCCCAAGCAGGGCCTTGCGCTCGAGTGGTGTGATACGGCTGCGAACCCTCTGCCATTCGAGCCAATGCCACAGTTGTTGCAGGCGCCCATACGCCGCCGACGAGCGCAGCAGGGCCAGCGACTCTTCCTCATAGACGGTGTACATCGAAAGCAGATGGGGGATGAAGAGCCCTGCCGAAAGCCAGCGTTCCCGAAGCCCATGGCCAACGTGGCCCCAGACGCCGAAACTGTGGATCAACGTTGGGGGTGCAGCGGGATCCATATCGTTGGCTGCCGCGGTGATCAACGCCGGGGAGTGGAAGGCGACCTGGGTCTGACGGCACGGGCGCCCCCGATGCGGCACCCTTCGCACCAGGCCATAGTCGCGGCGTTCGTTTCCACTCCGCCCGCTCACGCAATAGATCCGCACGTCACAGCCGAGGGCAGTGGCCGCCCGGGCCGTCGCCCGGACGTAACTGGAGTGACCCCCGCCAATCTCCTCGGTGGGGTCCCGTCCGGCGAGAAAAACCACTTTCGGAGCCGCGATCGAACGTGTGCCCATGGCTCTCTCGGAAGACACGAAGATTGGCCAACGGGGCCGCGGTGGATCGATCAATCCGCGAACGGAGGTTTATGGCTCCGGCAAACCAAGCCTACACGGCCGGCTGGGGCTTGCCGGTCGGGAGGCGGCCTTCGGCGAGCTCCCGATCCCACTCTTCGATGAGCGGCCAGTGGGACGCACAGGTGCCGAAGTCGGCGAGCGTGAGATAGCTCTTCACGCGGTTGATCGTCTTGTCGAGCAGCCGATCGTCCTTGCGGAAGATCGGGCCGTGGCTCGGCAGCAGCCATTCGACGTCGCTCTTCGCAATTCGCTCGAGCGACTTGATGAAGGCCGGAATGTCGCTGCCGTGGTGGGCGTCGATCGCGCCGACGGAGCCGTCGCGGTAGATGTTGTCGCCTGAGAGCAGCAGGTTATCCAGACGGAAGGCGAGTTGGCTGTCGGTGTGGCCCGGCGTATGCCAGACCTCGAGTTTTCGGGAGCCGATCTCGATCAGATCGCCGTCGACGACGGTGCGGTCGATCTTCACGACCGGCATCTCCATGTGGACGTTCTGCGCGGCGATCTCGGCAAAGGTTTTGATCTTGTCGCCGGTCTCCAGCGATTCGACCGCCTGCGGGTGGGCGAGCACCGGAGCCTTGAGGATGCTCTTGGCTTTGGCCAAGCCCTGGATATGGTCGACGTCGGCGTGGGTGGCGACGAGCGCCCGGCATTGCGAGAGCGGAAAATCCATCTGTCGGATCATCTCGATGATCTCGTCGACGCTCTCCTCGTAGCCGATATCGATGAGGGCCCAGTCGCGGTCGTCATAGACCAGATAGACGTTGCAGCCGATGCGCCACCCGGCCTGGTGGTTCATTTCGATCACGCCGGGGAAAACAGGTCGACGTTCGAGCATGGCGATTGCCGGATTCTTCGTGCGGGAACGGGGCAGTGGGCAGGCGGATTTGCGGGCTGAATCGGGGGAAGACACACTTGAGCCGACCTGAAGCCCAGCCGTCGGGTGCAGTGTAGCGCGCATGGCCCCGGGCGACAACGAACCTGGGCAGTGCGGCACGAGGAAGCGAGTTGTCCGTTGCAGAGCGATCCATCACAGGCCGGCGGTACACAGGCAGCGGCACCGGCCAAGGGGGTCGCCAACACCTACGCCTCCTGGGCGGGGAGCACCACTGAACTCTGCGAATTGATCGATGCCCTGCGTCCGCTCTCGGCGGCGCTCGGCGCCCCCGACCCGTCCGCCACGGATTGGCACGGCCAGCTCTTCGGCAAGTTGCAGGCCCAGGTGTCGCGTGAGCCGGTGGTCGTGGCGGCTGTCTGCGGCGGTACGAACACCGGCAAGAGCCTGATCGCCAACACGCTCGTGGGCGCCGAGATCTCCCGCTCGGTGCCGGAGGCCGCCCGCACCCGGCACCCGGTGGCCAGCCTGCCGCAGGGGCTTGCCGCACGGATCGATTTGGCCGCGCTCTTCCCCGGCTTTACGCCCGTGGCCTGGACGAGCGAAAAAGACGCGCTCGCTGTCTCCCCCGACGAAACCGCGGCCGACCGCCTCGTGTGGCGGGAGGATGCAGGTGGCCGGCAGCCCGCGCGGCTCATCCTCCTCGACACACCCGACATCGACGGCACGCTCCGCGAAAACTGGCACCGCGCGGAACTGGTGCGCAACGCCTGCGACGTTCTGATTGCGGTGCTCACCCAGCAGAAATACAACGATGCCGCAGTCCGGGATTTCTTCAGCGCCGCGGCCGCCGCCAGGAAGACGGTGATCGTCGTCTTCAACATGGTCGACTGGCCGCGGCAGCGCGAGCGTATCGGCGGATGGCTGGCGACGTTCACCGCCGAGACGGGCATCGTGCCCTTGGCCGTCTACGCGGCACCGCACGACTTCGCGAAGGCTGAGGCGGGGCGGATCGATTTTTATCCGCTGCCGGAATTGTCCCCGGGCGGCGCGACCGGGCCCGTTGCCGACGCGGGCACGGCCGACCTCGCGGCCAGTCTCGCCCACGTCGACTTCGACCGCATCAAACTCCAGGCGATGGCCGGCGCGGTCGAGGTCGTGCTCGATCCGCGGGCGGGCGCCGGCACCTGGCTCGACGCCTTCGAGACGAGCGCCCGCGATTGGCAGCAGGCGAAGCAGTTGCTCGCCGACGAGGCCCGCGTGCGGGTCGCGTTGCCGACGGCGCCGCGCGAGCTGGTCTGGAACGAAATCTGGAACTGGCTCGAGCCGCGGCGTTCAACGCTCGATCTCACCGTGAGCAAGGTCTATCGGCTGGCCGGCAGCGGCGTCGTGTGGGCGGCCCGCCGAATCGGGGTCGCCAAGAGCGAAGAGGAACGACGCGAGGATTTTTCAGCCGTCGAGCTGGCGGCGCTGAAGCAGGCGCTCGCCGACTTCGTGGAGCGGCTTGAGGATGCGAGCCGCCGCAATCCCCGTCTGGCGGCGATGCTCGACGGGGCGCTCGTCAGCGGTGACCGCGCCGCCTGGTATGCCGACCTCGAGCGCCGCCATGCCGCCCTGCCGATCGTGTCGGAGGACTACCGCACGTTCGTGCGGGGCGAACTCGACCGCTTTTCCCGGGAGAACCCCGGCATGGTGCGGTGGATCCTGACGGGGCTCAACGTGGGCTCGCTCGCCAGGCCGGCGATCACCGTGGGGCTGGGGCTCGCCGGTGCCGCCGTCGTGCCCGCGGCCGCGGCGACAGCCGGTGGCATCTCGACGCTCGTGCATCACGTGGGCGACGTGGTCGTCGGCACGGCCGCCACGCTCGCCGGCGAGGGGGCCCTCGGCCTCACGATGGCGGGTGTCAAGCCGCTCATCGAACGGCTCTTCGCCGGCTGGTCGGCCGAGCGCAGCCGCGTGCTCGCCGAGACGCTGCACGGCGTCGTGCTTGGCGACCGGCTCGAGGAGATCGACCGGCTCGCCGCGGCCGCCGCACGGCCCGAGGTGGCCCGGGCCCGGCGGCTGCTGTTCGAATTGCGCAGGGAGTTTTTCCAGTCATGACGCACGACACCGCGGCGCATCCGACCTACGACGACACCACGTTCGACGAACTCGTGGAGGCGCTCGCCCGCTGGAGCGGGTCACTGCCCGAATGGGCGCCCGCGCGGCGGGTGCGGGCGGAGTGGGAGCAGGTTGCGCCCCGGCTCGACAGGGCGCGGCGTGAACTCTCCCGCGTGCTCGTCGTCGGCGTGATCGGCGGCACCGGCACCGGCAAGAGCACGCTCGTCAATGCGCTCGCCGGCGGCACCGTCAGCGCGGCCGGCGACGTGGCCCGGCCGACCACCATCAATCCCGTGGTCGTGGTCGCGAAGGATGTCGATTGTTCGTGGTTGCCGCTCGATGCGTTGCAGGCCCGCGTGGTGCGCAGTGAATCGCCCGCCGTGGCCAACATTGTGCTCGTCGACTGCCCCGACCCCGACACCCAGGCGGACGCCGGGGCACACGCGGCCGCCGCCGGCCAGCCGCGGCCGAGCGACACCAATCGCAATCGCGACATGCTCGAGGCGGTGGTGCCGGCCTGCGACGTGCTGCTGCTCGTGGCCACCGCACAGAAATACCGTTCCTGGATCGTGGCCCGCGAGGTGGCCGCCTTCGCGCCCGGCCGGCCGCTGCTCTTCGTGCAGACGCACGCCTCCCGTGATCCCGACATCCGTGCCGACTGGCGGAAGGAACTCGAGGGGCAGGGCTTCGTCGTGCCGCGGATCTTCAGGCTCGACGCGCTCGAGGCCGCCAGCCGCGCGGCGACGGGCCTGGAGCCGGAGCCGGGGTTCCGCGAACTCGTGCAGGCCATCGACGAGGAACTCGTGGGCCGCGCGGCCCGCCGCGTGCGCCGCACCGGGGCTGCCGATCTCGCCGATTGGTTCCTGCAGCAGTCGCACCGCGACCTCGAGCCGCTGCGGCCGGCCGTCGCGCAGCTCGCCGCGGGTGTGACGGAGCAGCGCACCCGGCTCGAAGGCCTGCTCGCAAAGGCGGTCGAAGCAAAACTTCGCGCGAGCCGCTCGGCCTGGCAGCGGCTCATCACCGACGAACTCGTCGACCGCTGGCACGGCGGCCCCTTTGCGATGTTCCTGCACATCGTGGCCGCCATCGCGTCGTTCTGGCCGCGAATGCGGTCGGCCGGCGGCGGCCTGATCGGCAGGCTTCTGGCCGGCAACGCCATCGCGCCGGCCAGCGGCCGCGGCACCTGGCAGACGATCGAGGAACTGGGGCTCGGCGAGGCCGACGTCGAGCAGTCGCGGAGCATTCTCGTGGGACTCGCGGCGCGGGCCCGGCTCGCCGAGCCGCTCGTCGGCCGCGCACGGCTCGACGACGAGCGGGTGCAGGCGACCGTCGGCACGCTGCTCGACCGCACGGCCGCCTGGCTCTCCTCCGGCATCGACAAGCTGGTGGCCGAGCGGCGCGGGCGGATGGACAGCCCGCTGCTGCGGATCGGCTGCGAGCTGCTGTTCACCACGCTCTTGGTGGCGGTGCTCGTGCGGGCCGGTTGGAACTTTTTCCACGGCCACCTCTGGAATGGCCGGCCCGTCGAGGGGCTCGCATTTCTGGAGGAGGCGTTCGTCTGGGTGATCCTGTTCGGCCTGTTCCTGCGCTGGCTCGTGTTTGCCCGGCTGCGCATGGGGCTCAATGGCGATATCGCCGCGCTCGTGGCACGGCTGCCGGCGGCCGGGCTCGTCGATCCGCTGCTCGCCGACTTCGCGGAGGCGGCCGCCAAGGCCGGCGGCTTCGTGGAGCGGGGCGAACAGCTCACGCGGGAATCGGCCGCGTTCTCGGCGCGTCTCGCCGAGCCCGCCACGGGGCTCGGCAGGCTGCGGGTGGCAGCGGGCCGTCCCTAAGTGGATGATGGTGCGGATGACAGCGCGTCTCCTTCTGCCGCTCGCCCCCGTGATCGTGTTCGTGCTTGCAGCCGCGCCGGCGGCCACCGCGGAACTCGACGAGGTGGTCGCGCGGGGTGAATTCATCTGGGCCGCCGACCAGGAAGGGGGCGGGCCGCACGTGTTTCCTGATCCGGAGCGTCCGGAGCGTCTCACCGGGTTCGAGGTGGAACTGGCCGCATTGATCGCCGCCGAACTCGGCGTGAAGCCGCGATTCCAGCAGGGGCAATGGGATCGGCTGCCACTGCTGCTCGGCCGCGCCGCCGACTGCGTGATCAACGGCATCGAACTGCTTCCCGAACGCCGCCGAGACTACCACTGCTCGCGGCCCTACTTCGCCTACTCGCTGCAGCTGCTCGCCCGCCGTGACGGACCGCTCGACGCGTTTGAAAAACTCGCGGCTCCGGGCCCCGGTGGCCGCTGGCGGGTGGGTGTGCTCACCGGCTCCGCGGCCGAGATCTTCATGCGTTCACAGGCCGATCTCGAGGTCGATGTGATCGGGTACGACGGCACGATCGATTCGCTCGAACAGGTGACGAGCCACGTCCTCGACGCCGCCGTGATGGACGACTGCATCTTCAATTTCTATGCCGACCGCTTCGCCGCGTTGCGGGTCGTGGGCCGCCCCTTCGCCGGCGGGCTCTACACGATCCTCACCCCCCGCGACACGCCCAGGCTCTCGGCGGCGATCGACGACGCCCTCGGGCGGATCATCGCCGACGGCCGCCTCAAATCGCTTTATGACCGTTGGGACCTGGCCGGCCGGCAGCAGATTCTCGCGCTGCGCGATGCGGCCGAGATTCCGCCCGCGGGCCGGCGCAGCCTCCGGCAGCTCGCGGGCGAGGTGCTGCCGCTGCTCCTCAAGTCGGCCGGGATGACGCTGCTGCTCTCCATCTCGGCATTTCCGCTGGCGATCCTGATCGGCCTGGCCATCGCGATCGGGCGGCTGCACGGCCCGCCAATTCTGCGGCCCCTGCTGGCGGGCTATGTCGAGGTGCTTCGCGGCACACCTCTGATGCTGCAGCTCTACGCGATCTTTTTCCTGCTGCCGAAGGTCGGCCTGGCGCTGCCGGCGATCGTGGCCGCGTTGGCGGGGCTCGCGCTCAACTACTCCGCGTATGAAGCGGAGATCTATCGGGCCGGACTCAAGGCCGTGCCGCCGGGTCAGTTCGAAGCGGCGCTGTCCCTGGGGATGACGAAGTGGCAGGCGCTGCGGCACGTGATCGTGCCGCAGGCCGTGCGGCTCGTGATGCCCCCGGTGACCAACGACTTCATCGCCCTCTTCAAGGACACGAGCGTCTGCTCGGTGATCACGGTGGTGGAGCTCACGAAGCGGTACAGCGTGCTGGCGCTGTCGACCGGCCGGATCGTGGAATTGGCGATCGTCACGGCGCTGCTCTATCTGGCGATGAGCTGGCCGCTGGCGCTGCTCTCGCGGTGGTTCGAGGGGCAGTCGGAGAAGCACTCGTGACGGAGAAGGCATCGTGATCGCGATCGAGGAGCTCTCAAAGTCGTGGGCCGCGGGTCCGGTCCTCCGTGACGTCAGTCTGGTCGTGAAGGAAGGGGACGTGACGGCGCTCGTGGGGCCGTCGGGTGGCGGCAAGAGCACGCTGCTGCGGTGCTTGAACGGTCTCGAGCTCTTCGACGCGGGCACCATCTCGATCGCGGGGCACCGGCTCGCGGAGGGCGGGCATCCGCCGGCGCTGCTCGAACGGTTGCGGCGCGACGTGGGGCTGGTGTTTCAGCAGTTCAACCTCTTTCCAAACATGTCGGTGCTCGAAAACGTGGCCTTGGCCCCCCGCAGTGTTGCACGGCTGCCGGCGGAGGAGGCGCGATCGCGGGCGCTGGCGCTGCTCGAACGCGTCGGGCTCGGGTCGTTTGCCGCCGCGCGGCCGGTGACGCTCTCGGGTGGGCAGCAGCAGCGGGTGGCGATCGCCCGGGCGCTCGCGATGCAGCCGCGGGTGATGCTTTTCGACGAGCCGACCAGTGCCCTCGACCCGGCGATGTCGGCCGAGGTGCTCGACGTGATCGGAGATCTGGCCCGCGGCGGACAGACCATGCTGATCGTCACCCACGACCATGGCTTCGCGCGGCGGGCGGCGAACAGAGTGGTCGAACTCGTCGCCGGCCGTGTGGTCCGGCAGGGCAGTGCCGCGGACCTCCTGGAATGAAAAGACTCCGCCCGGGACTTTTGGTCCCGGGCGGAGCTCACTGACCCAAGTCGGGCAACGGTTTTCTACCGCTTCGACTATCTTCTACTTACTTGATGGACACCGTGCGGCTCACCGCCACCACCTTGCCCGAAACCTTGGCCGAAGCCGAGGCATCGGGGGTCGGGGCAGCGGGGGTCGCCTCGACCGGAGTCGAGACCGCACCACAAGCCGGTTCGCAGCAGCCGTTGCCAGCACCGCAGGCGGGCTCGCAGCAGCCGTTGTTGGCTCCGCAATCCGGGTCGCTGCAGCAGCTGTCGCAGCAGCTTGCACGACGACGGCTCAGGCAATCCTTCTTCGCTTCGTGGATCGCACGGAGCAGATCAAGGATCGGCGTACCACGGCAGTGGCGCTTCCGAGCCACGGCACCGCAGGTCGGCTCGCAGCAGCCAGCACCGGCGTCGCAGGCCGGCTCGCAGCAGCCGTTGCCGGCGTCGCAAGCTGGTTCCGCACAACCGTTACCAGCACCGCAGGCCGGCTCGCAGCAGCCTTCGCCAGCACCGCAATCGGGCTCATCGCAGCAGCTATCGCAGCAGCCGTGGTGCTTCCGCTTGCACTTTTCGAACAGGCCCTTCAGCCCGCCGAAGAGGTCATGCTTCTTCCGACCACCGCAGCAGCCAGCACCAGCGTCGCAGCTCGGCTCGCAGCAGCCGTTTCCGGCGTCGCAAGCGGGCTCCGCACAACCGTTGCCAGCACCACAAGCCGGCTCGCAGCAGCCGTTGCCGGCGTCGCAGCCGGGCTCACAGCATCCATTGCCGGCATCGCAGCCGGGCTCACAGCACGAGGCACAGCCCTTGTGGCCGAGCATCCGGTCGAGGAGCTCAAACCCAAACGACTGGCTACAAACGGTGACACCAAGAACCAGCGCACCGAGGAACATCATACGCTTCATCGAGCCACATCTCCTTTGCTTGTGAATCACTTGAGAGTCTTGATCCCGATCGCGAGTTTTGGTCGCCCCGAGGTTTTTGTGATCCACGAACTTTTCTGCGGCAGGCCTGTCGAGCCATTCCGTGACTCGAAGCATTTCAGGTAACTGCCGCCCCCTGGTTGCCCGACGGGCACAGTGATTGCCCCGGGGGACAAGAGGGGCTATCGGCGGATTTGCGAAAGCGGCTTGAGTGCGTCCAAGTATTTTTCAGCACACGACTTACGGCTGCGCGTTGGGTAAGAAATGCCGCGCATTTCGCGTGCGTAGACTGTGCCGCGCGGCACCTCACGACCGGTATATCTTCAGGTGATTCGTCAGCCTGATCGGCACAGCTTCACGCGCTGGGAGCGCGGGTGAGGGAGTGTGCGGGTTGCGGCGTTTTCGACGGCGGCTGGCTGCGGCCAAAGCCGGCCTGCTTGACACCGGTTGCGGCCCCGATAGATTGCCGGTGACGATTCTGGTGGCCCGTCGATCGCAGCTGCTTTCGACGGGCAAACAGGGAACTCCGGTGCGATTCCGGGACGGCCCCGCCGCTGTATCCAGGCGACTTTTCCGAACAGGAAAAAAAGGCCGGCTGATATCGAGCCATTGTGAACAAGGCGGCCCCGAAGGCCTTGTTCGCGAGAAGGCTTCAGCCGGTCGAGCCTGGGAGTCAGAAGACCTACCAGCTTTCGAGAGCATGCCAACCTGCGCGGGCGGGGTGGCAGGCACGGTCGCGTCGGAATGGTCCGTCGCGGCCGGTCATCAGTTCTTCGGAAAACGCTCCTGCAAGCAGTCGGTCCCCCGCGGTCGCGCTGTGCTTCTGCATGCGCGTACGGCTGGGTCTGCCGATGCGCTTGCGCTGCGATCACTTTGTATGGATACGGCTCGTTCTCAAGTTCCCCTGCGGGTGTCCCGCGCCGGCATGACGCTCGTCGAGCTGCTCATCGTCGTGGCGATCGTGGCGGCGCTGGTCGCGATCCTGCTCCCGGCCGTGCAGGCCGCCCGCGAGGCCGCCCGCCGGACGAGTTGCGCGCACAACCTGCGGCACATCGGCTGCGCGTTGCACGGCTATCTGTTGGCCACCCGAAAGTTTCCTGTCGGCTGCACGGAGTGGAGAATGCCAAACGCTACGACTGCGATCGAGAGACAGAAACGCAACCTGGCGTGGAGCGCCTGGATACTGCCGTGGCTTGAAGCCCAGGAAATCGCTGATCGCCTCGATTTGACCAAGCCCTATGACGACCCGGCGAATGCAGCCGCTGCGAAGACCGCGATAACGGTATTTCTTTGCCCATCGGCTGACCGGCAAGGGGTGATCGTCAATGGCTTTGGCGGAAGCGATTACGGCGGCCTCAACGGCGAGCGGATCTTTACGCCGAACAATCCTGCAAAAGGCGTGTTTGTAAACGATCGCGGCTTTGCGGAACGGCAGATCGCCGACGGCCTTTCAAAGACGATCTTCGTCGGCGAATGCGCCGCGGCAGCTTGGCCCGATGGCCAGTGGATCAATGGCTACAACCTTTTCGACCAGCGTTACGCGGTCAATTGGCCGACCTGGGAGGACGAGATTCGCAGCCGCCATCCCCACGGCGCCCACGGCCTCGCCGGCGACGGCTCCGTCCACCTGATTACGGAATCGACAGACCCCCGCATTCTCGCCGCCGCGATCACGCGGTCAGGCGGTGAGAGTCTCACCTCGCCCTGGAGTGCCCCATGAACCTGCGTCCGAGTATCTACTCACTCGTCGCCCTGGCGATCACCGCGAACGTCGCTGTGAGAGCCGACGTGATTACGTTCGAGAGCGCGAGTGTGCCCTCGAGTGGTTACCTCAACGGGAACCCCGGCACCTTGTCGCCGGGAGGCTCGGTGAGTGTGCCTTTTCAGTTTGAAGGCGTGTCGTTTTTCAACACGTTTGGCATCGACGCCACCTGGAATTTCCCTTACTGGAACGGCTTTGCCATCTCGAACGTCGTGAACACAACCGACGGCACATGGACGAATCAATACGCCGCAAAGCCAGGGGGCGGCTACCAGTCGACGAACTATGTGGTCGCCTACTCGGGGGCCGCGGCCATCGTGTTTCCGGAGCCGGTCAAGGCCAGCGGGTTCCGGATCGCCAATACGACGTATGCCTATGGCATCATGACGGAAACCGATCCGGAAGGATTCTCAATTCCGCTGGGATCGGGCGGCTGGTTCTCGGTAACCGCCACGGGATCACGGAATGGTGCAACAGTGGGTTCCGTGGAATTTTTTCTCGCTGACCTGCGCGGCGCGGCCCCGGTCGGCGTGCGATCGGGGTGGAGCTGGTTCGATCTCAGTGGCTTGGACACCATCGACAGCCTGTTGTTTTCCTTTGCCGGAAGTGACGTCGGTGACTACGGGTTGAACACCCCGGCCTATTTTGCGATGGACAACCTGACGTACGCCGTGCCCGAGCCGTCGGGCTTGGTGCTCGCGGCCTGTGGGGCCGCGGCCTGGATGGCGCGGTGGCGACGGGTGCTTGCGGCATGAGCCGTCCAGTCGTCTCGCGCGACGCGGTGCTCGACCACAATGCCCGGGCCTGGGACCGGTTGGCGGAGGGCAGCGCGGCGCTGGCGCGGCCCGCGGCCGATGAGGCCTTCGGCGATCCACGGACCTGGCTTGGCAGTGGCGGCTCAGTTGGCGCGGCAGGCCGGCCGTGGCTGCCGGAGCGACTCGACGGGTTGCACGTGCTCTGCCTCGCCGCCGGCGGCGGCAAGCACGGCCCGCTCTATGCAGCGGCCGGCGCGAAGGTGACGGTGCTCGATGTTTCCCGCGCGATGCTCGAACTCGATCGTCAGGTGGCCCGCGAGCGGAAGGTCGATCTCGAGATCCTGCAGGGCTCGATGGACGATCTTTCGATGCTCGCCGGCGGACGGTTCGATCTCGTCATTCATCCCGTGAGCACCTGCTACGTGCCCGATGTCGCGCGGGTGTTTCGCGAGGTGGCGTGGGTGACGCGGCCGGGGGGGCTCTACGTGAGCCAGCACAAATCGCCCGCGAGTCTGCAGGCGGCCGTCGAGCCGGGGCCAGGCGGTCGCTACGAACTTCATCATTCACAGGCCGCCGGCGAACCGCTGCCGCCGGCGGCCCCCTCGCGGCTTCGTGAAACCGGCACGCATGAATTCATCCATTCGCTCTCCGCCCTGCTGGGCGGCATCTGCGCCGCCGGGTTTGCCATCGAAGACGTCTGCGAGCCGGACCATGCGCAGCCAGGGGCGGCCGTCGGCTCGTTTGCCCACCGCGCCGGCTTTCTTCCCCCCTACATCCGCGTTCTTGGCCGCCGCCAGGCCGGCGGAGCCGCTGCCGTGCCGCGGGTGTTGGTACAGTAGGGAATCGTTTCTCGACCCGCTGGAACACGCACCATGCTCTACCTCAACGTGCTGCTCACCGCCAAGGACCCGGCCGACGTGCCGAAGATTCGCGAACTGCTCACCGCGGCGATGCGGCAGAGCCGCCTCGAGCCGGGCTGCCAGAGGTTCGACGTCTACCACTCGAGCGTTGAGCCGCGGCGGTTTACGCTCGTCGAGCACTGGGAGAACCAGGCCGCGCTCGACCAGCACCGCCTCGCCGCCGCCTACAACGAGATCTACAAGCCCCACGTGATGCCGCTGGTAGACCGCGAGGGGCACCCGAGCACGCTTCTCGAGTAAAAAGTAAAAAGGGGACGCAGCTCTTTCCGCGGCGGAAAAGAGCTGCGTCCCCTTTTTACCCTCCTCGGATAATGCTCTTGGAATTATGATTCTTCTCATCGACAACTACGACTCGTTCACCTGGAACCTCGCCCAGCGGATCGGCGAGATTGCGCCCGAGTTGCCGCTCGAGGTGCATCGCAACGACAAGATCACCGCCGACGAGATCGCGAAGAAATCGCCGACCCACCTCGTGATCTCCCCCGGGCCGTGTACCCCCAGCGAAGCGGGCATCTCCTGCGATGCCGTCCGCCGATTCGCGGGGCGGATGCCGATTCTGGGCGTCTGCCTCGGCCATCAATCGATCGGTCAGGTTTTTGGCGGCACGATCGTGCGGGCGCAGCGGCTCATGCACGGCAAGGTCGACCAGATCGAGCACAGCGGCAAGGGGCTCTTCGCGGGCCTCGCCAGCCCGATCGAGGCGACCCGCTACCACAGTCTCGTGATCGACCCGCCAACGCTGCCCCGCGATTTCGAGGTCGACGCCTGGTCGACCGCACCCGACGGCAGCCGCGAGATCATGGCGATCCGCCACAAGTCGCTGCCCGTCTACGGCGTGCAGTTTCATCCGGAGAGTTTCCTGACGCCGTCGGGCTACGACCTGTTGCGGGCTTTTCTGCACCACTCATGATCGACCTCGCCGCAGCGATCGCCCTCATCGAAAACACCGCGGCCCCGCTGCCGCCGCGGCGGATGCGCCTGCTCGACGCCTGCGGCCGCGTGCTTGCGGCCCCCGTGCACTCCGACGTCGATTCGCCGCCGTGGGATCGGGCCATGATGGACGGCTTTGCGCTGCGGGGCGACGACGTGGCTGCCGCCGCCGCCGGCGTGCTCGAGATCGACGTCGTCGTCGATCTCGCCGCGGGCGACGTGACCACGCTCGAGATCAGGCCGGGCTGCTGTGCCCGGATCATGACGGGTGCGCCGATCCCCCGGGGGGCCGACGCCGTCATTCCCGTCGAGTGCGCCGTCGATGACACACAGGGCACCCATGCCGGTGGGCAGGTACGGCTGCGAGACGACAAATTCCGGCCGGGGCAGCACATCGCGAGGCAGGGGGCCGCGTTTCGTACGGGGCAGGAGGTGCTCGCAGCCGGCATGACGCTCGGTGCCGCCGAGATTGGCCTGGCCGCCGAGGCGGGGGCGACGCACGTCGTGGCGGCGCCACAGGTGCGGGTGGCGATCCTGTCGACCGGCAGCGAACTCGTGCCCCCCGACGCCGTGCCCGCCTTCGGACAGACCAGAAACTCCAACGGCCCGATGATCGCCGCGGCCGTGAAACTGCTCGCGGCCGAGCCGATCCCGCTCGGCATCGCCGCCGATCGGCCGGAAGCGATTCGCGCGGCCGTGGCCCAGGGGCTCGCGGCCGACGTGCTCCTGCTCTCCGGCGGCGTGTCGGCGGGCGACCTCGACCTCGTGCCGGAGATCTTTCGGCTCTGTGGCGTCGAGAAGATCTTTCACAAGGTGAGGCTCAAGCCGGGGAAGCCCGTCTGGTTCGGCATCCTCCAGCGCGAGCAGGCTGCGCCGACGCTCGTCTTCGGACTGCCGGGCAACCCGGCCAGTAGTCTCGTCTGTTTCGAACTCTTCGTGCGGCCGGCGCTGCGAATCCTGGCCGGCCTGCCGCGGGAACAGTGGCATCTGTCGCGGGCGTGCGGCCGTCTCACCGCGGCCGTGAAGGCCGCCGCCGACCGGCCGGTCTATCTGCCCTGTCGGCTTGCGAAGTCCGCCGGCGGATTGGAAGCCACGCCGCTGCCATGGACCGGATCATCCGATCTGCTGGGGCTCGCCGGCGCCGCCGGCCTGATCGCCCTGCCGGCTGGCGGCAAAAGATTCGAAGCCGGCGACGAGGTCGAGGTGGTCGTCCGGTAGCGCGGCTTGCTTGACGCAAAGCCCAGGCCAGCCGCTCGTCGTCGATGACGGGGGGCGGTGGCAGGGGATTGCGATGGTGCGGCTCAGCCCGGCAGGCTGCGGTGGAAATGCACGTGCTGCCAGCGGCCAGCGAGTTTTTGCCAGAGCCGGGTTTCCTCGGAGCTGGCCGTGACCGGCTTGCCGGCTTCGTCGAGCTTCTGCACCAGCCGCACGTAGGCGACGAGCGCCACGTTGTCGGACAAAAGCTTCACCTTCGGCGCCACCATCGTGGTGGTGAGATGCTTGGCCGGGGACGATTTGCCGCCTGGGAGTTTGAAATAAAACTCGTGGAAGGCGAGGCCCTGCACGAGGTGGCCACGGGCCTCCGGCTCGAAGCAGGTGATGTCGTCCGCGACGAGGCTGCGGTAGGCATCCCAGTCGCCGGTCGCGATCGCGTCGAGCAGTTGCTGGTTGAGTTTGACCAACTCGGCGACGATGGGGTCTGTGGTGTTGGCAAGAACCGGGGTGGAGGACATGGCTGGGCTCCGGGGGCGAGACGATGCAGGCGGGCTGAGGCCGGATGTGTTGTTGGGTGACAGGCTGAAGCCTGTCCTACTTTACAAGGCCGAGCGTGGTGAGTTTCTGGAGGCATTCGTCACGTTCGCGGGAACGCTCGAGTGGCTTCCACGACGGATCCTGGGCTTCGAGAAAATGCTCCTGCGAAGCTGGCAGCCCCTTCTGGCCGGACTGGGCGACGAGCCGTTGGATCACGCCCTTGTCGAGCTTCGTGAGCCGCATGGCGTCGACGCGATAGTCGAGAAACGCCTCCCAGACGAGCGGGAAGAGCGGCTGCACGATCTGCTGGCCGATCGTCTCGGCGTAGCGGCGGATCTCGAGTTGGGCATGCACGTCCATCCGCAACGCCAGGAAATGCAGCAGGTTGTGCAGGTCGATCTTCCAGTAGGCCTCGGTGTAGGTCGCCAGCGGCAGATCCTTGCGGGCCTGTTCCCGGGCGATGCCGGCCTCGAGCCGCTCCTCGTAGACCCGCCGCGCGAAGCTCTGCAGTTCCATCTCGGATTGCGTCAGCTTGTGGCCGGCGGACTTCGGCAGGAAGTCGCCGGAACCCTGCCGGTTGTTCGCGGCCTGCGCCCGCCATTCGTCGTCGTGCGTCGATTGCATCGAATCGATGGCGAGCGAATAGCGGGTGGAATATTCGTTGATGCTCGCGGTGCGGTGGCGGATCCACTGCCGCCAGCAATCCATCGGCACGCGGACGACGAACTTCAGTTCCGCCATCTCGAGGGGCGTGGTGTGGGCGTGCCGCATCAGGTAGCGGATCAACTGCCGGTCGTCGCTCACCTTCCGCGTGCCCTCGCCGTAGCTCACGCGGGCGGCCTGCACCACCGAGCCGTCTTCGCCCATGCAGTCGACGAGCGCCACGAAGCCGTCGTCGAGCACCGGAAACTTCTTCCAGCGCAGAGACTCCAGCAGGGCGGACCTGTCGGCGGAGGCGGATGGGGCGGCGGCTTCGGGCATGCTCATCGCGTGGTTCCGGAAGGACGGAATCCACACAGAATGCGGCACGGGAGGGCCAGATACAAGGGTGCCGCATGCTCGGCGAGGCCCACGCGTCCGACGCGAGATTGCGGCCGGCTCGCCGGGCGGGGCCGCGGTCAGTCCTTGGCCAGCAGTTCCTGCAGCAGCATGGCGAGTTGGCGGGCGTCGTCCGATTTCACGACCTGGGCGACGCGGCTCTTCGGCACCTCGAGTTTGGTGAGCGACTTCTCGATCACTTCCCAGAGCTTTGCCCGCTTCTTGCCCTCGGCCAGATAGAGATCGGTCACCTGCTCCCCCAGCCGCTGTAAAAGAGCCGTGTCGAGGTTTTCGTAATAGTTTTTGACGATCGACTGCTGGTGTTTTGTGAGTTCCGCCATGGCTATGACCCCGGTCTGCTGGAAGGACTACCCCGCGCTGGCTACAGTATCGGACAAACCTTTCCGATTCATCGAGAGAAACCGATGCCCACGATCACATTCACGAATGAAAAGAAGGAAATTCAAGTTCCGGCAGGTGCCAATCTCCGCAAGGAGGCCCTGCAGGCCGGCGTGGCCCTCTATCCCGGCATCCACAAGGTGGCCAACTGTCATGGGTTTGGCACGTGCGGCTCCTGCCGGGTGCTGATCACCAAGGGTATGGAAAATGCCAGCCCAAAGGGAATCCTCGAAGCGGGCCGGCTCGCCGTTTCGCTCGCCTACATCGGGAATGAGGGCACCATGCGGCTCGCCTGCCAGACGAAGGTGAACGGGGACATTACCGTCACGACCTGTCCTTCGATGAACATGTATGGCGAAAACTTTTTCAGTTGATTCATGAAGGAAGTGATCGCCATCGTGAAGCCCTTTATGGCGGAGCGGGTGCTCGAGGCGCTGAAGTTCGCGCCGCTCGAGGCCTGTGCCGTCCGCGAAGTGAAGGGTTACGGCCGGCAGAAGAGCTACCTCGACCAATACGGCGATAGCGAATACTCGCTCGCCTTCCTGCCCAAGGTGGAGATCCAGCTCTGGGTGGATGATTCCCGGGTCGACGAAGTGGTCGAACGGATCGTGCAGGTGGCCCGCACGGGCCGCATGGGCGACGGCAAGATCTTCGTCCTGCCGGCGACGGAAGTCCGGTAGGCCAGGCGTTCTTCTGTTCGGCACTGCCTTTGCTCAACTCGCCCAACCCGACTTCGGGCGACCCCTGCCCCATCGCTGGACGTTCGCTACGGGCATCCTGCCCTTCGCTCACTCGATGCTGCCTGCGCTGGCCCGAGCGCCTGCGCTTCGCCATCCTGGCTGCGCTTGGCAGCAACGCCGGCTCACGGGGCAGTGGTCGCCCGAAGCCTCCCGAAGCGGGTTCATTCAGAAAGAGGGTACGGGCCACCCCTTGCCGGTTGAGCGGGTTGACTCTCTGTGCCAAAACCTAAGCCTGCCCGGCACCTACCGTGCAGGGCAGGCATGGTGCGACTACCGCACGAAGATCCCCGTCCCGTACCAGATGCTGTTGGAGCCGCGGCGGATGTCATACCCGTAGGCCGACTGCGGGCTGCTCACGGCGCTCCAGTGGCCCGATGACTGCCGCCAGCTGGCGACGCAATCGACGCACGAATCGAGCAGATCCTGATTCTCCCAGCTCTCGGCGCAGACTTCCTGGGGGTAGCCGCCGAAGCCGCCGACGTTGCCGGCGATCTGCTGCGACCGCAACTGCCAGTTGTGGTGCCCCTGCTTGCGGATCCGGGCCTGATGCGCGGAGTGGGAGGTCGCCGCCTGGGCAAGGGTCGGATCGCAGGTGCCCTGCGTGCTCTGTGGCTGTTCGGGATGAATCCGTACGGCGAGGATCAGCGAACGCTGCGTGAGCGAGCCGCCGGGCAACGAGGCCAGTTCATCGATGTGCGCCGGGCTGAAGCGGTAATACTTGCCGGCCGTCCGCGGCAGGATCGACACGATGCGGCCTGCGTATTGCCCCGGCGTGTGGTCCACCACGAAGACGCCCGGGCCGCGCCGCATCTCAATCAGGCTCGGATCGCCAACGAGTCCGGCCGCTTCGTCCATGCCCAGCCGGCAGAAGACCCACGGGGCGCCGCTGGCGGCAAATCGCTGCTGCACGTCTGGCCGCTCGAGCCACTGGCCGGCGGTGTCGGCGGGATTGCCACCGGCTGGTTCGACCGATACCAGCAGCATTGCCTGCGCCTCGCGGGCCGCTTCGGTGGCTGCTGCGTAGTCGTCGATTCGCTGCACGGGTCCGCCAATGATGTTCCCCGCAGCTCCCAGGGAGGGCGGCGCGGGGGTCGCACCCTCGGCCGGCGGAATGAAGCACATTTCGATCACGAGGGCGGCGGCGAGGCCGGCGACAAGCGATGCGCCGAGCACTGAAGGAACGTTTTTGATCAACATGGCAAACCCTTTCCTTGGTTCTTGGTGAGCTCCGATTGAATGGCCTCGCGGATCTGGTGGCAAGCAGGGACGGCCGCGCAAAGGCTGCTGACTGCGTCGATTTTTCTCGACTTACGGCCTAGGGGATTTGTCCGAAGTCGCTTGTGGGCCACTGCTTGCGCCCCCGCCAGCGAAGAATGGCTTTTCGGGCCGCAAAAGGGGGGTGAAGAGGCCGCGAGAGGCTGCTGTGGAGGTGAAGCACCTCCACCGGCTACACTCGCCGTCCCGCTCCCCGCTCTCCCGAACAGAGCCCTACAAAGACAGGCGACTATCATGGCTTCAAGGACTCCGGCACCACTGATCGCACCCATTTTTCTGGCTGTATTCAGCCTTGGCGTGCTTGGAACCGATCGGTCGGCTGCCGCCGATCTGGCATCGCTAGCCCAGCAGCCGCTCGGCCAGGGGGAGGAATTCAAGCCGGTTTCCGAGGCTGCCCTCAATACGGCTGCCGCCAAACTCCGCTCGACCCTCGGGTCGCTCGAGAGCCTGCTGGCCCGCAGCCCCAGCGGTGCCGAGTGGAAGCGGTATCTCGATTGGCCGGCCCTTTCAGCCCAGGCCGAGGGCGGGAAAGCCGCCGATCCGGCCGTCCTTCGCCGGCTTCAGAAACTGCTCGATTCCGGTGAGAACGGCCTCGAAATGCACCAGTTCGTGGCGGTCCGCCGGGCCGTGACGGCTTATGCCGAGGCGGCCGAGGCGGCCAAGAGCCCGGAGGCCCAGGCCACCTACAACCAGCGGCTCGAGAAACTGGCCGCCGCCGTCGCCGCCGGAGCCGCAACGGGCACGAGCGAGTCTCTCGATCCGGTCGGGCCGCTGCTCGGCAAACTGACAGATTCGGGGCAGGGGGCCGCGACGGTCGCCCGCGTCCGCAACGCCGTCAACCGTCCGAATCTCTACCTCGACATCGACGAAAGCCTGCTTGGTTCGGCGGTCAACCGCGTGGTGGATCAATATGCACCCGTGAACGACGTCGTGCTCGGCACCCGCGTCCGCGGCACGGGCCACACCACCGGCTTCGTGCTGCTCGACCTCGTGCCGTCGCTCAATTCCGCCATCGTCGACCTGACGCTCGATGCGACCAACCATTCGAACACGCGGAGCAGCAAGGGCCCGGTCACGGTCCACACCCGCGGCACGACCAAGGTCGGTGCCCGCAAAAGAATCATCGTCGACGATCAGCGGTTCACATCGCTGCCGGCCTCGGCCTCGGCCTCGACGCGAACGGAGACGGCCGGCATCGGCGTCAAAAGCAAGTTTGCCAAGAACATGATCCGCAAGATGGCCTCCCGCAAGATCGCGGAGATCCGTCCCCAGGCCGAGGCGATCTCGGAACGCCGGGCTCAGGATCGGGTGCGGCAGCAGTTCGAGGAACAGACGGCCGGTGCTATCACCAAGGCGTCGAGCGATTATCAGAGCAAGTTTCGTCAGCCCCTCATGGCGCGCGGCTGGTATCCGGAAATGCTGCATATGAGCACCGACAGCTCCCGGCTCTCCGTCGTGGCCCGCAAGTCGCTCTCCGATCAGATCGCCGCGTTCACGGCGCCGCCGGCCGTCGACCCCGACGCCGTCATGGCAGCCCGCATTCACGAGACGCTCGCCAACAATGCGGCCGAGATCACGCTCGGCGGCCGCACGATCACGCAGCAGTTCGTGGAGGAGCAGATCAAGAAGAACAACGCCAAGCTTCCCGAGGCCCTCGGCAATGATCCCGACCAGCCGCCGTGGTCGATCACGTTCGCGAAGCGGAATCCGGTCGAGCTCGACGCCGACGACAGTCGCGTAAAATTCACTGTTCGCGGCAGCCGGTTCACCTCCGGCGACCGAGAGTTTCCGGCGATGGACATCTGGGCCGCGTATCGGGTCGAGCCGGGCCCGGGCACGGTCCGCCTGGTACGAGACGGCGACGTGCAGATCTATCCGCCGGGCTTCGTGCCGGGCGGCGCGGAGAAGCTCACGGTGGCGGAGACGTCGCTGCGACGGATCCTGCAGAAGCGGTTCAACAAGGTCTTCAAGGAGGTCGTCGATGTCGAGCCCTTGAAGCTGCCGGGTGAACTGCAGTCGGCCGGGCCGCTGCCGATGGAGCAGCTCGTCGCGCAGAAGGACGGCTGGGTGGCCGTCGGCTGGCGGAAGAAGGATCCGGTCGTCTTGTCCAGCGAACCGACCCTCGCCTGGATCGAGTAAGGCTGGCGCGATCCTGTTCGGCGCAGCGCTCGCACTCCGAAAAGGAGCGCGACGCCCGATGCTGGGGAGTCGGTCGGCTGAAGCTCGACGAGCGTCTGCAATTTCGACCTTCTGAGGTTGGCAGCTCCGCAGGTCGTCAGCGGAGAAAACTGTGCCGGCCCGAGGCCGGAAGTGCATCGCGAAGGAGACTTCTGCCGCCGGCGACCAATGCGGGTGAGCGGCAGATGCCGAGCAAAGACAGGGCATGACAGGCCATGACAGGCTGAAGCCTGTCCTACTGGACCAGCGTGGGTGCGACCGGCTCAAAGGGGCGGACCCAGATCGAGCGGAATTGCACCGGGTTGCCGTGGTCCTGCAGCGCGATCGGCAGGGCGTCGGGATGCGCGGTGTAGCTCGGCGGCGCATGGTAGAAGGTGTTGCCCTTGATCACCGTGTCGGAGTGGATCGCCAGCCCGTTGTGGAGCACGCTGATCCGGCCGGACTTCGCGAGGGAGCCGTCGGCGTTGAACCGCGGCCGCGTGAAGAGGATGTCGTAGGTCTGCCATTCGCCGGGCTTCCGGCAGGCGTTCACGGCCGGCGGCTGCTGCTTGTAGAGGGCCCCGCACTGGCCGTCGTGGTAGGTCAGCGGGCCAGCCGTGCCGTCCTCGAACGAGTCGAGAACCTGGATCTCATACTTGCCCATGAGAAACACGCCGGAGTTGCCACGGCCCTGCCCCTTGCCCGTGGCCGGCGCCGGCAGCCGAAACTCAACGTGCAGCTGGCAATCGCCGAACCCCTGCTTCGTCTGAATCTGACCCTTGCCCACGGTGGCGATGCCGTCGGCCACCTGCCAGTTTTCGGCGCCCGTCCACTGGTCGAGGCTCTTGCCGTCGAAGAGCACGATTGCGTCGGCCGGGATGGCCGCAGGCGCCAGAGGGGCTGGTCCGGGATCGACAGCGCGAGGCTTCGGCCACTCGATCGGATTCTTCCACTCGATGCTCCCCTGCTGCTGCCCCAAGAGTTGCAGCCGCCGCGAGCGGATCGACTCGGTGAGCGCCCGGGCCTTTGCCTCCGCCTCGCCGATCGGCAGACCGGCAGGCATGCCCGGCCGCAGGTGGCCGGCGGCTCCCAGATACGCATCGCGCAGGAGTTGCATCCGCGCCGTCACCTCTGGCAGAAAGGCCGCGAACGCCGCCGGCGTGTCGGCGGCCGCGGCCGACTCGTCGCCAAGGCCCGCGAGCACCCCCCGGCAAAACGCCCAGTGGCCGGCGTCGTTGGGATGGACGGTGTCGGGAGCGAAGACGGCCGCTGGATCCTTCGCCCGCGCGGCGGCGAGGAGCCTTTTCATCGGCCCGTGCACGTCGATCACGGTCCAGCCGTCGGCACGCTTGGAGAGCAGCCACTGCGAATAGGCGTCGAGCACCGCGTCGTAGTCGGCGTTGCCCGCCGGCCCGGGCTTGTCGGACCGCTTGTCGTACAGAGGGGGCGTGAGGTGAATGATCTTCGCGCCGGACTTCTCGACCGTGTCGTGGAGCCGCTGCATGCCGGCCTTAAACTTCGCGAAGCGTCCTTCGTCGAGCGGCTGATAGATGCCGCAGTTCATGCCATAGCAGGCGATCACGAGGTCGGGCCGCGCGACCCGCAGCACGCGGTCGAGCCGCTCGGCGACGTCGGGCCGGGGGAATTTGCCGCCGGCATGGCCGTCTTCCGAGAGGCCGGAGACGGTCTCACTCGACAGTCCCACGTTGATGACCTCGGCCGTGAGGCCCCGCGCTTCCATCCAGGCGGCCAGGTCGGCCACCCAGCCGCCGCCATGGGTGATCGAGTCGCCGAGGAAGACGATCCGCCGGGCCGATGTCACGAGGTCGATCGGCCGGGGGACATCGGCCCGGGCGGGAACGGACAGACCGAGGAGCAGAAGAATCGCCAGCGATCGCGTCATGGTCACTCCGGTGTCGACTTCGCCCCCGCGCGGATGGCGAACAGATGGCTCTTGTTGGCGATGTAGAGTGTGCCGTCGGCGACGATCGGCGTCGAGTAGACGCTGTTGCCCATGTTGACCTCGGCCAGCAGGTCCTTCTCCTTCGACAGCTTGAAGATGGAGATGTCGCCATCCTCGTCGCCGATGTAGACCTTGCCGTCGACGATCAGCGGCGAGCCCCAACTGGCCGCGAGCATGTCATGCGTCCAATGCGGCTTGCCCGTCTTCAGGTCGAGGCAGTGGAAAAGGCCGCTGAAGTCGGCGACGAAGAGCAGGCCGTCCTGGATGGCGACAGTGCCGCAGGTGCGGTGCATCGTCTCCTCGAAGTCGAGCTTGCCGTTCTTGTCGGCGTCGAAGCCGGGATAGTGCCAGATGGCGGCCGAGTTGGGATTCGGCCGGGCCACCTCCCCCTGCTCCTTGATCACGGCCTGTTCGCGGCGGCGGGGCAGGGGCGTGTTTGGATCCTTGAGGCTCACGGCGAGTTCACTCGACACGTCGCCGCGTTTCGTGGGATCGATGCACCAGAGATGCCCCACGCCCTCGCCATGCTCCGGATCCTCGCCGACGGCGATGTAGACAAGACCCTCGTAGACGACCGGCGTGCCAATGATGTGGTTGCGGTCGGCGCGGCCGCCGAGCGTGTACTTCGATTCCTTCGGGTTGCAGTCAAACTCCCAGAGTTTCTTCGACCTGCCGTTCTCGCCCCGGGCGTCGAATGCGTAGAGCCAGCCGTCACCGCCACCGAAGAGCACCTGCGGCACGCCGCCGATCTCCGCGTAGGCCGGGCTCGACCACTGGCCGTGGAGCACGTTCGCGCCGGGCGTGTTGTCGGCCCACAGCACCTTGCCATCCCGCTTGTCGACGCAGAGGAAACTTGGCGCCTCGAAGTTGGGGAGGTTGATGTGCCCCTCGTCGACGCCGTTGCTCGTGTTCACGAACAGCAGGTCCCCCGCGCTCGTCACGCTGCACGAGCACATGTTGTGCTGCGACACGCCGAGCTCCTTCATCATGTTGAGCACCCAGACCACATCGGCCTCGTCCGCGGCCTGAACCTTCTCGTCGGCGAACGGCCCGTCGTTCTCGCCGTCGCGGAAGCCCTCCGTGTCGAGGCACTTCACCTCACCGCGGCTCGTCACGTACCAGAGCCGGTCGCCCTCCACGAGCGGCGCGCAGCAGATACCCTGCAGCGGCCAGTCGTGCACGCGGCCCGTCGGCAGTTTTTCGCTGGAATCCTGCCAGAGGAACGAGCCGTCCTTTGCGTCGAAGGCCAGCAGGCAGCCGAGATCGACCTCGGGCGGATACCGTTTCAGCCAGCCCTTGCCATTGTTGCTGCCGACATACGCCTTGCCGCCGGCCACCACCGGATTGCCGTAGCTCTGGCTGCCAAGCGCCGCCACCCAGGCCACGTTCTGGCTCGTCTCCGGCTTCCAGGCGCCGGTGTCGACATCGAAGTCACCGGCCGCCCACTCCGTGGGGATGTTTTTCGCGTCGGACACATTGTTGCGGACGGGCGAGCCACCCCACTGGTTCCAGTCGGCGGCCTGAGCTACCGAGGGCAGAAGGAGCAGGCACAATACGAGGCCAACCGCACAGGTGGGCCCGCTCGGGGTTGCCCCTACCGCCTCGCCGGACGTTTGCTGCGGGCATCCTGCCCTTCGCTCACTCGATGCTGGCTGCACTCCGGCATCCATGCCTCCGCTAGCCAGCAACGCCGGCTCCCCGGTAGGGGCAACCCCGAGCTGCGCGTTCTCTGGTTGTTTGATTGAGCGGAGCATTATTTCACGGCCTCCACGGTCACGTTGTCGATGTAGATCTCGGAGTCTTTCGAGTTGCCGAAGAAGCCGGGGCTGCCCTGGAGATTGCCCGCCGCATGCGTGGCCTCGATCGTCCAGGCCTCCGGCTCGGGCTCGCCTCGCGGCCAGATCTTGCCGCGCAGCACGGCGGACGGGCCGTTCGTCCGGACCTCGAACTTCATCGTGTACCAGCGGCCGGCCTCCCACGAAAATGGGATCGTCTTCGAGAAGTAGGTCGCCACCTGCGGCGGCCAGCTGCGCACCTGCAACTGCTGCGCCGCTCCCATCAGGTCGAGCGTGTACCGCTGGGCGATGAGCCCCATGTCGGGCATCCGCGCCTTCTCGAGCGCCGCTGGATTGCCGAAGGACTTCGCGAAGGCGTCGGCGTCGGAATCACTGCCGGCCGTCTTGGGCGTCGCAACGGCCGGATCGCCCGGCTTCTCGACCCCCGTCTCCTGGGCGCGGAAGTCGGCCCGGATCGAGTAATCGTGCAGCCCGACCGGCCCGATCCAGCCCTGGCTCCGCGTGCCCTTGGGGATCGTCGTCACCTTCACGAGGCACTTCGAGCCGTCGACCTCGCGGACGGCATGGCGATATCGCATGCCGATCCAGGGCAGCGGCGGCTCCCCGCGGGGCGGGCCGCCCTTCGGGTTTGGCTCGAGGGCGATCTCGTCGAAGTTGAATGTCCAGGGCAGCGGTGGCATCGAGCGGATGCGGGACTTGCCCGTGAGGCCAGCGACCTGGGCAGTGACGATCGCGGCGGCATGCACGTCCGGCGGTGCGGTATACATGCCAGTCTTTTCGACCGTGCCTGCCGACGCTGAAAACTCGGCCGGCGACTCCTTCACGAAGCGGCCCGCCGCGTCGAAGAGCCGGACCTTGAAAGCGAGCGGCTCACCGGCGGCGATCTGCGCCTCCGCCGGCACCACCTGCACCCACGCGGGCGCGCCAGCCGGGCCCTGTGTCGCCGCCGCAACGGCCTGGGAGCGGTCGGGAGCGACGCTGGCCGACGAGGATTTCAGCGCAGCCTGCGTGCCGAGGCAATAAAGCCGGGCGCTGGTCGTGAGATAGAGGCGGCCGTCGCAGGCGATCGGCGAGGCCGTCACCTCGTCCTCCTCGTCGAGCCGCATCCGGTTGACGAACCTGATCCCGTCGGCGGTGGGCTCGATCACGTGCCAGCCGCCCGTCGAGCAGATGTAGAGCTTTCCGTCCGCCACCAGCGGACTGCCGCGGACGATCGTCCCGAGGAGTTTTTGTGGCCGGCCCACCGGGGCGCCCGTCTTCTTGTCGAACACGTACACCTTCGCGCCGTCGTCGACGAAGTAGATCCGGTCTCCCAGCACGACCGGCATCGCCCGGCCGACCATCACGCCCTTCTTCTGCCAGATGACGTTCGTCGCCGTGATGTCGCCCGCGCCCGTGCCCTTGAAGGCCGTGGCCGAGCCCATCGACGTGTTGTCGAGATTTTCCTCGGCCTGCGAGATGAAGATCGTGTCGCCGTCGACCAGCGGCGCGACATTCAGCCCGCGGCGGGAGAGCTTGTAGTTCCACACGGCCTTGCCCGTGCGGGGCTGGAAGTTCCAGACGCTGCCGTCGCTCGACCCGAAGACGAGCGCCGCCTGCCCGCCGAGCACGGCGATCGACGGCGTGCTGTAGGTCGTGTCTTCCGGCAGTTCCTTCGTGCCGTTCATCCAGCGGACTGCGCCCGTGTGCACGTCCATTCCGAGGAAGCGATGCGCGGGCCGGGCCGTGTCGCCCCAGCCTGTGACGACGGCGCTGGCGATCACCAGGTCTTCGAACACGACCGGGATGTTCGTCCGGCCGCCGTAGGTCGAGAGAAACCCAAGCTCCTCGTGGAGTGACCGCTGCCACTTTGTCTGGCCGGTCGCCGCATCGATGGCGGTGAACACGCCGCAGACGCCGTGGGCGAAGACCGTGCTGGTCGCCGGATCGGCGACGACGGCCGACCAGCCGACCCGCTCGGCCGGCACGTCGGAGAGATAGACGTTGAAGACGTTTTCCCAGAGCTTCTTGCCGGTCAGCGCATCGAGGCAGAGGACCTTTTCCGCCTCTTCCTGCGTGCCCGGCTTGTGCCGCACGAGCGTGAAGAGTTTGCCGCCCATGATCACGGGGGTGGAGATGCCGCCGGCCTCGTCATTTTTCCAGAGAACGTTCGTGCCCTGCTCCGGGTCGAACGATGTCGGAAGCGGCGGGCTACCGGCGGACACCTGCCGGTCTTGATTCGGCCCCCGCCAGTCGGGCCAGTCGGCAGCGGGGCTCCGCGGCATCGCGAAGCAGAGCGGCGCGGCAAGAATGAAAACCAGCAGTCGGCGATGCATCCGTTGAATTCCTTGTCAGTTGCCGAGGCCTGCAGCCTTGGCCTCCGCGGGCAGTTGCGGATCGATGACGGCCCGGGCGCCGCGGCCTTCGTTCATCCGGCTCTCCACGTCGTCGCGCATGCTGTCGATATCGGGATTCCACCAGCGGCGACGGTCAGCCAGCGGCGGCTCGGCCAGGGGACGCACCACCCGCATGCCCACGCCCAGCGCCGGCTCCTCCGTGAACCACCAGGGACTCTTCGGTAGATTCGGATCGACGTCCTTCCAGGCGAGATCCTCCGAGCCGCGGCGGGCGGCGCTGCGGCACTCCGCGGGCTCGTCGTAGTAGGCGCCGCCGCGGACGACCCGTGGCGAGAGGTTTGTGGGCCACTCGATGGCCGCCGCCGTGGCGACGGGCTGTGGCAGCGCCGCCTGTTTCGCGTAGCCGCCGGGCACCAGTTCGTCGAGCACCCACTCGGCGGCGTTGCCGTGCATGTCGTGCAGCCCCCAGGCGTTGGGCTCTTTCTCGCCCACCGGGTGCGTTGTCTCCTCCGCCGTGTCGGCCAGCCAGGCAACGTCGGCAAGGGCCGCGGCATCGGCGCCGATCGACCAGGGTGTGCTCGTGCCGGCGCGGCAGGCGTATTCCCATTCGCTTTCGCTCGGTAGCCGATAGAAGCGGCCGGTGAGGCCGCTCAACCAGCCCGTGTATTGCCGCGCGGCGAACTGCGTCATCGTGACGGCGGGCTGCAGCGGATCCTCGCCGTTGGTGAATGTCATCGTCGGGTCATAGAGCGACGACGGAGCGGTGATCGCGTCGGCCTGATTGTCGGGTGTGACCACCCGCTTGCCGACGGCCTGGAGCGACTTGAAGAGGTCGCAGGCCGCCATGTAGGCCTTGTATTCCTGCCAGGTGACCTCGCAGCGGCCCATCCAGAAGGGCTCGAGCCGGACCTCGAAAGCCGGCCCCTCGTCCGACGCCCGGTCAGCCTCTTCGGCGGGGCTGCCCATGCGGAACGTGCCGCCGGCGACGGGAATCATCCGGAATGAGACGTCGGTGCCGGGGATCGTCTCCTCGTAGGCCACCATCCAGCCGCCCGGCACCTCGATCGCCGGACCGTCGCCGGCGGGTTTCTCCGGGCCGGCGACGAAGCCCGGCCGGGCGGCGGTCGTGGCGGCCGTTTCGGCGGCAGTGCACGGGTGAGCCAGGGTGGCTGTGAGCAGGAAGGAGGCGGCGAAAAAGAGCCGGTGAGTCGGCATGGGCACTCCGAGAGTCGGGAGGCTGGCGGCGGAAGGAGGGGAAACCGAACCGAACCAAAGTCTAAAGTGTAATCTGTTCGCATACCGCTGCCCACAAACGAGCACGAATCCCTTGGCCGCCCCGAAACCCACCAAACCCTCCTCCGGCAAGTCTGCCGGCAAGTCGAAGGCTGACGACAAGCCGGCCGAAAAGGTCATCGCGGAGAACCGCCGCGCGCGGCACGAATACGAGGTCATCGACACGCTCGAATGTGGGATCGCGCTGGTGGGCAGCGAGGTGAAGAGCCTGCGGGCCGGCAAGATGTCGCTGGAGGATGCCTACGGCCGCGTCAACGGCTCGGAGGTGTGGCTCATCGGCTGCGACATCCCCGAATACGAGAAGGCCAATCAGCTCAACCACCAGCCGAAGCGGCCGCGCAAGCTCCTCATGCACCGCCGGGAGATCGGCAAGTTTGCCGGCCTCGCGTATGAAAAAGGTCTCACGCTGGTGCCACTAAAGATGTACTTCAAGAACGGCCGCGTGAAGGTGCTGATGGGGATCGGCCGCGGCCGCAAGACTCACGATAAGCGCGAAAAACTCAAGGCGGCGACCGCGAAGCGAGACATCGAAACCGCTCTCCGCGGCCGGGGACGCGGCCGCGGAGAGCGGTGATTCGACGGGTATCAGCCCGCCCCAGCCGTCTGGTGGCGGCTGAAACTAGCGATCATCACCGGCGGCCACCAACAGCGCCGCCGAGGATTCGGTCGAATCCTCAGGGTGCCAGAGGGGCATGCCGCGCTGAATCCGCTCGGCGAGGATGTCGAGCTTCTGCCTGGAGCCGGCCGGCGCACTGGTCGGGGTGAACTCCGGCGTGGTGTGCGGCTCGAAATTTTCGTCGTGACCGTAGAGCTCAATGATTTCAAAGACGTTGCGGATGCGGGCCATCGGAACGAAACAGCTCCTGTTTAAAAAGTGGATTCCTTCACCCATCAAGGCCCTGGGACGCTCCCAGGCCTCCGGGCTTTTATTTCCAGTTGTCGATTCAACATGCATGTCGATCACGATCGCGGCCGGCAAACGGCCAGGATCGTCATGCACCCCGCGGATGGGACGGCCAAGGGCGCCGCGGCGGGAGGCAGGTCGAACAGGACTTAAACATTATGGACCCTTGCTTGCGCGAGTCAAACATTTGGCCCGTAAGGGAAAAAATCCCCGCGCACACGGCATTTTGCCGGCATCATCGCTGCCGCTTCACGCTCGTCCTGAAGGACTGCAGCGGTGCTACTGCCCAGGTGCGCCGGGTGGCAGTGTGATCTCGATATCGCCCGGAGGGGGGGCGGATGGCGTGGACGGCTGATTGGCTGCGGCAGCCGGATCGAACTTCGGCGTGTCGGTGCCGGTGCGTTCGTTCAGGTCGGCCGCGAGATGCAGATGCTGACCGCCGTCGGCTGGACGAACATCGAGCAAGGTCACGCCCCAGTCCGGTCCCAGTTTCTTGCCTTCGACGATCACGATGCCGCTTCCCTTCGCCCCCCGGATCTCGAACTGCATGGCGGCGATGCCGTCGGTCTCATTGGCCCTGCCGGTGACGGTGGGACTCAAGGTGACCGGTTCCCCGAGCAGTTCGACTACCCGCGGGTTTTTCGCCACCTCCTCCTTTGCCACGACCACGAGCGGATGATTGGCGATCCGGCCACAGCCGGCAAGGCAGAGCAGGGCCACGGCGGTCGCGCGGACAAGGTTTCGCATATGGGTGTTCCTCCTGAACGGTGATGGGTGCCGGTCGAGTGGACGCCGGCCTGCGAATCGTGACTGCTGCAGGCCGGCGGCCTGCCAAACGGATCAGCCCTTGGCGTCGTTGGCGCGGCACCAGGCGATTTTGTCGGCCGTGGTCGTGGGGGCCGCGCCGGCTGCGGCCGGCTTCTTCGGCTGCGGTGCGGTCACCGTCGGCTCCGGTGCTGCCGCCTCTTCGGCCGCAGGCTCCGGCTCCACGGCCGCGGCTGGCTCTGCCGCGACCTTCTTGCCGCGGGCGGCGGCCAGAATGTCGGCGGTGGAAGGCTTGGCTCCGACGGGCTTCGCAGGAGCGGGTGCGCCGCCGGCCTTCGCGCGGGCAGCCGCGAGGATGTCGGCCGTGGAGGGTTTCTTCGCGCCGGGAGCAGCAGCTGCGGCGGGCTTGGCGGCGGCCGGCTTCGCGGCTGGTTTGGCGGCTGCCTTGGCCGGCTTCTCCTCCGGCGGCTTGGGCAGCGGCTTCGGCACGATCTTGAGCGCCGACGGATCGATGTCGTACCAGCCGATGTTGTTGTACTGATCAAACTCGACCAGGCAGCGGCCGTTCATGTTGACCGTCTTCACCTGGCCGGTGGTCTTCGCGAAGCGGGCGAGCTCCGGGGCGAGGGAGTTGATCACGACATACTTGTCGGTCCAATCCGACTTCAGCCGCTCGATGACGTCAAACATGGTCGTGTTCCGAAAAGCCTGCGCGAGAAACGGGGCCGAAAACACCACGAATCTGATCGATTACCGCGACGATCGCAAGGTGCGGTCAGTGACGCCCCGGCGCCGCCGGTTCGCTGGTCGCAAAACCGTCCGCCGCAGCCAGCCCCGCTGGCCCGAAGGAATAGCCCCACTGCACGGTGGCCGGTGCCGCCGGCGACGCGATCCGCGGCCGTACGGAGACGGTTTTCACCGGCCCCCGATAGGTCGTCCCGAGCCAGACCGGCGGTTCGTTGAACCGACAGGCGATCTCAAAGCGGATGCGGTCGGGTTGTTCGGGGTCGGGGCCGATGCTCGCCGAGAAGTGCGACCGTCCGGCCAGGCCCACGCCGAGGATCGCCGGCCCGGCAGCCGTCTGCAGCGTCGAGAGCTCCACGAGCACCGGCGACGCGGGCCACCGCTGGTCGCCGTCTTCCGGCCGCGGACCCTCGACCGACTGCCACGTGCCGGCGTCACGGGTCGCGACGTGGTGCGTCCAGCGGTCGCCGCTCCATGTGAAGACGATCTCCGTTGGGCCGATGGCGAGCGTGAGCGGCGCGTGGGGGCCGGTGGGCTTCATCGGTTTGGGGCAGGGGTGCTCGCGTAGACTCGTGGTCGTACTGTGTGACGCAGGGGATGTAGCATACGCGGATCGTTTGTCCTCCGGTATGGAGCCTCCCTTGGAACCGCGTCGCTCGCTCGGCTGGCCGATCCTGCTCGGCGTCGTGCTCATTGGATCGATCATCACGCTGGGCGTGGGCTGGGTGCTCGTGAGCATCGCGGCGGCGCTCGGCTCGAAGAACGCGGTCTTCTATTGGGCGACGCTGGGCGTGGGTGTGGCGTTGCTCGTGCTCGTGCTGGTGGGCGTGATCATCTATCTCGCGCTCACGGTGAAGGCGATCGCTCTCTCGCAGCGGCAGAGCAACTTTATCGACAGCGTCACGCACGAACTCAAGAGCCCGCTGGCCTCGCTCAAGCTCTACCTGCAGACACTCACCCGCCGGCCCGTCTCGGCGGAGCAGCAGGCCGACTTCCACCGCTTCATGCTGCAGGACGTGGAGCGGCTCGACACGCTCATCGACCACCTGCTCGACGCCGCCAAGACGCTCCAGCGGCGTCCAGCCCAGGGCTTCGAGCATGCGTCGCTCGCGCCCGTGCTCGAACGGGCCCGCGAGACCGCCATCCAGCGGCACCAGGTGCCGGCCGAAAGCATCCGGATCGACTGCTGGCCGGCGGCGGATGTTCCGCTGGTGCGAGGCCGCGAGGCCGATCTCGAGATCGTGTTTCGCAATCTCATCGACAACGCCGTCAAGTATTCGCTGCCCCATCCACAGGTCGAGGTGACGGTGGAGTCGAAGCCCAAGGGCCGGATCGTCGTCCGCGTGGCCGATAACGGCCCGGGCATACCGCTCGCGCAGCGGGCCAACGTGTTTCGCCGGTTCACGCGACTCGGCAGCGAACTGGAGCGGTCGACGCCCGGCACCGGCCTCGGCCTGTTTCTCGTGAGGTCGCTCGTCAAGCAACTGCGTGGCAAGGTGACCGTGAAGGATAGGTCGCCCGACCGCGGCACGGTGCTGGAAGTCGACCTGCCCGCGGCGTAAGTCGACGGGCTCTGCCGAGCGGGTTTGGCTGCGAGCAGTGGGCCGCCGCCGTGTGCCCGCCCAGAGTTTTTCAATGGGCTTTTCCATCGCCTTGCGGCTGGTCTAATTGGTTCATGAACCCAACGCATACCGCTCCCCACGGCGTCCACAGGCCCACCACTCCCGCCATCGATGTCGTGCCGATCCGGCGGGTGCTCGTCAGCGTGTTCGACAAGACCGGCATCGACCGGCTCGCCAGGGCCCTGAAGGCCGCGGGCGTGCGGGTCGCCAGCACCGGCGGCACGAGCACGGCGTTGGCCAGCCACGGTGTCGAGGTCGAAGACGTCTCCGCGATCACCGGCTTCCCCGAAGTGCTCGACGGCCGCGTGAAGACGCTCCACCCCAACATCTTCGCCGGCATCCTCGCCCGGGGCGACCGGCCCGATGACCTCGAGGTGCTCGCCCAGCACGGCATCGAGCGGTTTGATGCGGTGATTGTCAATCTCTACGCCTTCGAGACCGTGATCGCCAAGCCCGACTGCCAGCCGGCCGAGGCCATCGAGCTGATCGATATCGGCGGCCCGAGCCTCGTGCGGGCAGCCGCCAAGAATCATGCCTTCACCGCGGTGGTGACGAGCCCCGACCAATATGAGGAATTCGTCGCGGCACTCGAACGCGGTGGCACCACGCTTGCCGAGCGGCGTCTCTTCGCGGCCCGCGCCTTCGAGCACACGGCCGGCTACGACGCCGTGATCTCCCAGTGGATGGCCCGCCATGCCGGGCTCGTGGCCGAACCGGCTCGAAGCCAGGCCGCGGCCGCCGGGGCGAACGACAGGAACAATGAGTCGACCGACGAGCCGCCGCTGGCGGCCCGCTTCACGCTCGAACTCGAGCGGCGGCTGCCGCTGCGGTATGGTGAAAATCCACACCAGTCGGCCGCGCTCTATGCCCCCGTGGGCACCCACCTCGGCCTTGCGGGTCTCAGGCAACTCTGCGGCAAGGAGCTGTCCTACAACAATCTGCTCGATCTCGACGGGGCCACCCGGCTCGCCGGGCTCATCGAAGAGCCCGCCGCTGTCGTCGTGAAACACACCAATCCCTGCGGCGCGGCCAGTGCCACCACGATCGCGGCCGCGCTGGCCACGGCGTTGGCGGCTGATCCCATCAGCGCCTTCGGCTCGATCGTGGCGGTGAACCGCACGTTTGACCGCGCCTGCGCAGAATTGCTGCTCGTGCCCGGGCTCTTTGTTGAGGTGATCGCGGCGCCCGCCTTCGAGAAGGAAGCCGTCGAACTGCTCACGACGAAGCCCACGTGGAAGGCGAGCGTGCGGCTCGTCGAGGTGCCGGCGGGCGACCCGTGGGATGCCACCGGCGGCATGGAACTCCGCAGCATCGCCGGCGCGATTCTGGCCCAACGGCCCGACGTTCTTTGCGACGATCCCGCCGCCTGGAAGGTGGTGACGAAGACGGCACCGCCGCCGGCACTCACCCAGCCGCTCGGCTTCGCCTTCACGATGGTGCGACGGCTCACGAGCAATGCGATCGCCGTCTGCCAGGGCACGAGCCTGGTCGGCGCCGGCATCGGTCAGACCAGCCGCGTCGATGCCACGCGGATCGCGCTGGAGAAGGCCGGCGATCGGGCGCGGGGGGGCGTGCTCGCCTCCGATGCCTTCTTTCCGTTTCCCGACTCGATCGAACTGATCAAGCGGGCCGGCATCGCGGCGATCATCCAGCCGGGCGGCTCGAAGCGCGACGGCGAGGTGATCGCGGCGGCCGATGCGGCCGGGATTCCGATGGTGTTTACGGCGCGGCGGCACTTCAGGCACTAGCCCCTCGCGACGCAGGGCTCTTCGCGCCCAACCCGGCACGGGGCTGCCTGTGCCCTCTCGGCGGACGTTCGCTTCGGACATCCTGTCCTCCGCTCACTGCATGTCCGCTTCGCTTTCGGCATCCTGCCTGCGCTCGCTTCCATAGCCCGCGAGAGGGCACAGGCAGCCCCGCGCCTGCCGTCTTTCTGCAGAAACCCGGATTGGGCGAGCGGCACCATGAGAAGGCCCCCCGGCTTGCTATAACGAGGCTCATGACATCGATTCTTGAAAAAATAGTGGAGCGGAAGCGGAAGGAAGTGGCGCTTGCGCGGGAGCGGGTGCCGACCGCGGCGCTCGAGGGGCGGCTCGCGGCGGCGCCGGTGGTGCGGGATTTCTTCGCGGCCGTGTCGGCGCCCGGAGCGGTCAGGCTGATCGCGGAGTTCAAGCGGAAGAGTCCGTCGGCCGGCGAGATCCGGCCCGGGGCGACGATCGAGGATGTTGTCCGCGGCTACGCGGCGGCCGGCGCCGCGGCCCTGTCGGTGCTCACCGATGGCTGGGATTTTGGCGGCAGCCTCATCGACCTTGAGGCGGCGCGGATCGCCGTGCCGCTGCCGGTGCTCCGCAAGGAATTCATCGTCGATCGCTACCAGGTGCTCGAGGCCCGGGCCCACGGGGCCGACGCGGTCCTGCTGATCGCGGAGTGCCTCGACGACTGCCACCTGCGGAGCCTCTATCGCGACATCATCGACTTCGGCATGACGCCGCTGGTGGAACTGCACGACGCGGAGCAGCTGCCGCGGGTGCTCGACCTCGGGGCCACGCTCGTGGGCATCAACAATCGCAATCTCAAGACGATGACGACGGATCTCGACCATGTGCTCCGGTTGCGGGAACGGGTGCCGGAGGCGGTCGTGCTCGTGGCCGAGAGCGGGATTCGCAGCCGGGCCGACGTCGAGCGGCTCGAGGCCGCGGGGATCGGCGCGATGCTCGTCGGCGAGTCGCTCCTGAAGAGCCCCGATCCGGGCAGGGCCGCCGCGGCCCTGCTGGGAAAGTAGGACAGGCTCAATCCTGTTCGGCACGGCGCTTGCTGTCCGGAAAGTAGGACGGGCTTTAGCCTGTCATGGTCTGTCATGAGCCGGCTGGCCGTATTGTTCGCCGGCGGTGACATGCTCGGAGCCGCGGAAATTGC
>JAPLNR010000027.1 GCA_026401035.1 Planctomycetia bacterium | reverse complement strand
GCAATTTCCGCGGCTCCGAGCATGTCACCGCCGGCGAACAATACGGCCAGCCGGCTCATGACAGACCATGACAGGCTAAAGCCCGTCCTACTTTCCGGACAGCAAGCGCCGTGCCGAACAGGATTGAGCCTGTCCTACTTTGGCCGCTTGACGGGGGGCGGATACCGGCTACCCTGTATCTGTTTTCCGAATGATGCATGGCGGCATCATTTGTTTTTCTGATCAGGGAGGGTCGCTTTTCGATTTTTGGGCCGCTTCTTGCGGATTTTCGTGAATCTGAAGTCACTGAAAATCTTTTGCGACATCGTCTCCCGGCGGAGCTTTTCCCGCGCGGCCGAGGACAACGGCATTTCGCAGTCGGGGGCCAGCCAGGTGGTGAGCCAACTGGAAAGCCGGCTCGGTGTGCAGTTGATCGAACGGTCGAAGCGGCCTCTCGTGACCACCCGCGAAGGACAGGTGTTCTTCGACGGCTGCCGCAAGCTCATCGCCCGCTACGACGCACTCGAAGACGAGGTGCGGACGCTCCACGAGGAGGTGGCCGGCCGCGTGCGGGTGGCGGCGATCTATTCCGTCGGGCTGCACCACATGAGCCGCTACGTGCAGGAATTCATGACACGTCATCCGAAGGCCAACGTGCGGCTTGAATATCTCCATCCCGACCGCGTGCTCGAGTCGGTGGAGCAGGGGCAGGCCGACATCGGCATCGTGAGCTACCCGCGGAGCACGCGGGCGGTCGAGGCCGAACCGTGGCGGGAGGAGCCGATCGTGCTCGTCTGTGCGCCGGGCAATCCCTTCGCCGGTCGCGTGCAGATGTCGCTCGAGGAACTCCACGGCCAGCGGATGGTGGGCTTCGATCCCGACCTCGTCATCCGCCACGAGCTCGACCGCGCGATCGCGGCCCATGCCGCCGAGCCGACCATGGTGATGGAGTTCGACAACATCGAAACGATCAAGCGGGCCGTCGAGATCGACGCCGGCGTGGCGCTCCTGCCCGAGCCGACCGTCGGCCGGGAACTCGCCGCCGGCACGCTCACCACCGTGCGGATCGTCGGCGACGAATTGGTGCGGCCGCTCGGCATCATCCATGCCCGCGGCAAATCGCTCGCCCCCACGGCCCAGCGGTTCGTCGAACTGCTCCGCGGCCATGCCCATGACATCCACGACAACCACGACATCAACGTGGCCGCGGCCGACACGCCGTCGAATACGCACGTTGCCCACTCCTGACTATCGTTCACCGAGTTTCCTCACCAGCAAGAGCATCGCAATGACGCGTTCCAACGGACTGCCCCCGGCCCAGGGCCTCTACGACCCCGCCAACGAGCACGACGCCTGCGGCGTGGGCTTCGTCGTCAACGTGCATGGCCGTAAGAGCCACCAGATCGTGCGGCAGGGGCTCGAAGTGCTCGAAAACCTCACCCACCGCGGTGCCACCGGCTGCGATCCGCTCACGGGCGACGGCGCCGGCATCCTCCTGCAGATGCCGCACGAATTCTTCGCGGCCGTGACGCCGCAGGCCGGCATCATGCTGCCGGCGCCGGGCGACTGGGCCGCGGGCAACATCTTCCTGCCCCCCTCCGACGGCGACCGCGAGGCCGCCGAGCTGTTCTTCGAAAAGATCTGCCGCGAGGAAGGCCTCGAGTTTCTGGGCTGGCGAAACGTGCCCACCGACAACCAGTCGATCGGCGGCACCGCCCGCGAGGTGGAGCCGTTCGTGCGGCAGGCGTTTGTCGGCCGCGGCAAGAAGGTCTCCCGCGACCACTTCGAGTGGAAGCTGTTCGTGCTGCGGAAGCGGTTTGGGATCGAGCTCGGCAGGCTCGGACTCACCGAGCAGGCATTCGTCTACGTCTGCTCGCTCTCGGCGCGGACGATCGTCTACAAGGGGCTCCTGCTGGCCGACCAGGTCGACAAGTATTACCCCGACCTCTCCGACCCGAAGATGACCAGCGCCCTGGCACTCGTGCACCAGCGGTACAGCACCAACACGTTTCCCACGTGGGACCTCGCCCACCCCTTTCGCTTCATCGCCCACAACGGCGAGATCAACACCGTCCGCGGCAACATCAACTGGATGCACGCGCGGGAGAGCATGCTCGCCCATCCGGTGTTCGGCCCCGACCTCGACAAGATCAAGCCGATCGTTCGCGAAGGGGGCAGCGACTCGGCCACGTTCGACAACGTGCTCGAAATGCTCGTGCTCGCCGGGCGGCCGATCGAAGAGGCCGTGAGCATGCTCATCCCGGAGCCGTGGAGCGGCCACGAGAGCATGGCCGACGACCTCAAGGCCTACTACGAATACCAGGCCTGCCTGATGGAGCCGTGGGACGGTCCGGCGGCGCTGGCCTTCACCGACGGCACGCGGATCGGCGCCACGCTCGACCGCAACGGCCTGCGGCCCGGCCGCTGGTGGCAGATGAAGGACGGCCTCGTGGTGATGGCCAGCGAGGCAGGTGTGTTGCAGCTGCCCGCCGGCGAGGTGGTGCGGAAGGGCCGGCTGCGGCCGGGCCGGATGTTTCTCGTCGACACGAAGGAAGGCCGGATCGTCGAGGACGAAGAGATCAAGCGGAAGCTCGCGACCGCCAAGCCCTGGCGGGAATGGATCACGGGCCAGCAGGTACGGCTCGACGAGCTTGCCGACCCGCCGGCCGCCGCGGAGCTCACGCAGTCGCGGGCCGTCATTTCCGACGAGCTTCTGCAGGCTGCCGCGAGCAACGGTAATGGCAATGGCAATGGCAACGGCACGCCCCACGCCGTCGACCCTTGGCGGGCGGCCGGCGTGGCGGGCGAACATTCGAGCCTGCTCGAACTGCAGCGGGCCCACGGCTACACGCTCGAAGACCTGAAGGTGATCATCGTCCCGATGGCCACCGACGGCGCCGAGCCGATCGGCTCGATGGGCAACGACACGCCGCTGGCCGTGCTCTCCGACCGGCCGCAGCTGCTCGCCAACTATTTCAAGCAGCTCTTCGCGCAGGTGACCAACCCGCCGCTCGATGCCATCCGCGAGGAGATCATCACCTCGATGATCACGACGATCGGCAGCGAGGGAAACCTGCTCGACTCGAAGCCCGAGCAGTGCCGGCTCCTGCGGCTGGAGACGCCGGTGCTCACGAATGCCGAGTGCGCCCGGATCAAATCGTTGCATCAGCCCGGCCTCGTGGCGAAGACCATCTCGATGCTCTTTCCCGCCGCGGCAGGCGCCGCCGGCATGCGGAAGCGGCTCGATGAGATCCGCACCGAGGCCTCGCAGGCCGTGCAGGACGGCGCGACGATCGTCGTGCTCTCCGATCGGGGCATCTGCCGCGAACAGGCGGCGGTGCCGGCGCTGCTGGCCACCGGCGGCGTGCACCACCACCTCGTCCGCGAGGGCTCCCGCACCCGCTGCGGCATCGTGGTCGAGACGGGCGAGGCCCGCGAGGTGCAGCACTTCGCACTGCTCACCGGCTACGGTGCCGGCGCCGTGAATCCCTACCTCGCCTACGCCACGATCGACCAGATGCAGGCCGAGCGGATGCTCGCGGCCGAATATCCGCGGGAGAAGCTCCACAAGAACTTCGCCAAGGCGGCCTCGAAGGGCCTGCTCAAGGTGATGAGCAAGATGGGCATCTCCACGCAGCAGAGCTACCGCGGCGCGCAGATCTTCGAGGCCGTGGGCCTGGAAAAGGGACTCGTCGACGAGTTTTTCACGCGAACGCCCAGCCGCATCGGCGGCATCGGCCTCGAGGGCGTGGCCGCGGAGGCGCTCCGCCGGCACGAACACGCCTGGCCGCAGACGGCCGTGCCGCAGACGCTCGAACTCGACGTGGGCGGCCGGTATCAGTGGCGGCGGAAGGGGGAGGCCCACGTGCTCTCGCCCGACGTCGTGGCCACGCTGCAGCGGTCGACGCAGATCAACAGCCGTGAGGAGTTTAAGAAGTATCAGCAGCTGATCGACGAGCAGCAGACGAAGCTGCTCACGCTCCGCGGCCTGCTCGACTTCACATTCGCCGACAACTCCATTCCGCTCGACGAGGTGGAGCCGGCCACGGCGATCGTGAAGCGGTTCGCGACGGGCGCGATGTCGTACGGCTCGATCTCGAAAGAGGCCCACGAGACGCTCGCGATCGCGATGAACCGCCTCGGCGGTCGCAGCAATACCGGCGAAGGGGGCGAGGATCCGGTCCGCTACCAGCTCGAGCCGTCGGGCGACAGCAAGAATTCGTCGATCAAGCAGGTGGCCAGCGGCCGCTTCGGCGTGACGAGCCTCTATCTCGTGAACGCCAAGGAGCTGCAGATCAAGATGGCGCAGGGTGCGAAGCCCGGCGAGGGCGGCCAGCTGCCCGGACACAAGGTCGATCGCGAGATCGCGCGGATTCGTCACAGCACGCCGGGCGTGGGGCTCATCTCGCCGCCGCCGCACCACGACATCTACTCGATCGAGGATCTCGCCCAGCTGATCCACGATTTGAAGAACGCCAACCACCATGCGCGGATCAGCGTGAAGCTGGTCGCCGAGGTGGGCGTGGGCACGGTGGCCGCGGGCGTTTCGAAGGGGAAGGCCGACGTGGTGCTGATCTCGGGAGGCGACGGCGGCACGGGCGCCAGCCCCCAGACCTCGATCATGCATGCCGGTCTGCCCTGGGAACTCGGCCTCGCCGAGGCCCACCAGGTGCTCGTGATGAACGACCTCCGCGGCCGGATCATCGTGCAGGCCGACGGCATGATCCGCACGGCGAAGGACGTGGTCATCGCGACGATGCTCGGCGCCGAGGAATTCGGCATCGCCACGGCGTCGCTCGTGGTGATCGGCTGCATCATGATGCGGAAGTGCCATTTGAACACCTGCCCCGTTGGCATCGCCACGCAGGATCCGGAGCTTCGCAAGAAGTTCACCGGCCAGCCGGAGCACGTCGTCAACTTCTTCTTCATGCTCGCCGAGGAGATCCGCGAACTGATGGCGAAGCTCGGCTTCCGCACGATCGACGAGATGGTGGGCCGCGTCGATCGGCTCGACACCCGGGCCGCGATTGCCCACTGGAAGGCCAAGGGGCTCGACTTCTCGTCAATCCTCTACCGGCCGGAAGTGCCGGACCGCGTGAAGACGCACCACGAGGATTCGCAGGACCACGGCATCGAGCGGTCGCTCGACATGACGACGCTCTTGGATCTCTGCAAGCCCGCGCTCGAGCAGAAGCGGCCCGTAAAGCTCGACCTGCCGATCCGCAACATCAACCGCACCGTGGGCACCGTGCTCTCGAGCGAGGTGACGCGGCGGCACGGTGCGGCGGGCCTGCCAGACGGCACGATCCAGATCAACTTCACCGGCACGGCCGGCCAGAGCCTGCTGGCCTTCGGCGTGCCGGGGGTGACGGTGAAGGTGGAGGGCGACGTCAACGACTACTGCGGCAAGGGCCTCTCCGGCGGCCGCGTGATCGTCCGGCCGGCCCGCAACGCGACGTTTAAGGCGGAAGACAACGTCATCGCCGGCAACGTGGTGGCCTACGGGGCGACCAGCGGCGAGATCTACATCCGCGGCATCTGCGGCGAGCGGTTCTGCGTGCGCAACTCCGGGGCCGAGGCCGTCGTCGAGGGCACGGGCGACCATGGCTGCGAATACATGACCGGCGGCCGGGCCGTGATCCTCGGCGAGACGGGCCGCAACTTCGCGGCCGGCATGAGCGGCGGCATCGCCTATGTCTGGGATTCAGCCGGCACGTTTCGGCAGAAGGTGAACAAGGAGATGGTCGACCTCGAACCGCTCGACCAGAACGACGTCGACTACCTGAAGGATCGGATCGAGAAGCATGTCGAATACACCGACTCGAGCCGCGGCAAGGAGATCCTCGCCGCGTGGCCGAGCGAGCAGAAGAAGTTCGTGAAGGTGATGCCGATCGACTACAAGCGGGCACTTACGGAACTCCGCAAGCTCGCCGAACAGGAACAAGCGGAAGCAAAAAAAGGGGACGCAGCTCTTTTCGGCGCGTCATCCAACACATGAGAACGAGGGGGCGGGCAGAAAAGAGCTGCGTCCCCTTTTTGGGAGTAACACATGGGTGATCCACGTGGATTCATGAAGTATGAGCGGAAGGTCAGCGGCACCGAGCCGCCGGCCGAGCGGCTCAAGAACTACAACGAGTTTCTCACGGTCCTGCCCCAGGAGGAGCTGACGAAGCAGGGCGCCCGCTGCATGGACTGCGGCGTGCCCTTCTGCCATACCGGCTGCCCGCTGGGAAACATCATTCCCGACTTCAACGACCTCGTGTATCGCCAGCAGTGGCACGAGGCGAGCCAGCGGCTCCACGCCACGAACAACTTTCCCGAGTTCACCGGCCGCGTCTGCCCCGCGCCCTGCGAGGCGGCCTGCGTGCTCGGCATCAACGAGGATCCCGTCGCCATCAAGCAGATCGAGATGGCGATCGCCGACCGCGCCTTCGACGAGGGCTGGGTGGTGGCCGAACCGCCCGCCGTGCGCACCGGCAAGCGGGTGGCCGTGGTGGGCAGCGGACCGGCGGGCCTCGCCGCCGCGCAGCAATTGAACCGGGCCGGCCATCTGGTAACCGTGTTTGAGCGGTCCGATCGGCCGGGTGGCCTGCTGATGTACGGCATCCCCGACTTCAAGCTCGAGAAGTGGCGGGTCTGGCGGCGGGTCCGGCAGCTCGAGGAGGAGGGCGTCGAGTTTCGCTGCGGCGTAAACGTCGGGGCTGACATCAGCACGCAGACCTTACGCGCTGACTACGACGCGATCGTGCTCACCGGCGGCGCCACGCTCGGCCGCGACCTGCCGATCCCGGGCCGCGAGCTCAAGGGCGTGCACTACGCGATGGAATTCCTGCCGCAGCAAAACAAGCGGAACGCCGGCGACGAGGTGCAGACGCAGATCGTCGCGGAAGGCAAGGACGTGGTCGTGATCGGCGGCGGCGACACCGGCAGCGATTGCGACGGCACGAGCAACCGGCAGGGGGCGAAGAGCCTCACACAGTTTGAACTGCTCCCGCAGCCGCCGGATCTGGGCAAGTATCCGCGCCGCGAGGAACGGCCGGCCAACACGCCGTGGCCGCTGTGGCCGGTGATCCTGCGGACGAGCTCCTCCCACGAGGAGGGCTGCCGCCGCGAATGGGGCATCCTCTCCAAGGAATTCCTCGGCGACGCGTCGGGGCACCTGCGGGCCGTGAAGACGGTGCGGATCGAGTGGTATACCGATGCCGCCGGCGGGCAGCAGAAATTCCGCGAACTCCCGGGCACGGAACAGGAATGGCCGTGCCAGCTGGCGCTGCTCGCCATGGGATTCATGGGGCCGGAGAAGCAGGGGCCGATCGCGGACCTCGGGCTCGAACTCGACAACAGAGGCAACGTGAAGACCGGCGCGAACTACATGACCAGCCAAGAGGGAGTGTTTGCCGCGGGCGACCTGCGCCGCGGCCAGTCGCTTGTGGTCTGGGCGATCCACGAGGGCCGCGAAGCCGCACGGGCGATCGACCTTTGGCTCATGGGCCAGACGAACCTCCCCAGCGTGGCGGCCGGAGAGTTCGCGGTGCATGCGTGAGCGTGACAGGCTGAAGCCTGTTGTTGTGATTGACAGGCTGAAGCCGGTCGGTTTGTTTGACAGGCTGAAGTCGGTTTGTTTGACAGGCTGAAGCCTGTCCCAATCCTGTTCGGCACGGCGCTTGCTGTCCGGAAAGTAGGACGGGCTTTAGCCTGTCATGGTCTGTCATGAGCCGGCTGGCCGTATTGTTCGCCGGCGGTGACATGCTCGGAGCCGCGG
>JAPLNR010000075.1 GCA_026401035.1 Planctomycetia bacterium | reverse complement strand
TTGGCAATGGCGAGGTCGGGCTTACCGTCGCCGTTCACGTCGCCGATCGAGACGGAGTGGGGAAAGGAACCGGTGGCGAACGTGGCCTGGGCGGCGTAGGACGGGGCCGTGGCTCCCGGAGCCGTCGTGCTGAGGAGCACGCTCACAGAGTCGGAATTGTAGTTGGCGATGGCGAGGTCTGGCTTGCCGTCGCCGTTCAAGTCGCCGATCGAGACAGACTGGGGAGCGCTTCCGGTGGCGAACGTGGCCTGGGCGGCGTAGGACGGGGCCGTGGCACCCGGAGCCGTCGTGTTCAGGAGCACGCTCACGGAGGCGGAATTGCGGTTGGCGATGGCGAGGTCGGGCTTGCCGTCGCCGTTCAAGTCGCCGATCGAGACGGAGAAGGGGTTCGTCCCGGTGGCGAACGTGGCCTGCGGTGCCATCGCCACGCTGAAGTACGTGTCGACCGTGCTCTGGAAACTGACCGCCCCCCCGGTGCTCGTGATCGACGGCGAGCCTACGAGCAGCACGGCGCCACCGTAGGTCTGCGACCCTGCCGTCGCGATGTCGGCGGCGAGCGTGATCGCCGGGGACGAGAGCAACACTGTGCTGCCGGAGAGCGCCGTTGCGGCGATCGTCTGGCTGACCGTGGCCGACTCCATGGAGCTATCGACACTGAGACTGACGGGGAGCGCTGTCGAACCGTTGAAGGTGAACGACTGATTGCCTGTCGTGCCAGCGACGGAGACCGCGGCGGTGACGCCTGAAAACGGCGAGCCGGTCACGGCGGCTCCGGTGCCGTCTGTCACCGCGTAGGAACTGCCGGTGATCGACAGGAAGGCGGCATCGCCGTCGGCGCTCAAGACAATGTTCAGCGTGCCTGCCGACACGCTCGCCGAGACTGCGAACATCGACCTGCGTTCGAGCGTCTCGCCGAGCATCTGGTAGCGGGTGCCGGCCCGCTGGCGACGGTTGGCGGCGAGCCCGCGGCGCAGGGTACGGCGGGCGAAGAGGCGATTGAGCATGGCGAGGATCTCCGTGTGATGCTGCTGCGAAGACCCTCCCGCGACCGACCTCACGACGCACATGGGAGTGCCAGGTGGGAAGGAACGGAGACTTTCTGGCCGTAATCTTGCTGTCCGGCCTCCTCAATAGCAAGGAGTCGGCCGGGCTGGGCCGGGGCAGGTGGGGGGCCTCAGGTCAGGATGCCGTCGTCGATCACCATCAGCCGCTCGATTTCCGTGGTTTTGAAGCCCAGGGCCATCGGCTGGCGGACGCCCGGCAGCACGGCCGAATCGTAGAGTTCCGTCACCTGCCGGCCCTCGAGCCGCAGCCACTCCGCCACCGTGCCGGTCCGCAGATCGATGATCTGCAGGCCACACTGCGGCTCCGCGCCCTTCTGGCTGAGGCGGTCGCTGAGATCAAGCCCCTGGAACGACATGTCTCGCGGCTTGGAGAGCGTGACGATCGCGTAATCACCATGGAACGACAGCCCCCGCAGATAGCCGGGGCAGAACGTGATCGGCTCGAACCGGCCGCTGGCCAGATCCACCCGGCCGAATTCCCCGGTGCCGGAATTGAGCAGCCAGAGCTGATCGCGATAGAAGCGGGGCGCATGCGGCATCGACAGGCCCGTGCAGACCGCCTCTCCCGTGGCCACATCGAGCACGCAGCCGCCGTCACGCCGCTTGTCGCGCCAGCCATCCGCCACGTCTGACCGGCTCACCACCGTCACATACGCCGGCCGCCCGCCCCGCATCGCCAGCCCGTTTAAATGGCAGCGATCCTCGGGCACAAGCGCACTCAGAAAAGGCGGCCGCCAGAGCGGCTTGAAGTTGCCCCGTTCGCTCAAGGTGGCCAGACAGCCGAACATCGTGTTGACGAACACGAGCCGGCCCTCGGCATCGATGCCCATGTCGTGCACGTCGATGTGGCCGGTCGTGTAGCCGACCCGCGGAATGTAGGTGACGTCGTAGCCCTGGCCCACCCACTCCGGCAGCGGCTGCGATTCATCGCCGACAGTCGCGGCGGTGGCCGCCGGGCGATAGGGCACCGCCGTCGCTGGCCGCTGCTCGAACCGCCAGATCTGATACCGCGAACTCAGCCACAGCGTGCGGGCGTCGGCCGATGCACACATGCCCATGCAATGGCTGAAGTTCCGCTCAAATATCGAGACTGGCGCGTCGGCCCGCCGGTCGGCCTTGCGGCCCACCAGAAACAGCTTGCCGGTCTGGTAGGTCGTGAAGGCGAGGCTGCACTGCTGCTGCTCGAGCCAGTCGGTGAAGGAGCGGGAGAAGAGCGCCTGAACCCACGGCTCGTCGGCCTCGGTCGCGTTCATGCCCGTCGGTTCGCCTGTTGCCATTGTGTCGCCATCTCTCGGAGGGGGTTGGTGGGCCGAACGCTCGCCGGCAGGCCTTCTGTTCTCGCTTCACCGGCCCGCCACTGCAAGTGAGCGTGGCGCACTCCTCACTCGACAATATCGATCGCCCGCGGCGGCGCGCCGGCCTCGTGGATTGCCCACACCGCGCGGTAGCCCCGTTCCGGTCTGCAGGGCACTGTCGAGGATGTCAAAAACCTTGAGAAGGATTCGTGTATTCGCACTGTGCGTGCAGGTCCACGTGGATGCTCTATCGGCCCATGATCAGATCGATGCCCGAGAAAATGGCTTCCATTTGTCGTTTTGGGATGGAGCCCACTCGCTCGGTCAACTGTCGCTTGTCGATAGTCACAAGCTGCGACACATTTGCCACTGAGTCGCGATCGAGACCGGTGTGCTTGGCATTCAAAAGCACGTTCCCTGGGGCAATCGACCAGCGCAGATTGCTTGTCAGAACGATGCACACAACCGTGGCTAGTTGGCTTCGATTCAATGGGTCAGACTGAATGACCACGACAGGGCGACGGTAACCCGGGGCTGAACCGATGGGGTCAGCCAAATCAGCCCACCACACTTCGCACTGGGCGATCACCATTCGACGCGCTGCGATGCCTGCTGAGCAGCTCCTCGGAGAAACGAGTCGCCCTCTTCTCCCGCTTCTCGCACGGCTTGATCCATGAGCGCGGTGACGCGGTCATCGTCGTGGCGGGCGACAAATTCCGCGAGGGCTCGGGCATAAAGTTTGCTACGGGAGGTTTGCAGCCGCGAAGCGAGTCTCTCGGCATCTTCGAAGACGTCGTCCGGGATGGAAACGGCGGTTTTCATACCCAAAGTATAACCGCAGGGGTCGGCGTCGCAAACCAGATGCGTGAGCCCCGCCGCCGTCAGTCTGCGACATCGATCGCCCGCGGCGGCGCGCCGGCCTCGTGGATTGCCCACACCGCGCGGTAGCCCCGTTCCAGGTTGCGGACGAACCGCGGCGTGTCGAAGAGAGGCGCGGTCGTGCGGCCCTCCCGCAGTCGCTCCCGGAGGCGGGCGAGCAGTGTCGGGTCGCCCGCCAGTTCGACCGCCAACGCCTCATACCGCTCCAGATCCGGCGCGATCAGCTCCGGCAGGCCCACGGCCGTGAGCATGCTCGCCCCCACGCGGGCTGCAAAAGTTGGGCCGGGGCAGGTGAGCACCGGCAGCCCCGCCCAGAGCGCGTCAGCGGCGGTGGTGTGGGCGTTGTAGAAGTGGGTGTCGAGAAACAGGTCGGCCAACGCCAGTCGGGCCAGGTGCAGCGGCTTCGGCAGAATGCCCCGCGTGAACAGGATCCGGTCGGCCGCCACACCGCGGGCCTCCGCCTCGCGGCGGAGATTGGCCTCCATCGTCGCGCTGCCTGACTTCAGCCAGAGCACGCTGCCGGGCACCTGCGACAGGATCCGCATCCACACATCGAAGATCACGGGCTCGAACTTGTAGCTGTTATTGATGCAGGCAAACACGAAGCCTTGGTCGGGCAGGCCTTGGTCGCGGCGCTGGCCCGCCGAGGCCGCGACCGGCTGCTCGCGGTCGGTGATCAGGTAGGAGTGCGGCAGCCGCACGAGCTGCTCACTGAAATCCGCCGCCGATTCCGGTGGCGTGATCAGCGGGTCGCCGAACAGGTAGTCGATAAAATCCGAGCCGGTCGTGCCTGGATAGGCCAGCCAGCTCACCTGCACCGGCGCTGCCCGGGCCGCCATCACCTCCAACCGCGAGTAGCCGGAAAAGCCCATCATGTCGACGAGGATGTCGACGCCATCGGCGGCGATGCGATGGGCCAGTGCGTGGGTTCGCATCGTCCGCACGTCGACAAAGTGTTCGCACTCCCGCTGGATCCGCCAGCGGTAGCTGCTGCCATCGTCGGGGCCGAAGGAATAGGCGAAGACCTCGAACTGCTCCCGGTTGTGCAGGGCAAACATCCCCTGCGTGAGATGGCTGACCGCATGATCATAAAAATCTCCCGACAGGTAGCCGATCCGCAGCCGGCCCGGCCGTCGCGGCTGCCGCTGCCGCTCGATGGCCAGGTCCTGCCGCAGAGACTCTTGTTTCACTCCGAGCAGCCGCGACTCCGCCCGGGCGATGCCCAACTGCCGGGCCGCGGGCCACGCAAACACGATCGCATAGAAAGGCGTGACACCGGCCGGCTCGCCGCGGGCCAGCCGCGAATCGACCGTTCTTCCAAGCGACTCAAGGTCGGCTTGGCGGTTTGACCAGTCGCAGAGCATCTGCTTCGCATGGAGCAGGTTGCCCCCCGGCCGGTCGGCATCAGGCAGGAGCGTGGCCACCCGCTCAAGCGCCGTCCGCGCCCGGTCCCACTGGTTGCTGGCCATCAGCAGCAGCGATAGCCGCTGCCAGGCCTCGCCCGAGTTGGGCTGCATCTGCACGAGTGACTCATAGATGCTCATCGCCTCGGGCCGCTGGCCGAGCGACTCGATCGCCACGCCCAGCTGCAGGCGGGCGTTGAAATAGTCGGGCCGCAGCCGCAGCGCCTCCTGATAGCACGCCACCGCCGCCGCCGGATCATCGAGCGCCTGCCAGGCATTGCCGAGGTTGCAATGTGCCTCGGGATACTGCGGCTCGAGTTCGAGCGCCCGCCGCAGCACCGCGACGGCCTCCCGCGGCTGCCGCTGGCCGAGCAGGGAGGCCCCGAGGTTGTTGTGGGCGATCGCGTAGTCGGGTGCGAGCCGGATCGCCTCGCGATAGCAGCTGATCGCACCGGCCGATTCACCGCGGATCTGCAACGCGCGGCCGAGATTCAAATGCAGCCGGGCATAGTCGGGCCGCGCGTTCAGCCCGACAGTGAACCGGGCGATCGCGCCGGCCACGTCGCCCGAATCGAGGTGCAAGACGCCGAGCGTGTTGTGGGCGGCCGCCAGCGATGGATCGGCCTGCACGGCGGCGAGCAGACACTCGGTGGCCTCCGCAAGCCGGCCAAGGCTGCGACAGGCCTCGCCGCGGGCGTGCAGAAACCGGGCGTCGCCAGGCCGCAGGGCCAGACCGCTATCGAAGTGGGCGAGCGCGTCGGCCGGGCGTCCCTGTTCGATCGCGATGGCACCGAGCTGAAACAGCTGGTCGGCCTGTGCCTGGATGTCGGTCATGGTGGGGTTGGCCACGTGAAGGCTCCACGCGGCGTGAGCTGGAATGTGTGGGCGGTTTCGGAATCGATGCTGATGGCGATGTCGAGCCGGTCGGCAGGCACGAGACGTTCGGGCACTTCTGGCGTCGGCCGGTTCAGTTTCCACGGGAAGCATTCTATGGGGATGCGGAAAAAGGCCATGGATAGGTGACCGGCGCCCGCGTCGTGCGGGAGATCATTGCCTGAGCGGCCGGCCGTCGCATTCCACGATCTCGCACCCAGGAAACAGTTTCCCATGAAGTCGAAGCCTGCGCAGGGATGCCCGGTCGGCGGCGACACCAGCCGATCACATCTGATCGCCAAGCGCATCGCGAGAATGCTCGAGCAACAGATCGTCGCCGGCACGCTCGCGGCGGGGGCCAAGATCACCGAACAGGCCACCGCCGCGCGGCTCGAGCGCACATGTCGCCGTGCTCATCTTGCCAAATCGCCGCTTGACGTCCTAAGTTCTATTCACTGGAGTCGCACCACGGGCTTGGTCGGAGAACAGCTTCATGGCTCTCGTAGGATGGGTAGAGACGGCTTCGGAAGCGGGCATAGCGGGCTGGGCCGGAGATACTATGCTGCCTACTCAGCCGGTGGAGGTCGACATATACGTCAGCACGCGATGCATCGGTCGGGCGGTAGCCGACCGTTACCGTCATGACCTGCAGGTGGCGGGCTACGGCGATGGTCGCAAGGCCTTCTACTACCCTTTTTCCAAGGCCTTAATTGCCACAGCCGAGCCCATCGACGTCCGGGTCTGCTTCGCCGACACCAACCAGTTGGTGCCCAACGGCGCCTTCACGTTGAATGCTGTTGTCGCAGGCGGCGACGGAAGCAACCCGTGGAACGCCGGTACTCCATACGACTACTCGACACTCTGGCTCGGCTCGAAGCCCTGCCGCGACCACATCTACCGTGCCGTGAGCGGTAACCCGGATCTCCACCCACTGAATTACTTCATCGAGAAGTATATCGTTCCACGTGGCCCCGCAGCGCTCAAGAGCTGTCGAGCGCTCCTGCTCGGTGCGAGTGAAGGCTACATGGAGCGCGAGTTGTGCAAAGCCGGTTTCACGGGCGAGATCATTTCCACAGACATCGCCGACGTCGCACTCCAGCGGGCCCGGGCCAAAAGCCAAGCCGAAGGCTTCAGCAACATCCGTCATGTTGTGCAGGACTTAAACGAGCCGTTCGGCTCCACATTCGGCGGCGAGTTCGACTTTATTTTTGCGGAGGGAGTGCTGCACCACATAGCCAACATTAGCCAGTGCCTGGAGGAGTGTCACCGGGTACTCAAGCCTGACGGGTTCATGTTTGCGTTGGAGTTTGAGGGACCGTTCCGCTTCCAGTTGCCAGACCTTCAGCTCCAATGGATAAACGCCGCTCTTAACGCCATGCCCCGCGGTCTACGTCCGCTTCCTGACAAACACGAGCCGCAGTTCCCGGCAAGCGCCAAGGAAAGCAGTTGCATCCCGGTGCTGGTGGCCAAGGAAGAGGCGATCGCCCGCATGGATCCTTCCGAGGCGCTTACAGGTCCTGAGTTGAAGCGTTTGCTCCCACAGGTTTTCAATGTCGTTGAGCGCACGGGCTTTGGTGGTACGCTGCTTTCGTACATGACGTGTCATTTTGATTTCAAGCGGTCGAACACCGACCCCTACGTTGCCCGATGGCTCAAGGTGCTCATGGAGATCGAGCACGCACTCATCGATACGGGCATTTTGGACGACGAGTTCGTCTTTTACGTACTGAAATCGAGGCCGGGGCGACAAGGGCTGGCCAAGTGAAGGAGGGCAGCTGATTTCGACTGCCTGCTGAGGGCTCCATGCTCTGACAGTGGGAATGGTATTCGGTATTCGTCCCCTTCCGCTTACATATGCAGAGGCGATCGATGAAGGACTCATCCGGGCTCGAATACTTCATTGACTTCCCGCGGACAGATGCGGCGCTCCCGGCGCCACATCCGGTCGAAAGGCCGCTCACCGTGGCGGGCTGGATACTTCCACCGCGAGGTCATTCGCTGGAAGCCGTTGAACTGTCCCTGAATGGCAGAATCATCGCTTTCGCGGCTGTGGGTGGTGAGCGTCCAGACGTACACAAGGCGTTCCCAGATCGTCCCGAAGCGCGAGGGAGTGGGTTCAGCGTCACGGTGCGTCCCGCAGATCTGCCTACCGAAGTCAACGGTGGCCATGAATTGGTGGTGGTGGCCCGCTGGGACGGAGGACAGGCTGTGCTTTCGCGCATTCCGCTGAGATCCGGCGCGGATTCCGATTTGGAAAAGGTCTCTGATTTCTGGGCCGAGCAGTTCGAGGCCAGGAGGAGCGATGGATCCTACTGGGTCAACAATCAGATCATCGAGCGGGAACTCTACCGGCTGATGACCGGTGGGCCCCATCATTGGCTCGGCTGGCTGTTGTCGCACTACTTTGGTGGTGTTGAAAGATTTGACCGTGTCCTGAGCCTGTGCTGTGGAGACGGTGCCCATGAGGTCGAGCTGCTCCGGAGTGGAAAGGTCCGTCATCTGACCGCATTCGATATTTCCGAAGGTGCCGTACGCCAGGCCCGCGAGCGGATTCATGCAGCCGGCTTCGGTGAGGATCAATTCACGCTGGAGGTTCGCGACGCCAATCACCTTGTTTTGAACGATCAGTACGACCTCGTGCTTTCTGTCGGCGCGGTTCACCACGTCGAGAACCTCGAGGGCTTGATGGCAGAGGTGTCTCGCGCCATCGATCCTCGAGGCCACTTCGTGCTCGTTGAGTTCGTTGGACCAAACCGATTCCAATGGACGGACGATCAAATCGAGCTCATTAATGGAATACTCGGCACGCTTGATCCCAAGTATCTGTTGCATGGGCGTCGGGTGACATTCGGCCGCCCGAGTATCCAAGACATGATTCGGATCGATCCGTCCGAGGCGATCCGATCCAGTGAGATTCTCGGCCTCGTGCGACGTCGCTTTTCGGTCGTCTACGAGCGGGCGTTCAACGGAACTCTCATGCACCAGCTCTACCCACTGCTCAACGCCGATCTGGCGGGAGGGGATCACCCCGACTTCGATTCGATCATTCGACTGCTGCTCTTTCTTGAGGATGCGCTAACGAAGCGAGCCGCACTCGCCCCGGACTTCGTGTTCCTCGTCTGTCAGCCGTGCCCCGGACGTGCGTGACTCGGCTCACAGGCAGCCACGTTGTCTCAGTTAGCAGTTGGGCGGCACGCAGACCTGAACCGAAATCACCTGACGCATCGGGAACTGTTCGTAGGGCGTGACCCCACGCCATCGGTTGTGGCCCTCCGCAGAGAGGAAGTAGGTATCCACGTCATCCTTGGCAACCGCGAGAATTCGCGCGAGCGCATCGCGTTTCAACCCGAGGCCTTCGACGAGCGTGCCGAGGTGTTCGGCGTTGTAGTCCTGATGGGTACCCTTGAGGATGTGATCGATGGCGTGGACGGTCCGACCGCGGCCAGGGACGAGAAACTTGCGGATGCCGGCGCACACGCCTGCCAGCGCTGGAATCGGGATGTGTTCGAGGACCGAGATTGAATACACCGCGTCGTAGCTCGCAGGATCGAGCCCGGGCGTTTCGTCGTTGAAGACCTCGCGAACATAGCGAACACCCGCGTAGGTCTTCCGGAAGTGTTCATACTCTCGTGGCCCGTTGCCCGAGCCGTCGTATGGGTCGACGACGGTGACGTCATAGCCGAGTGTGACAAGGAGATCAGCCACGAGTGGCTGGCCGGCTCCAATCTCGATGAGCCGCGACCCACGAGGAACTCCCCCGAGAATAGCCTTGACCATCCAGGGCCGCTGGTGGTCTTTCAGGTCACCGGACACGGTGGCGAGCGTGCCGAAGTGATCGACACTGTCACAAAAATCGCGAACCGTTCCATACCCGATCGCAGGGAGGACGTAGCCCGCGTAGCGCTCAGCTAGAGAGACCATCGTTTCCTCCTGTCGACGAGGTGGCGGCGGACCTGCTCAGTCGTTCTGTACGCATGGCCGTGGATGATGCGATGCTGCGGCGTGAGCGGCATATCGGCAAGCGAATTGCCCATATATTCCCCGTTGTCCGCGAAGACAGCATCTTCTCCATACACCGCATCCAGCACGCGCCGAAACGACATGCCGGCGGTTTTCGGGACATGGACTGAAACGATCTCGATGTTCATGGTGGCCTCACGCTGCTGCACTATCACACGCGAGGGCCTCGTAGAAGCTGGCGACAGTCGCAGCCGATTGCCTCCACGAAAGCCGCTGCTCGGCGAAGCTCCATGCGGCATCGCTGAGTTTCTGGTAGAGCTTCCGATCCGAACAGATGGTTTTCACGGCCGCACAAATGTTTTGCCCGTTGGCTTCATCCAACACGAACGCGTCTTCTAGGTGACGTATCACGAGGCCGATATTGGCTCTTGGGAGAACGACCGGCCGTCCGAGGGCAAAAAACTCCGGGAGCTTTGAGGGAAATCGAAAGTCGTTGAACGCGTCCGCCGTGCCCGGCTGCACGAAGACATCGGCCATGGCGAGCACGTCGACCAGACGCCGCCGGTCCACGACGTAACCCAAGTCGATCGAATGCTCCGCGGCCCAGCGGCAATACTCGGGCTCGTGGGTCACATGGTCGGTGCCCATGCGGACGAGGCGTGCAGGAAAGCCCTGGCGGTTCAAGAGGGCCACCGCGAGATAGAGGCTGCGAATCTCCACTCGATTCGCCTGGTGCATGTTGCCGTGGTAACAGAGGACGATCTCGTGTGGCGCAATCCCATGCATGGCCCGCATCGCATCATTGCGAGGACGTGGGTAAAAGACGGTCCGGTCGACCGATGGCCAGAAGACCCGGCTTGGCCGCTCGAGGGGCATGCACTCGGCCAGTCGATCGATCAAGAGCGTCACGCCCGAAGCCTGGGCAAAGAACCCCGGTGCCTGGACAGGGTCTGTGAGGTGGTCGGGATAGGCGATCGGCAGTCGATCCGCGCAGGCGACCCGCCATCCCGTTTCCCCCAAGGCGACCCGCGCGATGTGTTCCTCGTTGTCTTCGAGGTGAATCACAGTGCGAAACCGATGCGATGCGGCAAGCTGATCGCGAAACTTCCGCACGATCTCACGAGGCGTCCAGGTATGGACGACATCCGGACCCCGGCCGTCGGCGAAGCTCAGCGACTGACTGAGAATCTGACGATAGGTCGCGATGCGATAGGGCATCGGGGCAAAACGATCGGCGTCATCAAGGTGCTCGGGAAGGGCCACGAGGCAGTCATGGCCGAGCAACGAAAGCTCGCGGGCCAGACCGTCGACATGGCTCGCGCTGTTGCACGCGAGGGACTGGTAGAGCACGAAAATGATGTTCATGGGGTGGACCCAATCATGATGGAAGGATCTCGTCGCCGCTCGGTCACGCTACGCGCACCGAATAGTCGACCCTTTCGGGATCGAAGGCCGGGTTGTAGTAGGGATCCCCGCGGCGAATCCACGACTCCCAATGGTCGAGAAGGAGCACGCGGTCTGTAAAGTCATAATACGAGCCGCGGGACTTACTTTCATGGTGCACCATTCGGGCGCCACCGACGAAAATGTTTCGAAGTCCACGTTTCCGTAGTCGCAGGCAAAAATCGACGTCCTCGTAGTGCCGCCCGAATGTTTCGTTGAGCCCGCCGCAAGCCATGTAGTGGTCGCGGCGGACCAAGAGACATGCTCCGGTAACGGCGGTGACTTCTCTGGCCGCTTGGAGTGACCCGGCGTAGCCATCGGAATCCCCCGGAAAGCCTCGCATCACGTGGTCGGCGGTTCCACGGGGCCCGAGGATGACACCGGCATGCTGGACCGTTCCGTCGCCATACAGCAGCAGCGGGCCGACGGCGCCGACGTCGTCCTGCTCGGCGTAGAGCATGAGGGTCTCGAGCCAGTTCGGCTGGACGACTTCGGTGTCGTTGTTGAGCAGCAGCAAGTAGTCGCCCCGCGCCTGCTCAGCCATCCGATTGTTGAAGGCCGCGAAGCAAAAACGGCCCGCCAAGGGAACCCGCGTGACGGGATAGCGATCGAAGAGCCGAAGCGCTTCAGGATCGGTCGTCTCGTTGTCGCCGACGATGACCTGGAACGTCTTATACGTCGTCTTTTCAAAAAGGCTCGCAAGGCACGGGCCGATCAGCTCGGGATGGTCCTTGGAGGGGATCATGATCGAGACGAGTGGCTCGCGGCTTCGTGGGGCGGGAATCACCCGCACCCGATGGGCAGCGCCGCTCGTAGTCGCGATGGCCGCGATGCCGATTCGGTCGAGGTGTGCCTGGACGGCCTTCTTTTGGAGCTCGACGATGCCGTGTTTCGCAGCCAAGTCGCTTGCGATGCTGCCGGGGATCTTCCGCCAGTGATAGAGGATGCGGGGGATGTGCCGGATCTTCTTGGTCGCCCCGCCCAAGCGGAGCATTAATTCGAAGTCCTGGACACCGTCGAAGGAGCCATCACATCCTCCTGTTTCTCGGAGGAGCGATGTTCGCACGACGAGCAAATGACCGATGTACATGACCGACTGGAAGTAGGCCGGCGACCATGCAGGCTTGTAAAAGGGCTCGGATGGTCGGCCTTCCAGGTCGATCTTGTCCTGGTCGGTGTAGATGACATCGGTGTCGGGCTCGTCGTTCAACGCCCGTACCACTTCGAGCAGGGCATCCGGCGTCAGCTCGTCGTCGTGGTCGAGGAAGGCGATGAACTCGCCGCGAGCGAGGGCGATGCCGGTGTTGGTGGCGGCGGAGATGTTGCCGTTGGAGGCACGAAACGTGACCCGAATTCGCGGGTCGCGGGCGGCCGCCTGCTCGAGAAGCGGCCGGACGTGCGGCTGTGGCGAAGCATCGTCGACCAGGCAGAGCTCCCAGTGGCCGTAGGCCTGTCGCCGGACCGAGTCGATCATTTTCTCGAGGAGCGTCGGCGGCGTGTCATAGACAGGCACGATGATCGACACCAGCGGCGCATACGGAAACACCTCGGGCCAAGGTTCCCAGCCCGAGGTGCCCAGGGAAGCCAGGGTGATCGGTGGCGGTGCGAGCGGCAGCACCGATGCCATGGCAGCATCACCGCTCATCAACGACGTTTCGCGCTGCGAATCGCCGCGACTACGGATGAAATGAGCGAGCGGGTTTTGCTTCGTCCCGCGGATCTCCGGGTACCGAGCCACCCAGACCGCCGTCTGAAACAAGGGGCTCGGATCCCTCCCTTCCGCCGCACCCTTGTGAAGGTAATGCAGAAGCGGCTCGGCTTTCGCAGTGCGCACGTCAGGGTACTGCTCGAGATACCACCGAGTATGGAAGAAGGGATTCGGGCAGCGGCCCTCGCGGACCCCGTAGGTGAGGTAATGCACGACCGGATTCATGCCCCGCGCGGCGACATCCGTATATTCCCGGAGGTACCAACCGGCATCGAACAATCCTGAAGTCCGGATCGCTCGCACGGTCTGTCGGAAGCGGCGTCTAGCCAGGTAGTTTTGAAGTGATTGGAGGCGAACCATCCGAACCACTTCTTTTCGAACCTTGCGGACGACACGCTCGCACTGGCGGCCTGCCTTTTTCAGGCGATCCATGCCCCGCTTCACCACCGACTGCGATCGAGACGGGGGCACCCGGGCGGTGAGCGCGTCAAGGCGAGTGATCGTGCCTTCGAGGCTGCACTGGAGTCGCGAAAGCTTGGCGTCGTGAACATCGACATGCCGTGCCATCGTTGCGTGTTCGGACGCCTGCCGGGCCGATGCGACGACCGCCACCTCGAGGTCGGTGATCCTGCGGGCTTGGGCATCAATGACGCGCTCCAGCTCGGCCTGATGACCGGCAGGCTTCGTCGCAAGCTCCTCGAACGTGGCATCGCGACGGAGCGAGGCCTCCACGACCTGGTTGAGTTGCCTGCTCAGATCAGCGTGCTGACCATTGACCTTGATCGCGAGGTCTTCGCGCATGGCGGCGTCCAGGGAAGCGAGCTGCTGCTCGAAACGCTGGACATGCCGATCGAGGGTTCCCTGTGGCGCCACACCCAAGGGCGTTAGGGTTTCCTGGGCGAAGGTCGCAATCTCCTCCCGCCACATGGCACCGAACGCGAGGCAGGCGTTGTCAAACTCGGAGCGGACCTGATCCATTTCGCGGCGAGCCGCTTCATGGTCTCCGGCCCGTGCCATGGCCTGCATGGCTGCGTACGCACGTTGGATCCAGGAGACGACATGCGGGCTGCATTCCAGCTCGGTGATCGTCGCCGTGTGGGGTCGCAACTGGACGGAGAGAAACTGATCCACGTCCGCGGCGACATCTGCCAGCGGTTTCGGCCAGGCGGTTCCGAGCTCACTGGCGATCCGTTCGACCTGAGTCCGCCAATCGGTCACGATGCCGTCGTAGTCCACGACTGAGCGGGAAACATGCCTGGTCGCATACTCCGCGTCGACGACGTGACGGAGCCAAATCAGCGAGGACTTCGCGAGGGAGAACCCGTCGCGTTTGTGAAGCGAGTGGGCGACCGCGAATGGGTGCCGTACGAGAATGATGGCGCCGGGGACGGTAGAAAATCGCCCGAAAACTTCGAGCCAGAGTGGCACAAAGCGACAGATGCGCGGATCCTTGATAACGAAAAGACTCGAGTCGCGGAACTCGGCGGTGAGGAATTCCAAGAGGGCGTGCTCGATGCCGACGGGGCCGTGCGGGTCGAGCGAAGCCCGGGTGAAGGGCCGCCAGTCGTCCCAGCGGGAATCAGCCCCGGCAAGCATCTGGTCGTGAAGGCGGTACAGCTCAGCCGCTTCCCGGTAGCCGGCCTCGTTAAACTCGTCGGGGCCGATGGTGTGGCTCGGTAGTTCGGCGCCCAAGAGGTTCAGAACGCGGCCGAGTGCAGACGTTCCGCTGCGATGCATCCCGAGCACGAGCAGGCCGCGACGGCGACATAACTCCTGGCTCGTTGGCGTTTTCATCGTTCCAGACACGCCCTCTTTCCGTCAGGATTCCGACACGTTCGGTCCCACCAAACGTACTTCGGGGGAAGGCCCCGAATTCCAAAAACCACCGTTTTCATTGGCCGACGCACCATGGCAAGCGTGGTGGCCCGGGCGACATCCCTCGGTTTGACCGGCCGCATTGTGCACACGCGAACACAGGTAGCCTCGGCCTCAATGCCTACCGGGAGCGTAAGGAGTTCAACCGGTCACGGAAAGGCCATTTTCGATCATGCCGCGCTCCTCACGGCGGTCGAACCGTCGTGATCATGCTGCCGGCGCTGCCAGGCCTCAACGATCTGGTCGAATGTCTCGGCCAGTGAGATTTTCGGGCTCCAGCCAGGATAATCCAACTTTATCCGCCGTAGGTCGGAGTAATAGCAGATGTGGTCCCCTTCGCGGGCCTTCTCTTCGTAGACCCATCGCATCGGGCGGCCACTCCGGGCCTCGACCATGCGGAAGGCCTCGTGGATCGAACAACTGTTCTCGGCGCCACCCCCGATGTTATAGACGGCCGCCGAACGAGGGGCAGCGATAAACCGATAGATGAATTCGGCAACGTCGGCCGCGTGAATGTTGTCGCGAACCTGCTTTCCCTGGTAGCCAAAGATTCGGTATTCCCGATCCTCGAGATTGCACTTCACCAGGTAACTGAGGAAGCCGTGGAGCTCCACCCCAGCGTGGGACGGACCGGTAAGACAGCCGCCCCGCAGGCAGCAGGTGGGCATACCGAAGTAGCGTCCGTACTCCTGCACCATGACATCGGCAGCCACCTTCGATGCGCCGAAGAGTGAATGCTTGCAGGCGTCGATGCGGAAGGTTTCGGGAATGCCATGCTCATACTCCACAGCAGCAAAATCCCAGCGGGTGGGAAGTTCGCGGAGCGGGATTTCGTTGGGGGCATCGCCATAGACCTTGTTGGTGCTCATGTGCACGAATGGCGACTCGGGTACAAACCGACGGGTGGCCTCGAGCAAATTCAGCGTGCCGACCGCATTCGTGTCAAAATCGTCAAAGGGGATCGCAGCGGCGCGATCGTGCGACGGCTGCGCCGCCGTATGCACGATTGCATCGGGCTTCAGCGCACCGATCAGATCGAGAACGCCATCTCGGTTGCGGATGTCGATCTCATGATGAATGAACGCATTGAGCGACTCGACAAGCCGCCGCTGGTTCCAACGGGTATCGCCCGCGGCACCAAAAAACACGGCCCGCTGGTTGTTGTCGAGACCATGGACGGCCCAGTGACGGTCATCGAAATGGCGGGCCACTTCGCTGCCGATGAGGCCGGAGGATCCGGTGATGAGAACGGTCTTTTGTCGCAAGGCTCAAACTCCATGAGTGAAGGGGGAGTTACTAGCAAATGCCCCGCCATCGTCGCTAGAGCGAAGTCACTTGGGCTCAGGGCTAGCTGCGCCACTTCGGCACGGGGGCATGGTGAGTAGAAGCGAATCGCACGTCGACATGTCTATGCAGCCTGTCCGGCAAGCCAGCGTCTCCAGGCAGATCGATGTCTCCGGTAGCCGATCCAACGGATCGACGGGTCGATCGACAGAAGCGTCGTAAACAGACGCTCCATGATGAACGGCCGATAGCAGGCATCAATCAGTTTGTCCGCACGGCGATCGATCCGCGCCTTGAGTTCAGGGTCGATGTGGTGCTCGATGGCATGGAACACCGGCTCACAAAAAGCCATGTACTTCTGCCAGAAAGCTGCCGTGCCGGCCCAAAAGTTACAGCACAACGTCTTGGCCGCGTCGTACTGCAACTGCGCGAGGTCAATGGGCATGCCGGCCTGTTGAAGAACGGCCTCGGTGATCTCGATCAAGCCTGGGTGATGAAATTCACCTTGTAGCCAAATATTCCCAAACCGCCGCGGAACCAGGTCAGCGGGATTGATAAAGTAAACGTCGAAGCCGGGATTATGCTGGATGAATCGCTTGAACGCTTTACCCGATGTTTTGGTTTTGGCGCTAAATTTCCAAGACACGTATCCCGTGATGGCATCGCTCCGACAAGCGTCACGAAGGAATTCGGTGCGGAACACGTGGTATTCACGCCATTCTGGCCGTGAGTTACCGGTGTTGTCATAGGGAATGAAGGCCTGATCAAGCAGCGGCTGCTGATCGTCGCGGTAGTAAATTTGGTGGATTCTCGCGTTCATGGCCGCACCCTCGGACTCAGAGCCCACTATTGGCCATCAAAACCCCGCGTCGCAAGCGCGCAGCGTCCACTGCCGTGGTTTTTCCTTCGGCGTTCTTGCCCAAGAACCAGTCCACGGTCTTCGCGACCCCTGATTCAAATGTTTCACTCGGCTGCCAGCCGAATTCCTGCTTGAGCTTGTCGAAGTCAATCGCATACCGGCGATCATGACCGGGTCGATCGGTGACGTGCGTGATGAGCCGCGCGCGGCCCCCCCGTTCATCCCCGGGGGCAAGTTCGTCGACCGCGCGACAGATTGTCTCGACGACTTCCAGATTGGTGCGTTCGCAGTCGCCACCGATGTTGTAGACCTCGCCTACCCGACCCTGCTCGAGCACGAGCCGGATCGCGCGGCAGTGGTCGGCCACATACAGCCAGTCCCTGATCTGCCCGCCGTCGCCGTAGACCGGCAGCGGCTTGCCCTCCAGACAGTTGAGGATCATCAGCGGGATCAGCTTTTCGGGAAACTGATGCGGGCCGTAGTTGTTGGAGCAGTTGGTCGTGAGCGTGGGCAGGCCGTAGGTGTGATGATAGGCGCGGACAAAGTGGTCGCTGGCGGCCTTGGATGCCGAGTAGGGCGAGTTGGGGGCGTAGGGCGTGGCCTCGGTGAATTTGCCGGTTGGGCCGAGCGAACCGTAGACCTCGTCTGTGGAAACGTGCAGAAACCGAAAGGCGCGACGCTCCTGCTCGGGGAGATTGCTCCAGTAGTGCCTGGCCTCTTCCAGCAGCCGGAAGGTGCCGACGACGTTCGTTTCCACGAATGCAGCGGGGCCATCGATCGAGCGATCCACATGGCTTTCAGCCGCAAAATTGACGATCGCCCGCGGGCGATGCTCTCGCAGCAACGCTCGCACGAGGGATTCGTCCCCGATGCTCCCCTGCACAAAAAGATACCGCGGGTCGTGCACAATCGAGGCCAGGGAATCGAGGTTGCCGGCATAGGTGAGGGCGTCGAGATTGATGACGGCCGACCGCTCGAGAGCGATCCACTGACGTACGAACTCGCTGCCGATAAACCCGGCGCCGCCGGTCACAAGGATGGGCTGCATGGGGTCCTTTCCACGGGTTCTAGCGAGACCGCAAATAGTCTGCCACACCCTCCTGCCAATCGGAAAGGCGGGTATCGGCCGTTTTTACAAGCTTTTCCGTCGCCAAGACGCTATACCCCGGCCGCTCGATGGCCGACGGATAGTCGCGCGACGTGATCGGCCGCACGGCGGTGCTCAGACCGGCCTGCTTGAAGAGCTCGCTTGCCAGGCCGTGCCACGACGTCCAGCCACCGTTGGTGACGTGGAAGGTTCCCGTTGCACCAGCCTCGAGCAGGGTGAGGATGCCCCGGGCGACGTGGGGGACATAGCTCGGCGTGCAGATCTGGTCGGTCACCACCGACACCTCAGGGCGACTCGCCGCCAGAACCAGCATCGTGTCGAGAAAATTTCGGCCCCGGACCGGGCCATGCGGACCAGCAGAATAGAGACCGCACGTTCGGGCAATAATGTGCCGGTCGCACTGCCGGGCAGCCACCTCACCGGCCAGCTTGCTGTTCCCATACGTGTTCAGCGGGCCGGTGGGATCGTCTTCGCGATAGGGTGTTGCGCGAGCATGATCCGCACCAAACACATAGTCGGTGCTCACCTGCACGAGCAGGCTGCCCACCTCGTCGCATGCCTCGGCAAGCGATTCGACTGCCCGCGCGTTCACGGCGAAACAGGCTTCGACCTGGGATTCCGCCGCGTCGACGGCCGTCCAGGCGGCACAGTTGATGACCGCCCGCGGCCGCTCACGACGCATGAAGTCGCGAACGGCGGCCTTGTCGGTGATGTCGAGCGCTGCCCTAGGCAGCGTCAGCGCGTCGCTGCCCAACTGCCGGCAGATCTCGCTGCCCAGTTGGCCCGACGATCCGGAAACCGCGATGCGCCGTCTGCTCACGTGCGTCGTCAAGATGCAAGCCCCGTTCTTCGGCAACCTCGGATGCGATTTGCGACAGGTATCTGCCGTAATCGCTCTTCATCTTCGCACCCGCGGCAGCCACCTGCGCGCAGGACAAATACTCCATGTGCAGCGCGATCTCTTCCAAGCAGGCAATCTTCAGCCCCTGCCGATCCTGGATCGTCTGCACGAATGACGATGCCTGCAACAACGAATCGGGGGTGCCGGTATCGAGCCAGGCAAAGCCGCGGCCCAGTTTCTCGACCTGCAAGGTGCCGCGTTCGAGGTAGATCCGATTGAGGTCGGTGATCTCCAATTCACCGCGCGGGCTGGGCTGGAGGTTCCCCGCGATGTCGACGACGTCGTTGTCGTAAAAATAGAGACCCGGTACGGCGAAGTGCGATTTCGGCTGCGTGGGCTTTTCCTCGAGCGAGATCGCCCGGCCATTCTGGTCGAATTCCACCACGCCGAACCGCTCCGGATCGCGCACTGGATAGGCAAAGACGGTGGCACCAAACGCCCGGTTGGCAGCGGCCTCGAGCGCTGCCTGAAAGCCATGGCCGTAGAAAATATTGTCGCCGAGGACGAGGGCGACACGGTCCGACCCGATGAAATCCCGGCCGATCACGAAGGCCTGCGCGAGCCCGTCGGGCTGTGGCTGCTCGGCATAGGAGAGCGAAATGCCAAAGGCCGAGCCATCGCCCAGCAGCCGCTCGAAATGCGGCAGATCGTGCGGCGTGGAGATGACGAGAATGTCCCGGATTCCCGCCAGCATCAGGGCCGAGAGCGGGTAATAGACCATCGGTTTGTCATAGACCGGCAGCAGCTGCTTGGAAACGGCCAGAGTCATCGGGTGCAGCCGCGTGCCGGAGCCGCCTGCCAAGACAATGCCTTTGATGCCGGATGCCACTGGTGTTTATTTCCGCGCGTCGTCGACTTTGTAAGGGGAATCGGCCGCCAGTTCGTGGCGAATCTCGTCCACCGGCTCCTGCTTGCCCTGGCCCGCATAGAGGCGATTCGGAGCGTTGAAGACCCAGCCGGGGATGTCGCTCACGTTGCGATACGCATGGACGACACCAGGCGGAATCGTCACCGCACACGGGCGCGATTGGCCGCAGAGTGTGCGGGTCTGGAGCCCGTGCGTCGGCGATTCCGGGCGGGCGTCCCAGAGGATGAGCTCAAAATCGCCCGGTCCGATGAACGCAAAATAGTCGGTCTGATCGACGTGCTCGTGCGGGCCCCGCGTTACGCCGGGCTGCGTCTGGCTCACGTAGGCCATGACCGGGTGTAGCGACTCCGCCAGTTCGTCCTCGCGATAGAGCTCTACCAGCCAGCCCCGGGCGTCGCCGTGCTGCTTGAGCGGCCTGATGACGACGTCGCCGATCTGTGAAGTCGTCGGATTACAAACGGTCATTAGCACGGCCCTGGAGGGATGGCGGTCTGGAACTCTCGCCAGTCTGCAGGATGTACCCAACTTCTGCGGTTGCGGGCCAGACCGATTCTTGCGATGAAGCGAGTTATAGAAGCTCCAGAAAAAGAGTCTGGCGAAGATAGGCAATCCGATGGCTTCAGCCGCGTCTCCCATCCCGCTCGTGCCCGGCGTGGACGGCCACCCGAACCGGCCGCGGTTCTCGGTGATGCTGCCCACCTACGAGCCCGGCGAACAGTTGCGGCGGGCGCTCCAATCGGTGCTGTCGCAGGCGCCGGCGCCCGAAGAGATGCAGATCGCGGTTGTGGACGACGGATCGCGGCACACGGATGTGGTCGAACTCGTGCGGTCGATCGATCCCCACGGTCGGATCGATGTCTACGTGGATGGGAGCCATCTGGGAATCGCCGGCAACTGGAACCGCGCCGTCGGGCTTGCCTGTGGCCACCTCGTGCATCTTCTGCATCAGGATGATCAGGTGCTGCCCGGATTCTATACCCGCATGGAGCAGGCCTTTCTCCAGGCGCCCCTCATCGGTATGGCCTTCTGCCGCAGCAGCATCATCGATTCGGATGATCACCTGATCAAAATCAATTCGCGGCAGCGACTCTGGCCGGGCGTGCTCTCCGACTGGTTGCCCAAAATTGCCACCCGCCAGCGAATTCAAACGCCGTCCGTCGTGGTGGCCCGGACCACCTATGAGATCCTCGGCGGCTATCGAATGGATCTCTGCCAAACCCTCGACTGGGAGATGTGGGTGCGGATCGCGGCGCGGTTTCCGGTCTGGTACGAACCCCGACCGCTGGCCGTGTTTCGACGCCACGCAGCCAGCGAGTCGGCCCGGCTGCTCACCGCCGGTGGAGTCTGGCCGGATCTGGTCCATGCCATCCGCATCAATGCCGAGTCCCTGCCTGCCAATCAGCGACTCGCGCTCACCGATCGCAGCGCGCACTGGTATGCCAAATCGGCGCTTCGCGAAGTAGCCAAACGGGTGGCTCAAAGGGATCTTTCGGCGGCCCGGGCCACGCTGGCGCATGCCCGCGACCTCCTGGCACTGATTGGCAATTCCCGGCAACGCAGCGGCGCCGAACAGCGGGCCGCGGTGCTTGAACGACGCCTCAAAGTACTGGCCCCGGCAACCTAGCCCACCGTGACAGTCCCAGCAGGAGCGTGGCGATGGCACGGGCCTTGGTGTTCGCCCACTACGATCAGGACGGCCTCTGGGCCGACTATGTCGTCGCTGCGCTGCGGCAGTATCGCGCGGCCGTCGACCGGCTGGTCGTCGTGTCGGCCAGCGCGCGGGCACTGCCCCCCGCGCTGCAGCCAGTCGTCGACACCTTCATCCCGCGTGACAACATCGGCTACGACTTCTGCAGTTGGCGGGCGGGCATCGAGTCGCTCGGACCGCTGGACGCGTTCGAGGAACTGATCTGCACAAACGACAGCGTCTACGGGCCGCTGGCCGATCTTGCACCGGTGCTGGCCGATCCGCGGGTTGCCGACGCCGACCTGTGGGGCATGTGTCTTTCGGAGCAGGGCACCAGGCGTCGCGGCAAAGCTTCCTGCCCGCATCTTCAGTCGTGGTTCTTCGCCATGCGGCGGCCCCTGCTCGAGTCGCCGGCGTTCCAGGGGTTCTGGCAGTCGGTCGTTCCGCTCGACCGCAAGGACGACATCATCGACCGCTATGAGATCGGCATGTCGGAACATTTTTTACAGGCTGGCTTCCAGATGGCGGCGCTCTACGACGCCCGCGAACATGCCCTGGCGACACGCCGCGAGCTCTGGCCGCACCTCGCGATCCGCGAGCCAAAACGTTCGTGGCGGCACCTCCGCAAGATGCGGGATACGCCTCACAATCCCAGCGAATGCTTCCCTGGACGGCTCCTCGATGCCGGCGTGCCGTTCGTGAAGGCGGGCCTCTTTCGCGTCAACCACTACGGGCTGAATCTGGGGCATGTGCTCGACGGCGTGGCCGCGGCGACTCCCTATGACGTCCGACTCATTCGGCAGCATCTCGCCCGGGTTGGAGGCAAACCGTTGGAAAGTGGTGGCATCCGTGCCATATTGTCGCCGCCGTCCCGTTGAAGCAGCCATGAAAGGCACATCATGAAAATTCACGAATACCAGGCCAAGGATCTGCTGCGGGCCGCGGGCGTTCCCGTGCTCGTCGGCAAGGTCGCCCGATCGCCCGCGGAGGCGGCGGCCGCCTACACGGCACTCGGCACGCCGATCTGCGCGGTCAAGGCGCAGATCCATGCCGGCGGCCGCGGCAAGGGCACCGTGAAGGGCGGAACGCAGCGGGGCGTGGAGCTTGCCAAGAGCGCCACCGATGCCGAGCGGATCGCCAAGGGGCTGCTCAACAACACGCTCGTGACGATCCAGACCGGCCCCGAGGGGCAGGTGGTGCGGCAAGTCTTTGTTGAAAGCGGCTGCGCGATCGACCGCGAACTCTACTGTGCCGTGCTCGTCGATCGCCGCGTCGGCTCTCCCGTGCTCATCGCCAGCACCGCCGGCGGCATGGACATCGAGGAGGTCGCCGCCAAGACACCCGAACTCATTCTCTCCGAGCCCTTCGATCCCGATCGTGGCCTCGGCGGCTATCAGGCCCGGCTGCTCGCCTCGAAACTCAAGCTTCCCACGGCCAGCTGGCGGCATGCGGAGACCTTCTTCAAGAAGCTCTGCGCGGCCTTCGTGTCGCTCGACGCATCGCTGCTCGAAATCAATCCGCTCGTGCTCGCCAAGGACGGCACGCTCGTGGCCCTCGACGCCAAGATGACGTTCGACGACAACGCCCTCTTCCGCCACAAGGATCTCGCCTCGCTCCGCGACGAGGCCGAGGAGGAGCCGGCAGAAACCCGCGCCGCGGCCGCCGGGCTCTCCTATGTGAAGCTCGACGGCACGATCGGCTGCCTGGTGAATGGCGCGGGGCTCGCCATGAGCACGATGGACCTCGTGAAGCATCACGGCGGCGAGCCGGCGAATTTCCTGGACGTGGGCGGCGGCGCCGACGTGAAACAGGTGACCGAGGCCTTTCGGATCATCCTGTCGGACAAGAACGTGAAGGCGGTTCTCGTCAATATTTTCGGCGGCATTATGCGATGCACGACGATCGCCACCGCCCTGGTCGAGGCCTCGAAAACGATCGGGTTCACCGTGCCGCTCGTCGTGCGGCTCGAGGGCACCGAGGTGGAGGAGGGGAAGAAGATCCTCGCCACGAGCGGCACGCAGATCATCACCGCCGACGGCCTCACCGACGCCGCGAAGAAGGTCGTCGCCGCAAGCAAAGCCTGACTCAACTAGAAAGACATTCCATGAGCATCCTCGTCAATCGCGACACCCGGGTCATCTGTCAGGGCATCACCGGCAAGGTGGGTGAATTCCACACCCGCGGCTGCCTCGACTATGGCACGCGGATGGTGGGCGGCGTGACGCCCGGCAAGGGGGGCGAGACGGTCGCCAACCTGCCTGTGTTCGACACCGTCGCCGAGGCCCGCGACGCAACCGGCGCGAATGCCACCATGATCTTCGTGCCACCGGCCTTCGCGGCCGATGCGATTCTGGAGGCCGTCGACGCCGGAATCGAACTGGTGATCGCGATCACCGAGGGGATTCCTGTACTCGACATGGCCCGCGTGCTCCCCGTCGTGCACGCCTCGAAGAGCCGGCTCATCGGCCCCAACTGCCCGGGCGTGATCACGCCGAGCGAGTGCAAGATCGGCATCATGCCCGGCTACATTCATACGCCCGGCCACGTGGGCGTGATGAGCCGCTCGGGAACGCTCACGTATGAAGCGGTCTGGCAACTGACGCAACTCGGCCACGGCCAGAGCACCTGCGTGGGTCTGGGCGGCGATCCCCTCGTGGGCTCGAGTTTCATCGACATTCTCGCACTCTTCCAGGCCGACCCCGACACGCATGCCATCCTGATGATGGGCGAGATCGGCGGCTCGGCGGAGGAGGAAGCCGCGGAATACGTGAAGCAGCACGTCACCAAGCCGGTGGCGGCCTTCATCGCCGGCCGCACGGCACCACCGGGCAAGCGGATGGGCCACGCCGGGGCGATCATCTCCGGCGGCAAAGGCACGGCCGAGGCCAAGCTGGCGGCCCTGCGGGACGCCGGGATCGAGATCGCCGAAAGCCCGGCCGACATGGGAACGGCGCTCGCCCGGGCCCTGGCTCGCGGGAAACGCTGAATTTCCGGCGGAAACGAACCGTGGCCCAACGGCGCACGTATACTTTCCCATGCGGAGCGCTGAAGCCCGTGCGGTTCGAAGGTTGCCCTCATGCCACGATTTTCCCGGCAAAACAGGCCCAAACGGCCACTCGCTGCCGAGTCGCTCGAGCCCCGCCAGGTGCTGGCCGTGGCCGTGGTCGCGGCTCTCCCCGACTTGGTCATCCCGGTCAATAGCCCCACGCTCAACCAGACCATCAGCCTTGCCGGCCGTTACAACGACACGGCCGTCGCCGGCACAGTGGTGCGGTTTGACGCCAAATTGGGGTCTTCAACAACGCCGATCTTTGCCGAACTCTTCGACCAGGCGGGCCCGGGACGGACCCGCACCACGCCGCTGACGGCGGCGAACTTCCTCGCCTACGCCAACGCCGGCGACTACCGCAACACGATCATCCACCGCTCGGTTCCCGGCTTCGTCGTTCAGGGGGGCGGCTTCAAAGTCACTGACTCAGGAACGCCGTTGGTTGCGGACGTGCCGCAGCGGCCTGCCGTCGTCAACGAGCCCGGCAACACGAATGTCCGCGGCACGATCGCGATGGCCAAAAAGCCAGGCGAGCCAAGCAGCGCGACAAACCAGTGGTTCTTTAACTTGGCCAACAATGCGGCCGACCTTGATTCGCAGAACGGCGGCTTCACGGCGTTCGCCCGCGTGCTCGGCAGTGGCATGACCGTCGTCGACCGAATCGCCGCGCTGCCGGTCTCCAATGCCGGAGCAGCGCTCAACGAATTACCCGTGCAGGGAACCGTGGGTGGTGCGGGCCTGGCCCGGGAGAATTTCGTCGCCTTTCCCTCGATCGTGACCGTCGGCGAACTGGTCTACACGGTGACGACGAGCAACGCCGCGGTCGTGTCGCCATCCTTCGACGCCAACGGCAGCCTGCAGCTGGCATTCGCCGCCCGCACGCCGGGAGATGCGACCGTCACCGTGCGGGCTGAATCGGTCTTCAACCCAGCGGACGCTGTCGAGGATAGCTTCACCGTGCGGCTGCAATCGACCGAGTTCAATGCCCTCATCGGGCAGGCCGGAAACGAGCTGATCATCACCCGCCCCGGCCTGACGGGATCGACAACGGCGACATTGGCGACGCTCCCCGTCAACCGGACGTGGACCACCACGATGCTGACCGGCGACTTCAGCGGTGACGGTCGCACCGATGTCGCCAACCGGGCCGCGGACGGCAGCTGGTGGGTGACAACGACGCCGGCCGCCGGCACGGCCACGCCGACGCTCTGGGGCAGTTTTTCGGCGAGTGTTCCCTGGCAGTCGTTCGTCACCGGCGACTTCGACGGCGACCGCCGGGCTGACATCGCCGCCCGCAATCCATCCACGGGAGCCTGGCAGGTCGCCAGAAGCACGGGATCAGCCTTTGCAAACGCCGCGTTCGGCACCTGGTCCACCGCCGAGCGGTGGACCTCCGCTCTGACGGGCGACTTCAACGGTGATGGCAAGACCGACATCGCCGGTCGCCGCGCGAGCGACGGCAGCTGGTGGGTCAGCCGCAGCGCTGGCACCGGTTCGGTCCTGGATTCGGTTCTGGACCGCTGGGGCGGGTTCACGACCAGCGTCGCCTGGCAATTCATCGTGGCCGGCGACTTCAGCGGCGACGGCAAAACCGACATCGCGGGACACAATCCCTACACCGGAGCCTGGCAGATCGCCACCAGCACGGGAGCGGCCTTCACGAACTCCCCGTTCGCCCAGTGGTACTTCGCCAACAAATGGACAACGGTTCTGACCGGCGACTTCAACGGCGACGGGAAAACCGACATCGCCGGCCGCCGCGCCAACGACGGCACTTGGTGGGTCAGCCACAGCACGGGCACCAGTTCGGTCCTGTCCCGCTGGGGTGGGTTCAGGACCGATGTCGCCTGGCAATCCCCGGTCACGGGCGACTTCAACGGTGACGGAAAGACCGACATCGCCGCACGCAATCCCTATACCGGAGCCTGGCAGGTCGCCCGCAGCACGGGAGCGGCCTTCACCAACACCGCGTTTGCCGCCTGGCCCACCGCCAAGCGCTGGACGATTGCCGTCGCCGCGAGGGCGTGATTCCTCCACGGGCTGACGTGGCAGGAACGGGGTGTACACTTTGATTCACCCATGAACATCAGCCTCTTCATCCCCTGTTTCGTCGACCAGATGACCCCGCAGGTGGGTCTGGCGGTGGTCCGCGTGCTCGAACGGCTGGGGCATACCTGCGAATTTCGCGCCGCGCAAACCTGCTGCGGCCAGCCGAGTTTCAACGCCGGCTACTGGGATGAGGCCCGAGCGGTGGCGATCCGGGCACTCGACGTGTTTGACGGAGCCGAGGCCGTCGTGGGTCCGAGCGGCTCCTGCGTGGCGATGATGCGGGTTTTCTATCCGCAGTTGCTCGAGGGCACGCCCCATGCAACCCGCGCGCTCGACCTGGCGAGCCGGACGTTTGAATTCGGCGAGTTTCTGGTCGACAGGCTCGGTGTGACCGATGTAGGCGCCCACTTTCCCCACCGTGTCACCTACCACGACGGCTGCCACGGCCTGCGCGAACTGCGGATTAAAAATGCGCCGCGGGATCTCCTCCGTGCCGTGAACGGCCTGGAACTCGTCGAGTGCGATGAACCGGAGAGCTGCTGCGGCTTCGGCGGGCTCTTCAGCGTGAAATTCCCGATGATCTCGACGGCGATGGCGGAGGTGAAGGGGGGCTCGCTCGCCCGCACGGGCTGCGACTACATCGTGTCGAGCGATCCCAGTTGCCAGCTCCAGCTCGACGGCTGGCTGTCACGGAATTTCCAGTCGGCGCAGGGACACAAGCCCCACACCATCCACCTCGCCGAGGTGCTCGCTACGGCTGCGGAGTGATGGGCTCGGCGGCGGGCGCGGGAAACCGTTCGTCCCAATTGCCCGTCGCGTAGCAGCGCAGGAGTCGCGGCGCAAGATCCGGCTCATCGAAGCACCTGACAAACGTGCGGAGGAGCGGGCCACCGGCATCGAGCCGAAGCTCGGACCCCTTGAGCTGCAGCGCGTCCACGAGGGGAGCCATCGACCAGGCCACGAGCACCGCCCCGGCAAGCACATAGCCGGCAATCGCTCCGACCAGTGTTCCACCGATCTTGTCGATCCACTCGGAACAACGCCCTTCCCCCTCGCGAATGCTGAATCCCACTCCCAGACGAATCACGACGATGCTGCCGAGGAAGATCAGCAGAAACGCCACCGGGAAGGTGTACGACTGCGGGCAGTCGGCCTGCAGGAGCAGCGGGGCCAGTGTGTCGGCGAGCGCCATGGCGGCCAGAAACGAACCCAGCACCTGCAGGCCGGCCACGGTCGCCAGAAACAGGCCGTGCTGCCAGCCATAGAGCGCCATGCCGACCACGATCATGATCATGATCAGGTCGCCGAGCTGCTGGAGGATCGATCCGAAGAGTGGGTGCATGGCCTCTCTCACTTTGAAACGCGAGCACACTCGTTGAGGCTCGTCACCCCTTCGATCACCTTGTAGAGGCAGGATTCCTGCAAGGTTCTGGTACCCCCCTTGCGGGCCGCCGCCCGGATCGCCTCGATCGACGGGCGGCCGACCAACAGCGCCCGAATCGCATTGTCGAACACCATCAGCTCATGAATGCCTGTGCGGCCCCGGTAGCCCGTGCCGTTGCACGCCGGGCAGCCCTGCTCGCGGTAGAACATGGTCACCTTGGCGGCCGGGATCCCATACTTTCGCAGTTCGTCTGCGGCCGGCTTGTAGGGCACCTTGCACTTCTCGCAGAGCACCCGCACCAGCCGCTGCGCCAGCACCGCCGTTACCGCAGCCTGCATCCGCGTGGCCTCGATCCCCATGTCGAGCAGCCGCGTGATCGTGGTCGCCGTGTCGTTGGCATGGACCGTGGAGAAGACGAAATGGCCGGTGACGGCCGACTCCATGGCGATCTCGGCCGTCTCCTTGTCGCGGATCTCGCCCACGAGGATCACGTCCGGATCCTGCCGCAGCACCGACCGCAGGATCTTGGCGAACGTGAGATCGGCCGCGGTGTTGACGGCCGTCTGGGAGATGTTGTCGAGCCGGTATTCGATTGGATCCTCGATCGTGATGATGTTTCGTGAGAGCACGTCGATCTCGCTGATCGCAGCGTAGAGGCTCGTGGTCTTCCCGGATCCGGTCGGCCCGCAGACGATGAGCATGCCGTCGGGCTTGTGGATGATCGCCCGCAGCGTCTTGAGCGTCGACTCCCGCATGCCGATGCCGTTCAGCCCGGACTTCACGATGCCGCCGTCGGAGTCGAGCAGCCGCAGCGACATCTTCTCACCGAAGTTGGTCGGCCCGGATGCGGCCCGCACGTCGAATTTCCGGCCGCTGTACAGGGCCGCGAACGTGCCGTCCTGCGGCCGGCGGCGTTCGGCGATATCCATGTCGGCGAGCACCTTTCCGGCCGACACAATGGCCCGCCCGGCGGCACCGGGGAGCGTGGAGATCGTCTGCAGGATACCGTCGATCCGGTAACGGATCTGGAGTTCGTCGCCGACCTTGGGCTCCATGTGCACGTCGGTGGCCCGCATCTGGATCGCCGTCAGCAGGATGCCCTGCACCGAGCGAATGGCCCGCGATGTCTCCTGGTCGAGGCCGTGGGCGTCCTTGCCGTCGTAGGGCTGACCGTTTTTCTTGAGCAGGGCGATCTCAGTCGAGCCGGCAGCGGTCGAGCCGAAGCCGCCCCCGCCCGGGGCCCGCAGCTTGTCGAGGAGCCTCCCGATCGGCAGCACCTGCGCAGCTTTCTGCAGGATCCCTCCAAACTGCCGCGGCAGCAGCTGGTATTCCGGCGGGGCCGAAATCTCGCGCATAACGCCGTAGGGGACCAAAGCCAGGGGCAATAGCGGCAGCATGACGGCGAGCGACCGCAGGCCGAATTGGCAGGTTGTGAGAAAGAGGAGCGTGCCCAAAACCACCAAGAAAATCCTGAACAGGCCCGCCCTGCGGAACACGCGCGGGGCATCGCGTTCCACCCACACGCAGGCCGCCGCCCAGATCACCGCGAGCACGAGCCAGACAGCCCCGCGCGCCATGAACTGTTCGAGGCTGTCTGTCGACACCATCCGGCACCTGGAAGCGTCTTCCGAACGCTCGTTGGGACAAATCAGTCAAAACTTTGGGGCAACGCAAGCTCTGCCGCCCCATCTCAAATCGTTGTACCCACGCCCCGCCCGCCACGCAAACGGGGGGGTCGCGATCTCCAGCGGCGCTGCCCGGCGGCTATGCTTACAGCGATGATCACCCAGGCGCCGAAGAAACAGTTCCTGCACGATGCCGCGGAGCATGTCCGCGACACCGGCCATCGCGCCTTCGTGCAGAAGGCGCTGGGCGGCTATTACGCCAGCCGCGACACGCAGAAGGCCCGCTACCGCGACTGGGAACAGGCCCGCGATGCCGCCAGCCTCGCCAAGTGGTCGGCCGTGAACCGGCTCGATGAACTGCTACCGCGGTTCGTCGCCAACTTCGCAGCCAACGGCGGAGAGGTGCACTGGGCCCGAGATGCCGAGGAGGCGCGGACGATCATCCTCGGCCTGCTCCGCACGGCCAAGGCCAAGGCCGTCATCAAGAGCAAGTGCATGACGAGCGAGGAGATCCACCTGAACGCCGCCATGGAAAAGGATGGCTACGGCGTGGTGGAGAGCGACCTCGGCGAATTCATCCAGCAATTGCGGGGCGAGCCCCCTTATCACTTCGTCTTTCCCTGCATGCATGTGCGGCGGGACGAGATCAGCGACCTCTTCGGGAAGCACCTCGGCACCGCACCGACCGACAGCCCCGAGGAATTGACGATGATCGCCCGCCGGCACATGCGGGGGCTCTACGTCGATGCCGACGTGGGGATCACCGGGGCGAACTTTCTCGTCGCGGAAACGGGCCAGATCTCGATCACTGAAAACGAGGGCAATGCCCGGCTGACGGCGGCCCTGCCACGGGTGCACATCGCCATCTCCGGCATCGAAAAGGTGATCGAGCACCTCGACGACCTGGCAGTGCTCCTGCCGATGCTCGCCACGGCCGGGGCTGGGCAGCCGATGACCTGCTACAACACGCTCTACTCCGGTCCGCGGCGCGACGGCGAGTGCGACGGCCCGGAGGAGATGCACCTCGTGCTGCTCGACAACTCGCGGACGGCGATCCTCGCCGATCCCGAGCAGCGCGACAGCCTCCACTGCATCCGCTGCGGCGCATGCCTGAACGTCTGCCCGATCTTTAAGAACGTGGGCGGCTTCACCTACGGCACGACCTATCAGGGCCCGATCGGCTCGGTGATCACGCCCCATCTGCGGGGCATCGCCGACTGGAACCACCTCTCGGGTGCCAGTTCGCTCTGCGGCGCCTGCACCGACGCCTGCCCGGTGCGGATCGACATCCACCATCATCTGCTCCACAACCGCCGCAATGCCGCCCGCACCGCCCCCAACCGCTGGGAGAAAATCGGCCACAAGATTTTCGTCGCGGTTGCCACGCGGCCCTGGTTGTTTGCGGCCGGTGGCCGGATGTTTCGCCGGACGCTCGGCCTCATGAAGGCGTTGCGGCCGCCGCTGTTGCGGGATTGGCTCGCCACCCGCGACCTGCCGGCCGCCCCTGCCCGAAGCTTTCGCGACGAATGGAGCCGCCGCACATGAGCACCGCGCCCGCGGCCGTCGGCCGGACGGCAGCCGACAATACGGCGGCCCGCGACACGATCCTGGCCCGCATCCGCGAGGCGCTGCGACTGCCGGCGCCGCTGCCACACCTGAAGTCGCATGCCACCGAGGAAACGGCGCGGCTCCCGGCGACCAACGGCCTGCCGGGGCTCAACGTCTTGCCGTTGGAGGTGGCCAGACCGTGGCTCCCCGACGGCGGCGACACGCCGGCAGAGCGGCTGCAGATCCTCTGCGAAAACCTCGAGAAACTCCGGGCGATCGTCCACCGCATGCCCGACCTGACGGCCGCGGCCGACCTCGTCTTCGCGCTGGCCCGCGAACGCGGCTGGAACACCGTGGCCTACCACGGCCATCCGCTCGTCGAACCCCTGCTGGCGGGCGTGCCGTGCGCGACCTACCGGGTGGATGCGGCCGCGACAGGCGGCCCGGGCTTCGCCAAGAGCCAGCTCGAATCCTGTGACGCCGGCATCACTGCCTGCGAGGCCCTCGTCGCCCAGACCGGCTCGATCCTCGTCTCGAGTGCCACCTGTGGCGGCCGGGCGCTCTCGATCCTGCCGCACGTGCACGTCGTCGTGGCCACCGTCGACCAAGTCGTCGCGACGCTCGGCGACGCCCTGCATGCCGCCCAGGCCCGCCACGCGGGCCACCTGCCGAGCATGCTGTCATTCATCACGGGCCCGAGCCGCACCGGCGACATCGAGCGGATCCTCGTGCTCGGCGCCCACGGCCCGAAGGAACTCATCGTGATCCTGGTCGGGTAGAGGCGGCCGGAGGCGAAGGGCCACCCGTGCCCCGGGAGCCGGCGTTGCTGACCAGCGAAGCCATGGATGGCGGAGCGCAGTCAGCATCGAGTGAGTGCAGCCCAGGATGGGCGCAGCGAACGTCCGGCGACGGGGAGTGGGTGGCGCGAAGCCGGGTTGGGAGAGTTGGAGTATCCTCGCATCGCAGCGGAAGCTCTGCCCGGGACGCGCCGGATTCGACAGGCTGAAGCCTGTCCGACTATCGTGATGGCATGAGCCAGTCCCGCTGCCCTGTTTGTCAGGGTGAGACCTTCGAGATCCGCGCCAAGCTCGTCTGCAGAGCGTGCGGGATGATCCTCGAAACCTGCTGCGAAGGGGGTCCCATGGGGTCGAGCCCGATCTGCCCGCCGGCCGTGCCACCCGCGCAATCGGAACAATCGCACGATTCTCGGGATCGCTGACTTTTCCGGTCACCAAAGATCGATCAACTGGTGTGAGTTTGTCACTCGCGCAAGCCTTGACGATCACGGAACAACGCCACGTAAGCGTTCCGTGAACCGCGCGGCGGGCGCCGGCAGGCTCGGCCGGGCTGGAACTGCGGAACGCCACCGACTGGGGATGGCCTCCTTGGAACGCCTGGAAGAAGTGTTCGCAAAACGTTCGAGCGTGTTCTTTTTCCTCTGGAGGTTTCTGTGAAGAAGCGATTGACTTTCAGTTTCCTGCCGTGGTTTGCGGCTGCCAGCGTGTGTCTCGGCGGGTCGTTCGCCCACAGCGAAGATGGTTCGGTGCTGGTCGGCGGCGACGCCGCAGCCGCGCCGGTTGCCGATGCGGCGGCTGAAGGTGCCACTGTCGAGGGTGCTGCCGACGCCTGCATGAAGACGGTGAAGGTGTGGAAGATGGTGCCGGAGATCCGCGACGTGGAAGCCACCGAGTGGACGACGGAAGTCCGTGAGCGATCCTTCACGGTCACCAAGAAGGTGCCGCGGGTCGAGGAGCGGACGCGGAACTACACGGTGATGGTGCCGGAGCAACGTTCGAAGACGGTCGATTACACCGTCAACGTGAACGTGCCGGAAACCAAGACCATCGAGTACTCGGTTCGGGTTCCCTACACGGAAAACCGTGAGGAGTCCTACACGGTGTGCGTGCCGGTCAAGGAAGAGCGGACGAGCACGTACAAGGTGCTCGTGCCCTACACGGAGGAGCGGACGGCCACCTACAAGGTGAACGTGCCCTACACCGAAGAGGTCGAGCAGAAGTACACGGTGCAGGTGCCCTACACCGAGCAGATGACCGGTTCCCGCACGGTCAGCAAGCGGGTGCCCGTCAAGACGACGAAGTCGGTCACCTGTCGCGGTGGCCACTGGGTCACCGAGGCCAAGGAGATCTCGGCCAATGGCAAGTATGACGCCGACGGCAACCCGTGCTGCCCGAAGGTGGTCTGCTGCCGCAAGTGGGTCGCCACGTGCGAGACCAAGGAGATCCCGGTCACGATGTGGAAGACCGAGTGCGAGCAGGTTCCCTTCACGTACTGCGTGAAGAAGTGCCGCACCGAGGAGCGGTCGCGGACGGTGTGCGTGCACAAGAGTCGCTGCGAGGAGCGGACGCGGAACTACTGCGTCAAGCTCTCCCGCTGCGAGGAGCGGACACGCAACTACTCCGTCACCAAGATGGTTCCGGAAACCCGGACCCGTACGGTGTGCGAGAAGAAGTGCCGCACTGAGACCCGCACCCGCGAGGTCACGGTGAACAAGTGCGTGCCTGAGAAGCGGACCAAGGAAGTCTGCTTCACGGTGATGGTGCCGGTCCAGAAGACCGCCACCTACAGCGTGTGCAAGAGCGACTGCGTCTCGGAGACGAAGACCGAGTCGTACGTTGTCCGCGTGCCCAAGAAGGTCACGAAGCAGGTCTGCGTCCAGGTGAAGAAGTGCGTCGAGGAGCAGGTTCCGGCCTGCGGCTCGGGTGCTTCGAAGGCCGGTCGCGGCAAGGGCGGCATCCTCGGCCACGGCTGCGGCCGGGGCTGCAAGAAGGGCTGCTAGTTCAGCGGGGCTCCTGACGGGGCCACGATGAGTGTTCAACAGAGCGGGCCGGACGGGGAACCGTCCGGCCCGCTCGCTTTTTCGGGCCGGCCTTCTATCCTGACGGCATGAACTACTGGCTGATCAAGAGCGAGCCGGATGTGTTTTCGATCCAGGACCTCGCGAAAGCAAAGCACAAAACGACCCACTGGGAGGGCGTGCGGAACTATCAGGCCCGGAACTTTCTCCGGGCGATGCAACCGGGGGATCGGGCGCTCTTCTATCACTCCAATGCCGCCCCCTCGGCCGTGGCCGGCGTCGTCGAGATCGTCCGCGCGGCCTATCCCGACCCCGCCGCCTGGGATCGGAAGAGCGACTACCACGATCCCAAGGCGTCGCCAGAGAACCCAATCTGGTCGATGGTCGACGTCAAACTCGTGGAGATTTTTCCACGGGAGATTCCGCTCGAGGAACTTCGCAGTGTCAAGGCGCTCGAGGGGATGGAACTGCTCCGCCGTGGCAGCCGGCTCTCCGTCACCCCGGTCACGCCCGCTCAGTTTCGGACGGTGGAAAAAATTGCCACGAGGCCGCCGGCCAAGCGGTCATAATCGCGACATGCCCTGCCGCATTGACCCGCCCGACGCTGAAGGCCACCGGACTCCGGCCGCGGCACCGCTGCCCGCACCACTCGCCTGGATCGAGGGTGCCATCGCGGAACTGCGGGCCGCGGGCCTCGAGCGGCCGCACCGTGTGCGGGCTGGACGGCAGGGCTGCCTGGTCGATCTCGACGGCCGCACGCTCCTCAACTTCGGCTCCAACGACTATCTCGGCTACGCCGGCGACGTGCGGCTGACGAAGGCGGCATCGAAAGGCTCGTGCGCCGAGGGATTCGGCGCGGGGGCGAGTCCGCTGGTGAGCGGCCAGTCGCGGGCGCACGAGGCGCTCGAGCAGGCGCTTGCCGGTCTGCTCGCGGTCGAGGCCGCCCTGATTTTCCCCAGCGGCTTCGCCGCCAATACGGCGACGATCGCCGCCCTGGCCGGCCCTGACGACGTGATTGCCAGCGACGAACGCAACCATGCGAGCATCATCGACGGCTGCCGGCTCGCCCGGGCCCGCGTGGTGGTCTATCCGCACCGCGATCTCGCCGCCCTCGACGCCCTGCTGGCGGCGGCCGGCACCGCCCGCCGCAGGCTGATCGTCACTGACACGCTCTTCTCGATGGATGGCACGGTCGCACCGCTGGCCGGACTGTGCGACCTGGCCCGCAGGCATGCCGCGATCCTGATGGTGGACGAGGCCCACGCGACGGGTGTCTTCGGGCAGCGGGGCAGCGGCCTGGTCGAGGAACTCGGCTGCGCCGACGGCGTGCACGTGCGGGTCGGCACGCTCTCGAAAGGGCTCGGGGCCGCCGGCGGCTTCGTGGCCGGCCATGCGCAGCTCATCCACTGGCTGCGGCACACGGCCCGCGCGTGGATCTTTTCCACGGCCCATCCCCCGGGTGTTGCCGCGGCGGCCACCCGCGCGATCCGGCTGCTCGGCGCGGAGCCCGAGCGGCGCCGCGAACTGCTCGCCCGCGCCGAGGTCTTCCGGCTCCGCCTGCGCCGGGCGGGCGTCGACGTGGCCGCGGCCGAGGCCCAGATCGTGCCGATCGTCGTGGGTGCGCCGGCCGCCGCCGTCGCGCTCTCCGAACACCTCGCCGACGAGGGCTTCTTCGTACCCGCCATCCGACCGCCGAGCGTGCCTGAGGGCAGAAGCCTCGCGCGGGCCAGCCTGTCGTGGCACCATGCACCCGACGACCTCGAGCGGCTGGCCACGGCCATCATCCATGCACGCGTCGCATAGCCCCGACACCTGGTGTGTGATCGGCGCCGGGCCCTCGGGGCTCACGGCGCTCAAAAACCTGCGCGCCGCCGGCATCGCCGCCGAGTGCCTCGAACGCGAGGACGGCATCGGCGGCAACTGGTTCTTCGGCTCCGCCGCCTCGGCCGTCTTCGAGTCGACGCGGCTGATCAGTTCGAAGACCCTCACCGAATACACCGATTTTCCGATGCCGCGGGACTGGCCCGCCTATCCCGACCGGCGGCAATGCCTCGAATACCTCTGGTCCTACGCCCGGCACTTCGGGCTGCTGCCCCATATCCACACCGGCATCCCGGTCGAGCGGATCGAACCGGCGGCCAGCAGGGACACTCCATGCGGCTGGCTTGTGCAGGCGGCCGGACGCCCGCCACAACCGTATGCCGGTGTCGTGATCGCCTCCGGCCACAATCGCGTGCCGCGGTACCCCGACATTCCCGGTGCCTTCACGGGCACGCTCCTGCATGCCTGCCACTACAAGTCGCCCCTGACGCCGCTGCCCCTCGCCGGCAAGCGGGTGCTTGTCATCGGTGGCGGCAACTCCGGCTGCGACATCGCGGTCGATTGCTCGCGGCAGGCGGCCCGCACCGTGCACTCGACGCGGCGGGGCTATTACGTCGTGCCCCGGTTCATCCTCGGCCGGCCGGCCGACCTCCGCAATGAACGACTGCTCAAGATGCGCGCTCCCCTCTGGCTCCGCCGGCTCGTGAGCCTCCGGGCGATCGATCGCACGATCGGCCTGCCGCGACGGCGCGGGCTGCGACAACCCGACCATGCACTCTTCGAATCCCATCCGGTCGTCAACGGCGAACTCTACGAACGGATCGCCGCCGGCGCGATCGAGCCCGCCGGTGACGTCGCCTCCTTCGCCGGCGACGCGGCCGTCTTCGCCGACGGCCGCCGCGAGCCCTTCGACGTCGTCATCTGCGCGACTGGCTACCAGATCACGCATCCCTTCATCGCTCCGGAGCATCTCTGCGCGCCCCACGCACCGGACGGGGACGGCTGTCCGCAGCTCTACCTGAACCTGCTCCATCCGACACGGGACGACATCGCCGTGGTGGGACTCATCCAGCCCGACAGCGGCCAGTGGGGGATCACCGACCTGCAGGCCCGGCTCGTTGCGCAAATGGCGCTGGCGAACCGGCAGGCGGCCCGCGCCGCCGCCTGGCTCTATCGCCAGCGGCAGCGGCCTGAGGCAAAGCGCCGCATCCGCTACGTCGACTCGCCGCGGCACCGGCTCGAGGTCGAGCATTTTGCCTATCGGCAGACGCTCGTGCGACTGATCAAGTCGATGGACAAGAGGCTGCGACAGGCTGAAGCCTGTCCTACTTTGGGGCGCCGGCGGGGGGCTGCGGGTTTCCGAAGAGGTTCTCGAGGCCACGGGTCAGGCCGTCATTGATCACGGCCTCGGCGGTGTTCTCGACGATCCGGCCGACGATCTTGTCGATCGAGCCGGCGTCGAACTGCGGACGATGCACCGTGCCGCGGAGCGGGATCAAAAGCGGTGTGCGGAGTAATTGCGCAACGATCGGCGTGGAGCCGGCGAGGTCGCCGCGAAACGACACCTCGGCGGTCATGGCGAGCGAGCCGTCGTCGCCCACGCTGCCACCGCTCCGCACGACGAGTTCACCCATGTCCATCACCAGCCCCTCGTGCCAGAGCCGGCGCTCGGAGAGTTTCATCCGCACCGGCTCGGGCCGCACCCGCAGGAGCACCACCTTGTCTCCAAAGGCGAACCGCGGGTCGATGAGCGACTGCAGTTTGACGATCAGCGTCGCCAGCGGCTGGAACTGCGGCCCCGGCGTGACCTCGAGATTCTCGAAGATGATCTGGCCCGACAGTTCGCCGCCAAAGGGATCGTCCAGAGGGAGCCGCGCGCCCGCCAAATCGACACTGGCCACGCCCTGCACACGGGCCGACTTGCCGATGAGCGGCGCCACCCACGAGATCCACTGGTCGCAGAGTCGGCTCGACAGAGCGACGCGATCGATCGCGCGGCCGGGCGGCACGACCAGTTCACCCGGCAGCGGCAAGAGTTTGATCCACGGCGCGCCCCGCAGCCGTCCACCCGCGGCGGCGATCTCGAACGGCCCGAGCGCCAACTGCCCCTCGAAGAGCCGCACCGACATCTCGCCCGCATCGAACTGGAAGCCGTCGACATCGGCGGCCGTCCAGGCCGCGGAGGTGTCGATGGACAGGCCGCGCAGCCACTCGGTGGCGCCGCTGCCCGCCGGCCGCTGTCCCGCGGCCACCGGCAGCGTCACCCGTCCGGACCCAGCGTCTCTCTGACCACGGACCGCCGAGAGCCAATCCTCGGGAAGCGGTACCGATTCGGGCGTCGCCGCGTCGCCGCCGGCGGACTGGGGCTGCGGAACCAGAGCCGGCCGGCTGTCCGGAAAGGCTGCCGCAGCGAGCATGCCGAGCGGGGCCCGCACCGCAAACGGCCGCGCACCGCCGCCGGCCAGCCGCACGCGGCCTCCCGTCCAGGGAGAGAGCAGCCGGGAGAGCATCTCCCAGTCGTAATTCACGCTGCCGCCCAGATCGACGAGCCGCCGCGACGACCACTCGGAGACGCTGCCCGCAGCCGCGACGGCGATCGTCGACGACTCGAGTGCGAACTGATTGATGACCAGCGTGTCGCCCGACTGTGGCTCGGCCGCCGTTGGCTGCCCGCGGGTCACTTCCACGACGAATCTGGCCCGCGGCTCGGCCCAGACTTCCCGTGGCACCGCGGCGGCGGCCGGCAGGTGCGTGAGCGCGAGTTGATTGCCGGTGGCATCGATGAGCAGGTTCAGCCCCGCTGGTGTGTCGATGATCTCCGCCGTGCCCCAGGCGCGTCCGCCGGCGGGCCAGCGGGCTGCCTGCGGTGCCGCCACCAGCCATTTCTCAAGACGGCCCACGTCGGCCTGCCACTGCGCCCGCCCGCGTAGCCGTTCGAACAGATCGAAGAGCGTGCCGGCGCCCGCCCCGCGCGGCATCTCCGGCCGCACGGCCAGCCCGCCGGTCCGCAGCGACAGCGTGGCCGTGAGGATCTCCGCCGACGAAACCTCGATCTGTCCGGTGGACGGATTGAAGAGTCCGGCGGCGCTGGCCACCAGCCGCGGCTCGCTGATCTCCCGGCTACCATCGGTCGCCGTCAGTTTTTCGATTTCGGCACCGGCCCGCGTGACCTGCCAGACGTCGCCCCGCGCCGCGAGCGCCGCCGAGGCCCGCACCCGGCCGCCGAATGTCATGCCGCCGCCCTGGCCGAGCACCAGCGCCTCGAGTCGCGGCTGCCACCGGCCAAGGTCACCCGCCAGCGACCAGTCGGCCGACAAGCCGTCGGACTGCGGCGCGGGCCGCACCCACGCCGCGCCGCGGTCCTGGAAGGCTGCACCGGGGTTCACGATCGCCCCGCCGGTGAGCGTCATTTCGAGCCGATCGTCACCGGAGACGACCAATGCGTGGGCGGCGTCGACGAGCAGCGCCCCGCCCGCGACGCCGCCGGAGGCCTCGCCCTCGAGCGAAATCTCCTCGTCGCTCCAGGTGGAGCCACCGGGGGTGGAAAACTCGAAGTTCGAGAGGCTTGCGGAGACTCTGGCGGTCGCTGCGGCATCGGCGCCCGTGCTTCCCAGATCGATCTGCCCGCGGGCGCTGCCGGCGATCTTGAGGCCGTGCAGATCGAGCACCTCGGCCGCCTCCTGCACGAGTTTGTCGATGTCGATGGTCCACTGCAGACTCGAGGTCTCGGCCGTCCCCGTGGCGGAGAACTCGATTGCCGGCGAGGCGACCCGCGCCTCGTCGATGCGGAGGCGATCGCCGCGGGCCGGGCCCCGCCGTCCGCGCAGCCAGGCGGTGAAGGGGTCGTTCCAGCGGAGCTGCCGCTCTCCCTGCACGGCCGCGAGGTCGCGTGAGGAGGCCCGCACTTCGAGCACCCGCTCGTTGCCATCGGCATGCGCGGCGGCGGAGAGTTGCAATTGCCCGGCTGTCACCCGCACATCGGGCCGCACCGTCAGCCCGCCGGGAATGGCCTTGGCTGCGGCGGTGAGGTCGATGTCGGCGACCAGCGCGAAATCGTCGCCGATCAGCGACTCGGCCCACTCCCAGGCAGTCGTCCGGGGAAGCCCGATCCGGCCCGACGCCTCGGCCTTGAACAGGGGCGACGACGCCTTGAGATTCCGGATCGAGAGCGTGCGGCCGTCGCTCGATAGATCAAACGGAATCTCGCAGCGGTCAAGCGCGACGAGTTCGGCGAGCGTGTCGGAACGGCAGACGGCCAGTTGCGATCCCGACACCATGCCGGCGATCCTGACGACACCCTCGGCCGGCTGCCGGGGCTGCGACCGCTGCGGTGGCGGCAGCGAGATATCGAGCCGCACGTCGGCCAGGCCGTCGAGCAGGTGCGCCGCGTCGAACCGCGTGGCCCACACGCTCGAGACACCGAGCGGCACACGGTTGCCGGCGACGGCGAGCGTACGCGGGGCGTCGGAGGCCGGAATCTCGGGCGACGAAATCGACCAGCCGCCGTCGCGGGCGAGCGTGGCGGTCGCCCCCGCTGCGATCGTGGTTCGATCGAGGCGGGGCATCCCGGCCGGGCCACCAGGCGGGGCAGGGGGTGGCGGCCGCGTGACCGCCGCGGTGAGATCCCGCACCGGCTCGCCGGCATGCAGCACGCGCCCCGAAATCGTCCAGCCGGCGAGGGCGGCATCCGGCCGCACCGCACCCGCCGCGATCACGTCCGTGATCCGCCAGGCATCCCGCCGCTCGAGGTCGACCAGTTCGATCGCCCCGTCGACAACCTCGAGCTCGAACGACATCGGCACGGCCGCCGACTGCACGACAGCCGCCAGGAACGGCGCCAGAATGTCTTCCAGGTTGCTGCCGCCGCGGCGGATCTCCACGAGCGCCTCGCCGCCGATGAGCCGCACGGTGCCCAGATGCGTCGGGTCAAGCGCGAGCCCGACGAGGCCGTGATCGCTCACGGCCCGCTTCACCACCAGCACGGGCCGGCCTGTGCGGTCGCTGAGAACGATGTTGCGGTATTCGATCCCCCGAAGCCACGTCCAGGTCGCCGATCGGCTGGTCACCCGCCCATCGATGCCCGCCAAGGCCATCTGCAGGGGACGATCCCGGAGGTCCGTGAGCACGATCACCTGGGGCAAGAACCAGCCCACCACCAGCAGCGCGGCGAGCACCGCCAGCCAGAAGACGCGCCGCCGGCTGCGCGGCCGACCGCCGCCACCATATGACCGGGAAAAGCGCGGCATCACGAGGTCCCTCTCATGACGGCGGAGTATAGGGGCACTCGCCGTGTTTGCCGTAGGTCAGTTGGCGGCAGACGCGGTCGTAATCGGCGGACGTGTCGACGTCGAGAAACGATTCGAGCGCGGGATCCGCCACGACCAGATCAGCCTCCGTCACCAGCTCGAGGGTTCCAGGATGCTCTGCCTCCATCTGCGCAAGCAGCCCGCGCGGGTCGCGGCGGCCGGTTGCGAGCCAGGCTTCGATCCGCCCAAGCAGCGCAGGCCTGACTGCCGACACGAGCACCTGCCGATGGCCGTCCACCAGCGGCACCGTCCAGGCGGCCTGCGACAGCCGGGCCCGGTCGATCAGGAGCCGAACGACTTCCCGGCGCAACAGTGGCACATCGCAGGCGGTGACGAAGGCCAGTTCCGGCGGCGCTTGACCGCCGGCCAGCGCCGCGGCGGTCGCCGCCCGCAGCCCGTCGGCGATGCCCGCCAGCGGCCCCGATCCGGGCAGCGAATCCCGCACGACCTGCACCGACCCGGCCAGGGCCGGCAGCGGCTGGTTCGGTGCGGCGACGACGATCACCTGGCCCACTTCTGCCGCCACGATAGCGACCACCCGCTCCAGGAATGTCTGGCCGGCGAGCATGAGCAGCTCCTTGCGGGCCGCCGCGCCGGCTGCCACCGCCTGCATGCGCCGGGACTCCCCACCGGCGAGCACGATGCCGATGGTCTCTCGTTGCGTGGGCATGGTCATGGACACACGACAGGCTGTCGTCCGCTCCAGCGCGAGAATTTACCGCGCGAGAAACCGGGCGATGCGGGCGAGTCCGTCGGTGAGCTTTTCCTCCGCGGCAGCAAACGACATGCGGACGTGCCCCTCGGCGCCGAAGGCACTGCCAGCCACGAGGGCCACGTGCTCCTGCTCCAGCAGCGCCTCGCACCAGGCGGCGCTCGTGGCGATGCCGCGGGACTGCGCGCGGGCCAGCGGCTCCTGGATATCGAAGAACGCGTAGAACGCGCCACCGATCTCCGGCAGCCGCACCCCCGGCAGGGCAGAGAGCGTCTTGGCGACGAGGTCCCGCCGCTTCTGGAAGGCGCGGCACATGTCGGCCACGCAGTCCTGCGGGCCGGTGAGGGCGGCCAGCGCCGCGTGCTGGCTGACGCTGCAGGGGTTGCTCGTCTCCTGGCTCTGCAGGTTGCCGATCGCCTTCGCCAACGGCTCGGGCGAGATCGTCCAGCCGATCCGCCAGCCGGTCATCGAATAGGTCTTGCTGACGCCCGCGACGACGACGGTGCGATCGGCGAGGCCGGGCCGCAGCGTGGGAAACGACGGCGACTGCCGGCCGTCGAAGACGAGCTGGTCGTAGATCTCGTCGGCGATGACGGCCAGGTCGGCCTCGATCGCAATGTCGGCCAGCGCCCGCAGTTCGTCGGGGGTGTAGACGACGCCCGTCGGATTGCTCGGCGAGCAGAGCAGGAGCATCCGCGTCTTGGGGGTGAGGGCCGCGCGAAACGCTTCCGGTCGGAGCTTGAAATCGTCGGCGATGCTCGTCTCCAGCAGCACGGGCTTCGCGCCCGAGAGCTTGATCAATTCGCCATAGCTCACCCAGTAGGGCGCCGGCACGATCACCTCGTCCCCCTCGTCGAGTAGCGCCATGAACACGTTGTGCAGCGCGTGCTTGGCGCCGTTGGAGACGACCACCTGCGCGGGTGTGACCGCCAGCCCCGTGCGGCGCGAGGCATCGGCCGCCACCGCCTTGCGGAGGTCGGGAATGCCGGCGGCGGGCGTGTATTTCGTCTTGCCGGCCCGGATCGCGGCCTCGGCCGCGGCGCAAATGTGCGCGGGCGTGGGGAAGTCGGGTTCACCGACCGAGAGGTCGATCACATGGACGCCCGAGGCCGCCAGGGCCGAGGCCTTGGCCGCCATGGCCAGCGTGGCCGACGGTTCGAGCGACGCCATGCGCCGCGCCAGATGCAGACTGTTTTGTGTCGCCATGCCCGTAATCACCATAACTCCTGCGTGTGCTGAACCTGCCTGTTCCGTGCACGAATCATACCACGCGCCTGTCCATTTCCTATGTGCGGTGCCGCCGCAGCGCGGGCGTCACGACGTCTGCCGCGGAGCGTCGCGCGGGCAGCCGGCTCGGTTGTGTAAGGGTCATGTCGCGGTCATGTGGCAGTCATGGATTCGTCACCGTATCGATGGCATCGGCCAGCGGCGCGACGATCGCATCGCGAAGATGGGCGGAAAAAATCCAAAAAATTTTCCAAAGTTCTCTTGACAGTTTTCGTTGCCATCCTTCACAACACTGACAGTGACGCTGATCGGCGGCACGAAGAACAGCGAATCAAGGATTGATTCAGGTTCACAACAAGTCTCGAAACGTCGACCGATCCCTTCGAGAGAGTGCCCAAGGGATCGGCCGTGTGGTGTGTGTCAGGGCGCTCACGGTAAGGAGCCATTTCCATGGCGAAGAAGAAGAAGAAGGCTGCCAAGAAGGTTGCCAAGAAGAAGAAGGGCCACGGCTAGTCCTTTGCCTGACATCCCCGCCGTGAGTGAGTCTCTTTGAGACGAAGCTCGTTGCGGACGCGGTCAGGCCCCGTCGACCGTTCAACCGTCGACTGTTCAGACGAGAAAGGCCGGCCCGGGCCCTTGGGCGCCCGGGCCGGCCTGATTTTTGCGCCGTCTGCCCGCCGACCCGCAAGCACAGGCCCGCCGCTTTTTCGTGAGAAAATCGGTCGTAGGATGGAGCGATGCCGGTTTCGAGCCCATCACCTGCTGTCCCCCACCAGAGCCTGGCCCCGGGCGGCCGTGGCGACTTTCTGCTCGTGGCCTGCCAGGGGGGCGCCGAGGCTGCCTTGTGCGCGGGTCAGCAGCAGGTGCTGCCGCAACTCACAAAGGGCGTCTGGCGGCGGGGTGTGGTGACGTTCCGGCTGCCGGCTGCGGCTGCGGGACAGCCGGCCTTCGATCCACCGGACGATTTCTTTCCTGATCTCGCGTTCGCCCGCGCCGTCATCCGCTCGCTGGGCCAGGTGGCCGGAGCGACCACTGCGGAACGGATTGAAAAAATAATCGCGCTCATCGGTTCCACCAACTGGGACAACGTCCACGTCTGGTTCCGAGATCCGCGCAGCGCCGCCCGCGCTGAGTCCGAAACCGATCCGGTGGCCGTCCGCGCCGCAATCCTGACTGCCCTGCGGCGAGCCGGTGTTCAAACCATGGGCGACGACCCGATCGCCCGGCCGGGCGATCTCATCCTCGATTGCGTGATCGACGAAGGCGGTCGCTGGTGGATCGGCTGGCACCGCGCCGCCACGCCGCCGAGTTGTTGGCCCGGCGGCCTCTATCCCGGCGCCTTGCCGGCCGACAAGGTGTCGCGGGCCTGGCTCAAGCTCGACGAGGCGCTGGCGACATTCGCCGTGCCGCTCGCGGCCGGTGAGCGGGCGGTCGAACTCGGCGCCGCCCCCGGCGGCGCCTGCCAGCGGCTGCTCGAGGCGGGACTCCACGTCACGGGCATCGATCCGGCCCTGGTCGACGCCCGCGTGGCCCGGCATCCCCAGTTCGAACAGTGGCGGATGCGGGCCCGGGATGTCCGCCTCAAGAACCTCCGCGGATTCGACTGGGTCGTGGCCGACATGAACATCGACCCCAAGAGCACGCTCGAGGCGCTCGGGCGGGTGGTGACGGCGCCGGGCAGCCGGCCCCGGGGCATCATCGCCACGCTCAAGCTGCCGGAATGGTCGCGGGCGGTGGCCTTGCCGGAATGGCTCGCGCAGTTTCGCGCCTGGGGCTATGCGCCGCAGGCCCGGCAGCTCTCGACCGGCGGCCGCGAGGTCTGCGTGGCGGCGTTCAAGACCCGAGCGTCGCGTCGTCCTCGCCACGCCACACGTCGGTCGGATGCGTGAGGCTGCCGGCCGCGAGGTGCAGCGGCCCGGCGACAGTTTCGATCACCAGCGCCCCGTCCAGATCGATCCCGAGACAACGGCCGGTGATCGGCTTGACGACGCCCCCCGCAGCGACGCCCCGGTAGACCGTCACCTCGCGACCGGCCAGCGCGCACAGCGGCCGGTAGCGTTCGACGAGCAGGCGGGGATCGGCCGTCATCTCCGCGAGCAGCCGGAGGAGCCGGGGCAGAAACTCGACGAGCAGCGTTTCCCGAGGCATCGCGCGGCCGGCAAGATCGGGCACGGTGGCGATCCGCTGCCGCAGGGCCGGCGGCGCGGCGGTGGCGCTGCCCGTCGTGTTCACACCGATGCCAAAGATCGCCCGCCCGCAGGCCGTGGTCTCGACGAGGATGCCGGCGAGTTTGCGGCCCCGTGCCTCGAGATCGTTGGGCCAGCGCACGACCGCCGCGATCCCCGGCTCGATTGCCGCCACGGCTTCGGCAAGGGCCACGCCGCAGGCCAACGACCACGTCGGCCGCGGCTGTGCCGTGGCCGCGAGGAGCCCTGCCGAGGCAGCATCGAGGACGACGCTCACCGCCAGGCTGCCCGGCGGCTGCCACCACCGCGCCCCTTGGCGGCCGCGGCCGAGCGTCTGCCGGTCGGCCACGACTGCCGCCGGCAACGGCAGCCGGGACTCGAGGGCGATTTCCCGCGCCCGCTCCATCGTGGACGTCACCTCGGCATGCTGCTCGAACGTGGCCAGACAGGCCCGCGCGAACAGCGTGTCGCGATCGATCGGGTCGAACTGGTCGGGCGGGGGCGTCATGGGGGCAACGATTCCTTGGGTCTTGTGATGTCTTATAGCTTCGCGAATGCTTCCCGCGCGTGGGCCGGCGGCGAAAAAGGTGACAGCCACCTTTTTCCCGTCCACCTTTTCCATGTCCGACTGGCTGGGCAAGCACGGCAGTTTGCGGTGGCTGGCCGATGTGGCGGCCGGGCTGCGACCTTGACCCTGCCGCGCCGTGCTTGGTACCCCCCGTTCCCGTGCGCCCTCTTCCTCCATCCTTGACCGCAGTCCTCGCCGCGCTGGCGTTTCTCTGTCCGCGCGCCGTGGTCGCGCAGACGGCAGCCCTGCCGTCCCCGGCGGAATCAGCGCTCGACCGGATCATCCCGACGCAGTACGGCGCGCCGCTCTCGGCACCGCCGCCAACATGGGATCCCTACGCTCCGCAGGCAGCACAGGTTTTTCCCACGGGACCGGCGCCGACGACCTGGGCTCCCGCACAGGCCCCCTCCGCGCTCGGCGGGCAGCCCGGCTATCCGGGGTATTCGACCGCCGCGCCATCGCTCACTCCCACGCAAGGCACCGCCGGATCGCCGTCGATGTTTCCACCCGGCTATCCTGCACAAAACTCGACGTTCCAGCAGACAATGCGGCTCTACCAGGGAGCCCGGGGCAGCTGGGCCTATCTCTTTGGCAGCGGACAGGGCACGAACGTCGGCGTGAATGAACTCGACACCACGGCCACGTTCGCGGTGCCGTTCTTCCATAGTTCGCCGGTGAACCTCAACCATGCGCCGCTGCTGATCACGCCCGGCTTCGGGCTGCAGTTGTGGGACGGGCCGCAGACCACGAGCACGATGCTGGCCGATCTGCCGCCGAACACCTACGACGTGTTCATCGACACGGCATGGAACCCGCAGCTGACGCCGATCTGGGGCGCCGAACTCGGCATCCGCGTGGGCATCTATACCAACTGGGATGTGCTCGTCTGGGACAGCTGGCGGCTCATGGGCCGGGCGATCGGCACGGTCAAATTGACGCCGACGATGACGGGCAAGTTTGGCGTCGTCTATCTCGACCGCAACCTCGTGAAGCTCTTGCCCGCCCTGGGCATCACGTGGACACCCGACGCCAACAGCCGCTACGACATCTTCTTCCCGGCGCCGAAGGCGGCCAAGCGGCTCACGGCCCTGGGCCGGCATTCCGTCTGGGGATTTCTGGCGGGTGAATACGGCGGCGGCGCCTGGACGTTCCGCCGGCAGACCGGCCAGATCTCTCCCTTCGACTACAACGACGTTCGCATTTCGCTGGGCACCGAATTCGTGCCGCAGACGCCGACGGGGCTCGCGGGCAGTTTTGAGGTGGGCTACGTCTTCGCCCGGCAGCTGTTCTTCGTCGACGGCCCGCCGCAATACCAGAACCTCGACGACACGCTCATGCTGCGGCTTGGTTTGGCCTATTGATCCCGCACGAAACGCTCATCCCATGACCAGTCGCTGCCGATGTGTGTTCGTGGCCCTCGTACTGGCGGGACTGTCGCTCGGCGCAGCTCGCGCCGAGGATGAAATCCTGCCGCTGCCGCCGGTCGAGCAGGGCGTCTTTGAGCGGATTCGGCTCGCGGCGCTTGGCACCGTGCGGCTGGCGGCGTTTGGCGATCCACAGGATCTCACGGAGCCGCTCCTGCCCGACGACGTCGCGCCGCCGGGGCAGCCGCCGCAGGAATTCACCCCCCCCGGACGCAAGCTGCCACCGGGCGCGAAGCCGGGCGCCCTGCAGCAGTTGATCTTCACCACCACCGAGCTGCCGCGGTTCGGCTCCAACGGCCTCGGCCTGACGACGCTCGACGCCAGCCTCACGATCGGCATGCCGGCCCCCACGGTCAATTCGCCGCTGCTCGTCACGCCGGGCTTCGGCATGACGGCTATCGATGAGGTCAGCGGGCCCATGGATCCGGGCCTGCCGGCACAACTCTACGAATCGTGGGTGCAGGCCCGCTGGATGCGGAAGATCGGCGACCGGCTCGGCGTCGACGTGGCCGTCGCCCCAGGGTGGTACAGCGATTTCGTCAACGACACGCCGCAGGCCTTCCGCATCACCGGCCACGGCTTCGGCGCCTGGGAGTGGAGCGAGGATCTGCGGATCGTCGCCGGGGCGATCTACCTCGATCGCTACGACGTCAACATCCTCCCGGCCGGTGGCCTGCTCTGGACGCCGTCCGCCGACCGGCGGTTCGAACTTATTTTTCCCCGGCCGCGGCTGGCCTGGCGGGTGGCCGAGAGTCAGCGGGCGGCGCAGTGGGTCTATCTCGCCGGCGAGTTCGGCGGCAACCAGTGGGCCGTGCGCCGTGACAGCGGCGCGAACGACGTCGTCGTCTATCACGACTACCGGCTGCTCGCCGGCTGGGAACGCCGCCCCGCGGACCTCGGCATCTCGTGGCGGGTGGAGACCGGCTGGGTGTTCGGCCGGCTCGTCGAGTATTACATCACCGACACGGCCGACTACCGACCGAACGACACGTTCTTGGTGCGGGCGGGCGTTTGGTACTGAAGGCACGCGAAGACAGCGTGTCAGCGTGTCAGCGTGTCAGGCGGCCCGGCGGGTGCGGCCGAGTCGGCCGGCACCGATCCGCGAGATCACGTCGCAAATGCGATCGATATCGTGGTCGGTGAGCGCAGAATAGGTCGGGAGCATGATGCCGCTTTCCCCGATGCCGTCGGTGACCGGCAGGTACGGCGTGGGTCCGGCCTGCCGGTAGGGGGGCAGCGAGTGCAGCGGCACGAACATCGGCCGGGTTTCGATCCGCTGGTCGTGCAGCGCCGTCGCCAGTTGGTCGCGGCCGACGCCGAACGTGCGCCCGTCGACGAGGCAGGCGAACATCCACGGGGAAATTTCCGACCAGTCGTTCCCGGCCCGCAGCGTGATGCCGGGGACGCCCGCCAGACTCTCGACGTACCGGCTCCAAATCCGCCGGCGCCGCTCCAGGATCGCCCCGCGCCGCTCCATTTGGCCGCAGAGGAGGGCCGCGGCGACGTTCGTCAGCCGGTAGTTGAAGCCGATGATCGGAAAATAGTAGCGCCTGTCAGGATCCATCCCCTGCCCGCGCAGCATGCGGTAGCGCCGCTCCATGTGCGGCTCCTGAAATGTGATCGCGCCCCCTTCGCCGCTCGTCAGCAGCTTGTTGCCGTAAAAGGAGAACGTCCCCGCATGACCGATGCTGCCGACGGTGCGGCCCTTGTAGGTGGCAAACGGCGCCTCGGCCGCGTCCTCGACGACCCACAGGCCGTGGGTGCTCGCCACCTTCATGATCGGGTCCATGTCGGCCGGTTGACCGAGCAGATGCACTACGATCACGCCGCGGGTGCGCGGCGTGATCGCCGCCTCGATCGCTGCGGCCGTGATGCACCAGGTGTCGGAGTCGACGTCGATGAACACGGGCGTTCCGCCGCAGTAGCGGATCGCGTTGGCCGTGGCGATATAGGTCATCGAGGGCACGATCACTTCGTCCCCCGGCTGTACGTTCATGCCCGTGAGCACGAGGTGGAGCGCCGTGGTGCCGTTGGAGACGCCGAGCGCGAATTGGGAGTCGCAGGCCGTGGCGAACTCCGTCTCGAACCGGTCGAGGAAGGCGCCGCTCGACGAGATCCAGCTGCTGCGCACCGCCTCGACGACGTAGCGCTCCTCGTTGCCGCTCAGGTCGGGCAACGCGACTGGGATGAACGATGGTTCGTCGGCGGGTGTCACCGCCGGCTGGCCCGACACGAGTTCGAGTGAGCCGATGAGTTCCGGCGCTGCGTGCTCGTCGAGGGCCCGCGCGCGGTCGTGAAGATGGAGCATCATGGCCCGCGCGCATCCTTGGCCCCGGTGGCCGGGGGCCACCGCCAGACCAAGGCTGGGGACGTCGTAACCCTCGTCCCAGCCGCGGAGCATGCCGTAGGCGATGACATCGTCACCGACCACGGTGAGCCAGTATTCGTCGGTGCCGGCGACGCTGCGGTGCACGACGTCGCGGGCCGAGGCTGCATCGAAGCCGTGGGGGTGAAAGAATTCGGCGTCACCGTTGGCGTCGAGGCAGGCGAGAAACCGGGTGAACGCCGGAAGATGCTCGGCTGCCAACGATACGCAGCGGGAACGAGGCGGGGGGGTGCTTTGCGACATGGCGGATCGGAGAAGCGGTGATTCAAGGCTGCGACGCCTTCTCTGCGGGATGTCACAGACTCAGGCCCGTGACGCAAGGCCACCTCGGGAAGTCGGGCCTGCGAACCCCGCGGGAGTGACCGACTGGACCAGCGGCGGGCGAGCGGGAATTCAACGTGACCGGCGGAGCACCGTCTGCTAGCCTCCCCCGCGACTGGACCGGTTTCCAATGGATTTCCCGCGGTGACCCGCTCCCCCACATGAATATTGGCATCGTCTGTCAGAAGGCCTCGACGGGGGGCTGGCGCTACACGCTGATGTTGGCCTGTGCGCTCAAGCGGCTGGCGTCGCGGCCGCGGGTCACGGTTCACTGCCAGGCGCGGCGGCTGCCGCCCGGCGGCCTTGAGACGCTCGAGTCTGCCGGTGTGGAGGTGGTGCGCCTGCCGAAGCCGCCGGCCATGACGTCGCCGTGGCCGCCCAGTCCGAAGCGCTTCGTGGGACTCAAGGCCGTCGACCAAGGGCTCCACGTACTGCGGAGATGCTGGACGGAGACCACTCGCGCCGGCCGCGGCCGAAGGCTTGCGCGGGCCGTCGCCGACCATGACGTCGTGCACTTCGCGTGGCCCTACGACCTCGATCCGCCAGCGGTCACGGTGCCGATGTCGTTCATTCCGCACGACTTCATCCACACCCACGACTTCGGCGTGGCCAACTACGGCCAGCGGGCGTGGATCGCGACGCGGCAAGCGCACGAACGCTGGCTCGCATCTGCCGCGCCCATCGTCTCCTCCGACTTCATCGCGCATGAACTGCGACGCACGTTTCCCGGCTACGCCGGGCCCGTCGACGTGGTCTATCTGTCGAGCCTCCATCCGGCGCCTGCCGCAGGGATCGACCCACGGGCGGTGGCGGAGATGCGGCGCCGGTTTGGCCTCCCGGAGCGCTACATCCTCTGCCCGAACAATATCATGCCGCACAAAAACCTCTCCAGCCTCCTCGCGGCCCTGTGGCACATGCGCCAGGGGGGCTCCGACGTACAACTCGTCATTTGTGGCGCGGAGACCGACGGCATCCGGGCCACGGTCGGGAGTCCGCTCTACGCGGACCGCACCGACTCCGCCACCGCATGGGACGTGCTCGGCCTCGGCCTTGTCTCCGATGCCGATCTGCTGGCGCTCGTGCATGGGGCGCTCATCGTGGTCAATCCCTCGCTCTGCGAGGCGGGCAGTGGCTCGGCGCTCGATGCCTGGGGCAGCGGGTGCCCCGTGGCGCTCTCCGACATCCCGGCCTTCCGCGATCAGGTGCGGGTCCTGGGGGCGAGTGCCGAGTTCTTCGATCCGCGGGATCCGCGGGACATCGCGCGGGTTCTGCTTGGGATGCTCGCCGCACCCGACCGCTCCGCCCACGCGGCAACGGCAGCGCGAGCGGCGCTCGCCCGCTACGGATGGGACGACGTGGCCGCTGGGTATCTCGCCTTCTTCGAGCGTCTGCTCGGAAGCCCGCGGAGAGGAAGTGGCTGACGGCAGAGCAGCAGGGGCGACTGGCAGGGTGACGCGGCAGAACGCCTTCAGCCGGAGCCGCCGGACTTCATGCCGCCTGTTTTGGCGGGTCCGCTCCGCCGCGCCGCCGGCGTGCCGGCAGACATCCCCGGCTTGGGTGTGATCGCCACGTTCACGTCGTCAAGGCACGACACCTCGCCGCAGGTCGTGCAGAGGAAGTGGGGATGATCGTCCCCCCGCGCACCATGCTTGCCGTGCCGCTTGATCTCGAATCTCCACACGTGGTCGCCGAGTTCGACCCGCGCCACGAGCCCCGCCTCGGTGAGTTCCGTCAGGTTGCGGTAGATCGTCGCCCGGTCGAAGCCCTTGTCGGCGAGGGCATCGGACACTTCGGCGTGGGTCTCCGGCCCGTGTGAACGCATCAGGTGTTGCAGCACCGTGAGCCGCGCGGCCGTGCACCGCAGGCCGGCGCCACGAATGCTCGCCTTGACGGCGTCGCTGGCGGAAGCGTCGGCGGGGGATGGTGCACGGGCCATGGCCACAGTTTACACGACCTCCGCCTAGGCTGCGGTGACCCCCGCGAGCAGTTCCACGATCGCCCCCATAAAAGCAGGGAGATCGGCAGGTTTGCGGCTGGAAACAGAGTGCCGGTCGACCACGACCTGGGTATCCTCCCAGATCGCTCCGGCATTCATGAGGTCGTCCTTGATCCCCGGGCTGCCGGTCACGCGGACGCCCCGGTAGACGCCTGCGGAGATCGGGATCCAGCCCCCATGGCAGATCGCCGCCACGAGTTTGCCATGCGCCGAAAACTCCCGCACGAGTTCGAGCACTTTTTCGTCGCGCCGGAGTTTGTCGGGCATCCAGCCTCCGGGAATCACGATCCCGTGAAAATCGGCCGCCTCCATGTCGCCGATCGACGCGTCGCTGGTGCATGGATAGCCATGCTTTCCCGCATACGTGCGGCCCTGCATCGCGCCCGCCACGGTCACATGGCCGCCCGCCTCCTCAAGCCGCAGTTTCGGATACCAAAGCTCCAAGTCTTCGTACTCGTCGCCTACGAGCATGAGGATGCGAATGCCCTCGAGGGGGCGATGGTGCGTGGGGATATGCGGCATGGTCGGAATCTCCTCGGAGGAAACAACGCGAAGGGTGTCACGGAGTCCGTTTCCAGCCGACATTGTCGCGGCCAAGGTGGCCGAAGGCGAGGCCCCGCCCAGACCCCCCCCGGATGGGCTGGCCGCCTCACCCTGGGCCCGTCGGCTGACAGCACCCGCTCGCAGCGGTTTTTCGTCGGTTTTTTGCCAGCCCGGAAAAACCTGCTTGACGGATGAAAGCCCCTCGCTACATTCACGCCCCGGCCATATGGAGTGGTCGGCGGGAACACCGCCACAACATGTTGCGATAGCATGCAGAAGGAGCTGCTTTCTTTGGGTCGCGATTTTTCCCTCTTTTTCTGGTGCTGACACCACTCAAGCCCGGCCTGCCGAACATTCGATATCGTTTACAAGACTGCTATACGGAAGTATACTTTCTCGCTCGACACTTTTCCCCGCAAGGAGCACACCCCTCATGGCAGCGTTCGAACCGTCCACAGGCTTCGCAACTGCGGCATCCAGCACCCCCTCCGCCGGCGGCAGCCAGACGCCCGCCCGCCAGCCGCTCGACGTGCCGCCGACGTTCTGCCCGGTCGACGTGGACAGTCCGTTCGACACGACCGAATGGGAGCTGCGAACCGCCGCCATCAAAGGTGAGGACGGCAAGGTGCTGTTCGAGCAGTCGGCCTGCGAGATTCCCGCGGCCTGGAGCCAACTGGCGACCAACGTCGTCGTGAGCAAGTACTTCTATGGTGAGATCCACACGCCCGAGCGGGAACACTCCGTCAAGCAGCTCGTCCATCGCGTGGCCCGCACGATTGCCGACTGGGGCATCGCCGACGGCTACTTCAAGACAAAGCAGGACGGTGAAAACTTCTACCGTGATCTGGCCTGGCTCTGCGTGCATCAGCACGGTGCCTTCAACTCCCCCGTCTGGTTCAACGTCGGCCTTTACCACCAATACGGCGTGAAGGGTGCTGCCTGCAACTGGCGGTGGGACGAGGCAAAGCGCGATGCCGTGCAGCCGGAAAACCCCTATGAATATCCCCAGGGCAGTGCCTGCTTCATCCAGAGCGTGCAGGACAACATGGAAGACATCATGGACCTCGCCCGCAGCGAGGCCATGCTCTTCAAGTTTGGCTCGGGCACAGGCACCGATCTTTCCACGCTGCGCAGCCAGCGCGAGAAACTCGCGGGCGGCGGCAAGCCGTCCGGCCCGCTCTCCTTCATGCGGGTCTACGACCAGGTGGCCGCGGTGGTGAAGAGCGGTGGCAAGACACGTCGTGCCGCGAAGATGCAGTCGCTCAAGGTGACGCATCCCGACATCATGGAATTCATCGAGTGCAAGGCGAAGGAGGAGAAGAAGGCCCGCGTCCTGATCGAAAAGGGGGGCTACGACTCCAACTTCAACGGCGAGGCCTACAGCTCAATTCTCTTCCAGAACGCCAACCTCTCGGTCCGGCTCACCGACGACTTCATGGAGGCGGCCGACCGCGACGATACCTGGACCACCCGTTGGGTGACCGACTCCAGCAAGGCTGGCCCGTCGTTCAAGGCCCGCGAGGTGATGAACCGCATGGCCGAGTGTGCCTGGCAGTGCGGCGATCCCGGCGTGCAGTACGACACGACGATCAACCGCTGGCACACGTGCCCCAACTCAGGCCGGATCAACGCCTCGAATCCGTGCTCCGAGTACATGTTCCTCGACGACACGGCCTGCAACCTCGCCAGCATCAACCTGATGAAGTTCCGCCGGCCCGATGGCACGTTCGATGTCGACCGGTTCTCGGCAGCCTGCCGGACCTTCTTCATCGCCCAGGAGATTCTCGTCGACCACGCCAGTTATCCGACCAAGCGGATCGCCAAGAACAGCCATCTGTTCCGGCCCCTCGGCCTGGGCTACTCAAACCTCGGCAGCCTGCTGATGGCCGACGGCCTGGCCTACGACAGCGATGCCGGCCGAGGGCTCTGCGGAGCGATCACGGCGATCCTGCACGGCACGGCGAATCGTACGAGTGCGGAACTCGCGGCGGCCGTGGGTCCCTTCGACGGCTTCACGATCAACCGTGAGCCGATGCTCAACGTGATGCAGATGCATCGGACTGCGGTCGAGAAGATCGATCCCTCCTGCCCGACGTATCTCCAGGATGCGGCCCGCAAGATCTGGGAGGAGGTGCTGGCCGGCGGCCGACGCCACGGCTACCGCAACGCCCAGGCCACCGTGCTCGCCCCGACCGGCACGATCAGCTTCCTGATGGACTGCGACACGACCGGGGTTGAGCCCGATATCGCGCTGGTGAAGTACAAGCAACTGGCTGGCGGCGGCATGCTGAAGATCGTCAACCAGACCGTGCCGCTCGCGCTCCGTACGCTCGGCTACGACGAGCCGGCCGTGGAAGCCATCCTCGCCTTCATCGACAAGAACGACACGATCGAGGGCTCGCCGGGCCTGAAGGATCAGCATCTCTCCGTGTTCGACTGTGCGTTCAAGCCGCGCCTCGGCAAGCGGTCGATCGCCTGGGAGGCGCACGTGAAGATGATGGCTGCCGCGCAGCCCTTCATCTCGGGCGCGATCTCGAAGACGGTGAACATGCCCCGCGAGACGACGCCGACGGACATCGCCGGCGCCTACGTGGAGGGCTGGCGGCTCGGCCTCAAGGCTCTGGCCATCTATCGTGACGGTTCGAAGGAGAGCCAGCCGCTCAACACCGGCACGGAGGCCGACAAGGTCGCCGCGAAGGTTACGGCCGCTCCGCGTCGCGAGCGGTTGCCCGACACCCGGAGGAGCGTCACCCACAAGTTCAACGTGGGCGGCCACGAGGGCTACATCACCGTCGGCCTGTACGACGATGGCCGCCCGGGTGAACTCTTCATCACCATGGCGAAGGAGGGCAGCACGATCGGCGGGCTGATGGACGCCTTTGGAACGGCGGTGTCGATGAGCCTGCAATATGGCGTGCCACTCGAGGTGTATGTGAAGAAGTTCTCGCACACCCGCTTCGAGCCATGGGGGTACACGAAGAACCCAGACATTCCGGTGGCCAAGAGCCTGGTCGACTATCTCTTCCGCTGGATGGGGACGGAGTTTATCCCGGGCTATCGCGAGGCGAACCGACCCGGTGGCTATGGTGGCGACAGCGGCGGCGAGGAGGCCGCCGCGGGGGACGATACGGAAACAGAGCGGAAGCCCGCCGCCACGACGGCGAGCGGGCTGGCCGATGGTCAAGGAAAGGCCCGCACGAACGGCGAAGCGACCACCAGCCGAGGGAAGCACCCGACCGGCACAAACGGCCATGCTGCGTCAGCCAAGTCGGCAACAAAGGTCACGGCGGCGGCATCAGCGGCATTGCTCGAACGGGCGGGCCTGAAGATGGCCGTCGACCCGAGCGCCAGCCCGGCCGACCGTCAGAGCCAGTTCGCGAAGTTCCAGATCGACGCCCCCGCCTGCGACAACTGCGGGTCGATCACCGTCCGAAACGGCAACTGCTACCTCTGCCATAACTGCGGCAACAGCATGGGCTGCTCCTGATCACGTGCGGTGCGCCGCCGCTCTGGTGGCGGCGCACCGGCGGGACGGGGTCGGCCGTCATCCCGCATGAGGCAGGCAGACTGGGTGACGGTTTGAACGACCGTACGGCTTATCCGCTGGCGCTGGAAATCGACTGCAGGTTGCCGGCGATGCTGGCCGAAGTAGTGGGCATCGACATTCGACCTGTTTCCGCGTCCCGTCGGAGGTGCCAACCCCACAGCGTTGATCCGGATCCTCTGAAAAGCACGTGCTCGCACGCGCCCGATCCGCATCAGTTTCGCAGTTTTCTACCCCGTTCGCAGGCGGACGACAGGCTCGATACATCGGAAGGCCGTGGCAGACCCAAGCTGCCACGGCCTTCCTCTTTTCCCGGTCCCCGCAGGCCCCAGCCCGGCGGGCCCCTGCCGGCCGTGGCGGCTGTGCCGGTTGTGCGGCGTGCGGGAACCTGGCGGTTTGCCGCGGCCGGTCGCCGCAATTAGCATTCCCCTGATTCGTGTCGTAGTGTGGTTTGGCGGTTGGATTCCCGGCTTATCCTGACCCTTCTTTTTTCGAGGTGCCCCGTGCGTCGTTGGATGCGTGTTCTGCTGGTCGGTGTCCTGTCGCTGCTGCTCTCGATCGACTCGGCGTCGGCATGCCGTTTTCTGCGGAACCGCTGTCGCCCACGTAGCCGAACGGTGACCTGCCACCGCTCGCGACCAACCGTTTTCCACTGCCCGCCTGTCGCCTCCGCGACCAGCTGCGGCCCCTGCTGCGTTTCCATGGCGACGATCGTCGTCGAAACCGCGCAGTGCTGCGTGCCCGCCGACGGTTCGGCCCACGCAGAGATCGTGGAATCGGAACTCCAAATCCCGGCTCCCGCCCCGGCAGAGCCTTCGATTGCCGTGGAGCGGCCCATGCCCGTGCCCGTGAAGCCGGCGCCCGTCGCGCCCGTTGAGGAGCCACTACCCCCGCTCGAGCCAGCCGTGGCGCCAGCCTCCGCCGAACAGCCGGTGGCGCCGCCGCAGTTCAAGACCGCCAAGGAAATTCTCGCCGAATCCGCCGCCGAGAAGGCTGCCGAGTCTGCCGAACAGGTTCTCGCGGCGGAAGAATCGGCGCAGCAGCCAACTCCGGAGGAGAAACCCACCCTTGATCTCCCCGCCGAGGAGGTGCCGGCGGAGAAAACACCCGCCCCCAAGCCGGAGCCAGAGGAAACCGAACCTGCCGTTGAACCGGCTGTCGAACCTGCTGTCGAACCGGCAGCTGAACCGGCCGACGAGAAGCCGGCACCAAAAAAGACTGCCGAGCCGGAAGAGGAAAACCTCTTCGACGAAGCCGAAGAGGATTCTGAAAACGACGCGGAGCCGGCACTCGTACCCGTGAGTGACGATGCGGAGCCCGTCCCGGCAGCGAAGCCCGCGGCGGCAGACGATCTGTTCGGTGAGTCGCCGGCCAGTGAAACGCCGGCCGATGAACCCGCGGCTGAACCGGCTGCGGAAGCTCCCGCCAGTGAACCAGCGGTCGCAGAAGATGCCCCCGCCGAGGAGCCGAGCGAAAAACCGGCTGCCGAGCCGGCTGAGGAATCCCCTGAAGAACCGGCCGAAGAACCGGCTGCCGAACAAGAGGAGGGCAAGGAGCCCGCCGCTGAAGACGATCCATTCGCCGGCATCCTCAGGGCCCCGCACGAACCGGTCCGCCGCTGGATCGACAACACGGGCCTGCATGAGACGATCGGGCGACTGGTCGAGGTGCATCCGGATCGCATCCGGATCCTCAAGGCCAACGGCCGATACGCGACCGTGCCCTTCAGCCGTCTGAGTCCGCACGACAAGTCGTATATCGCCACCACGGGCGAACGGCTTGCCGCCGAGCAGCGGTCGGCCCAACCGGCGACCAACGACACGGCGGGGCTGTGACGTTCCGCCAGCGGTGACACGCCCGCGGTCGGCGGGCCAGGCCATGACAGGCTGAAGCCTGTCCTACTTTGCCGGGTTACTTGTCGTCGAGCACGGCCACCGTTTCGAAGGCCTTGCCTTCGAGCATCTCAAGCGACGCGCCACCACCGGTCGACACATGGCTGACCCGGTCGGCATAGCCCAGTTGCTCGACCGCTGCGGCTGAGTCGCCACCACCGATGATCGTGATCGCGCCCTTGGCCGTAGCCTCGGCCACGGCGTCGGCCACCGCCTTGGTGCCGGCGTCGAAGGGGGGCATTTCGAAGACCCCCATCGGCCCGTTCCAGACCACGGTGCCGGCCGCGCGGATGATCGCCGCATACTGCCTGGCAGTCTCCGGCCCGATGTCGAGCCCCTCGAAGCCGTCGGGAATCTGCCCCGCCGGCACGATCTGCTTGTTGGCCCCTGCGGAAAAATCATCGGCGCAGTGGGTGTCGACGGGGAGCACGAGTTTGCCGCCCCCCTGGGAGAGCAATTCCTTGGCGAGGGCGACCTTGTCCTGCTCGACGAGCGACTTGCCCGTCTTGCCCCCCTGGGCCAGCGAGAAGGTGTAGGCCATCGCGCCGCCGATGAGCACGTGGTCGCAGATCGAGAGCAGGTTCCTGATCACGGCGATCTTGTCGGAGACCTTCTTGCCGCCGAGGATCGCGACGAACGGCCGCTGCGGCGCGGCGACGGCGTCGGCCAGGTACTGAATCTCCTTCTCGACGAGAAAGCCCGAGACGGCCGGCTTGCCGAGGGCCTTCATCGCGACCGGCACGGCATGCATGCTGGCCTCGGTGCGGTGGCAGGTGCCAAAGGCATCGTTGACGTAGGCATCGGCGATTGCCGCCAGGCCGTCCACATAGGCTTTGTCGTCCCCCTTCTTCTCTCCCTTGTTGAACCGCACGTTTTCCAGCACCAGCACGCCGCCCGCCGGCAGCGACCGGGCCTTCGCATGTGCATCTGGGCCGCCGGTGTCGCCGGCCAGCACCACCGGCTTGCCGAGCAATTCACCGAGCCGCTGCGCCACCGGGGCGAGCGAAAATGCCAGCTCGAAACCCTTGCCGGCCGGCCGGCCGAGATGCGACATGAGGATCGCCTTGCCGCCGCGGTCGAGGATCGATTTGATCGTTGGCAAGGCCATACGGATCCGGCGGTCGTCGGTGATCGCACCGGAGTCGTCCTGCGGCACGTTGAAGTCGACGCGGACGAGAACGGCTTTCCCCGTGGGGTCGATGTCGGCGACGGACTTCTTGGCCATGGCGGCGTGCTCCTCTGTTCGGTGGTGCCAAACGAAAGCGGTATTCGACAAAACGGCGGCTCCAGTCGCAACCCTGCAGGCTGCACCCGCGGCCACCCTGCTCGGGCTGCGCGGAAGCGGGTATCGTGGAGGTTTTCTCCACGGTTCCCTGACCGCCTTGCCGGCCCCGCATGACCGCCATCCCTTCAGCGCCCCCGTCCGCCGCCCACTGGTCGCGGCTGTTGCCCGTGAGTCTGCTCACGCTGCTGGCGCTGGCCGCCGGCGGCCCGTGGATCGCCGCGGCGGCGATCGGTGTCCTCGGCGTCGATGCGACCACGCCGATGGAATGGGTGCCGACCAGGTTTCCACCGCGGCAGGCCTACGACCAGTTCACGCGGGAGTTTGAAAGCGGCGACGTCGTTGTCGCCACCTGGCCGGGCTGCACGGTCGACTCCCCCGCGATCGCTCGCTTCATCAGCGTGGCCACCGGGCCGGAAGCCCCCCGTGATCCCGCCGGCGCCCCATGGTTCGAAACGATTGCCACGGGCGCCGATGCCCTCGAGCGGCTCACTGCCCCGCCCTTGTCGCTCGATCGCGACACCGCCCTCGAGCGGCTCAAGGGAGTGCTCATCGTACCCGACGGCAGAACGACCTGCCTCGTCATTCCCTTTACCCGTGCGGGACTCGCCGACCGCCGCCGGGCCGTCGCCTGGATCAACAGCACCCTCCTGCTGACGGCGACCCCCCGGGAGCAAGACCTCCACCTGGCCGGGCCGGTGATCGACAACGTGTCGGTCGACCGTGCGAGTACCGCGAGCCTCAACACCTACGGCGTTCCGGCGGCGCTAGTGATCCTCGCCCTCACCTGGTGGTCGCTCCGTTCGCTCCCCTACGCGATTCTCGTGTTTCTCTTGGCATTGGCCTCCGTGGGGCTCTCGTTCACGTTTCTGCACGCCTGGGGCGATCGGATGAATCCGGTCCTGATCGTGATGCCGCTCTTGGTGCTCACCCTCGGCGTGTCGGGCGGCATTCACCTCGTCAACTATCTGGTCGAGGCGCTGGAAAGCGGTCCCCGGCGGGGGGTGGCCGCGCGGGCGATCGCGCTCGGCTGGCTCCCCTGCAGCCTTTCGGCGGGCACCACGGCGGTTGGCCTGATGTCGCTCATCGTCAGCGAACTCGAGCCGATCCGTGTCTTCGGGTTTCACGCGGCCTTGGGCGTGCTGGCGACGCTCGTGATGCTGTTCCTCGTCGTGCCCGGCATCTTCGAGCAGTGGCCGATCCGGAGGCAGGGGGCCCATGCCGGCGACGTCGCGGCGGAGGTGTCGTCGTTTGCGACGCGGGTCGTCCGCCATGCCACGCCCATCGTGATCACCGCCACGGCGGCGCTGGCCCTCGCCGCCACCGGCATTCCGGGCATCCGCACGTCGGTGGCGATCGACACGCTCTTCACGCCGGAGAGCCGGGTGATCAGCGACTATGCATGGCTCGAACACGAGATCGGGCCGCTGGCACCCGTCGAGGTGGTGCTGCGGTTTCCCGACGCTTCCACCATCCGGCCCGCCGAACGGCTCGACATGGTTCGCGAGGTCGGCGCGGCCCTCGCCGATCTGCCGGGCGTGACCGGCGTGCTCTCGGCAGCAACCTTCCTGCCAGAGTTGCCCGACGCGGCCGGCGTGCGGGGGGCGGCCCGCAAGGTGCTCGTCGCCCGCAGACTCGAGCAGAGCCTTTCCGGTCTCACCGACATGAAGATCATCCGCGACACGGACGGCGCCCAACTCTGGCGGGTGACCGCCCGCACGTCGGCGCTCTCAGGCATCGACTACGGCGACCTTCTCCAGCAGGTGCGCGAGCGGGTCGACCCGCTCGTCGCAGCGCATGGCGGCACGAGCCGCGGCGTGACCGCCGACTACACGGGCGTCATGCCGCTGGTGAATGCCATCCAGACCACGCTGCTGCACGATCTGTTCTCGAGTTTTCTCTCGGCGTGCGGCGTGATTACGCTGGTGATGATGGTCGTGGAAGGGGGAATCTTGGCGGGGCTCGTGGCGATGGTGCCGAATGTCTTCCCGATGATCCTGCTCTTCGGGTTGCTGGGCTGGGCGCGGCTGGCGCTCGATATCGGCAGCGTGATGACCGCGTCGATCGCGCTGGGCATGGCGGTCGACGGCACGCTCCATTTTCTGACCTTTTTCCGCCGCGGTCTCGCCCGGGCCGCAGGCGAATCTGCCGGTGCCGCTGCCGCTCACCGCATCGCGGCCGTGCAGGCGGCCTTCCAGCACTCGGCGCCCGCCCTGGCGCAAAGCGCGCTCGTCTGCGGCCTCGGCATCCTCGTCTTCGCAGCCAGCTCGTTCGCCCCGACACGCCGGTTCGCCTGGATGCTCAGCTTGCTCGTCGCCGCGGCCCTGGTTGGTGACCTCGTCCTGCTGCCGGCGCTGCTCACCGGCCCGCTCGGCCGGCTCTTCAGGCCGGCATCTCGATGACCGCCTTGAGGACGCCGCTCTCCGGCTCGAGCAGCGTCGGAAAGATGTCGATCGTCTGCGCAAAGGGTATGTGGTGGGTGATCCAGGGCCCCGTGTCGATCCGGCCCTCCTCGATCAGCGTGATGATCCGCGCGAAGTCGCGGGAGAGGGCGTTGCGGCTGGCGAGGAGCGTCAGTTCCCGGCGGTGCATGACGGCCGCATGGGGAAAGGTGAGGTCGCTCTGCGTGATACCGACGTAGACGAGCCGGCCGCCGAAGCTGCAGAGCCCGAGGGCATTGCCCATGCTGATGTTGCTCCCCGTCGCATCGACCACGACGTCGCACATCCGGCCCTCCGTGAGCCGGGAGACCTCCGCCTCGTCGGCGGCGTCGCCCCGCGCTGCGAACGTCTCGCTGATTCCCATCTTCGTCCGCACGAATTCGAGGCGGCCGGGCACCCGATCCATCACGATCACGCGGGCCCCGGAGAGCTTGGCGAATTCGAGCGCCGCGAGGCCAATCGGCCCCGCCCCGATGATGAGCACCGTCTCGCCCGGCTTTGGTGCCCCGCGGTCGATTGCATGGCAGCCGATGGCGAGCGTCTCGACGAGCGCGTTTTGGGCATGTGACAGGTTCGGCGAGCGGTGCAGCTTGCGGGCCGGCACCGTGAACAGCGGTCGCAGGCCGCCGTCGCAGTGGACACCGAGCGTCTGGTGATGCTCGCAGCAGTTGGTGAGGCCCCGCTGGCAGGAATAGCATTGCTGGCAGTTGATGTAGGGCTCGACGCAGCAGCGGTCGCCCGGCTTCACGTTCTCGACCCCCGGCCCCACCGCCACCACCTCGACGCCGAGTTCGTGGCCCGGGATGCGCGGGTAGCTGAAGAACGGCATCTTGCCGAGGTAGCCGCCGTAGTCGGTGCCGCAGATGCCGACGGCATGCACGCGGACGACGGCCGCGCCGGGGCCGGGTGCCGCCGGCTCCGGGGTGTCGATGAACCTGAAGGCCTGGGGCTTTTCGAGGAGGAGGGCCTGCATGGTTGGTTTCCTGGTGGGACGGTGGGGATGACAGGCTGAAGCCTGTCCTACTGGAGGTTGTAGAAACGCGTGGCGGTGCCGCCCCAGATCAGGGTCTGCTCCGCGGCGGAGAGCCGGCTGAAAAAGTCCTTCGCGATGCCGACGACCTCTGGATAGTCGCCGGCCAGCAGGCAGACCGGCCAGTCGCTGCCGAACATGAGCCGGTCGGGACCAAACGCCGCGAGCACGACGTCGAGATAGGGTATGAAATCGGCCGGCTGCCACTGCCGCCAGGCCGCCTCCGTCACCATCCCCGACACCTTGCAGCAGACATTTTTCTGACGCGCGAGGCTTTCGATGTCCCGCCGCCAGGAGTCGATCCCGCCGGTCTTGAGCCACTGCTTGATCTGGGGCTTGGCGAGGTGATCGAGAACAAACGGTTGCTCGGGCAGCAGGGCCGCCAACTCCACGGCGGCGGGCAGTTGCTGCGGATAGAGCAACAGGTCATAGGCGAGTCCAAACTGGTGCAGCGTCCTGACACCCCTCACGAATGCTTCACCGAGCAGAAACCGCGGATCGGCCTCGTCCTGCACCACATGCCGCACACCCACAAACTTGTCGTGGGCGGCACACTGCGACAGCTGCGTGGCCACCGCAGCGCTCCGCAGATCCACCCAGCCGACGACGCCCCGGATGAACGGGTTTGCTTCCGCCAACGAGAGCAGCCAGCGGCTCTCCTCGAGCGATTGCCGGGCCTGCACCGCGACGCTCCCGCCCAGACCACACGACTCCGCAAGCGGCTGCAGGTCTCCCGGAAGATAGTCGCGGGCGAGCCGCTCCATGCCCGCGCCGATCCACGGGTAGGCCGCGGCCGAGTAGTGCCAGAAGTGCTGGTGCGAGTCGATCTTCATAGCGTTTTCATCTCCTGCGGCTCAACGATACGTCTGCGGGCGTTCCCCGGGGCCGGGGTTGCCCGTGCCATGTCGCCGGACATTTGCTGCGCCATCCTGACTCCACTCACTCCATGCTGCCTGCGCTTCGCCATCCATGGCTCCGCTGGCCAGCAAGGCCGGCTCCATGGCACAGGCAACCCCTCGCTCAGGCCGAGCGTGGGATCGCGATACTCTTGTGGGGCCAGGGGTCTAGTTGTTTTGAATCAGTCCCTCCGTGTGCCCCACGTTCTTCACATTCACAAAGATCGCCTGCACGTCACGCAGGAGTTCTGCGTCGAGCGGCTCGGCGGCCCAGGTGGCCCAGGTGCGGATATTGAGGGGATTGGCGCTGCCCGCCACGGTCGTGGCAATGTCGGGGTTGGCGAGCGAAAACTGCAGGGCGAGCTTGGCGAGCGAACTGCCGCGGCTGCGACAGAGCTCGGCCGCCGACCGGGCCGCCTGCTTCACGCTCTCGGGCTCCTTGAGCCAGGCCGGTAGCGCCGCATCGGTGAGCAGCCGTGCGCTGAACGGCCCCGCGTTCATCACGCCGACACCCTTGGCCTTGAGGGCGGGGATTGTCTCCTCGGCAAACCGGGTGTTTTGCAGCGTGTATTGGTTGTAGTTGAGCACGCAGTCGACCGCGGCCTGCTCGCAAATGAACCGGAATATCTTCTGTGGATAGCCGCTGAAGCCGACAAACCGTACCTTGCCGCTCTGCTGGATCTTCCGCAGCGCGGGGATCGTCTCATCGATGATCTGTTGCAGCGGCACGAACTCGACGTCGTGGCAGAGGACGATGTCGAGGTGGTCGGTGCCGAGCCGGTGGAGCGACACGTCGACGCTCTCTGCGACCCGCCGGGCCGAGAAATCGAAATGTGTCAGGTCGTAGCGGCCCAGTTTCGTGCAGAGCAGATAACTGTCCCGCGGGACGTTTTTGAGCGCCACCCCAAGGAGCACCTCGCTCATACCGCGGCCGTAGAAAGGGCTCGTGTCGATCAGGTTCATGCCGCCCTCGAGGGCCGCGCGGACGCTGCCGAGCGCCTCTTCCAGCGTGACGGCGCGAAACTCCTGCCCCAGCGAACTGGCGCCGAAGGCGAGGATCGGGACATCGAGGCCGGTGGTGCCAAGTGGGCGGGTGTGCATGTGGTTTTCTGACTGGGGTGGAGCCGGCCGACCGATCGATCAAGGGCGGGATGCCCGCTTTTCTTCCGGTCGAAGGCCGGAAAGCCCGCGGGGGCCATGGCTGGCCCTGCGGGCGTGAAACTAGAACGTACGACAGCCGACGGAGAGCAGGAGATTCGCCCACGGGGCCTTGTCTGCTGTCTGGATCGTGAGCACGTGGTCGTCCGAGGCGACTGCCTTGTAGAAGTCCCACTTCACGATCGGCTCGAGAACGGACTTCGATCCGGACGCGGCCAACAGACGGCGGTAGTCGGCCCACACGGCCGGGTCGCCCGGCGTGGCGGCGGCGTAGGAATCGGTGCGGTCCACGCCCATGGTGTTGACCTCGTCGATCTGCACCGTGCCGAGGATCGCCTCGAAGACCTGCGCCACGGTCGGCACGCCGGGCATGAGCTGCAGCGAGACGAGTTCCGCCCGTGGACCGCGCTTGTTGGCCGCCGGGTAGTTGCCGTCGGCGATCAGCACCTTTGAGTGATGGCCCGAGCGGGCCAGGATCCGCAGGATGTCGGGGTGGAGCAGGGGGGTGTTGAGCATGGCTGGTGGTCCTCTAGGCCGTAAATGCTTTGAAACTGGCGATGCTCTGCCGGGCCGCGGCGTCAGCCGTCGGCAGGGGAAACACCTCGGCCGACAGGAAACCCTGATAGCCGATTGAACGCAGTGCGGCGACGATCGGCCGGGGATCGGTGTGCCCCAGCCCGATCGCCAACCGGTTGGAATCGGCCCAGTGGACGTGCCCCACGCGGCTGCCACAGGCTCGGAGGGCCGCGGCGCTGTCCGGTTCCTCGATGTTCATGTGGAAGAGATCGCAGAGCAGTTTCACCTGCCCCAGGCCGCGGGCCGTGAGAAACTCCGCCGCCTCGGCCTGCCGGCAGAAAAGATTCGTCTCGTAGCGGTTGAGCGGTTCATAGAGCAGCACCTGCCCCTGCCGCGCTGCCCGGCCGGCCAGTTCGTGGAGCGACTCGGCAAGATGATCGAGGGCCGCCGCGCGAGTCACGTCCCCTTCGCTCCGCCCCTGCATCGAGCCGATGATGGCGGGCGCGCCACACGCACCGGCCACGTCGATGATGCCGGAGATATAGTCCCGGGCACGGGACCGCACCTCCGGATCGGCGTGGCAGAGGTGCAGCCGGTGCTTCACCCAGCCGGCCCCCGTGCCGACGGCCGCGAGCGCGAGCCCGTGGTCGGCGAGCGGTTTCCGCAACGCCGCCTCCGGAAACGCCGCGGCGCTCTCGGGAAATACCTCGACCGCGTCGAAGCCCAACTCCGCCGCTTCGCGGCAGCCGGCCTCAAGGCCCCCCGCGTCGTCGCCGTGAAACACGAACGGCCCCTGCCGGGCTTCAGGCACGAGGCAGATGGTGATCGCCGATTGCATAGGCTGCAGCTTTCTTCCCGTCGACTCCCGGAGGAAACGCCCCGGGGGCTTTTCAAGTCACGTCCCGAACAGCGGCCGGAGATGACGATCGTAGATATTTTCGGTCACCTGCCGGGCCACGATCTCGCGGTTGGCCTGGAGCAGATCGGTGTACCGCTTTCCTTGCTTCGCAGCCACCTTGAACGACACGTGCAGCAGTTGCCGGATGTTGGCATTGAAGTCTGGATTGCCCGGCACGTGGCGGATCGCGGCGGCCAGACGCGGCCCGCTCCAGGCGTTGACTGCCGCGGCCGGGGGCAGCCGTGTGCGGTCGATGTCGATCACCGAGGCATAGGGGGCGCACAGCTCGTCGACATGCCCGAGGGCGTAGGCATAGATCTCCTGGGCGAGCGCGAGGCCGTCGCCGCCCGCCTCCGCCAGGCCGATCACCTCCTCCAGCCAGGTCGTGCCGGCGGTCTTGAGATGCAGGCCCGCCCCCGTCTGCGCGAGCGTCCGGCGGATGATCGGGTAGAGCGAAAACTTGTCGCTGCCGGAGTGCACCGACAGCTTCAGGCTGGCCGGCAGGCCGTAGGCCTGCACCGCGAAGGCGACCACGGCGATGTCGTCGGCAAACTCCCGCTCGAACTGGACAAGGTCCCCGACGTAGTCCACGCCCTTGTTGAACCGGCCGGTGAACTTGGGGGCGATCGTCTGCAGCGGGATGTTTTCGTCCGCCAGAAGCGCCAGGATCACGAGCAGTTGCGGCGGCGTCTGGGGAGCATCGGTCTCGTCCATGCTCACCTCGAAGACGACGTCGGCGCCGCGCTTGGCCACGATGTGCCGCTGGATCTCGCCCGCCTCCCGGCAGGCAAGCAGATATTTTTGCGCGATCGCCGCCAGGCTCTCCGCAGACAGCCCGATCGGCTGGGCGATGCCGGGGATCGTCACCGGCGCGGCCAGTTCGGGATGCCTGGCCACGAAGGCCGCGACTTCGCCGACGCCAGCCGGCTTGCCGATGCTATCGGCCACGTCGATCGTGAAGAAGTCGCTCGACGCCAGAAACCGGTCGACCGTGTCGAGCCGGATATGGTCGGCATCGACGAACCAGGGGTGCGGCCATTTTCTTTTCGCCACGGCGGCGGCGGCGGCCTCTCGAACGCTGGCCGGCTCGCTGCCGATGAAACTGTGCTCGCGGTTCGACTTGTTCCAAACGGGGGCCACGACCACGCCCGCGGCGGCCAGCCGCTCAAACGCGGCCAACTGGGCCTCGGCCTCGTGGGCAAACCGGTCACCGACGCCGAACGAAAAACGGGGGAGGGTTTTCATGGCGGTAGCATACGTCGCAAGGCCCGGCAGCCGAATGATGATTCTTGACCGCAGGATGGCTATTCTTGACCCATATGGAAACGCCCTCCCGAGCGCGATCCCCTCTCCGACGACGGCCGCGCACGCCGCTCCCCGCATTCGTTTCCCGTCAGGTCGTGTCGGCCAGCCGCTATTTCCTCGACCTGCGGCCCGCAGCCGACTGCCCGCTCACTGTTGTCTGCGGCGGTGAGGAACTGGTGCGGGCCGACTATCGCGTTGAGCGGGACGACTTCCCCTACTACTGCCTCGAATTCGTGGCGGCCGGCCTCGGCACGGTGCGGCTTGGCCAGCACGAGGAGCCGCTGGGACCGGGATCCGTATTCGCTTACGGTCCCGGAATTGCCCATGCGATCGGGACGGACCGGCGGCGGCGGCTCCGCAAGTATTACGTCGACTTCGTCGGCCACGCTGGGCTCGAACGCCTGCGCTCGGCGCGGCTGCCGCCGGGCTGCCACCTCACAGTCAGCCACCCGCAGGAGATCCGTGAGGTCTTCGATCTCTTACAGCAGTGCGGCATCGCCCAGTCGACGCACAGCCAGGCGCTGTGCGGGCAGCTCCTCGGCGTACTGCTCACCAAGATCTCGGAGCGGGCGCTGCCGCAGCACGGCGGCGACATCAAGGCCCGCGAGACGTTCGAGAGATTCAAACACTTCTTGACTGCAGCGCGGCAGCGGCTGGTGTCGATCGAAATGGCGGCCGGGGAGTTCGGCATCTCGACCGCCTACGCCTGCCGGCTCTTCCGGCGGTTCGGCGCCTCCAGCCCCTACCAATATCTGCTACGGCAGCGGATGAACCTTGCCGCCGAACTGCTCACGCACGAGCGACTGCAGGTACAGCAGGCAGCCGCGCGACTGGGCTTCGCCGACCAGTATCAGTTCTCGCGGGCCTTCAAGCGGGTCGCCGGCGTCTCCCCTCAGGCCTTCCAGCGCCGCCAGTGACGCTCACTGCGACGATTCAAAGTCACGACGCCCACGAAAACGGGCGGTGCTGGGCAGCCCAGCACCGGCGCCCGACAGGCTGAAGCCTGTCCTACACGTCGAGGTTTTTGACGTCGAGCGCGTGGCGTTCGATGAATTCGCGGCGGGGCTCGACCTTCTCCCCCATGAGCACGCGGAAGAGGTCGTCGGCTGCGGCGGCATCGGTCATCGTCACCCGCAGGAGCGTGCGATTGGCGGGGTCGAGTGTCGTGTCGCGGAGCTCCTCGGCGTTCATTTCCCCGAGGCCCTTGAAGCGGGTGATGGAGAGACCCTTCTCGCCGGCCCGCCGCACGGCCGTCAGCAGGCCGCGCAGATCGTCGAGGCCGATTTCATTCTCGCCCCGGCGGAGCTTGTAGCGGGGCTCGTCGGTGCCGGTGCGATCCTCCGGAAGCAGCGACTCGATCCCGAAGCCCATTGTTTCGAGCTCCTTGAGACCGGCGTTGATACTGCGCACCTCGTGGAGATCCACAACGACGAGTTGGTCGTTGCCTGTCCCCGGCGCCGTGCCCGGAGTGGTGTCGCCCGCCGCCACGGCCTCCTCGATACGGCCGACGGCGAGCGCCCCGCCAGCAACCTTCTCTTCTCCCTTCACGAAAGCCTCGAGATCGTCGCGGCTCGTGAACCAGTGCTCCTCCACGCCATAGTACACGTGGTACATGGGCAGCTTTCCGGTCTTCTTGTCGCGACGGCCCGCGTGGTCGCGGAGGCTCACGCCGCGACGCTCGAGCGCCACAAGGGCATCCTCGAGGCCGGACAGCGTCCGGCAGAGTTTCTGCATGGCGTCGCCCGAGATCTCGCGGCCGTCGCCCGGCGAGAAGACGCCCTCGCCGAGGCCCTGGTCGAGCAACTGCGTCTTCATCTCCTCCTCCGTCTGCACGTAGTAGACGCTTTTCTTGCTGCGGACACGGAACAGCGGCGGCTGGGCGACATACACATGGCCCGCGGCCACCAGCTGATACATCTGCCGGTAGAAGAACGTGAGCAGGAGCGTGCGAATGTGCGAGCCGTCGACGTCGGCGTCGGTCATGATCACGACCTTGTCGTACCGCCGCTTGCCGAGGTCGGCCTCGACTCCGATTCCGGCGCCGATCGCGGAGATCACGCTCCGCACTTCCTCGTTGGCGAGCACCTTGTCTTCACGGCTCTTGTAGGCGTTGATGATCTTGCCCCGCAGCGGCAAGATCGCCTGATACTCCCGGTGGCGGCCGCCCTCGGCCGAGCCGCCGGCCGAATCGCCCTCCACGAGATAGAGTTCGCACCGCTCGACGTCGCGGCTCGTGCAGTCGCGGAGTTTGCCCGGCAGGCCGCCGCCGGAGAGGGCGCCCTTCCGCTCACGCAGGAGCGCCTTCGCCTTTTGGGCCGCCGCCCGGGCCTCGGCCGCGAGCACTCCCTTGAGCGCGATCGACTTGGCGCTCTTGGGATTCTCCTCGAGGTATTTCGCGAGGAAGTCGCCAACCGCCGAATTGATGATGCCTTCGACCTCGCCGTTGCCGAGCTTTGTCTTCGTCTGCCCCTCGAACTGCGGATGGGGCACGCGGACGCTGATCACGACGGTGAGCCCCTCGCGGACGTCCTCGCCCGTGGGCACGAGATCCTTGTACAGGCCGCTCTTCTTGCCGTAGGCGTTGAGCGTGCGGGTGAGGGCCGAACGGAAGCCCGACACGTGCGTGCCTCCCTCGGTCGTGGAGATGTTGTTGACGTAGCTGTGGAGGTTTTCGGTGAACTCGCCGGTGTACTGCAGGGCGATGTCCCATGACAGGCCCTCGCCCGATCCCTGGATCGAGATCACGTCGGAATGGATGGCGTCGCTCGAGCGGTTGAGCCACTCGATGAACTCCACAACGCCCCGCTCGTAGTAAAACTCCTCCCGCTGGTTGCTGGCCGCATCGGCGAACGTGATCCGCACGCCCGAATTCAGGAAAGCCAATTCCTGCAGCCGGCGGGAGAGCACGTCCCAGGAAAACTTCGTCTGCGGGAAGATCTGCGGGTCGGGTTTGAACGTGGTCTTCGTGCCAGTACGGCCGCTCGTACCCATCTTGCGGACGGGGCCCGTCGGCTCGCCGCGCTGGTACTCCTGCTGCCAGACGTGCCCCTCACGGGACACCTCCACCTCGCACCATTCCGACAGGAAATTCACCACCGTCACGCCCACGCCGTGGAGTCCGCCGGAGGTCTGGTAGGCCCCCTTCTCGAATTTTCCACCGAACTTCAGGACCGTCATGACCCCTTCGAGGGTCGAGACGTCGCGGTCCATCTCCTCGGAAAGCTGCGGATGACGGTCGACCGGGATGCCGCGGCCGTCGTCCTCGACCGTCACGCTGCCGTCGACATTCACCGTCACGGTGACGTTCTTGGCGTGGCCTGCCATGCACTCGTCGATCGAGTTGTCGACAACCTCGTAGACCAGGTGGTGCAGGCCACGGGCCGTGTTGTCGCCGATGTACATGCCGAACCGCTCGCGCACGTGGTCACGGTCGGAGAGATGCTTGAGGTCGGCACCGGTGTAATCGGGCTGCTGCGATGCGTCTGTCATGGTCTCTGGTTCCCCTGTCGGTGAGCTGGTCGGTAGTTGTGTTGGTGAGCGGTGTCTTAGCGACCGGCGTCGGCGAGCACGCGGCAGCGGATGTCGGTGATGCCCTCCGCGGGCACGATGTCGGTGAGCCGTGCGAGCACCTCGCGCTTGTGGAATCCCATCTCCTGCACGAGCGCCGAGTGGCTCACGAACACCTCGAGCACGCCGCGCCGTACGAGGCCGGCCTGCGAGCAGCCGCGGAAACTCTCCGGCGCCGCCTGCTCCCACGCGGTGGCCAGCCCGCTGGTGGCGTGCTCCTGGTCATAGCCCGTACGGGCGAGCAGTCGCGAGACGACGCTGCCGATCGAGCGGGGTCCACCGGTGGAGGAGGGATTGCGGGGGAGGGACATGGGAGACACGTCAGTCTGCAGCCAGGGGCATGATCACGTAGCCGTAGCCGTCTTCGGTGCGGCAGACACAGGCACTCTGCGCATCGGTAAGTTCCACCGAAAGATTCGCGCCGCCGTCGAGCACCCGGAGGAAGTCGCTGACGAACCGCGGGTCCATCTTGATTCGCACCGCGGCTCCGCTGTGGTCGATCGGCAATTCGATCCGGCTCTCGCCGCTTTCGGCCGACCGGCCGGACAGGACGAGCTGGCCGTTCTCGAACGCGAAATCAACCCCCTTCGACTGCTCGCTGGTCACGATCGCCGCCTGGCGGACAGCGGCCAGAAACGGCCCGGCAACGAGGCTCACTCGCATCGCCTCCGGCCGGTCGGGAAACACGTCCCGCCACCGCGGAAACCGGCCCTCGACGAGCCGCGCCGAGATCGTCGTCGCTCCCGTCTTCACCAGGATCTCACTCGATCGCACCGCCACATGGACGGGGGCGTCGGCGTTGCCGAGGCACCGCTCGACGAGCTGCATGGCGCGGGCCGGCACGATCGGCTGGGCATCGGCCGGGCTGCCGTTCACGGCGGCGGCCGGCCCCTCCATCTTCGCGAGCCGGCGGCCGTCGGTGCCGACCGCGGTGACGCCCGTGGCAGTGAGTTCGAGCAGCACGCCGCCGAGCGCGAACCGGCTCGACTCGTTGTCGGTGGCGAACACCGTCCGCTTCACGAGTTCCCGCATCAGCGGCGTGGAAAGTTCGAAGCACGGCTCGGAGGGAAACGTTGCCACCGAAGGAAACTCCATCGGGTCTTCGGCCGGCAGGCGAAACTCGCTCCGCGGCGCCTTGACGACCGAGGCCGTGCCGTCGGAGTAGATCTCGAAGACGGTGCCCGGGGCACTCTCGCGAACGATCGCCGCAAGCCGGGCGCTCGGCAGGAGCACGGCCCCCGGCGCGGATGTCTCGACCCCTTCGATTTCGGTGCGGATGCCGACCTCGAGGTCGGTCGCGGAGAGGACGGCCGAGCCCGACGCGGCCTCGAGTTTGACGTTCGTGAGCACCGGCTTGGGGGATCTGGCCGGCACGACGGCCGACGCACTCTGCAGGGCCGCGAGGAGCGGCTCTCGGGTACAACGCACTTTCATCGCGGGCAAACAGTCCTTTCCGGCAGGGGCTCGATCCTGGGTTCGTGACCCCTTACTGTACCCGACAAAAGGCCCCCTGAAATCCCCTCTAAACCCCGCGAATTCCTCCGGTTTTGATTCCCCCGATCCATGCTTTCTTTTATTCTTCTGAAAGATTTCTAAAAGAAGAGAATGAATACAGAAGAGATACAGGAACAGTGCCTAATAAGACGTGAGGACAGATGAACAGCAGCCCATGGCAAAACGAGCCGAATCGGGCCAAGAAAAGGCTGAGCAAGGCACTGAAAGCGATGTTGGTTCACTGTTGGAAACGGCGTTGGTGTCTGCCGTTGGGATGTTTTTGTTGGTAGGAGACAGTGTCTTTCGCAGGACTTTCTTCAGACCAACGGTGGTTGGATCAATCACGGTTGAAGGAGGAGGCCACATCATCTGCTGGTCTGCCGAACCGTCGCTCTGCGATCAACAATTTTCTTAACAGAACGCTAACAGCGTCCCGACCGAGACTGACCGGCGGGCGGGAACCGCCAGCAGACGCGGTGAGAGGAGATTGCGGCGAAGTAGAAGCCCGGGCGCTACTTGACGAGATCGGCCGGGTTGAGCGTGTAGGGGCGCAGTTGCCCGGCATCATCGACGCGCTGTTGCCAATTCGCAACGACGCCTGACACGGAACCACTGTCAGATGAAAGCAGTTGACAATACACCCAAGGATCGATGTTTGCGAGAACGAATGCGGTACGGCTGTCGCAAAACACCATGTTGACACCATTGGGGTGCCGCGACGATGGATAACGAAAGTTCCAATCTTCCGGCTTGGCGTTTGTAGGTACGGGGGCCGGCAGAGGTCGCGTCTCCTCTGTAGGGTTGATTACCCTGACGTTCAACCGTGATCCATTGCCGATGGCAATTGGGTGGAGGATCGTGTGGTTGGAGGCGACTGCCCCTGCGTTTGGCTTCACCGCCCTTGGATTGGCCGACCAGGCGATGTCTGTGGGCACGTTTGGCCCGGCCCGCTCGCTCAGCAGCATTGTCATCGACCGACCATCGGCCGGCCCATTTTTAGCGATTGTCTGGGCGGGTAAGTATGTGGGGCGACTGTCATCGAACGTCGGCGTGGAGACGAGGTTTCCCACGGTGTCCACGCAGACCCCGTCACCGGTGAATTGAGAGTCTGGCGTTGAGGCAGTGTTCAGCACTTCTCCGCCCGTACCGGCATTGACCGCGTAGGAAAGCGGGAACGGCGTCGTGGGGTCACCCTGGGAAGGGCAACGATATTCAGGGATTTGTACTTTCGGCGGTTCATTCGCAGTTGCCGTGGTACAGGAGGTGTACCACTGGTAGACGGAGTCCTGCTCCAGGAAAGGCATGATCTGCACGGTCCATGACACACAAGCCAGTTTTGGATCCGTGGTAGCCCGTGCCGTCGTATACGCTTGGAGGACATTTCGCCAACCCGGCGAATTCCTCCGCGCATCGCTGTAGCTCGCCGTGGCCAATCCGACCTGCCGGATGTTGTTGCTGCACGCCCGGCGTCGTCCCGATTCCCGCGCGATCTGGACTGCTGGGAGCAACATGCCAACGAGAATGCTCAGGATGGCGATGGTCACCAGCAACTCCACCATCGTGAAGGCCTTGGGTGACCGGCTGGAAAAAACGGTCCCCGATCGAACCGAGCGCCAAAGCGAGCAGAAAGCCATCAGAATCCTCGAAAAAGACGCAAACGAACGAACCCCAAGAAAGGGGTTCAAAGCAGCGATCGTCTTTCATCATCGTCAGGTCTGGGGGGGTGCGTACAGAGGCCGTTGTGTTAGGAATTCGTGAGCGCTGCGACATTTTTCCAGAACTGGGCACGCAAACCTGCCAGCCGCTCTCCAGGCAACTCTGTAGGAGTGCGTTTTATAGCCGGGGCCGGGTTGTATGCCGGCGTGTCGACGATCAACCCGGGTTGCTACTGAATGGTAACGTGAGTTGGTTCGAGGTGTTCTTGGCCCAGCGGCCTACCACAGGGCATCGGCTACTGCATGGCGATCGTCGGTCCAAGGCCGGGAGGCGGGCTTTTCCGCAGCGGGCTTCCAACTCCACCGGTCGCTCGTTGGGCTCACGTAGATCGCCTGGATCACGTCCAGCGAGCGGCTCAACACCACCCAATGGGAAGCAATGCGGGCGTAATCGGCGGGCACTTCGAGATCGTGGCCATCGAGCGCCATCCAGCCGCCATCGGCAGCCAAAGCTTCAACGATCGGTGCAAAGTCGAGGAACTTGTTCGAGATATGGAATGCAACCACGCCGGTGTCGGAAACCTTCCGGCCGTACAGGGAGAGCGCTTCCCGGGTCAGGAGGTGTGTCGGGACCGAGTCCCCGGTGAAGGCATCGATGACCAGCAGATCGAACGATTTGTCCTGCTCGCGCCGCAATGCCATTCGGGCATCATCGACGACAACCCTCGACTTGCCCCTGCAGTCAGCAAGATAGGTGAACCAGCCAGGATTGTTGGCGATCCGCACGACCGCCGGGTCAATCTCAAAAAACACGAATTCCTGTTCGGGCTGCGCGTAGGCTGCGATCGTGCCGATCCCAAGACCAGCGACACCCACTCGACGGATCTCGTGTTGCCCTGCGAGCGTCTTGAAAACACTGCCCAGCGGCCCGGTCTGGTGATAGTACGAAAGAGGAATCCGGCGTCGCTCGGGATCATCGGTAACGAGTTGAACGCCGTGGCAGATGTTTCCATGAACAAGTTTTCGGGAGGGGCCGTTCGTGTCGTCGCAAACACGCACCACCCCAAAAAATGTCCGCTCTCGATGAATTACGTCATCGATGTCTTCGCCGATCCAAAAGGTGCCTAGCAAGAGCAGCGTGACTGCGGCGGCCCTCTCCCATCCCTGCAGGACGAACAGCATGACGAAGGTCGCGAAAGCCAACAGGGCCAGCCACGCCAAGTGCGGAACGTGCAGCCCCGGCACCAGTCCGCTGGCACCGAAGAGCAGGCTTGCCATGACACCGGCGACCATCCAGCGACCGCGGCCCATGATGTTTCCCCGCACCCCGGGCATGCTGCCGGCAACGGCCGCGATCGCCAGCGGAAACTCATAGTGCGCATCGAAGATCATCGGAGCAACGAGGGCATTCCAGAGCCCGCCGCAGGCGCCGCCAACCGCCATGGCCAGATACATGCTCGTCAACTGCCCGGGCGGAAGACGTTCGTCAACGAGCATGCCGTGCAGAGCGGTGCAAACAACGAGAAAAATCAACATCTGGCCGCAGAGCACGAGCCACACGGGTTCGTCGATCTTGGAAGCCAGCAACCACGTGGCGGTTGCCACGGCGACGAGGAGGGCGGGAGGCTCCAGCCGCCGCAGTGCCCTGCCGAGCGGTGAGAACACGATAATGAAGCTCACCAGGTAGACGGCCAGCGGCATGATCCACAGGAGCGGCATGGGCGCCACCTCGACGGTCGCATGGGTGGTAATGCTTGCCAGCCAGGAGGCGGGGATCGCCGCGAGCAGCACCCACCGCAGCCATCGCTTCCAACCGACCGGCGCGTCCAAGCGGCGGGCGGCGGCTGGTTCGGGCGCGCCGCCTGCGGCCGGCTGGCGGGGTCGGGTGGCCGCATACCAGCCGCAGGCCATGGCCAGTATCGCCACCAATCCATAGAGCGTCGCCGTGATATCCGCCTGCCGTGCGAGTCCGGCGAACGGCTCTATGGCCAGGGGGTATCCGATCAGCATGGCGAAACTGCCGGCATTGCCAGCGGCATACAAGGAGTAGGCGTTGCGGTGTCCTGCCGTCGTCGAACCGCGGCCATCGTGGGGCCACAGGCTGCGCCAATGACCAAACAGAGGGGCGAGGGTGGCGATGGCGAAGAAAGCGGGCCCGACCATTGCAGCCAGCAGCAGGATGACGGCCATGGGGAGCGGCATCCGCGAGAGGCCGCCGGCGTCGCAGGCCTGACCGAGTCCGCAGGCGGCCGCGACTGCGGCGGCCACAAACACACCGCCCTGACCCAAAACCTGCCACCCTGTCGGCACGAATCGGATCACCCGATCGGAGTAAAAATAGGCGGCCACGAGCGCGAGCTGGAAAAACGCCAGACAAGAAACCCAAACGCCCGGTGCTCCGCCGAATCGCGGTAGCAGGATTTTTCCGGCAAAGAGTTCGATCAGGAAGAGACAGGCCGAGGCACAGAAGGCCGCGATAATGGCCACGGCCGCAGCGAGCGGGGAGTGACCGGGAGTTGGTTTCGGAAGGTGGGTCGTTGCCGAGGGAAGGCCCGGAGACGTGACGCTACCGAGTCGCTTACTCTTGTTCACCGGGAGCCTCGTCGGCGTTGGCGGCTGCGGTAGAGTTTCGGCCCTCTGCGGGCTGGGCATCGTCCGGCGGCGGCGGAAATGCCCGCTGCGGATCGAGCCCGGCGGCCTCTGCCTCGGTGCGAAGAGTCTCTGCGAGCGACTCGTAGGCGGTTCGCCGGAGCTTGTCGGGGGCCCAGGCCCAGATCCGTGCCCGCGTCAGCACTGGCAGGCCGTTTTGCTTCATGACGTTCTCGAATGAGTTTTCGACAAGCTTCGGAAACTCGAGCAATTTCGCCTCCTCGAGCACGAATTTTTCACCCGGCCGACTGCTGGCGAAGCGGCGGTCATAGACTGAATGGGCGACGCCGATGTAGCGGCTGAACACCTTCAGATCCCCTTTTCCGAGCCCCTCCACGATGGCCCGCTGGATCATCGCGTCGAGAAACTGCCGGAGGTCGGCGAGGTTGACCTGCACAGTGCCGGAAAACCGGATCGCCACGAAATTTTCGAGCGTATCGGCGTAGACCGGCTCGTCGCCGTAGCCCCGGCGGGTGACCAGATCGCGGAGCGTGATGAAATACCGCTCAGCCTCCGCCTGATCGCCGTAGAGATAGCTGAAGATCGTGGCGAGATTCAGAAATTTCTCGTAGGCATCGAAGAGATCGTTCTCCTCGGCGTCGCCAAAGCCGGCGGCCGACACGCCCGCGTCGGAGGCGATCAGTTCGAAGGCCTCCTGGATCGCCTGCTCGTAGAACTTGGCAAACCGTGGATCGGGAATCAGATCGACCCGCTCGGTGGCGGCGTCGAACTCGACGCGGCCGGATCGCATCAGCTCCATCAGCATGAGGAGACGGCTGCGAATCAGGAGCAGTTCGTTGACATCCTCGCGCCGCGTGAGGGTCCGTGAGACCGTGACGCCCTGTTCCGACCAATAGACGCCGTGGGCATCCGGATGCCGCCAGTCGAGCGGCCCGTACCGCTCCATCGCCCGAAGCATTTCAGCCACATTCATCCGGTAACGATCCTCCAGAACCCGCTTCTGTAGGTGCGGCACCAGATGCTCGACGAGCAGAGTCGCCGTCTCCTTGTCGGTCCGCATGGCGTCGAGAAGACCGCGATTCGTGCCGGGCGGCAACGACGTTTTGCTGAGCAGTTGCGCATCAAGCGAATTTGTGAACATCAGCACGCGGCCGAGCATTCGTACCATCTGCTCGTCGGGCTTGGCGTCGTGCGCGGCCAGCATGTCGAGCGCCCGCCGGACGTCGGGCGTTTTCCTTTCCAGTTCGTCGAGCGTCGCCGGGGCGTCGCTGATTCTTCGGAAACGCTCGATCGCCTGGTTCGTGGTTTTTCCGCTGGTGAGGTCTCCGAGTAACTCCTGCATTTCGGCCGCCAGGCGGGCCTTGTAGTACCAGTGCTCCTTGTCGCCCACGCGGCCGATCTTGTTCTGATAGATCCAGGCGAGTTCGAAATAGAGGTTGGCCGCCCGCGGATTGAGCGGGATGCCCCGTGATCGGAGCAGGTCGATGCCGCGGTTCACCCACCCCCAACGCTCCGCCGGCACCTGCGTCGCCGCCGTGAGGTTGTAGGCCAGATTCCACGCCTGGAAGGCCCACACCCGCTGAAACCGCGGCTGGAGCGTGGTGATCCATTGGCTGAGCGTCTGGGCCTCGAAAAACTCTCCTTGATCCTGCAGGTGTTCGGCCCGCGCCCAGAGCAGATCGACGGCCAGCCCGCGGAACGTGCCGAGCGCCGCCGTGACGATGGCCACATGCGGGGGCATCCCTTCAGTGCCCTCGGTGGAGACGACGAGGTGCAGGTCGTGCCGCTGTCGCTGGACGACCCCCGCGACAGCAGCAGCCCCGGCCAAGCAGACGAGCATGACGATCGCGGCGCTGGTGATGGTGATCCGGTCGGTCATGAGGAGCTGCTCACAAGATCCCGATTTTCGAGCAGCACCCAGCCGATGCCCAACAGCAGTAATGGGTAGAAGAGGCCGAGTTCAAGGAGCCCAGACGCCGCTTCACTGACCGAAACAAGCCGCCCCGTGGCCAACTGCGTGATCGCGTCGTAGTCGCCGAAGGAGGGAATCAGCGAGAGAAAGGCCTCCGCGAAAAAAGATCCAACAGTCTTCGCGGCATCCCAGAACTCGAATTTCCCAAGCCGCTCGAGCAAGAACCCGCTGCGGAGCCGGAACATCGACGACAAGGTGGGGATGGCGTCGTCGAGGCCCGTGTAGATGTCGATGGCATCGGCAAAAAATGCACTGGCGACGGCCGTGACGAAAACCATCAGGCTCGCGAGCACGGCGATCGGAAACCCGAGCCATGAGGCCGCCGCCAACGAGGCAGCGGACAGCATCGCAAGCTTGGCCCACATCAGCAGTTGCGCGCGGAGAAAATTGCCCTCGAAGCTGCCGACCCGGTAGAGCAGTTCGAGCCCCTCTCCGGGATTGAACCCGATGCTCGTCGGCTGCGAGTCGCCGGGCATGACCTGGTTGCGGTTGGCGATCGTCACCCGCAGCGTTCCATCGTTGGCAATCGCCGTGGCCGGCAGTTCGAGGGTGTGCACCGTGCTGGTGGCGAGCACGTATTCCTCATGCTTGCCATTCTTCACCGGGTAGGGCCGCTCGTTGAGCCAGAGGGCAAACCGGACTTCGGCCTCGCTCGTCTTCGAATTGTCCGCAAAGGGCTGGAGCCGCAGCTGCACGACGTTGGCCCGCATCTTTTCCGGATCGAGACCGGTAAACAGGTAGCTGGCCACGACGTCGGGACTGACCGTGTGCCATTCGAACACGTGCTGGGAGAAGATCCGCCGGCGGGCACCAGCCGGGTCCCTGGCGAAGGTGGCTGGGTCGTCCTTGCGAATCTGCTCGATCGCAGCCTCGACTGACTTTTCAAAATTCTCCCGGGCGGGGTGGACGGGCCGCGCCGCCGCCCGGGCTGTCAGCACCTGCTCTTCGACGGCGCGGCGGTCGGTGTTGTCGGCTGCGGGCAGCCGCCGCAGGGCTTCCGCGAACGCATAGACGCCGATCCCGACGAGGATCA
>JAPLNR010000050.1 GCA_026401035.1 Planctomycetia bacterium | reverse complement strand
TGCCGCCGATGCCGAGGTGTCCAAGGCGAGGAAGAAACTCGATGCCGTGGTCGCCAGAACAGCCGAGGAGCAGCTCGATCTGCGCCATAGGGTTGAGGCGGCCGAACGGGCGAAGGTTGAGCTCATTGCCCTGGAGAATCTGCCGCCGGCTGAGGCTGAACGCCTGCGGATCGCCCGGCATGCGGCCGACGTTGCGGACGAGGACGCAACGAACGCCCGTCGAGAGCTGGACGACTGCAAGCGCCGGCTGCAGTTTGCCGAGGACGATTTGCCGGCAGCGGAGCGGGATGCGAAGGCGTCTCGGACTAACGCCGATGCCCAGGCCGCTGCCGAGCGGATCCGAAACGCAATCCAGGCACGCGGCGAGCGGGTCGCCGAGGCCGAGAAAAATGCCCGGCTCGCCGAGGCAGCGCTCGGCGCCGCCAGACGGGAGCGGGCAGCCGTCGAGATCGCCGTCGCTCGCTCGGCTGGGGTTTCATAGTCCATCCCTGCCCACGCTGCCATGACGCTCTGGCAGCGGCCCGGCACCGAGGCGTTCGTCAGCCACTCGGTGCCGGGCTGGGCAGGGGGGAATCCCCAACCTGTGATTGATGGGTGTATGAGCGGCGGGGACTGTGCTGACGGGCTGAGCGTCGCCTAACGGGGAGAAGCCGCGTGGACGATACCCATTTGGGCTAACGGAAGGCCAAATTGTTAGCCGCCCTGCTGGAGCAGGCGATGGGGAGGACCGCAGCATGAAACGTGAAAACCTTGGGTGGCTGACTGCTGCGGGCGTCCTGTTGTTGTCCTGCCTGATGGGTGCTGGTGCATTTGAGCAAGTGGGTCGGTGGCAGATCGCCAGCGTCCAAGTCCGCAAGGGAGAGACTGGAACCGTCCTGCTCGACACATCCACTGGTGAAGTCATGCTGCTGAACCGGGATGCAGACGGCAGCGGCGTGTGGCAACGGATAAGCCTACGGGGACTTAAGTAGGTTTTCTGCCCACTGTCCTGCCCGACGGCTGGCGAGCGTCCCCGAGTTTGGCCCTCGACCCCTGCTTCCGACCCCCAATCTCCAGACCAGCCCGTCAGTAATTAGGCAGGCTGAAACCCGCGACGCATCGCCTGGCGCGGGTCCTTCCGCGGCCACGGCCGCGGCCCCCCGGCTTCGAACTCCATGCGATCGTCGATTCCGTGCGCGCACCGGCCCGTCCCGGCAAAACGCCCGCCTGCCCCGCCCCTACCGGAAGTCCTCGTAGTTCACCTGCCTGGGGTCGGCCCATAGGCCAATGGCCCAGTAGCCTTTTTTCCCCTTGGCGTTCGACCATCCGAGATTGAGCGCCCCGGACGGCTTTTTCGCCCACATATTGCCGGCGGCCTCCCGGTGGTCTTTCTTGGAATAGCCATAGGCCACCCGCACGCCCTTGGGGAGCTCGAGCTCCACGGGCTTACCCGTATCGGCAACGAGCTGGGCCGCCTCACGCATCATCACGAAAGTCGGCAGTTTCCGAATCTCGTCCTTCTCGACCTTCTTTTTCATTGTCTCTGCCACCGGCCTCGGAGCCGGATCGTCGGCCGAGCAGGCGGCGGCAAGCAAAGTGGCGAACACGGCAGCGGCGAGGACTCTCACAAGGCACCTCATGGCTTGGGGCGTGGGGCGGGGGGATTCTACCCCCGTGGGTGCAGCGCGTTCCACTCCGGCCGGCAGCTCACCGGCCTCGATCGCCTCGCGGCCGGCGATCGCCAAGCGGGCAACGCGCTTCTTTGCTTCTGGTGGCGGATCATTGTGATCCGCCACCAAAGTTTCGCCGCGCCTTGGGTTGCCGCGGAGGCCAGGCAGTGCCGGCGGCAAGGTATCCCAGAAGTATCCCAGCAGTCACAAAAAGCAGTTATTCATGCTTCCAGAGGCGTGTGTCCCGCTGACTCTTAATCAGAGGGTTCTTGGTTCGAGTCCAAGACGAGGCACTTTTCATTTCCGCCGCCGCCAGCGGAACGGTCTTTAGAATCTTTGAATGGCGTCGAAACCCAGCGTCGTCTGGTTCCAACTCGCACCATCGTTGTAGGCGAGCCTGGGGCCCGTGGGCGGGCCGCCCTGCGGGCCACCAAAAAGATCCCAGCGGAACGCGGGCCGCAGCAGGAAGTTGCCGGTGGGCACCCAGTTGGCGCCGAGCGTCAGTGAATAGTAATTCCCCGGCAGTGGCACGTGGTTGGGGTTGCTGGGACGGTTCAAGCCAACGCGGGTGCCGTCGGTGTCTTGAAACCACTCGAATCGGGCACCCCATTTCCAGGTGTCGCTCGCGGCCCAGTAGAGATACTGGTCGATGCCTGTCCAGAGTGCCGTGCCGCCATCGGCCAGTCCCTCGGCCTGCGTGCCGAGCCACTGGTGGAAGACATATTCCCAGCGGTCGGATGGACGCATCTCAAGGAGGAGGCTGTAACGGGTGCGATTGGCTGACGTGAGCGGCGGCGCCGGCTGGAAGAGCGGCGAGAAGTCGTTGCCCTCGTCGCCCGTGACGATCGCGAACGTCGACGCCAGCGAGTTGTCGTCGTTCTTCAGACGGGCGCGACCGAGGAAGTTCGCCTTGCTGAAGGGGGATGCGAGGCCGTTCCAGCCGTTCACGAGGCCGCCGTCGAGTTCGAGATTCTCCGTGGCGCGCCAACTGGCGAGGCCGCCCCAGTGGGTGAATGGACCGGCGAACATGTAGCTGTAGGACTTGGTGTAGAAGAAGTTGCCCACGGCCGGCACACCTTCATAGCCGACGATCGTGTAGAAGTGGCCGAGCTTCACGGAAAGATCCTGGTTGCCAACCTCGCCGTATAACTGCGGCATCGCAAGCCCGTAATACTCGCCGCTATTCCAGTCGGTCGGCCCCGGGTTCGTCTCCCAGCCGAGGGACGTGGCCAGTGGAAAATCCTCCCCATAGAGCAGGTCGGCCCGGGCGCCCACGCCGACCGAGCCATCGGCGGGCAGGAGCCGCTCGCCGATGAAGTAAACTTGGTTCATCATCGGCTCGTTCGCCCGGTCAACGGCGTTGTAGGGACCATTGAACTTGCTGCCTGGGTTGGCGAAGTTGCCAATGAAGCCACCCTCGAGCCAGCCGTAGACACCGCCGCGGCTGGGTTCACCGAACAGGAACCAGTCCTGTTCCGACGGGATCACGCCGGTCATCACGTCGTCGGCGAGGACCGGGTCGGCGGCCTCGAACGAACCGACGTCGCCGGGCTGGCCTATGAAGGGCTCCTCTTGCGCAACGGCGGCTGTTGCCAGCGTCAGTGTCGCCACGAGGAGGCCCGCCACACCAGCCATGCCGAACGTCGTGAACTGTTTCCGCCTCATGTCTCTCCCTCTGCGTCATCCCGATCGTCCGCCGCTCCGCTGCCGCTTCCCGACCGAGTCCTGACTGGATCGGCAGAACGTGAACGGGGATTTTTGTGTTGCGCAGATCCCCGCGACTGTCACGCCCAGCTTTGCTGAAATGCCCGGTCAGCGCTGGACGACCGCGGCTGCCCAGTATTGCCATCCTGCCGTCCTGATACCCGCAACCTGGTGGCGACACGACGCCAAAATTCTTCGCGAACGCCGGCGTGGGGTGCCGCTACTGACGACCACTGCCATTGGGCTCAGGGCCGGGCGTGCCGCAGATGCCAGCGGGTGGCGAACTTGCGGTAGGCGAACATGAAGTTCAGGTTCGGCCGCGAGAAGAGCAGGCGGGTGACGACGCCCCACCAACCCCGCTTGTGCTCGTATTCGATGTGCTCGTGAATCTCCGTGACGGCGGGCGACACCGCCGTGAACGTGTGGGTGTGCTCCCACTTAGCGGCCGGCCCAGACTGCTGAATGTCGGTGAAGCCGTTCGGCGACACGTTTTTGTGGATGGCCGTCCAGTGCAGCGGCAGGGGGCCTACCCACAGCGTAAATCTCGACACCGAGCCCTCTGCGAGCGGTTCGAGTGCGTGCAGTTGCACGATCGTCGGCGGGGGCGTGAGCCGCTTGAGAGCGCTGGTGTCGCGATGAAATTCACGCACCGCCTCGAGTGGCGCTGGGACGGTGAATGAGTAGTCGAAGACGGGCATCAGGGGCTACGCCAAAGGTGTGATCACCCCGCGGGTCGACGGAGTAACAAAAGTGTTAAGGGGGTTGTTAAACACACCGGACATAGTAACCTAGTTTGCTACGTTGACGACTGTCCCCGTCAATTTCCATCGCGGAGATCCAAAGAAGCCATGGTCGACAAAAAAACTGCCAAGGATGTGAACAAGTCAGCTGAGATCCGCAAGGCCGCAGCGAGCCTGAAGGAGAAGGGCGAGAAGCCACGTCCGGTGGTGATCATCGCCGCCCTCAAGAAACAGGGCATCGAGGTGTCGTCGCCGCAGGTGAGCATGGTGCTCAAGCGGATGGGATTCCGGCCCCGCAAGCGCCGCAAGGCGGGTGGAGCCTCCGGCGTGAAGGCGTCTGGTGTCGCCCCCGCCGCGAAGCGCGGCGGCCAGATCTCGGTGGAAGACCTGATCGCTGCCAAGAAACTCGTCAGCCACTTCGGCGGTACCGAACGGGCTCTTGCGGCGCTCTCGGCCCTGAAGCGGTTCGAGTCCTAGCAGACCGTGGAGCAGGTCTGCAGTTGCGGCTCATCAGTCGAACCCGTGACGGATGGCCCAGACAGCGGCCTGCGTGCGGTCGTCGAGCGCGATCTTCCGCAGCAGATTTTGCACGTGCTCCTTCACGGTCTCGATGCTGATCTCGAGCGAGTCGCCGATCTCCTTGTTGGAGAGACCCATGGCGATGAGCCGGATCACCTGCGTTTCGCGGGGTGTCAGTGGCACGTCGGAGTTTGCGGGGGCTGCCCGACTCGACATGGCGCCGGCAATGCGGCGGAGTTCGCCCGAACGCGAGGGGGATGCGCCGCTGGCGGCGTTGGTCAGGGCGTCGAGCAATTCCTTCCGGGTGGCCGATTTGAGCACGTAGTCATGCGCGCCGGCGGAGACGGCCCGGGCCACGTAGGTCGTATTGTCGAAGGCGGACAGCATCACGACCCGCGCATTCGGGGCCGCGGAGCGGATCCGTTTGATGGAGTCGAGGCCGTCCTTGCCCCCCATGCGAACATCGAGCAGCACGACGTCGGGCTTGTGCTTGCGGGCGAGTTTTGTGGCCTCTTCGCCGTCGGCCGCCTCGGCGACCAGTTCGATATCGGTATCCGCGATCAGGCTGGCGATGCCCCGACGGACTATTTCATGGTCATCGACGACGAGAACTTTGAAAGCCATGATGTGCGATCGGCAACCGCGAAGCCGAGTGTACGAGCCCGTGATTCAAGCCCCTGAAATCGATCCGCGTTACCATATCCGAGAGCGGTAACTCCATGATAGAGGGATTTGACCCCCACAATCTGGCATCCATCGAGCCCCGGGTATTGTTCGAGGCTTCTGGCGTGATCGCCCTGGAGAAGCCCGCGGGATTGCCCACGCAGGCGCCGCCGGGAATCGCGTCGGTCGAATCGTGGCTTCGACACCGGCTGGCGGCGGCAGCCGGCCCGGCTGCGGACGTCTACCTGGGAGTGCCTCACCGGCTCGATCGCGCCGTGTCGGGAGTGCTCCTGATGGCGGCCACGCCGCGGGCAGCGCGGAAACTCTCGCGGCAGTTCGAGCGGCGGCAGATTGCCAAGACGTATGTGGCGATGATTGCGGGGGAAGCTCGTGCCGCCGCGGTGGCCGCCCTGGAGCAGGCGGGATCGGCAGGCGTGGAGTGGCGGGATTTTCTTGAAAAGGTCCCGGATGAGCCGCGGGCCCGGGTGGCGATGACGGCGGACGGATCGGCCCGTGAGGCTGTTACGCAGGCTCGGCTGCTCGCCCGATTGGACGCCGGCAGCATGCTCGTCGAACTCAGCCCCCTGACAGGCCGGATGCACCAGTTGCGGCTGCAGGCGGCCGTGCGCGGCATGCCCGTGGCCGGCGACAGTCTCTACGGCCAATGGGAAAGCACTGCCGGCGGCTGGTCCGTCGCTGGACAATCGGCTGACGATCCTCGGGGTTTGCCAATTGCGCTGCATGCCTGGCGGATTCGCTATGCCGATCCCGACACCGGGCAGGAGATCGCGATTGCGGCGCCGCTGCCGGCGTATTGGCCCGCGGCCGGCCGCGCTATCGTCGCCGGCCTCGACGCCGGCGGCCACGCAATGTCTTCATGACGGCAGCAGCCAGCCCGCGTGGGCCATCCACTGCTGGAGCCACGGCTGCGTCCACGGATTCCATGACGGATAGGCGACCGACACGACCGAAAGGCCGAGCAGCGTGAGCGCGAGGCCGCGGCCCAGGCGGCTCCTGCCCAGGCTATCGGCGGCGGGAACGGCCGCCGCTGCCCAGAGTGGTGCCAGCCAGAATACCCAGCGAAAGCCGCTCGATGTGCCGCCGTAGTTGCGATCGATCGGCGGCCGCACGAGATAAAACCCGATCACGACCGCCGAGACCAGCGCGATCGCCAGGGCAATTTCGCGTTGCCCGTGGCGGCCATGCCGGCGTCGCGACGACGCCAAGGAGACGAGGCCGGGGATCGTCAGGAGCCAGGCGGGGGTGAGCGAGAAGATGCCGTGATGGCCGAGGAGCACGTGCCAGGCATAGGTCGTAGCTGAAGGTTCTCCACGGTCATTCCCCTGCGGATTTCGCCAGTAGCTTTCCAGCACCCGGCCGTTGGGGAGCGTGATCGCGTAGTCGTACCAGTTGTCGCCACGGACTTCGGCAGAAGGCTGATCGGGCGTCGCCGCGGCGCGATGCGCGTAGGGCGGCAGGGGCGTGCCGTGCGCCAGCCAGTTGGCGCCGAGGGCCGCAGTGGCGACGACGACCGCTGCCGGCAGTGCGGCGAGCAGGCTGCGCCGCAGGTCGGTGGCCGCCAGCAGGGCGAGCACCGCCACGCACCAGGCCAGCGCGGGCAGTTCGAACGCCGCGGCCAGCGCCGCCAGGCCGCCCCCGGCCGCGAAGGCCCGCCAGGAACGCAGCCCGTCGCAGCGGATGCGCAGGAGGAGCCAGGCGCTGGCGGCGGTGCACGCGGCCGCCGGCAGATGATTGGTGAACACGACGGCGAACGTTGTCAGCAGCGTGCCACAGGCGATGAGCGCGGCCGCCCAGAGGCGTCCCCAGTCGGTCGTGCCAACCGCCTCGATCAGCCGGCAGGTGAACAGGATGGTCACCAGCAACGGAGCGAGTCCGTAGAGCACCATCAGCAGCCTCCCCATCTCGAAGGGATGGTCGCCGAGCGTCCAGCCGGTGGCTTGCATGAGCAGCCAATATGGTCCTGCGCAGAGCACCGAGAGCAGCGGCGGCTTGCTCGAATAGAGCCGCAGGCGGCCGCTGGCATCGGCATGGGCCACCGCGTCGATCGTGTCCCAGCCGGGCTCGGTGACAAGGCCGTCGATCGCGAATTCACCGCGCTCGGCGAGCGCGCGAACCGCGAGCCAGCGGCTGCGGTCATTCGCCGAGAGGAAGGGCCGCATGAGCCGCTTCTCCTGCTCGATGCGGCTGCGGATCGCAGCCGCATCGACGGGCAGGCCCGCCGCCGTGGCCTTGGCGATTGCATCCGTCACGAGCCGCTTCTCCAAGGCCAGCTTGTCGACGCTCGTCACCGCTCCGATCCGGCCGAGCACCGCGCCGACCGCGAGCGTGGCCAGGAGAGCATAGATGCCGCGCCGGAGTCGGCCCCGCGATTCACTCCGGGGCAGACTGCCGTCCTGAGCGCCGGCAAGCATACCCCGGCCGCGGACCCGCGTTGCGACTCGCACGAGGTCGTAGAGGCCGGCAAAGAACCGCAGCATGCCATACTTGGATTGACCGCGGGTGCGCGGACGATGGTGCACGGGTCGTTCCATGACGCGGAAGCCCGCCGCGGCCGCGAGCACCGGAATAAAACGGTGCATGCCGGTGTCGAGCGGAATCCGCTCGGCGACGGCCGCGCGAAAGACCTTGAGCCCGCAGTTGTGGTCGTGCAGGTGGAGCCCGGTGAGCAGGCCCACCAGGCCGTTGAATACCTGCGACGGCAGCGTCTTGTGCCAGGGATCGAGCCGCGGCATCTTCCAGCCGTTGACGAGGTCGATCGGCCGCCCCGTCGGGGACGGGGAATCGATCAGCGCGAGCATGCCCGGAATCTCAGCGGGATCGTCCTGGCCGTCGCCGTCGAGCATGGCGATCTTCGCCGCGCGGCAGCGGGCGAAACCGGCCGCGAGCGCCGCCGACTTGCCAAGCGGCCGCTCCTGACGGATGCCCTGCACCCGCGCATCGGCGGCCCCCGCGGCGACGATCTCCGCCCACGACGCGTCCGTGGAGCCGTCGTCGACCACGGACAATTCCCAAGCGATGCCGGCCCGGCCGAGCACCGTGCGAATCTCGTCGATGAGCGGGCCGATGTTGCCCGCCTCGTTGCGGACGGGAATGACGATCGACACGTCGGGGGCGTTCATGCGGGGCCGGTCTGCCTGGCGTAAAGAAATCGAGCCTGGAAAGGATACCCGCACGGCTCCCGGTCCGCCACGCCGGATCGGTGGGAGAGGTGGCGCAACGCCACCGTTTGGCTTACACTTTCGAACGGTTGCAACGCACTGGCCATCACCGCGGGAACATATCGCGCATGACACGACTGGTTTCGCTCGGGGTCATCCTGGGTCTGATCGCCGTCTTTGGCCTGCTCTCACTCCGGGTGATGTCGAGTTTTATGCTGCCGCTGTTGCTGGCCGCGATGCTCGTCGTGATTTTCGGACCGCTGCATCGCTGGCTGCGGGATCATCTGCAGGCCCCCTCGTGGGTGGCGGCGGCGGCCACGACGCTTTTCGTGCTGCTGATCGTGCTCGTGCCGCTGTTCTTGCTCGTGGCCCGCGCCGGCGGCGACGCCGTGGCGATGCTCCGCACTCCCGACGGCCTGCGGCTCGATCCCAAGGTGCTCGACGGGCTCGTCGAATCGATTAACACCGCGACGGGACTGCATCTCACGGCCGACGCCGTCAACGGCGAGGTTCAAAAACTCGCCGAGGAATGGATCGGGCCGATCGCCGCCCGCACCCCCGTCGTCGTCGTCAAGCTGATCATCGGGCTGATCGTGATGACCGTCTCGCTATTTTATTTCCTGGCCGATGGCCGGACCATGTTTGCGGCACTCATGCGGCTGGTGCCGCTCGACCCGCGGTATCAGTGGCAGCTGCTCGAGGAGTTCGAGGAAGTGAGCCGGGCGGTGGTGTCGTCGACGCTTCTGGCCGCGATCGTGCAGGCTGTGCTGGCCGGGTTCGGCTTCTACGTGGCCGGACTGAAGGGCGTGTTTCTGCTCACGCTGCTGACCTTCTTCGGGGCGCTCGTGCCATTCGTGGGGGCGGCCGCCGTCTGGGGCACGGCAAGCCTCTACCTGCTCTTCTTCCTCAAGAACACATGGGCCGCGGCGGGGCTCGCCGTCTGGGGGCTGTGCGTCGTCTCCACGGTCGACAACATTATCAAGCCGATCGTGCTGCACGGGCAGTCGAAGCTCCATCCGCTGCTGGCGCTGTTGAGCGTGCTCGGGGGCGTGGGAGCGCTCGGACCGATCGGTATTTTCGTGGGGCCGATCGCCGTCGCCTTTCTGCAGGCGGCCCTGACCATGCTTCAGACCGAACTCGACAGCCTGTCCGGCCGCCCGGCCATGGCGGGCGTCGAAGCCCTGTCAGAGCCCTCGAAAGCGGCAGGAGTTGCACAAACGGGCGTCGAGAGAGTGAAATCCTCCTGACAGACGACTTGTAGCGGAGAGATGTCCCATGCTCGAGATGGTATTGATGGTAGCCACCCTGCTGGCGACAGGCATCGAGGCGGCGTACGTGCCGACCGAAGGCGGCGGTGGCGAGTATCTCGTGCGGGTCGAGCCCGATCTCGTGAAAAATGCCTCTCCCTACACCTTCACCAGTGACGTGCCGGCCGACGCCCGTGATGTCCGACGCGTGAAGATCTACGTGGCCGATTCCTGGCCGCCCGCCGTGGAGCGGGCGGTAATCGATGCGGCCCGGCGGCCGCGGGCGGCTCCGGTGGCACTGGCGCCGACGCAGTCGCGGCTGATGGACGTCGACTCGAAGGCCACGGCTGTCGACAAGCCATGGGGCTTGCTGATCGGCAGCCTCGTCGCGCTCTTTCTCTCGCTGGGCCTCAACGCCTACCTGGGCATGCTTCTGGCCCAGATGCGGCAGCGTTACCTGCGGCTCCTCCACGACACCACCGCAGAGTAGGACAGGCTTCAGCCTGTCAGAGCCTGTCCTTGCTCATCTCTTGCCCAACCCGGCTTCGGGCTACCCACGCCCCGTCGCCGGACGTTCGCTACGGGCATCCTGCCCTGCGCTCACTCGATGCTGACGGCGCTCCGCCATCCTGGCTGCGCTTGTCAGCAACGCCGGCTCCCGGGGCATGGGCAGCCCTTCGCCTCCGTCCGCCTGTGGCACGCCATGTGCCGACTAGCTTTTGGCACTGAGGAGCTGGGGTCGGCGGAAGCTCGCGGAGCATTGGAGTTTTCGCTCGGTTGAGGTGAGCCCTGTCGCACGACCATGGTGCGAAAAATCCACGCGACAAGACTTCTGCCGCCCCGGCGACCAATGCGGGTTGTTTGCACCGGTCTACAAGCGGGCCGACAACACCGTACGTGCCATGCCGGACAAGACTGGGATGGTCTCTACGTCCGCTTCGGGCCGCGGCGACGGCGGCCTTGATGTGGGCGGACCGATGACGAGCGGCGGGCGGACGGCGAGTCACTGTCCGGAGCCGATGCTTCCGCCGCGTAGCCGCCGAAGAAAAACTTTTCGGCCTCCCACTGTGGGCCCCCCGTAGCCGCCACGGTCTGGGCCTCCACCGTTCGCTCCGCTGCGGGCGCGATCCTGACGGTGCGCTGCGTCTTGGATTGCGGCAGCCAGTTGGCCGCGGGATCGCTGAGCGAGCGGACATGGGCCTGGACGTCGGCAAAGATCTTCGCGACGTGTGCATGGCAGGTGAGCACCAGCATCTGCCGCTCCTGCGGCTGATCCGCCACGAATTCCACGAGCACGCGGGCCGCGGCGAGCGCCCGACTGTCGTCAAAATTGACGAGCGCGTCGTCGATGATGACCGGCAGGTGCACGCCGTGCCGTTCCAGATCGCGAACAAGGGCCAGACGGAGCGAGAGGAAAACCTGCTCGCGGGTGCCGCGGCTGAGACGGTCGGGATTCCAGGGTTTGTTTTCCGCGTCGTGCACCTCGAGCCGCGCTTCGTGGATCGAGGTCGTGATCCCGGTGTAATGGCCCTCGGTCAGCCGGGCCAGCCAGCGGGATGCCTCGCGGAGAACGGCCGGCTGATGATCGCGGGCGAAGGTGGCCCGCGTCTCATCCAGCAGCGTGGCGGCCTTGTCGAGCAATTGTCGCCGATGGATGTGGCCTTCGAGTTCCTGCTCGATCTCCGCAATTTCGAGCTGCACACCCTCGGTCGAGTGATCGCGGGCGGCGGCCTCGACCCGTGCCGCGGCCGACAGGCGATGATCACGGGCCCGGGCGACGGCCTCCGTCGCCTCGATCGTGGTGAGATGGGCCTCGGCCAGCCGCTGTTCGAGCGACACGGCCTTCGCTTCGACCAGCCAGCGGTCGAGTTCCGGCAGATTCGGGATACGCCGGCGGGCATCGACCCAGGCCGATTCGGCCGCCAGCGCCTCGCGCCGGGCCTCCTCGACCAGCGCGCGGCGGTCGACGAGAAGCAGAAATTCCTTCTCCGTGGCGACGCCCCAGCGGGCGATGATCTCCTGCACGCGCTGTTCGGCCAGCTTCACGCGCCGCAGCGCCGCGCGATGATGCTCACGGGCGCGGAGCAGCCGCTTGGTGAGTTGGCGGCGGAGTTGATGGGCGTTGGCTTCGCGGTCGAGGCGGTCGCGCAGCTGCTGGAGATGCTCCAGCGGCGTGGCTTCCGGCAGCATGTCGCACTCAATCAGAAGCTGCTCGATGCGATGGCCAAAGGCGCCGAGTTCCTCGGTGCGGAGCCGTGCCTCCTCCGACGTGCGGCGACGGTCGTCGTCCAGGGCAAGCAGCGTGTGGCGGTGCCTCGCGATCTGCCGGATGTCTGTCGGCGTGAGTGTGACCGGCAGCCCACGCTGCTCGAGCCCCCGGTGCCACCGTCCGCGGGCGGCAGCCCGGCGCGAACGGGCCTGGGTCAGCGCCTGCTCCGCCACCGACACGCGGTCGGCGAGCACGTGCAGGGAGCCCTCGCGGGCGGCCAACTCCTCGAGCCGCTCCACCTCGGCCTGGACGAGGACGGCCCGGCGGTCCAGCGTGGCGGCGGCCTCGCCCGGCAGTTTTCCGATGTCGATCTTCTTGTCGAGCAGGCCGCACTGGGCGAGCAGGTCGTCACGCTGCTTCTCCACCATGTCGCATTGCTGCCGCGAGACGTCGAGGCGGGTGTTGGCCGCGCGATCGAGCGACCAGGTGGCCACGGATGCGATGCCGGTGCCGGCGAGCCCAAGTGCGGCGAGCGCGTAGGCCAGCGATCCGGTGACAGTGCCCGGCAGCAGCAGGCCCGAGAGCAGCATGCCGGCGCCGAGCACGAAGATGGTGCCCAGTGCGATCAGCCAGCCGGCCGGCAGCAGTTGGTTTTCGAGGTTAAAAGTCACCTCCTTCTCGAGCCGCACGAGCGACTTGTCGAGGTCTGCGAGTTGCTCGCCGGCGGCGAGGCGGTTGCGGAACAGCGAGGCGCGGGTGCTTGCCTCCTCGATCGCAGCGGCGATCGTGATGCCGCCGAGTTGCGAGCCGGCGGTCTTGATCGAGCCCCGCGTGGTGTCGAGCGACCGCTTGACCTCGGCGACGGCCCGCTTGGCTTCCTTCACTTCACGGTTCGCTTCAGCCACGGCCCGCGCCCGGGCCTTGAGCGGCCCGAACGACTGGGTGAAGCCGGCCGGCAGCTGCATTTCCGCCAGCGTCTCCGCGGAGTGGGCCGACAGCCGATCAGCCGCGACCAGCCGCGCCAGGCCGGCGGTGCCGAGCTGCTCGCCGAACCGGCGGGCGGCCTGCCGGGCGGCGGTTTCCACGCGGGCGGCATCGGCCACGAGCCGCTCGAGACGCGGCTGCTCCTCACAGAGCGCGGTCACGACCGTGCGTTTCTTCCAGATCAGCGAGTCGCTCGGGAGGGCCTTGAGTTCGCGGGCCAGCCGGCTGCGCACCCGCTTCCGCTTGTGGGCGCTGCGGGCCAGGCGATCGCGATCCTTCGAAGCCAGGTGCCAGGTATCGAGGTCGGCATGGATGAGCGGCTGCGTTTCCAGCGCCGCGAGCTTGTCGGCGGCCCGGCGATGTTCGTGGTGGAGCGGCTCGAGTGGCAGCAGGCCGCGGATCGTTTCCTCCGCATGGCGGGCACGGTCGGCGAGCGCCTCGAGTTCGGCGATCTCCGCATCGATCCGGGCCAGTTCGCTGGCCAGCACGCCGGCGGCGATCGCCGGCGCGTTCATCGAGGCCAGCCGGGCCAGCGCGGCGCTCCGGCGTTGCCGCAGCGCCTCGATCGGTGAGACGTCGGGATCGGTGGAATCGAGCCGGTCGATGGCCTCCTGCAGGTTGGTGAGCACGAGCGCCACCTTCGAGCGGTCGAGACCGCTGGCGAGCTCGTAGAGGCGGCTGCCGCAGCCATCGGCGTCGAGCGTCTGCAGCTCATGCAGTTCGTCGAGGCCGAAGGCCATCACGGCGGTGAACGTGCGCTCGTCGATATCCCCCATGAAATCCTGAAGGAAGAGCGCGGTCTTCGTGCGGCCGGAAACGTCGAGCACCGTGAGCTGATCGGCCATCGGCACGTCGCCATCGGCCTCGTATGCCGCCCGCGACAGCCGCTGCAGGTGCGGCCCCTCGTGCCGCCGCTCGATGACGATCTGCCGGCCGTCGACGCCGGCCCGGGCAAACAGCCGGCCGCCGCAGGGCAGGTGCGGGTCGAGGACTCCGCGACGAAACAGGCTGCCAAACCCGAAGAACACGCCACGGACGAACTCAAGGAGCGAGGTTTTGCCGGTTTCGTTGGTGCCGTGCAGCACCTCGATGCCCGGGCCAAGCCCCTCGATCGTGACGTCGCCGAGCGCGCCGAACCGATCAATTTCAATCCGTTCGATGATCATGACAAGACCTCTGGATGCAGATGGGCCGTTGGTTCGGCCGGGGGCTTCAGGTTGATTCGAGGAGTTCCAGTGCGAGCCAGCCGGCCTCGCGGGCGACCGGAAAGTGCTCGGTTTTTTCCGTTTCGAGCACGCGTTCCGCCACGCCCGATGCGAACGAGGCTGCGCCCCCCGTTTTGGCGGCGGAGGCGTTGCGAATGAGCACCGTCGGCGACTCGCCACGGTCGGCCTCGATCTCCCGGCACCAGGCGCGGAACGATCGCGGGTCGTAGAGATCGCGGATCCGCGCCATCGTCTCGGCGGTGATCTCGGAGACGTGCACCCGCCGCGTGATGCTGCCGCCGCAGTCGACGGCACAGCGCACGATCTGCATCGGGGCCTGGGCATCGACCGACATGCCCTCGAGCGCGCTCCAGATCGTGGTGGCCAGATGCTCGTCGTCGCCGGCGAGCGACGTGATCGTGAGGGTGCGCCAGGCGACGTGGTGCGTGGGCACCTCCCGCCAATCGCCCCGCCAGTCAGCACGGGGATCGCTCACCGTGTGGGCCAGGGCGGTCAGGGCCGCCGATGCCTGCGGCAGATTCGTGAGCGTGACCGCCGCACAGGCGCCGGCCGCCGGCTCGCGGCTGCTGCGGGCCTGGAGCGCCGGCACCTGATGCACGCCTGGAGGCGTGGGCTGCAGACGCCGCGATCCCCAGATGAAGAAGGTGCCGTGGGCCGACCAGCCGCCGGTGGGAACGGGCGACTGCATGGCATGGGAAACCGCTGGCTCGCCGTGCAGCGAGTTCCAGGCATCGTCCCAGCCGATCACGATGCGTCGCTGCGCGGGCAGGAGCGAGGAGTGGGCCGAGGCGAAGGACGGCGGCAATTGGCCGGAGGCCCCCGTGGCATAGGCGGGGCCGCGGGCCGAGCAGATCTCGAGCGACAGGCCACGCATGTCGAGCCGCAACGGCGACACCGGCGTGACGAACGACAGCCCCTCGGGGTCAGCCAAGGCCCGCGAAACGTTGGCGACATCGGCCGGCTCGTCGGCGACCCAGATCGTGCGGCAGCCGTCGGCGGCGAGACCCACGATCAGGGCCCGCAACGTCGCGGCCTGCGCCGGGCTCGAACGAATCGGATCGAGCGTGCTGCCAAACAGCACGAGCGCCGCCGCCCGCGTCTGTCGCGCGGCGTTCACGGCGGACTGCAGTGCTGCGAACGGCGCGCGGGCGACCGCATCGGCGACCGCATCGGGCGCACCCGGCGGAACGGGAATCGGTCGGTCGAGGGCGGCATCGAACGCGAAAATGAGATCGGCCACGGCGGTTGCCTCTCCGGTTGCCCCCGTTGGGGGTGCCACGGGAGCAGCCGAGGAAGCATCGCCGACGACGTGGCGATGAACCCGTGCCGGTCCGTGGCAAGGGAATGCGGGAAAGATGGGGGCAATGTAACGCCCCCGGCCGGTTCTCTCCAACGTCAAAAAACCGGCTGTTTCAGCCGCGAACGGGCATTGCGTGCCGGCATCGAGGTCGTCAGGGCATCTACGTCGTCAGGATCGGCGGCGAATGGGCGAAGGCGGCAGCGAGGGCCGCGGCCCAAGCGGTGTCGTTGGCGGTCGGGCCGATGGCAGCGAGCACCCGGCTGCGGAGGAGCACGCCCTTCTCGACGGCCGATGAAAAGAGCCAGCAGGAGATCGTGGTCCGCGGGCCATGCCGGTCGACCCTGATCCGCCGCATGTCGTCGGGATGCACGATCACGACGGCGGTGGTGCCGTCGTGGCGACGGGCGAGCACGCAGTTGTCGGCCGGCGTGAGCACGTCGACGGCCATGGTCTCCGACACCACGCTGAGTGTCGAATCGCTTTGCAGCAGGCTCGTCTGCGCCGAGATGATCAGCTCCCAGGCCGTGACACCGGACGGCAGGGGAGGAACGCCGGCGGCGGATGTCAGCCGCCACATCGCCGTCGACCGCAGCCGACGGGCGTCGACCGGCTCGTAGACCGCCGTCATGTCGCTGCCCCGAACCCAATGTTCGGCGAGCTGAAACTCGGAGCGGAGGTCGATGCCCAGCAGGTGGTCCCCCGCGGCGGTGCCGTCGAAGTCGACGACGATGCCTTTTTGCGGACGGTCGAGATCGATCGTGCCACGGATGCCGTGCTGCCGGCAGAGCGCGGTCCGTGACACGAAGTCGGTGCTGGCTTCCGCGCGATGCTCCGTGAGCGTCCAGAGGGACGTGGTCATGCTATGATCCTGCAGTCGTTGGCCGTCGATCGCGAGATTGTAGCGTGGCCAGGCCGTGAGGATGCAGCACCATGCATACGAGTCAGGATCATCTCGAAGTCTGCGAAGCGGCGGCGCGGGCCGGCGGCCGCGTGCTGCGCGAGTGGCTCGGAAAGTTTGCCGTGTCGAACAAGGGACCGCGCGACCTGGTCACCGAGGCCGACTTCGCCTCCCAGCGGGAGATCCGCCGGATCCTGCTCGATGCGTTTCCCGACCACGGTTTCATCGGCGAGGAGTCGCAGGATGAATCGGTCGCCGCCCGTGCCGGTGCGGCCGGCACGGCGGGGCTGCGCTGGCTCGTCGACCCGCTCGACGGCACGACGAACTACGTGCACGGGTTTCCTGCTTACTGCGTCTCGGTGGCGCTGGCACAGGGCGACGAGATCCTCGTCGCGGCGATCTACGATCCGGTGCACGAGGAATGCTTCACAGCGCGGGCCGGCGGAGGCGCTTTTCTCAACGGCCGGCGGCTGGCCGTCGGCGGCACGACCGACCCGGCCGAGGCACTCGTCGCCGTCAGTTTTCCGCCGCACGTCACCCGCGACTCGACGGCGGTCGCGGATTTCCTCGCGGTGCTGCCGCACGTGCATGCGATCCGTCGCACCGGATCGACGGCGATCAATCTCGCCTATCTCGCCTGCGGCCGGCTCGACGGCTTTTGGGTGCGGCGCATCGCCAACTGGGACGTGGCCGCCGGACTTTTGCTGGTGGCCGAGGCGGGCGGTGCGATCGGCCCGTTCGCGGGCGGCCGTTCGGGCAACGTTTCGCTCGACGATCCGTCGTTCATCGCCGCCTGCACGCCGGTTTTGCTCGGGCACTTCCAGTCGTTCATGGACGGGTGTGACAGGTCCGGATAGGCCGGTTGTGCCGCGTGTGCGGAACCGCCGCCGCCGGACGGGGGCGGAGCGGTCGCGCCGACGGCGAAAGGTGACGGAAAGGCGTGCAGACCGGTAGGCTGCAAGCTACTGTCGAGGGGTGGGTTGCGCACTCGGCGCAGGCCCCGACCCGCGCTCCAGCCATCCAGAGAAGGCCGTCCGGCCCCATGCCAGCCCCGCATTCCAGCGCTTCACGCCGTTGCATCCGCCTCTCTCTATGGAGGGCGGCAGTGGGAGCGGTGTTGGCCGTCTGCCTGTTGCCAGCCGGCAACGCGGCTGAGGGAACTGCGGACGATCGCGGCGCCGTGGCCAGGGTGGAGCAGGTGTTGCCGGAGATTTTCTACCTGCGTGATGACGCCGGACAACTCGTGCCGGTGCCCGGGTTTCGCTACCGCGACTTCGTCGATCTGCTGCGACTCAAGGAGGGGCTGCCGGGACTGCCGGAGGCACCGGCCGCCGTGCTCGAGAGCATCAAGGTCGAGGGCGCGCTCCCCGAGCCCGGTCGCGGGGGAGAGGCCAACTGCGAGCTCTCGATCACCGTCGAGGTGCGGCAGTCGCGGGCGGGCTGGGTGAGCGTGCCGCTGGATCTCGATGGGTTTGTGATCACGCAGCCGCCGCGGCACGAGGGATCGGGACGCTTCGTCATCGCCGTCGATCCGGGAACCGATCCGACCGTCCGCGGGTATCGCGGCTGGTTCGACGGTGCGGAGGATGGGCGGCACACGGTCGTGCTCGTCGGCAACGCGGCGGTCGAGGCCACTCCAAATTCCGAATCGATCCGCCTGCAGCTGCCCAACGCCACCGCATCGCTCGTGGAATTGCGGACGCCGCGCACCGATCCCGACGTGACCGTGCGGCCCGCAGTCGTCGAGCCGCGCGTGGCCGCCGTGGGCGACAGGGGCAGCCTCATCACCTGCGCGGGCCTCGCCGGTGGCACGCAGATTCGCGTGGCCGGCCGTGAGTCCGGTCGGGCCGCAAGCGAGGCGGCAGCGCAGGTGACCGTGGAGAGCCTCGTGCGGATCGACGGGAGGGTCGCCGTTACCACGGCTCTTGTCCGCCTCGACAACCTGCCGGCGGGAAGCGACACCATTCGCGTCAGCCTGCCCCCGCAGTCGCTGCTGAAAAACGTGCGGGCCCCGGCAAGTCTGGTCGAGCGGTCCGGCTCCGAGGAGTCGCCGGTCGCCGTGGTGCGGTTCGAGCGCGACGGGGTCGGCCGGGCGGTCGTCGAACTGGAGTGCGAACGACCGCTCGATGCCTCGAGCGCGACGCCGTTTGAATCGCAAGGATTTGCCGTGGACGGAATTCCGTCGTGGCGGCAGCGCGGCCGCACCAGTCTCGTCGTGGAAGGCGACTGGCAGTTGGAATGGGATGAATTCGCCCGCAACCGGCGGATCGATCCCCCGCTGTCGGCGCGGCAGACGGGATTCGTGGCAGCGTTCGCTTATGAGTCGCAGCCCGCGTCGCTGCCCCTGCGGGTGCGGCCCCGCGGCAGTCGCGTGGTGCTGGAGCCCGAATACCGCTACGAGATCGGCGCCACCCGCATCGCGCTCGATGCCCGGTTTCGCGTGTCGGTGCGCGGGGCGCCGATCTCGCGAATCGTCGTCGGCCTCGAGGGGTGGGGCATCGACGAGGTCGGGCCGTCGAGCCTCGTCGACACCGCCGCGGTGGCCGGTGAGTCTGATGCGCTGGTGATCCCGTTTCTCCAGCCGCTCGCGGGCGATGCCGTTGTTGAGATCCGCTGCGGCCGTTCGATCGAGCGATCGGCCGACCGCCTCCGCTGGACGACGCCGACACCGCGGGCCGACCTCGTGGGCCCGGCGAGCGTGATCGTCGTGTCGCAGAGCGATATCGAGGTGCTGCCCGACGCCGATGCGATCCGCGGGCTCGTCCGCCAAGTCACGCCGCTTGGAAGACGCGGCGACGGGGAGCGACCGACGCTCGCGTACCGGCTCGATGGCGCCGAGGGCACGTTCGAGGCGTCGCGCCGGTTTCTTCCGCGGCGGGTGGACGCCAGCGTGTCGGCCCAGGCGACGATCGATGAAACCGACACGCTCGTCGAGCAGACGATACGCTTCCAGGTGTCGCACGTGCCGTTGGAGTACGTGGACCTGCGGGTGCCGGAGGCCGTGCTGCGGTCCGAAACACTCGAGGTGCGGCAGGGCGGCCAATTGCTCAATCCGTTCGCCGCCGCGGTGCGTGAAACAGCCGGCGTCGGCGACGACGACCGATCGTCCGGCGTGCAGGAGATCGTTGATACGCCTGCAGCCGGCGACGGTGAGGCCGAGCCGGAGCAGCCCGCCGACACCGGCTCCGCGGCGGAGAAATCAGCCGCGTCGACTGTTATGCGGGCGATGCTGCCGGTGCCGTTGCTCGGCAGCGGCGAACTCGAACTGCGGTATTCGATCGCCAGCGCCACGATCCCGCCCGAGACGACCGTCGCCGAGGATCTGCCGCTGGTGATGCCGGATGGCGTCCGCGTGGCGCAGCAGACCTTTGCGCTGGTCGCCCAGGAGCAGCTCGCGATCGAGGTGCGGGGCGAAGCATGGACCCGCGATGCGGGTCTGCAGTCGGCCGTGCTGACCCGGGCTTGGACCGCCGGCAAGCCGCAGGATTTCGTGCCGCTGGCGCTTTCCGCACGACAGCGATCGGCTGTCGGCGAGACGGTTGTCGAGGCGGCCTGGCTGCAAACCCGGCTGCTGCCCGACCGTCGCGACGACGTTTATTCCTATGCGATCGCAACGTCGGCCGACCGGATCGCGTTGTCGCTGCCGGCCGATTTCATTCCACCCCGCGGGGATGCCGCCGACCCGGCGGCGGTCGAGGTGCGTCTCGATGGCCAACTGATTCGGGGCGCAGTGCGTCCCGATGGCCGGGTGCTGGTGGAACTGCCGCGGGCAGCCTCCGCCGGCCTCGGCAAGGGGGCGTGGCTGCTGCAACTCGAGTCGAGCCGCGAGCGGCGCGGCATCGTCGGCAACAGCTCTGCGGCGGGCATGCCCGCGCTGATCGTGTTCGAGCCCCCGGTGTTTCCGGAAGGCACGCTGCTGCGGAGGTTCTATTGGGAGTTGCGGCTGGAGTCTGACCAGCACGTGCTGGTGCCCCCCGCGCGGTGGACGGCGCAGCAGGGATGGGGCTGGACGGGGCTCGGGTTCGAGCGAATGCCAATCGTATCCCGCGACGTGCTCGCCAACTGGGTGCGGGCCAACACCGACGTGGCCGGCGATCGTCCTCTGGCGGGGCCCGCCGGCGATCCGGCGATCCCACTGCTGACGGTGGATGCGCCGCTGGCGGAGCGGCGGGCCGTCTATTCGGGTGTCGGTTTTCCAGGCGTGGCCCGCGTCTGGATCGTGCCCACGTGGCTCTTGGTGCTGGCGGTCTCCGGCCCGGTGCTGGCCGTCGGCCTCGCGCTGGTCTATCGGGCGACGGCGCGGCGTCCACCGGTCGTGCTGACCATTGCCGCCGCGCTGACGCTGGTGGCGGCGGCGATCCCCGATCTTGCGCCGCTCGTCGCGCAGGCGGCTCTGCCCGGCGTCGCACTCTCGCTGCTGGCCGCCGGGCTGCGGGTGTTCGTCGACCGGGCGCGGGAGCCGCTGCGGCCGCGGCTCGCGCCGCTTGTGGCGGCGAATTCGTCGACGCGCTTCGTGGCGACGCCGTCGATCGTGATCGCACCCTCCGCCCTGCGTTCGCACGACAGTGCCACAGCCCCCGGCCGCTCCGCATCATGATCCGCAGCGAGTCTTTCATTCGGGGAATGCAGCGAGCCCTGACGGGTGGCGGCGGTCGGCTGTTCGCCGTGGCCTGCTGGGCGGGGCTGCTGCCGCTTGTGGCGGCGGCGCAGGATCCGGCGGCCACAGCTGCGGTCGGTCCGCTCCAGTTCATGCGGGTGCATGTGCCGCAGGGTGGGATCGCCGATGTGCCGTTGGGAAACGAGCGCTACGTGCCGATGTCGGTGCGGGAATTCGAGGCTGCCGTCGCCCACCTGTCGGGTGCGTCCGCCGGCCAGCCCGCACGCCCATCCCCTGCGAACCGTCTGCCTCCGGTCCTGCCGCTGCTTGCGACCGCAGCCCGCTATGCTGCCGTCGTCGCGGCTGACGACAGCCTCTCCGGAAACCTGGCATTCGATATCGGTGCCGTCGAGGGCCTGCGGGACACCGCGGCCGGCGACAACCGCATGGCCACGGCGGCCGGCGACATCTTTCCAGGAGACATGCCGCTCGGATCGCTTGTGGTCGCGCGGGTCGAAGCCCGCACCGCGGCTGGCACGGGCGCGGGGCTGGTGTTCGGTCGCAGCGATGGCAGCTTTGCGATTGCCGCCGTGCAGCCCGGCACCTACGCATGCGACTGGAAGGCTCCGGCCCCGGTGCAGACCGCCGCGGGGCTGCGGTTCTCCCTGCCCCTGATCCCCGCGCTCCATTCCACGGTGACGCTGATCCTGCCGGAGGGCCGCCGGCCGATCGTGCTGGCCGCCGAGGCCCGGCCGGAGTTGGCAGTCGGTGGTGACGGGGCCGATGCGGCCGGGCAGGCCGGACGCAATGCCTGGCGGATCGATGTGGGCCCGCTGGCGACGCTCGATTTTCTGGTCGTGGACGGTGACCCGCCGCTCCCCCCGCTGTCGGTCTGGAGCGACCTTTTGATTCGCGGACAGCAGGTGCTCCTCGGCGTCACCGTGCAGCCTGCTGCGGCTTGGACGGGCGACGTGCTGGAACTGAAACAGGATTCGTCGATCGCCGTGGTGCGCGTCGCCGTGCCGCAGTCGGAGGCCGCCGTCGCCGGTTCGGCACCCCAGATGTGGCGGGAACTGGCCTGGTCGCAGTCGCAGGATCGTCGTTCGCTCACGATCACGCTGCCGGCGACGGCCGCGGGCACCATGGTGCCCGTCCTGATCGAGGCCGTGGCACCGTTGACCGCGCCGCCATCCCCGGAAACTGCAGCCGCGGCGCAGCCCACCGCGGCCGCACAACCGCTGCCGCTCCCGCTCATCCGCGTGCCGAAGCGGCGCTGGTCCGGCGGCGGCATGGTGCTGCGTGTCGATCCCACGCTTTCCCTGACGGACATCGCTTTCGAACGGTGCCTTGCCGTCACGCCCGAAGTGGCAGCCCGGTGGCCGCTGCTCGCCACTGGCGGAGCGGACTTCGGCGGCACCGCGGAGCCGGCCGGCATCGATGGTGCGGTGCTGCCCGGCATTCGTCCCCCCCGGGTGCACGTCGAGCAACAGGCCGCCGACCCGGTGTTGCGGGTGGCCGTGGCGCCGCGGACGGCCGAGTGGGAGGTGGCCCGCGTCACGACGATCGACCTATCGCCCGGCGTCGTGCTGGGTCGGGCAGCGTGCGAGATCCGCGTGCTGCGTGGTGAGGCGTTTGAGTTGACGGGGCGGATCGCGCCGGGCTGGATCGTCGATGCGGTGGAGGCCGTCGAATGGACGCCGCCCAACGACTGGCAGACGCCGCGCCGCCGCACGGCCCCCATCGTCGGCGAACCGCTGGACTGGAAGGTGGTGCGTGAGAAGGACCGCCCCACGCTCCGCATCGGCCTCACCGTCGCGGCCACACCGGCCCGCAGCCTTGGCCTGCGGATCACGGGGCACCGCGCGGGCACCGCGCTGGGGGCTGCTTTTTCCAGCGCCGAGATCGACATGGTATGTCTCGATGGCGAGGCGGCCGGGCTGGCCGTCATCGCCTTCAAGACAAACGTGGATACGACCGTCGAGGTTGACGGAGGGCAGCTGATCGCCGACGCCCTCGAACCGCGGCTGGCGTCCCTCGTCGAGGAGGGGGGAACGCGGGCCTGGGCCGCCGCTGGAACACCGGCTCCGTCGTGGGAGGCTCGGCTGGTGCGCAGGCGTCCGCCGCTGGACGTGCTGGCCCAGGTGCGGCTCACGGCGCGGGATGACCGACTCACGGAATCATTCACGTTTGAATGCCGGCCGGACACGTCCGAACTCGACGCCGTGGTCGTGCAGTTTTCGGAGCCGATGGACGGCCTGCTCGAGTGGTCGCTGCTGCCGCCGGCCACGAGCACGCTGACGGCCCGACGGTTCGAACCGGCTGCGGCGGGCCGTCGGCCGGGGGAGGGTGCCGTCACCGCCGTGGAGTCGTGGATGATCGAGATTGCGCCGCCGGTCCGTGAGCCCGTGACGATTCGTGCGGTGCGCACGTTGCCGTTCACGGCCGCGCTGCCGGTGCCCTTGGCCTGGGTCGAGGGTGCCGTGCGGCACGTGGGGCAGGTAGTCATCCGCGATGCCGGCCGCAGCCGATCGCAGGTCGTGAACCGGCTCCTCGGAGAATTGCCGCCGCGTGCCGATGAGGCCGACCAGTCGTCGGGAGTGATCGCCGAGTTCTCATTTCCCTCGTCCCCGGCGGCCATTGCCCCGCGGGAGACCGTCGCCGAATTGATCCCGGGCGGAGCAACTGCAGCCGACGAGGCCCGCGCCTGGGCCTGGAGCGAAAGCACCACGTGCTGGTGCCATGCCTCCGGCTGGACGGAATATGAAACGCTGCTGGACATCGAGAACCACGGTCGGTCGGTCCTGACGCTGAGCCTGCCCGCAGGCCGGCGCCTGCAGGGCATTCTGCTCGACGGCGTGCGGGTGGCTTCCGACAATCCGGCCGATGCGGCTGCCATCACGATCGAGCTGCCGACCGGTCGCCGGCGGCTGCAGGCACTCGTCCGCACCGTGATGGAAACGGCTCCGGGGATCGGCGCCTGGCGGATCGATCCCGCTGCAGGCGGCCTCGACCTGCCCGTGCTCGAGAGAACATGGCGTGTGATGCTGCCTCCAGAACTCGAGATCGCCACCGCAACGGCGGCGTTTCGGGCCGTGGGATTTGCGTCGCCCGACTGGACGGAACGCCTGCTCGGCGCGCGGCTGCAGCAGCCGCGAGTGCCACTGGTGTCGGGGCCGCGGACCGACGCCGCGGCGGCGGACGTGCCGACCGGCATACCGACCGGCCTGCGGTCGAACGTTTCGAAATCGATCGAGCAGGGATTCAGAGAGCGAACCTTCCTGCCTGCCGGCGGCAGCGGGAGTGGCGGCATGCTGGTCATCCGCACCCGGCTACTGGCCGGGGCGGCCATCCTGACCGGGCTGGTGGTTGCCTTGGTGACGCTCGTCGCCTCGCGTGGCCGACCCTGGCTAACGGTCGTCGCCTGCGTGATCGCAGCGCTGGCGGCGTTGTGGGTCGTTTCCCCGTATGAATCAATTGCGCGGGCAGCATGGTGGGCAACGCTCGTCTCGGCCTGGCTGCGGAGCCGCTGGAATCGTGACACCGCGCTGGCCGTTCTCGCAGGCGGACTGTTGTTGATGCTCCCGCCGGAGGCCCGCGGCCAGACGGGTGCGGAACCCCCGGGGGAGCCGCTGCGGGTTTTCATAACACCGGTCGACAAGGGTGAAACCGCGCTCGTCCCCGAGCCGCTCTTTCGCCTGCTGGTGCGCGGCGGCGAGGAGCGCTCGGCGGCGGTGCGCATCCTGGCCAGCCGGGTGGAGGCAAGCCCGACCACAGACGCCGCCCTGCCTGCCCTCTGGCGGCTGGCGATCGATGTCGATGCGGATGCGGGGGGCATGCTCGTGCTCGATCAGCAGGCGTCCGGTGGTCGTTGGATCGCGGCGTCGGCGCTGCTTGACGGCCGGCCCGTGGCGGCGCGGGCTATCGCGGGCGACCGTGTCTTGCGGCTGCTCATGCCGGCCGCCGGCCGCCAGCGAATTGAGATCGACGTCGAGCCGGCCGTGACCCGGGTTGGCGACGTGGAAATCGCGGCGCTCAGCATTCCGATCGCGCCAGCGGCGACGCTCGAGGTGCGTGCGGCAGCCGCCAACGCGCCGGTGGAGTCGGCCGAAATGCCGTACTGCTGCGAGTGCGGCCCGGCGGACGGCCCCTATGCCGCCGCTTTGCGTCTCGCGCCGGACGGAGACGAACGAACCCGCTACGATATCTCGCGTTCGGCCGCGGTCCGACTCGTGCGGGCGGTCGATCCGCGGGCCACGATCGCCACGTCCGTGCGGTTGGCCGAAAGCAGGAACGACGTCTTCTGGGATCTCGATGCCTGCCGGGTCAACCTCGTCTGCGAGATCGACTCCGGCGAGGAGATCCTGCGGTCTGTCGTGGTGGCCGCCGATCCGCGTCTTGCCTGTGTCGAGACGCCCGATCCCGACTTCGTCGTCCGCAGCCTGGAGGGCAACCGCTTTCTGATCGAGCGGCGCAGCCCCGTTCGCGGGCCCGTGCGGATCGAGATTCCCTTGCGGATGCCGCACGTCGATCCGGTGGGAAAAGTCGACCTGCCGCAGGCCTGGCTGGAGGGCGTGGCCGTCGATAAGCGGACGACCCGGCTCGTGCCTTCGCCGAGCCTGGTGGTGCAGGTGGCGCTGCCCGACGGCGTGGTGGCGCTGCCGCTGCGAGACACCGACTCCGCGCTGCAGACCCACGCCTGGTTCACGGAGGCGGTCGACGGTGGCCCTCAGGTTCGCACGTGGCTGACAGCCGAGCGGCGGCGGCAGGATGTTCCCGCCACGCAGAGCCTGACGGTGCGGTTCACGCCGACGCAAACCCGGCTGGAATTGCAGGCGCGGATCGACGCCAGTTCGACGGCGCTCGTCGCGGTGCCGCTGGAACTGCCGCCGGGCTGCGTGATCGACAGGCTCAACCTGTTCGAGGAGAGCGTGCAGCCTCTCGATCCGGTCGAGCGGGGCGCCATCGACCTGCGCTGGTCGCAACTGGCGCCCGACCGCCTCACGGCCATGGTGCAACGGCCGCGGGCGGGACGCTTTCGCCTGGAACTCGTGGCCCATCTGCCCAGGGCACCTGCCCGCGCAGGGCGGCTGCCGCTGCTGCGGGCGTTGCTCGACGACACCGTGCCACTGGCGATCTCGTGGAACACCGCTCCTGGAACGGCGGTCCTGAATCGTTCCGCCCAGCGGTTCGCCGACGAGCCGGCTCCCGACTACGCGTTGGATGAGCCCGGCGAGTTTGCGGGAATCCCCGGTGGTCGGCCGGACGAGCCGCGCGACGCCGGCGCGGTGGCCGAAGCGGTCGATGATCCCGCGCCGGCAACTGGTTCTACCGCCGCCGCTCCAGCCCCTGCCACCCGCGATCAGCAGGGGCCGCGGGTGGAACTCGCCGATGTGCAACTCAACGTCGAGGATCGTGGCCGGGCCTGGGGCCTGGCGCGGTTCGACATCGTCACCAACGATCCCGTGGTGCGGCTGCAACTGCCCCAAGGCATGCGGCTGTTCGATGCATTCGTCGACGGGCACGCGCTGGTTCCGGGCGTGCCGTCGCTCTCCGAGCAGGCGAATGTCTGGGAACTCCGGCTGCACGACGTGCGTTGGCCGAGGTCGCTGCTGGTCGTGTTTGCCGGCGACCTGGGTGGTCGATTGGCAGAGGGAGCACCTCTCGAGGTGCAGCCGCCACTGATCGTCGGACTGCCCTGCACGCGGCTCTTATGGACGCTCCGAACGCCGCGGGGCATGCCGCTGCGGGTGGCCGAACCGGCAATCGTGGTCGGCGCCGACGCGCTGGCGAGCGAACGGGCGGCGGCCATGCGCCGGCTGACAGGGGATTTTGAGCGGTCGCTGGCGGCGGCGGACGGGCCGGAGCAGGAGCGGCTCCGCGACTTTCTCCGACTGCGGGACGAACAGGCGTCTGCCCCGCCGGCCCCCGGACGGGACGGCGTTGCGCCGGGGGAGTTTGTCCCGGCGGCGTATGTCGTGATGCAGCAGACGGATGGTCAGCTCACGATTCGCGCGGCACGCCAGCGGGATTCGACGGTGCCCAGCCGCGCGGTCACGACGCTTGCGACCATCGCCCTCGGTGGCGCGGCGTTGCGGATCGCACGACGGCGACCCCAGGACTGGCTGCGGGTGGGCGGTTGGTTCTTTCCCTGCGTCGCCGGGATCCTTGGCGTGGCCTGGCTCTTCGCGCTTGCGCCGGCCTGGCCCGGCGGAGTCCTCCTGGCCTATGCGTTTGGTTCTGCGGCCAGAGCCTGGCTGCTCCGCAGCCAGTTGAACGTTGGGCTGGGGTCGGGGAATGCGTCCGCCGCCGTGCCCGTGCTCGCGAGCGATGCCACGGTGACCCACATGGTGGCGGGCGACGCGCCGCGGCGCGAGAGCTCCATCACCCAGATCGCCCCGTTCCCCGGCGCCGCCGCGGAGTCCAGCCCACCGGTGAGTCCGTAGGCTCCGGTTGCAGTTCGCCCATTTTCAAATCACAGCGGCAACGCGGAGATTCCGCCGTTCAAAACGGTCTGGCTCCCGACGAAGGCCGTTCGCTAGTGTCCGTCCGCCCGCAGGCAAAAGACGCCTGCAAGCACCGCATTCCGGGGGGAACTGCGGGGCACGGGTTTCGTCGTTTGGGAAGGATCCCCGACGCAGCAGCGGTTCACATGGAGGTGGTCGGGTCATGCACTATCGACGCAACGTTTCGCGGCCGGGAGCGGTTTGGATTGCGCTGATCGCGGCTGTTTGTTTTGCCGGCGCGGCAGTCGATGCCGTCGCCGCCGGGCATCGCACCGCCAACTTTCTGGTCGAGGCCCCGACGGAAGCGCTCGCCCGCCGCATCGGCGATGCGGCCGAGCAGTACCGCAACGATCTGTCCGTTGAATGGCTGGGAAAGCCACTGCCCAGGTGGAGCCGTCCCTGCCCGATCAAGGCGCAGGTGGCGCCGCACCTCGGCGCCGGCGGCGCCACCAGCTTCGTCTTCGACGGGGGCGAGGTCTTCGGCTGGACGATGACGATCCAGGGCAGCGAGGAGCGGATCATCGACTCCGTTCTTCCGCACGAGATCACGCACACGATCTTCGCCAGCCACTTTCGCAAGCCACTGCCCCGCTGGGCCGACGAGGGTGCCTGCACCACCGTCGAGCATCCGGTGGAACGCGCCCGCCAGCATCGGCTCTTGATCGAATTTCTGACCACCGGCCGGGGCATCGCCTTCCACGACATGTTCGCGATGCGGGAATACCCGGCCGACGTGCTCCCGCTCTACTCGCAGGGCTATTCGCTCGCGCGGTATCTGATCGAGCGCGGTGGCCGGCACAAATACGTCACCTTCGTGGGCGAGGGTCTGGCCACCGACGACTGGCAGGGGGCGCTGAACCGCCACTACGGCGTGGGCGGCTTGGCCCAGATGCAGCAGGTCTGGCTCGACTGGGTGAAGCAGGGCTGTCCGGCACCGCCGGCCGCGCTCGCCGCCGCGGCTGTGCCACCGCCGGCAGGTGCGCTGGCCATGTCCGGCACACCCCGCGGCCAGAGCCCGGATCCGCAGCCGATCGCGCCGCCACGGACCAACATCGCCGCCGTCTCGAACGCCTCGGGTCGCCGCTCGATCTACGCCCTTCAGGCCCGCCGTCTCGTCGAAGGCAACGACGAGCCTCAGCAGAAGTAGTCGATAGCCCGCATTGGCCACCGCGACGGAGACTTCTGCTGCCGGCGACCAATGCGGCACAGCAGCACGTGCCCAGCCGTGACAGGCCGTGTCTCACCAAGACAGTCTCAATCCTATTCGGCAGGGCGACTGCCTCGACTCGCCCAATCCGGCTTCGGGCCACCCACGCCCCGTCGCCGGACGTGCGCTGCGCCCATCCTGGGCTTCGCTTACTCGATGCTGACTGCGCTCCGCCATCCATGGCTCCGCTGGTCAGCAACGCCGGCTCCCGGGGCATGGGTGGCCCTTCGCCTCCGTCTGTCTGGTGTCATCTCCTTCGGGAAGGCGCGAGGTTGCCCGTGCCCCGGGAGCCGGGCTCGGCGGCCAGCGCAGCCAGGATGGCGGAGCGCAGCCGGCGTGCAGAGAGCGCAGGGCAGGATGCCCGAAGCGAACGTCCGGCGATGGGGCATGGGCAACCCCGGGCCGGTTGGGCGGATTGACTCTCGGTCCCAAACGCCAGGCCCACATCGCGGCAATCCTTGTGCCGAACAGGATTGGGACAGGCTGCAGCCTGTCTTACGGTGCCGCTCCCGCGACCAGTAGCGTGATGTGGTAGAAGACCGGCGCGGCGAAGCACATCGAGTCGATCCGGTCGAGCACGCCGCCGTGACCAACCACGAGCGTGCCGTAGTCCTTCACGCCGCGGTCGCGCTTGATCGCCGACATCGTCATGCCGCCGGCAAAGCCCATGATGGCGATCACGAAGCCGGCGAGCGCCGCCTGCCAGGGCTCGAAGGGGGGCGCGGCCCACCAGAGCACGGCGGCCAGCAACGCGGTGCTCGTCGCGCTGCCGAGGAGGCCCTCCCAGGTGCGGTTGGAGCTGACGGTCGGGGCCACGAGCCGGCGGCCGAGCATCCGGCTCCAGACATACTGCATGCAGTCGGCGAACTGCACGAGCAGGATGAGGAAAAAGAGCAGCCGGAAGTTGGCGCTGCGGCCGGCAGGGGCCGCGCCCGCGATCTGGATCTGCAGCAGCGCCGGGGCGAAGCTCAGGCAGTAGACACAGACGACGAGGCCGGCCTGGATCTTCGCGGTCCGCTCGAGAAACCGTTTGTAGTCGCCGGCGAAGGCCACGCGGGCGAGCACGAAGAGCGTGGCGTAGACGGGCAGGAAGACGCTGAAGATGTCGTAGCGGTTGAGCCCGACGAGCACGTAGTGCAGCGGCGTGAAGAGGAAGAAGACCCAGAACAGGGCGCGGTGGTCGCCCTTGCGGGTGGGCGTGAGAGTGATGAACTCGCGGAGCGCCCAGAACGACACCAGCCCGAAGAGCACGACCGTGGCCGTCGTGCCGAGCCAGAACGCGGCCGCGAGCACGGTGCACATGATCCACCAGCCGCGCAGCCGCAGGTTGAACGTGTTCACCGCCGCCGGATCGAGGCCGCGGTCGGGGTGCCGCTTGAGAAATTGCCCGACGGCGGTGGCGGCCGTGAGCAGCGTGAGGACGCCGGTGATGAGGGCGATCGTGCGGATGTCGTTCATCGGGAGACGGCTACTCTTTCAGGGCGATCACGGCGCGGCGGGCCCGGTCGAGGAAATCGAGCTTCGCCTCGCCGCGCTCCAGCCACAAGGGCGGGCCGAAGCTGATGCAGGAGAGCAGGGGCACCGGCAGGAACTCCCCGCGCGGCAGCACGCGGTTGAGGTTGTCGATGTGCACCGGCACCAGTTCGATCTCGGGTCGCTTCTTCGCCAGGTAGTAGAGGCCGCTCTTGAATTCACCGATTTCGCCGGTGACGCTGCGGCTCCCCTCCGGGAAAACGATCAGCGACTTCGTGCTCCCCACCTCGCGCAGCATCAGGTCGACCGGGCTTTGGTGCACCTTGATGTCGGTGCGGTCGATGAGGATCGCATTGAACACCTCCTGGGCAAGCCAGCGGCGAACGACGCCCCGCGACCAGTAGTCCTTGGCGGCGACCGGTCGCGTCAGTTCCCGCACCGCCTGCGGCAGCGACGACCAGATCACGATGGCGTCGAGATGGCTCGTGTGATTGGCAAAGTAGACCCGCTGGCAGGTGTCGGGCTGACTGGCGACCCAGCGCACGCTCGCGCCGCTGAGCAGCCGGGCCAGCGCCGCCAACGACAGGCCTGCCGCGCGGCACAGCGCCGTCGGGCCCGCGGCTGCGTTGCCGGCCAGCGGCGGCGCGGAGGGCTGGTGGCTGTCGGCTGGAGAGAGCATCACTAGAGTGTCTGCGGAGGGGAACACGGGGGTCAATCGGTGGCCTGGCCGGGGCCGCTGATTCCCGGCACGAAGGGGTTGTGCCGCCGCTCGTGGCCCACGGTCGTCGTGTCTCCGTGGCCGGGAAACACGGTCGTGTCATCCGGCAGCGTGTAGAGCCGGTTGCGAATGCCGGCGGCGAGGGCCGCAAAATCGCCGTCGGGAAAATCCGTCCGCCCGATGCTCTCGCGAAACAGCACGTCGCCACCGAAGACGAGCGGGGGCGTGGTGTCCGCGATGCAAAACACCACGTGCCCGGACGAGTGCCCCGGAATCTCGAAGACGTTGATCGTGAAGCCGGCCAGTTCCAGCCGTTCCCCGTCGTCGAGCAGCCGGTCGGCTGGCGGGCTCTTGAGCGCAAGCCCGAAGGCCCCCGAGAGGTTGCCGGCCGGATCGATCAGCTTCGGTGCGTCGCCGCGGCCGATGAGGATCGGCAACCGGGGCCACTCGTCCCGCAGCACCTCGTTGCCGGCGATGTGGTCGGAATGGCCGTGCGTGAGAAGGATCGCCTGCGGCACGAGTCCGTGCGACCGGATCCAGGCGATGATCCGATCGGGCTCGAACCCCGGATCGACGACGAGGCACTCCGAAACACCCGACCGGAACAGCACATAACTGTTTTCCGCAAATGGGGCCGATTCGATCCGGGCCACGCGAACGGTGGAGGTCGGTTCGAGGAGGTCGACGTGGCGCATCGGGAGGAACCTGGGGCGGGGCGGCGGCAGCGGAGCCAGACCGAGCATCGTTGGCGCCCGACGACCGGGCAAGACTTTCAGTTATTTTGCCCTAAAAGCAGGGTGAACTGGGGTGGTCGGCCCCCCGCGCCGCCGCTAGACTCCCGCCTCGCCATCGGGCCGCACGACCAACGCAGCGTGCATGGTCGAGCCCGGGTGACGATCCGAAACGCGCAGGAAGATCTCAACGGATCGGCAGGCCGTACGGGTGGTTACGCGATCGTTCATGCCCCGCCGTCGGCGGGGTCGATGACGAAAAGTATCTGTTTCGATCCATGGAGGATGAGAGATGGCCGGTCTGACAAGGACGCTTTTCGGTGGCGGCATTGTTGTGTTGGCAGCCTCCGTTTTCGGAGGATCGGCCGCCGTCTACGGCCAGGTGGCCGCTCCCGCCGCCCAGACCCCGGTGGCTCCAGCCGAACTGGCTCCCGCCGCTCAGGCTCCCGCGCAACTGGGCCCGGGACTGCTGCCGAATGGCGGCCTGCCCCAGGGCAACGCCAACGCTGGCGATGCGGTGGCCTCGGCCGCCGGCGCCCATCCGTTGCAGCCGGCACTCGAACTGGCCCAGCGGGGCCTTACCAGCATCCGCACCAACATCCAGGACTATTCCTGCACCGTCGTCAAGCGTGAGCGGATCGACGGCAAACTCGGCGAGCACGAATACATGTTCGCCAAGATTCGCCAGCAACCGTTCAGCGTCTACCTCTACTTCCTCGGACCCGACGCCGTAAAGGGGCAGGAAGTGATTTACGTCGACGGAAACAACGACGGCAACATGCTGGCCCACGCCGGCAGCGGCGTGCGGGCCATGGTGGGCATGGTGTCGCTCAAGCCGCAGAGCATGCTCGCCATGCAGGGCAACCGGTATCCGATCACCGAACTCGGTGTGGAGAACCTCACCCGCCGCCTCGTCGAGGTCGCCGAGCACGACAGCAAGTTTGGCGAATGCGACGTCAACTTCTATCCCAACGCCAAGGTCAATGGCCGCATCTGCACCTGCGTGCAGGTGGTGCACCCGGTGCCGCGCCGCAACTTCCGCTTCCATCTGGCCCGCGTCTTCATCGACGACGAACTCACGATCCCGATCCGCTACGAGGCCTACGATTGGCCCCAGGAACAGGGCGGTCAGCCGCTGCTCATGGAGGAATACACCTACATGAACGTGAAGACCAACAACGGCTTCACCGACGCCGACTTCGACCCGAAGAACACCGCGTACAAGTTCGGCGCGAAGTAGTCGCTGACGCAGAGCCATCTCCCTGCCGGCAGCAGTTCCCCGGGAAAGCCATTCGGCCCTGGCACCCATCGTACGCCGAACACGATCGGGCCCTCGATCAAGGCGACCCTACTGCTGCGGCACGAGCTTCGGCCACGCGGCCTGCAGCCGAGGCTGCGGTGGAATGTCGAGCTGTGTGCCCGGCGTAAGCGCGACCCGCGGGGCGAGCGCGCGGTTCCAGGCGAAGAGCGCTCTGTAGAGGCGGCCGTCGCCGTAGGCCCGTTCCGCGAGCGACCACCAGGAGTCGCCCGGCTGGGCGACGTGGGAGCCGGTGATCGGCAGATTGTTCGAGGGCTGCGACTCAGGGAGCGGGCTCGGCAAAAAGGATTGGGCGGCAGCCGTGGGCGGGGCCAGCGGTTGCGGCGGCTCGTCGACCGGCTGTGCGGAGGCCCGCGGAGAAGCTGGCTGTGCCGGCAACGGTGCCAGATCCATCGGCGGCGGAGCGAGTTCGGCGCCGGTTTCCGCCGGTTCCTGTGACTGGAGATCCGGCTGAGTCAGGGCCGCCTGCGACACGAATGGATCCCGCAGGGGTGCGGCAGCGGGTGACGCCGGCTCAGGCGGTTGCGGCATCAGGGCGGGGGCTGCGGCATACCCGGCAACTTTCAAACCGCCCGGTTCGAGGGCCGGTGGCTCGACGAGATCCTGCGCCTCCGCGAGTTGGTGCGGCACTTCGACGTCGGGGCCGGTGCCGCTGGGAGGGCGGGAAACCAGCAGTTTCATCGACAAGACGCCGACGAAGGCGCCCGTAAGCGCGGCCAAGACCGCCAGCAGAAGTTTTGTCTCGCGTCCCATCTATTTCCACCCGATTGCGTGGCCGGGAATGTCTCCCCGGGGGGGCGGGATTGTGCTGAATCGGGCCGCTCGTTTCCAGAGCGGAAGGACCGCTGGAAAGCGGCCAAATCGTATCCAGCAAGTCTGCAGCACCCCCCGTCGGGAGAGACGAGCCCCGGCGGCGACCTGCCGCTTGCGCCCAAACCGGCTACGGGACGGCAGAAGTCTCCTTCGCAGGGATATTTCGCGATGCGTTGACTCGCTCCGCATTCGTCTGGCGGGCGAAATCTCCGATGCTCGTCGAGCTTCCGCCGATCCCTGCGCCTGCCGTTGGATGGTGAGGTTCCGGCTGCGGGACGGCGGAAGTCTCCTTCGCAGGGATATTTCGCGATGCGTCGGCTCGTTCCGCATTCGTCTGGCGAGCGAAATCTCCGATGCTCGTCGAGCTTCCGCCGATCCCTGCGCCTGCCGTTGGAGGGTGAGGTTCCGGCTGCGGGACGGCAGAAGTCTCCTTCGCAGGGATATTTCGCGATGCGTTGACTCGCTCCGCATTCGTCTGGCGAGCGAAATCTCCGATGCTCGTCGAGCTTCCGCCGATCCCTGCGCCTCGCTCGTTCATGGGAGCCGGGGACTGCCGCTAGGCGTTCGCGAGAAAAGCTCTCACTGTCCGAGTTGCGAATCGGACGGTGCTCCGGCCAGTTGGGCCGCCCGAAGTTTGGCGGAGCGGCTCCGGGGGTTGCGCTGCACCTCCTCGTCCGAGGCCTCGACGGGGGAGCGGGTCAGGCACTCCCAGACCTGTTTGTTTCGCAGCGCCTGCTTGGCGAGCCGGTCTTCGAGCGAGTGGAATGAAATCACCACCAGCCGCCCGCCGGGAGCCAGCCGGGTGGGAATCCGCTCCAGCGCGATCCGCAACGACTTCAGTTCCTGGTTGACCGCGATGCGGAGCGCCTGGAATGTCCGCGTGGCCGGATGGATCCGTGGTGGCGGATACTGCCGTGGGATTGCCGAGGTCACCAGCCGCGCGAATTCCTTCGCCGAACGGATCGGCTGCTTCTCGCGGACGGCGGCGATCCGGCGGGCGATCCGACGGCTGAACCGTTCCTCGCCATACTCAAAAATAATGTCGGCCAGGCTCTCGGGCTTCATCCGGTTGACCATCCGCCAGGCCGGCTCGCCCTCCGTCGGATCGAACCGCAGATCGAGCGGGCCCTCGGAGTCGAACGAAAATCCGCGGTCGTGGTCGGAGAGCTGGTCGCTCGACAGCCCGACGTCGAGGAGCACGCCGTCAACCTTGTCGATCGACAGGGCGTCGAGGACCTCGGGAATGTCGCAGTAGTTGGCCTGCGCGAACCGCACCGGTAGACCGGCGAGTTCCCGTGCTCCGCGGTCGATCGCGGCCGGATCACGGTCGATCGCGATCACGAGACCGTCGGGACCGACCGCCTCCGCGAGCAGCCGTGTGTGGCCACCGCCGCCGAGCGTGCCATCGACGACCCGCGTTCCCGGCTTCACCGCGAGGAACGACATGACTTCGGCGGGCAGGACGCTGGTGTGGATGCTGGACGACATGCCGCAGTTTTAACACAACGTGTGGCAGCCGCGTTTTGGGATACGATTTGCGGATGGCCGACGCCGACCTCTACGACTACGAACTGCCACCGGAACTGATCGCGCAGCAGGCCCTCGATCGCCGGGATGCCGCGCGGCTGCTCGTCGTGCGGCGGAGCGACGGCACGCTCGCCCATCGGCACATCCGCGACCTGCCCGACCTGCTGGAGCCCGGCCAATGGCACGTCCGTAACCGATTCCGAGCTGATGGGCGGCTCGTGAGCTGCGTGCCCGGTCTTCCTTGTCCCGAAACAGCGGATCCAGGAACGCCTGGCTGACCCCGTGCAGAGGCGTTTTTCGGCCGTCGGCGCAGAATCTC
>JAPLNR010000071.1 GCA_026401035.1 Planctomycetia bacterium | reverse complement strand
CGCTCGTAGACCGCTTTCTTGGGAAGTGGATTCTGCGTCTGCCGTTGAATGGTGAGGTTCCGGCTACGGGACGGCAGAAGTCTCCTTCGCAGGGATATTTCGCAATGCGCTGGCTTGTTCCGCATTCGTCTGGCGGGCGAAATCTCCGATGCTCGTCGAGCTTCCGCCGATCCCTGCGCCTCCCCCCTGCGTTTCGGAGGTGATCGTTTACACTGCCGCCAGGTTCGGTTCATTCAGGAGATTTGTTCATGTCGACGATCCCTCAGGAAGATGTGCTCGTTGTTCCGCGAGTGCTTTTTGAGAAGGCGGGCGCGTTTCAGGGGTTTTGCGGCGACACCGCCGCCTACCTGCCGCTCCTGCTCGACCCCGCGCACACGTCGTGGCGGCCGCGGGCGAGCGTGGAGGAAGATCCCTCGTTCAAACAACTCATTCCCTACTGCCTGCTCTCGCACCGCGGGCCTGATGGCGTGGTGAAGTACTTCGCCTACACGCGGGGCGGCGGTCAGAGCGAGGCACGGCTGCGGGCGAAGCGGTCGGTCGGGATCGGCGGCCACATCTCGAGCACCGACGGCGAATACGGCAACGACACGTCGTACGACGCCGGCATGCGGCGCGAACTCGACGAGGAGGTGGCGATCGTCGGCACGTGGAAGGCGCGTTGCGCCGGCTTGATCAACGACGATTCGAACGCCGTCGGCAGCGTGCACCTCGGGATCGTGCACATCCTTGAGTTGGACCAACCGGCCGTCTCGTCGCGGGAGAGCGAACTCGTGGAGTGCGGGTTTGAGACCCTCGAGGCGCTTCTGGCGGCCCGCGAGCGGTTTGAGACCTGGTCGCAGATCACGCTCGACGCGCTGGCTGCCGGCACATTGCGCTTGTAGCCCGCCTGCAACCAAGCGGACGACGACCACGCGGCCTCCAACGAAGCGGCCTGGGATTCAGGCTACAATTTAGCCGTGGCCATCTATCTCGACAACCATTCGACCACCCGGCTCGACCCCCGCGTGCTCGAGTCTTTGCTGCCGTGGCTGACCGACCACTACGGCAATGCCGGCAGCGTGACCCATGACATGGGCCGCGAGGCCCGGGCCGCCGTCGACGTGGCGCGGGAAACGGTCGCTGCCGCCATCGGCGGGGCGGCGCGTGAGATCGTGTTTACAAGCGGTGCCACGGAGGCCAACAACCTCGCGATCCTCGGTGCGGCAGCGCGGCGCGGCGTCGCCCGCGGCCACGTGATCACGGTCGCCACAGAACACCATGCCGTGCTCGACCCCGTCGAGCACCTGGAGCGGATCGGCTTCGCTGTCACGCGGCTGCCGGTCGCGCCGCAGACGGGTATCCTGTCGCTCGACGCCCTCGAAGCCGCCCTCCGGCCCGAGACTTTTCTCGTGTCGGTGATGCTCGCCAACAACGAAATCGGCGTCGTCCAGGATATTTCCGCGATTGCGGAACGCGTGCATTCCCGCGGCGCACTCCTGCACGTCGACTGTGCGCAGGCGGTCGGCCGACTGCCCGTCAATGTCGACGCCCTCGGCGCCGACCTCGCCAGCTTTTCAGCGCACAAGTTTCATGGGCCGAAGGGAACGGGCTGTCTGTACGTCCGCCGGCGGGAGCGGGCGGTGCGGATCGATCCGCTCGTCTACGGCGGCGGGCAGGAGCGCGGGATGCGGAGCGGCACGCTCGACGTGCCGGGCATCGTGGGCATGGCGGAAGCCGCGCGGCTCGCGGTGGAAAACCTGCCGGAGGAGCCTGTCCGGCTTCGCGGCCTGCGCGATCGCCTCTGGCGGCTGTTGCAGGCTGGTATCCCCGGCATCGCGATCAACGGGCCACCACTCCACGATCTGGCGCTGCGGATCGTCAACAATCTCAACGTGCGGATCCCGGGAGTTGATGGCCAGTCGCTTCTGTCCACGCTCGGCGGAGCCGGTCTGGCCCTGAGTTCCGGCAGCGCCTGCTCGTCGGAGAGCCCGCGTCCGAGCCACGTGCTGCAGGCGATCGGCCTCGACGAGGACCAGGCCCGCGCCAGCCTGCGGTTTGGTCTGTCGCGGTTCACGACCGCCGACGAGATCGACCGTGCCGCCCAGATCATCGCTGCCGGCGTCGCCAGCCTGCGTTCGCTCTGACTCGCCGCAACGACGTCTTTCGCCGCGGGCGTTGCGTCTGAACTTCATGGAGTTCGTGGGGCTGCGTTCAGACGCTTGATTTCATCGAGCAGAAATGCCGTGTCCATGAACGGATCGCCGCCGGTGCGCTTCCAGTGCACACGGCCCGCGGTGTCGATGAGGATCGTCGAGTGGAGTTCAAGATCCTCGAAGTCGTCATACGACGTGAACCGGCGGGCGTTCTCGTGGTCGGCATCGGAAAGCAGTCGCAGCGTCAGCCCCTCCAGCTGCGCCGACTCCTTCAGACTGGCGGGGGGGGCGCTGCTCACGGCGAGCACGACCGTATTTTCCTGATCCCAGTCGACGGCCTGCTTGTCCAGGGCCACCAGTTGCTTGACGCAGTGGAGGCATTGCTCGCCCAGGTAAAAGATCAGCAGCACGTTCCGGCCGCGAAAATCCTCCAACCGCACGGGCCGGCCCTCGGTGTCGAGGCAGTCGAGCCGGGGGGCGGCAAACGGCGCCCACTCGAGCGGGCCGACCGCAGCTTGGGCCACGCTGGAGTATTGACGCTCCGGGGCCGCCGTTTCCGGTGTTGGATTGGCGCCGAGCGCCAGTGCGGTCACCTCGTCCTGCCAGCGGAGCCCGGGATCGGCCGACGACCAGATGGCGGCCAGCCGGCCGGCGGCGCGGATGGCGGCGGCACGGTCGCCCAGCGCGGCACTCGCGCGGGCAAGTCCTGCGAGTGAAAAGGCATCATTTCTCTCGGCGGTCAACGCCCGTTCATAGGCATCGACCGCCAGCCGATGCTCACCGCTGGCGAGATAGATGTCGCCCAGCAGCCGGTCCGCCGGCCATGGATAGGGCGGAGGATCGACACGGTAGGCGGAATTCCTGCGGGCCTTCTTCTCCGTTGCGGCGGCATCCAGCAGCAGCCGCGAAGCCTCGAGCAGATCGCCTTCAGCCGCGCGGAGCAGGCCCTCGGTGGCGTTTGCCAGCAGCGCAAAGTCGATGTTCCACGGCCCGCCGACCGCCGCCGTGGCGGCCGTGCGGAGTTCGGCCAATCGCGAAGCCGCGTCGACGAGGTTGCCCTTGCCGATGAAGGCGTGTGCTTCGGCAAACCCGCGGGCGGCCTTGTGGGTTGGCGTGTCGCCCCAGGGAATCGCATCCCGCTCGAGAATCTGATCCCACCGCTCAAACTTCACCAGGCAGCGGACCAGGGCCTGCAGCCCCTGCTCGAACGTGCCCTTGTCGGTGTTGTTGTTTCGGCCGGGGGCGCGCGGGGCCGCGATCAGGCCGCGGGCACCGGCCAACGCCGCCTGTTCCATGCCCAACTGTTCCTGGATGAAGCAGAGATAGTTGCGGTTGTGGGCGTAGTTCCAGGTCTCGAAGGGGAGCGCCAGCCGCTCGTTCATGTATTTCAGTTCGACCCGTGTGGCGGCATCCATCGAGAACGCCGCCTCGTGCCACATGCCGATCTTGCTGAAGACATGGCCGGGCATGTGGTTGGCGTGGCCCGCCTGCGGCGCGATGGCACCATAGCGGCGGCAGCTTTCGAGGGCCTGCGGTGCCGTGTCGGCATCGAAGTCCCAATTGTGGATCCGGTAGTGGTGGGCGCCCGGATGGTCGGGCTCTCTGGCCAGAACCTGACGGATCACCAGTTCCGTTTCGAAGGCGTTGTGGGCCTCGATGCAGTAGAGGGCGTAGAGCGCCTGCGCCTCGACATCGTCGGGGTGGGCGAGGACGATCTTCTGCAGGTGTCTGGCGAGCACCTTCGACCGCGCCGTCGACTCGCCGGTGAAAGCCTCCGCCCAGGCCTCGATATACATCCGCTCGCGCGGCGTGACGGAGGCTTTGCGGCGGATGGCCTCCTTGAGGAACTCGAGCCCGCGCTTTGCCTCCGGCTTGTCGAGCCCCGGCTCCGTGAACCAATTCAGACCCGTGGCGGCAAGCCCCCAGTAGGCCATCGCACATTCGGGATCGAGTTTCAGACACCAGCGAAACGACCGCTCGGCCTCTTCAAACCAAAATGAGTGCAGGAGCGTGTTGCCTTGGTCAAACCATTCCTGAACGGCAGGATGCTGCGTGGTCACCGGGAGGTGGGTGCGGCCGATTCCCTCCATCCGCCAGGGCTTCTGCCGCAGTCCCGTGTCGAAAGCCGACCCGTGTGCCGAATGGCCGGGCCGGTCGTCGCACCAGGCCGCCTGCGGCATGACGAGCGCGAGAGCCAGGGCGAGAATTCGTCGCATGGTCGTGAAGTTTCTCCCGGGGAATCCGCTGGAGCCTCGCGAAGGCGGGCCGGACTTGGCCGCTCGCCACCTGCGGGCTACAATTTTTGACAGGTCTGCTTGCGAGATTTCCCGCAGCACGATTTCCAGAAGGTTTTAGCAGGAGGAGTTCATCCCATGTCGATCATGCTTACCGAAAAAGCCGCCAGCGAAGTGAAGAAGATCATCACCGACCAGAAACTCGATGTGGCGACTGTGCTCCGCATCGGCGTGGCCGGCGGCGGGTGCAGCGGGTTTCAGTATTCGCTCGGTTTCGACACGGCCTGGGATCCGAAGGTCGACTCGAAGTCGGAGCAGCACGGCATCCCGGTCGTGGTCGACAAGAAGAGCGATCTCTTTCTCGACGGCACCACGCTCGACTTCCACGAAGGCATCGACAAGCGGGGCTTCACGTTCAACAACCCGAATGCCAAGAAGAGCTGCGGCTGCGGCAGTTCGTTCCAGGCCTAGGACCGCCATCCAGGGGTTTCCAGGGAAAGGTGGCTTTGGTGGCTGCGGGCAGGGTGTATATCGTCGGCATCGGCGATGACGGCGTCGAAGGTATGACAGCGCAGGCGCGCCGGCTCGTGGAGTCGGCCGATGTGCTGCTCGGTCCTGAGTCGTGCCTGCCGCTCCTGCCGGCGGCACTGGCCGCGCGGCTACAGTCGACGGCCAATCTCGAGGAGTTGGTCGAGAGGATCGAGGCGGCCGACAGGAATGGTTCGCCGCCGAAGCAGCTTGTCGTGCTGGCCTCGGGCGATCCGCTCTTCTATGGCACGGCCCGCTATGTCTGTGCCCGGCTCGGCAAGGACCGGTTCGAGGTCGTGCCACATGTCAGCAGCATGCAGCTCGCGTTCGCCCGCGTGAAGGAATCGTGGGAGGAGGCCTTCCTGGCCAACCTCGCAGGGCAGTCGATCGAGCGGGTGATCGACAAGATTCGCACCAGCGAAACGGTCGGTCTGTTCACCAGCGAGCAGTGGCCCCCATCCACGGTGGCCCAGGCCCTGCTCGACGAGGGCATCGGCTATTTCCAGGCCTACGTCTGCGAAAACCTCGGCTCGCCCGATGAGCGGGTCACGCAGGGCAGCCTCGCCGACATCGCCAAGGACTCGTTCGGCCCGCTCAACGTGATGATCCTCGTGCGGAAGGCCCGCACGGCCGACGCGCCGGGGCAGGTGGGCACGCGGCTCTTCGGCAACACCGACGAGTGCTTCCTGCAGTCGCGGCCCAAGCGCGGCCTGCTCACGCCCGCCGAACTGCGGTCGCTGGCGCTCGCCGAATTGAGCCTCCGCAGCACGAGCATTGTCTGGGACGTCGGCGCGGGCAGCGGCTCCGTCGGCCTCGAGGCGGCACGGATCGCCCGGGACGGCTTCGTGCACGCGATCGAAATGGATCCGGACGACCATCGGCTGATCGCCGCCAATGCGGAGCGGCTCGGCGTGACCAACCTGCGTCCCGTGCTCGGCAAAGCGCCGGAGGCCTGGCAGGATCTCCCCGATCCCGATGCGATCTACGTGGGTGGCAGCGGTCGTGATGTTGCCATGCTCGTGGAGGAGGCGTGGAAGCGGCTCAAGGCCGGCGGACGTCTCGCGACCGCCTGCAACAGCATCGAAAACCTTGCTGCGGTCCACGCGCTGCTGCGGGCGCGGTCGAGCGATGCGGCGTACTGGATGGTGAACATCGCCCGTGGCATCGAGCAGATGGACCGGATCCGGTTCGAGGCGATCAATCCGAGTTTCCTGATCGCCGCCACGAAGCCGGCATCGTAATCGCCAGCGCAGCCAGCCCATGCACACCCTTCCCCAGCCGCTCGATGTGATCGCGGTCGGCGCCCATCCCGACGACGTCGAAATCGGCTGTGGCGGCACGCTGGCCCTGTTGGCGGCGCAGGGGTATCGCGTCGGCATCGTCGATCTCACCGACGGCGAGCCCACGCCGCGGTCGAGCGGCCCCGAGCAGCGGCTCGCCGAGGCGGCGGCGGCGGGCGCGGTCCTCGGCGCCGTGCATCGGGAGAACCTCCGCTTCCCCAACCGCCGGCTCTTCGATTCCTTTGAGATCCGCGTGGCGCTGGCGAAGGTCTTTCGCCGCTGGCAGCCCAAACTCGTGCTCGGTTTGGGCGACAAGACGCCGCTCGCCTCGCCGGACCATGCCCAGACCGTGGCGATCACGGAGGCGGCGGTCTTCTACTCGCGGCTGACCAAGTGGGACGACACGTTCGATGACCTGCCGGTCTACACCGTGCCGCAGTTTCTCACCTACTTCCTGTTTGCCGGCGTGCCGAGCGTGCCCCACGGCCACTCTCCCCTGGTGGTCGACATCGCCGGGCATCTGGCGACGAAGCTGGAATCGATCGCCTGCTACGCCTCGCAGTTTCCGCCGGAGAAGGCCCACGTTTTTCCGCGGGTGCGGGCGCTGGCCGAGACGGTCGGCCTCATGGGCGGCTGCGAGGCCGGGGAACTACTCGCCGGGAGCCGAATCCCCTGTACGACCGACCCGATACGGCTACTCTTTCCAACATCATGAATTCCGACACCGCCTCGAAACCATGGATGACGGCCACGCTCGTGGCCGCGGGCATTTACAACCTCGCCTGGGGGGCGCTGGCGATCGTCGCGCCGCAGTGGTGCTTTCGCGTGGTGGGTATGGAGCCGCCGAACTATCCGGAACTCTGGCAGTGCATCGGGATGATCGTCGGGGTTTACGGGCTGGGCTACCTGGTGGCGGCCCGCGATCCGCTGCGGCACTGGCCGATCACGCTCGTCGGTTTCCTCGGCAAGGTGTTTGGACCGATCGGGTTTGCCGGGGCTCTCATCTCGGGACGATTTCCGCTCGCCTTCGGCTGGAACATCATCACCAACGACCTCATCTGGTGGATCCCGTTCGCCGGAATCCTGCTGGCTGCCTGGCGGCAGCACGCGGCCGGCGGCAGTGACCGCGGCCTGCGGGCATGACCGCGCCGGCTGAAAACTGCGACGTGGTGATCGTCGGGGCCGGCATCGCCGGGCTGGCGGCTGCGGGCGCGGCGGCTGCCGCGGGGCTGAAGGTCATCGTTCTGGAGAAGTCGCGCGGCGTCGGCGGGCGGATGGCGACGCGGCGCCTGGGTGCGGCCGTCTGCGATCATGGCGCGCAGTTTTTTACGGTTCGCGGCCGGGCGTTCGGCACGATCGTCGCCGAGGCACATGCCGCCGGCGCCGTCCAGAAGTGGTGCGACGGCTTCGTGCGGGCCACCGCCAACGGCGGCGGCATGCTGCCCCCCGGCGACGGCCACCCACGCTGGCGAGGCAGCGGCGGCATGACCGACCTGCCGAAGCGGCTGGCGGCCACGCTGCCCGTGGACCGCTGCAGCGTGCAGTGCACCACGAAGGTGGCCGCGGTCGCCGTCGTGGACGACCGCGTGCGGCTGACCTGCGACGAAGGCCGCGTGATCGAGGCCCGGGCCGCGATCCTCACTGCGCCGGTGCCGCAGTCGCTCGACCTGATGGCGGCCGGCGGAATGCTGGCACAGGGTGGCCCGGCGATCGACGCCGAAGCGCTGCGCACGCTCGCGACGATCGACTACGACCCCTGCTTCACGCTGATGCTCGTGCTCGGCCGGTCCAGCCGCGTGCCCGCGCCCGGTGGCATCCAGTTCGAGGCCGAGGGACCGGCGGAGGGCCCGATCGCCTGGCTCGCCGATAACCAACAGAAGGGCATTTCGGCCGTGCCGTCGCTCACGGTCCATGCGACGGCGGCCTTCAGCCGCACGCACTTTGCCGCCCCGCCCGACGACGTCATCAGCCTGCTGCTCGCGGCGGCGGCTCCATGGATCGACGGTCCGGCAGGGGCGGTGGTGGTCGAGCGGTCATTGCACCGCTGGAAATACGCGCAGCCCACGTCGATCATTCCGGCACCCCTGATTGCGGTGACCACGCGGCCGCCGATCGTCTGCTGCGGCGATGCCTTCGCGGGCCCCCGGGTGGAAGGTGCCGCCTCGAGCGGGCTGGCTGCGGCACGATGGCTCGAGCGGGTGCTCGGTGCCGGGCGTGGTTCATAAAATATTGGCAGCCTTCGCGGCTTGCACGGAACGACCACGGGACCCGAAGATGCTTGTCCCAAACTGTTCATGAATCCCTTTTTCTGGAGATTGATCCATGGCGACGGCGACATCACCCCGGCTGCTTCCCGAAGTGGAAAAGTTTTTGGCCACCGCACCGCTGGCGGGCGTGGTGGGGGGGAAGGATGCGGTCAGTTCCACAGGCGAGACGATGGCCACGCTCGATCCGGGCAGCGGCGCGCCGATCGCCGAGTTTCATGTGCTCTCGGCCGATGACGTCGACCGCGCCGTGCAGGCCGCCGCCCATGCGTTCGCCAAGTCGGGCTGGGCAACGATGCCGCCAAACGAGCGCGGGGCGATCCTGCACCGGCTCGCCGACGCGGTCGAGAAGCACAAGCCGATCATCGGCCAGATCGAGGCGCTCGACGTGGGCAAGATCCAGGCCCACGCGCTGGGCGACGTGCAGAACTTCGTCGACACGCTCCGCTACTTCACCGACATGGCCCAGCACGTGCAGCGGCGGAGCACGCTCGCGGTCCGGGGGCACGAGGCGTGGACCGTGCGGCACCCGTGGGGGCCGTGCGGCTTCATCTTTCCATGGAATTTTCCATTTCTGCTCATCGGCTGGGGCATCTCGCCGGCGCTCGCCGCGGGCAACACGGTGGTGATCAAGCCGGCCGAAGACACGCCGCTCTCGGCGATCTACCTCGCGCGGCTGGCGCGGGAGATCGGTTTCCCTGACGGCGTGATCAACGTCATCCCGGGCACGGGCCGTGTCACGGGGGCGGCGCTCACCGGGCATCCCGGCATCCGCCGCATGTCGTTCACTGGATCGCCTGAAGTTGGCCGGCTCGTGGGCGAGGCCTGCGGCCGGAACCTCGTGCCCGCGAAGCTGGAGCTCGGCGGCAAGGGGGCGGCGGTGGTTTTTCAGGACGTCGACGTGGCAGAGACGGCCCAAAAGCTCGTCAATGCCATCACGTTCAACGCCGGCCAGGTCTGCTGTGACGCCACCCGCTGGCTCGTGCACAAGTCGATCTACAGCGACTTCGTCGCCGAGTGCAAGACGCGGATGCAGGCGGTGAAAATCGGCTACCAGCTGGAGTCCGGGTCGGCGATGGGACCGGTCGTGAATGCCAAGCAGCGGGAACGGGTGCTGTCGTATCTGAAGAAGGGGCAGGAGCAGGGGGCCGAGGCGGTGCTCGCCGGCGGCGCGGCCGAGGTGCCGGGGCATCACGGCTTCTACGTGAAGCCGGCGCTCCTGGCCGGATCGCTCGACAATATCGCCGCCCAGGAGGAGATCTTCGGCCCCGTGGCCTACCTCGCGAGTTTTTCCAGCGAGGAGGAGGCCGTGGCGATGGCCAACCACACCGACTATGGCCTGGCCAACAGCGTGTGGACGAGCGACCTTGGCCGTGCGGCTCGGGTGGCCGAGTCGATGGTCGCCGGCAACAGTTGGATCAACGCCCACAACGTGTTTCCCCACGGCGTACCCTATGGTGGCGTCAACAAGAGTGGCGTCGGCGGTGGCGTGCTCTCGGTGGAGACGCTCTACGACTACTGGCGCAGTCAGTCGGTCGTCCGGCCGCTGTGATGCCGCAGCAGGATGCGATCGTAGTGGGCGCCGGTCTTGCCGGCCTGGCGTGTGCGCGGGAGCTCGCGCGGGCCGGGCGGCGGGTGCTCGTGATCGAGGCGGCGGACCGTGTCGGCGGAAGGGTGGCGACCGACACGGTCGACGGCTTTCGGATCGACCGCGGCTTTCAGGTCTACAACGACGCCTATCCGGAAGGCCGGCGACAGCTCGATCTGCCGGCGCTCGCCCTGGGCTGCTTCGAATCGGGCGCGCTGGTTGCCGATCGCGGACGGCTGCGGCGGGTGAGCGATCCCTGGCGGCGGCCGCTGGTGGCAATCGGTTCGGTGCTGGACGGTACGGTCGGCATCGCGGATGGCCTTCGGACTGCGAAACTCCGCAGCGACGCGATCCGCGCATTTCGGAGCGGCCGGCTCGATCCGAATGCTTCGGCCGCCCTGACGGAGCGGTCGACCCGCGAAGAGCTTGCGGTGCGCGGCTTTTCGGAGGGGTTTGTGCGCCGGTTTTTCGTCCCCTTTTTTGGCGGCGTGTTTCTGGAGCGTGGGCTCGATACGTCGGCCACGATCTTCCTGTTCAACTTCGCGATGTTCGCGCTTGGCCGGGCGTGTCTGCCGCGGGGCGGAATGGATGCGATTCCCGGGCAGATGGCTGCCGCGCTGCCGGCCGATGCAATCATGCTGAACACCCGCGTGCGGCGGGTGGAGCCAGGGACAGTCTGGCTCGAAGACGGCCGCGAGTTGGCGGCGCGTGATGTGATCGTGGCAACGGAGGGCTTCGCGGCGGCAGCGCTCCTGCCGGAAGCTCATCGTGGCGGATGGGCGACGCGAAAGGTGAAGTCCACCCGCCTGGTCGCTTTTGCGGCGGAACAGTCGCCGCTCGCGGCTCCGACGCTCGTTGTCAGCGCGGAGGAAAGTGGCCCGATCGACAACCTCACCGTGCCCTCGGACGTGGCGGCCGGCTATGCCCCGGCGGGCAGGAGCCTTGTCTACGTGTCGGTCCGGCAAGACTGGCACGGCAGCGCTGGCGATCTTGCGGATGCAGTGCGCGGCCAGGCGGCCGGCTGGTTTGGCGACGTGGCGCAGGGCTGGCGGCATCTCACGACCGTGCCCGTGACGTGGGCGCTGCCCGACGAATCCCCAGCAGCCCGCCGGCTGCGGCCGGCCGGTTCGCGACTGGCTCCCGGGCTCTTCATCTGCGGTGATCACTGCGCCAGCGGCTCGATCAACGGAGCCCTGGCCAGCGGCCGGTCCTGTGCCGATTTCATCTGTAGAAACGGCTGAACGATCCGACCGAGCCGTTTTTGGATCCTGTTCAGCACGGCGATTGCACGTCGAAAGTAGGACAGGCTTCAGCCTGTCATGCCTCAACTTCACCCAACCCGGCTTCGGACCACCCGTGCCCCATCGCCGGACGTTCACTTCGGGCTACCGCTTTCGCGCTGTCGCCGCCGTCCCGGCGTCGGCACCAGCTTACGGTCGCCGGGCAAAGCCCGGCTTATGGAATGCCCTTCGCTCACTCGATGCTGACCGCGCTCCGCCATCCTGGCTGCGCTTGTCAGCAACGCCGGCTCCTGGTGCACGGGTGGTCCGAAGCCTCCCGCAGTGGATGCCCAACGCGTTGCGGCGCCAGCCCTTCAAAAGTAGGACAGGCTTCAGCCTGTCGTGACCTGGCATGGATTGGCATGTCCTGACATACCGCATGGGACGCCGGCGGTGAAATGCGACCGCGGCAAGATTCTTGCGGATTGGAGCCGCGGAAGTGCGGTCTCCGCCCACGATGCTGAGGAGGTGGTCGGCTGAAGCTCGACGAGCGTCTGCATTTTCGACCGTCTGAGATCGGCAGCTCCGCAGGTGGTCAGCGGAGAAAATGCAGCGCGAAGGAGACTTCTGCCGCCGCCGACCAATGCGGGTCTTTGGCAGATGCGCGGCCGTGACGAACATCCGGCTCGGGGCACGATTTTCATGAGTCTTATTGGACGAACTCTTATCGAGCGCTCCTTTTCTGGTTCGGTTCGTATACAATCGATTGAAACGCCTGTTTAAAACGTCCTTCGAGTCTGTCGTGGCCACGGTTTCCTCCGCAAAATCCAGCCAGTCTTTGAAACCCAGCGTCGAAGAGCCGCGGGAGCGGATTCTCTCCGCCGCTGGACAGGAATTTGCCGAACGCGGCTACGAGGCGGCGACCGTCCGTGACATCTGCCTTGCGGCGGGCGTGAATGTCGCGGCAGTCAACTACTACTTTGGCGACAAGCGGCGACTGTACACCGAGAGCGTGAAACACGCCCATCGGGAGCGGGTGGCGCAGGTACCGCTGCCCGAATGGCCCGTTGGAAGGCCGGCTGCGGAGCGGTTGCACGACTTCGTCGACAACTTGCTCGAACGAATGCTCGGCTGTACCCAGCCGCCGTGGCAGGTGCGGCTCATGCTCCGCGAGATTCTCCATCCCTCCGACGCCTGCCGTGAAATGGTCGAGGATTACATGCGGCCGCACTTCGCGCTGCTGGTGTCGATCCTCGACGAACTCTGCCGCGGCCGACTGCCGCAACCCGAGCTACGGCGGGTGGCGATGAGCATCATTGGCCAGTGCTTTCTCTATCGGGCGGCCGGCGACGTCGTGGGCATGCTCGTGCCCCGTGCGGAAATCGACACGCTGCATACGCCGAAGCAACTCGCGGATCACGTCACCCGGTTTTCGCTGGCTGCGCTCGGCGCGGCTGCGCCGCTTCCCGAAACACCACGGTTTGAAAGGGAATCGTCTGCATGAATATCGTCCGTTCCATCCTGGGCTGGATCGTCCCGCTCGCCATTCTCGGCGCCGGAGTCGCGGCGTTTCTGTTCATGGGCAGTCAGCCTCCACCGGAGCGAAAGCAGGCGGACGTGGCCGTGGCAACGCGGGTGCAGACCGCCGCGGCAGCGATCGAGACGGCTGGTCTCACGATCGAGGCCGATGGAGTCGTCGTGCCGCTTCGCGAGGTGACGCTGGCCGCGGAGGTCGGGGGGCGGGTGCGGCAAAAATCGGTCGCCTGCAACGAGGGGCAGTTCGTCAAGGCGGGCACGCTCCTCTTCGAAATCGATCCCCGTGATTACGAACTCGACTGTGCCAGACTCGAACGCGAACTGACGCAGGCGGGGCTCGCGATCGAGGAAATTGACGAGGAACTCTCGCAAATCATCACGACGTCCGATCTTGCCCGGCGACAGGTGGACCTGGCGCGGCGCGAAGTCGGCCGGCTCGGGAACCTCAAGGCCGACAAGATCGTGACGGAATCGGAGCACGACCGGGCCATCCGCGACGAGTTGACGGCGGCCAATGTGCTCGCAGGGCTCGAGGGTCAGTCACGGGTGCTCGCGAAGCGCCGCAATCGGCTGCTCGAGGCGCAGTCGCTCGCCTCGACCATGCTCGACAAGTCCAAGCTCGACCTTTCACGGACGCGGATCGTGTCGCCCATCGACGGCATCGTGGTGGAAGACAAGGTCGAGCAGGACTCCTACGTGGCCAAGGGGAGCCCGCTGGTCACGATCGAGGATACGCGGGCGGCTGAAGTCCGCACGAGCCTCCAGATGGACGAGGTTGCACGGGTCTGGGGTGGCCGCAGAACCGCCGCCGCCGGCGCCCGCGAGGCCCACGATCAGCTCGACACGCCCGCGACCGTCGTCTTCACGGTGGGCGACTCGGCCTACGAGTGGAAAGGCGTGCTCTCCCGGCAGGAGGGGCGTGGCCTCGATGAAAAAACCCGGACGTTGCCATGTCGCGTGCTCGTCGGCGAGCCGCGGGCCGTCACGGCCATCGACCGCTATGGTGCGCCGCTGCCGCAACTGCCCGCCGGGGCCCCCCAGTCGCTGCTGCGCGGGATGTTCGTGCAGGTGCGCGTGCACGTCGATGCGACCGAACAACTCGTCTCGATTCCCGAGGATGCGCAGCGTCCCAGCGGCGAGGTGTGGGTGATGCGGGACGGCAGGCTCGTGATTCTGAAGCCGCATGCCGTGCAGGTGGCGGGTGGACGGGCCGTGTTCGATTCCGCCTCGTCGGGACTGCTGCCCGGCGACCGGGTGGTGACGAGCCAGCTTTCCAATCCTCGTGACGGCATGGCGATTGTCGAGGCCGCCGATTCGCGCTCCGAGCCCGCCGTGATGGCCGAGGCATTGGACGGCAACGACGCCACCTGAGGAACTGCGCATGAGAACGATCGTCAGCTGGACCGTCCGCAACATGCCGGCGATGAACACGCTGGTGCTGTCGATCCTGCTCGTGGGCGGATTGTCGTTCATGTCGATGCGGCGGGAGGTGTTTCCCGAGTTCGATCTCGAGATCGTGCTGGTGACGGTGCCCTATCCGGGGGCGACCCCGGACGAGGTCGAGGAGGGCATCTGCCAGAAGATCGAGGAGGCCTGTCGCAGCGTCACCGGCATCAAGAAGATCACGAGCGTGGCGCAGGAGGGGATGGGCTTTTGCGTCTTCGAACTGCAGGACAGCGTGAAGGACGTCCAGAAAACGCTGGGCGAGGTCCGTTCGGAGGTGGAGCGCATCCCCAGCATGCCGGAGCTGGCCGAGGATCCGAAGGTGGAGCAGGTGACGCTCCGCACGCCGGCGATCAAGGTCGGCGTGCTGGCGCCGAAAAACGCCGCCTCCGATGCGGTCGGGGAGGGGGAGCTCCGCGACGTCGCCGAACTCGTCCGCGACGACCTGCTGGCCCTGCCGGCAGTCTCAGCGGCCAACCTGCTGGGGGCCAAGGATTACGAGATTGACATCGAAGTGTCGGAGAAGACGCTGCGCAAGTACGGACTGTCGCTGCAGAAGGTCGCGGAGATCGTCCGCCGCGAGAATCTCGAACTGCCGGGCGGCACGATCCGCAGCGAGGGGGGCGAGATCCTGCTCCGCGGCAAGAACAAGCGGTATGTCGGCGCCGAAATCGCCAAGTTGCCGCTCGTGACCCTCCCCGATGGACTCGTCCTCACCGTCGGCGACCTCGGCACGGTGCGCGACGAGTTTGCCGACGTGGCCGCCACCAATCGGATCAACGGCCGACCGGGCATGGTGGTCTCGATCGATCGCAGTTCCGGCGAGGATCTGCTGGCGATGGTCGCGGCGGTGAAAAAATATGTCGCGACCGCGAAGTTGCCTGCGGGCTACGACCTGGCGATCTGGGCCGACCAGTCGATCGACGTTCAGGACCGGCTCGACATGCTGATTGAAAACGGGCTCCAGGGGCTCGCGATCGTGTTCGTGATGCTGGCGCTGTTCCTCGACCTCAAGATCGCGTTCTGGGTGGCGATGGGCATCCCGTTTTCGATGCTCGGGACGGGCATGCTGATGTACGGCACCGATCAGACGCTCAACATGCTCTCGATGTTCGCCTTCCTGATGGCGATCGGCATCGTCGTCGATGATGCGATCGTGGTGAGCGACAACGTCGACCGGCACCGCCGGATGGGCAAGAGCCTGACGGCGGCCGCGATCGACGGCACGGTCGAGGTGATTCCGAGCGTGATCTCCAGCGTGCTCACGACGGTGATCACGTTCATGCCGCTCTGCTTCGTGTCGGGCGTGATGGGCAAGTTCATCGCCGTCATGCCGTTTGCCTTCATCTCCACGCTCCTGGTCTCGCTCGCCGAATCGACGCTCGTCCTGCCGGGGCATCTCGCCCACGAAAAGAGCCTCGTGTTCACGATCTTCGGAATCGTGCTCTATCCCCTGCGGCTGCTGCTGCCCGCCGTCGCCTGGCTGCAGCGGTGCTGCGACCGGGGGCTCAAATGGTTCGTGAAAAACATCTACGCGCCGTTTCTTGATTTTGCGCTCGACAACCGTTTGGCGGCGATGGCCGTCGCCATCTGCATCCTGCTGGTGGCCGGCGGCATCGTCCGCAGCGGCATCACGCCCTTTCAGCTCTTTCCCAAGATCGACGCCAACCGGCTGCTCGCCAAGGTCGTCTTTCCCGATGGAACGCCGGCGAGCATTACCGAGGAGGCGACCGCGCGGATCGAGGAGGCGGCCGTCGCCACGTCGAAGAAGCTGTCGCCTGCAGGGGCGTCAATCGTGCAGCTCGTCCATCGAGCCGTCGGGCAGGTGGCGGCCCTGGGAGAGGTGGGGCCCGATGCCCGGATGAGCGGCAGCCATGTCGGCGCCGTCGCCGTCGAGCTGGTCGAGGGCGAGTTTCGCGACGTTACGAGCGAGCAGTTCATCAGCGAATGGCGACAGGCCGCGGGTGAGTTTCCCGGCATGGAATCGCTGATCTACGGCACGGAGAACATGGGCCCCGGCGGCAAGACGATCGAGTTTAAACTGCTCGCCCAGGCAGGCCCGGACTCCGTCCGCCAGCTCGAGGCGGCGATCGAGCGGTGCAAGGAATGGCTCGCGCAGTATCCGGGCGTGATCGACATCGACGACGACTCGCGGCCCGGCAAGTGGGAGTACCAGATCAAGGTGAAGCCGAAGGCCGAGGCGATGGGCGTGTCACTGGCCGATCTGGCAGGCACGATCCGGGCGAGCTACTACGGCGAGGAAGTGATGCGGCTGCAGCGGGGGCGGCACGAGGTGAAACTGATGGTGCGGTATCCGCGGGACGAGCGGCGGACCTTCGCGACGCTCGACGAGATCCGCGTGACGGGGCCCGACGGCGTGAAGCGGCCGATCTCCGAATTGGCCGACATCTTCGTGGCCCGTGGTTATTCCGAGATCAACCGGCTCGGGCAGCGGCGGTCGATCACCGTCACCGCCGACATCGACGTGGCGAAGAGCACGCTCACCAGCTCACAGGTGACGGCCGACATGGAAAAGCGGCTGATGCCCGATCTGCTCAAGGACTATCCGCTGGTGCGGGTCCGCTGGGAGGGCCAGCGGGAGCAGTCGAACGAGTCGCTGCGGAGCCTTGGCACGGGCTTCGTCGTGGCGCTGTTCGCGATGTTCGTGCTGCTGACGATGGAGTTCAAGTCGTATTTCCAGCCGTTCATCATCCTGGCGGCGATCCCGTTCGGCTGTGCCGGCGCTGTGTTTGGCCATGCCCTCATGGGCATGCCGCTCACGCTCTTCAGCATGTTCGGCCTCGTCGCCCTGGCGGGCGTCGTCGTCAACGACTCGATCTGCCTCATCGACTTCATCAACATCCGCGTGCGGGAGGGACATCCGCTCCGCATGGCCCTTCGCGAGGCCGGCTGCCTGCGGTTTCGGCCGGTGATGCTGACGAGCATCACGACGATCGGTGGGATCATGCCGCTCTTGCTCGAGAAGAGCTTCCAGGCCCAGTTCCTCATCCCGATGGCGACGGCCCTCGCCTTCGGCCTGGCGATGACGACCCTCTTGGTGCTCGTGCTCGTGCCGGTGATGTATTCGTTCTTCGGGACGAGCGCCCGCGAGGAGCACTCCGAGGAATATGTGGAAGGCTTCGCGCCGGGCAGCGTGAGCAGCGTCGCCCCGGACGCCGCGGAAAACGAGTGGCTTCCCGACCACCTCCGCGAACCCGCGCTCAAGTAAAACCCGTGGGGCAGCCGGTTTTTGTTTTCGGAGCCGACTCGCCCAATCCGGCTCAGGGTTGCCCCTACCATTTCGCCGGACGTTCGCTGCGGGCATCCTGCCCTTCGCTCACTCGATGCTGACTGCGCTCCGGCATCCTGCCTGCGCTTGTCAGCAACGCCGGCTCAACGGTAGGGGCAACCCTGAGCCTGCCTCCACGTAATTCAAGTTGGGGAGGCTCGGGGCTGCCTATGCCCCGAGAGCCGGGCTCGGCGGCCAGCGTAGCCAGGATGGCGGAGCGCAGCCGGCGTGCAGAGAGCGGAGGCAATCCCTAAGCCGGGCTTTGCCCGGCGACCGTAAGCTGGCGCCGACGCCGGGACGGCGGCGACAGCGCGAAAGCCGCAGCCCGTAGCGAACGTCCGGCGATGGGGCATGGGCACCCCCGTGCCGGTTGGGCAAGTTGACTCTCTGCAAGCCGGCCGCCCGTCTCGCGAGAAAGCCAAGGCGGACAGGCACGGAGGCCTGTCCTACGTGACGGTCATCGGTTGAAGAGGAAGTGGCAGATGTCGCCGTCGTGCATCACGTATTCCTTCCCCTCGACGCGGAGCTTGCCGTGGGCGCGGATGTCCTTCTCGGTCTTGTAGGTCTCGAGATCTGCGAGCGAGTAGATTTCCGCGCGGATGAAACCCTTCTCGAAGTCGGTGTGGATCACGCCGGCGGCCTGTGGGGCAGTCGCGCCCACGGGAACCGTCCAGGCGCGAACCTCCTTTTCGCCCGCCGTAAAGTAGCTCTGCAGGCCGAGGGTCTTGTAGGCCGCGCGGGCGAGGACGGCGAGGGCCGGCTCCTTGAGGCCGGCGCCAGAAAGCATTTCCGCCCGGTCTCCCTCGTCGAGTTCGGCGATTTCGGCCTCGAGCTTGGCGCAGACGGGCACGACGTTGGCACCGGCCTGGGCGGCCGCTGCGCGAACCGCCTGCACGAGCGGGCCTTTGCCCTCGAGGTCGCCCTCGTCGACATTCGCGACGTAGAGGATCGGCTTCGCGGTGAGCAGCCCGAGTTCCTTCACGGCTGCTTTTTCGGCCTCGTCGAGGGCGAGCGTTCGCAGCGGTTTCTGGTTGCCGAGGTGGGCCAGGCACTTTTTCATGACCTCGACCTTGAGCTTCGCCTCCTTGTCGGCGCCCTTGGCGGCCCGCTCCAGTTTGGGCAGCAGGTTGTCGAGGTGCTGGATGTCGGCGAGCATCAATTCGATCTCGATCGTCTCCATGTCGGAGACGGGATCGACCTTGCCGGCCACGTGGATCACGTCCGGATCCTCGAAGCAGCGGACCACCTGCAGGATCGCGTCGACCTCGCGGATGTGAGACAGGAACTTGTTGCCGAGTCCCTGGCCCTCGCTCGCCCCCTTCACGATGCCGGCGATGTCGACGAGTTTGAGCGCGGCGGGAATGATCTTCTGCGGCGGGATGTATTTCGTGATCCGCTGCAGCCGCTCGTCCGGCACGCTCACCATGCCCTCGTTGGGCTCGATCGTGCAGAAGGGATAGTTCGCGCTCTGCGCGGCCTTCGACATGGTGAGGGCGTTGAAAAGAGTGCTCTTGCCGACGTTGGGCAATCCGACGATGCCTGCTTCCATGGCTGGTTGGGTGGCGCTCCGAGGTTCGAAAACTGTTGAAGCCGGCTATGATGGCCGATGTCGGCAATTCATCCTAGATGTTGCGAAAATCAGGTGGCCGCAAAGCCTTTACCGCCGGAATTCTTCGCCCGTGCCGCAGATCGCGTCGCACGGGATTTACTCGGCACGTGCCTGGTGGTGCGCGGGCCCGATGGGCGGCCGGCCCGGCATCTCGTCTTCGAGACGGAGGCCTATCTCGGTGCCCACGATCTCGCCTGCCACGGGCGGACAGGCCCGACGAAGCGGAATGCGACGATGTTTGGCCCGGCCGGACGCTGGTACGTCTATCTCTGCTACGGCATGCACTGGATGCTCAACGTTGTGACCGGCAGCGCGGGCGTGCCGGCGGCGGTGCTGATCCGCGGGGCGGGCGTTCACGTGGGCCCGGGCCGGGTCACCAAGGGCCTGGGCATCGACCGCTCCTTCGACGGGCAGCCGGCCGGCCGAAGGGCTGGCCTGTGGTTCGAGCCCGGCGGTAGTGCCGTGCCCCGCCGCCTCATTGAGCGGACGCCACGGATCGGCGTCGACTATGCCGGCGACTGGGCGGAAAAACCCCTGCGGTTCGTCGTCGATCCGGCCCGGCTCCCTACAATGTTGAGGTCAGCAAAGAGAAGAGTATGAAAAACCCAGTTCAAAACCCGGTTCCAAACCTCGTTCAAATCCTCGTCTTTGGAGCGATCATCATGAGCGGCATGGCAGCCAGTATCGTACGAGCGGACGATGCGCCGCCGAATCTCTCCAAGGCCACGTTTGGCGGCGGCTGCTTCTGGTGCACCGAGGCGGTGTATGCCCAGCTCAAGGGCGTGCATGCGGTCACGAGCGGCTACATCGGCGGCCAGATTGAAAACCCGACCTACGAGCAGGTCTGCACTGGCAGAACGGGCCACGCCGAGGCGATCGAAATTGAGTACGACCCCCGGCAGATATCGTTTGAAAAACTGCTGGAAGTGTTTTTTGCCACGCACGACCCAACCACGCTCAACCGGCAGGGGGCTGACGCCGGCACGCAGTATCGCTCCGGCGTCTTCTACCACGACGCAGAGCAGAAAAAGATCGCCACTGAGGTGATCGCCAAGCTCGATGCGGCGAAGGTCTTCCCGGGAAAGATCGTGACCGAGGTCACGCAGGCCACGAAGTTCTATCCGGCGGAGAAGTATCATCAGGACTACTTCGCCAACAACCCGTTCCAGCCCTACTGCCAGGCGGTTGCCGCACCCAAGGTCGAGAAGGTCCGGAAGGTGTTCAAGGATCTCGTGAAGTAACCATCGTGTGCCGGGTATCTATTCGCTGAACCCGGCACGGGGCTGCCTGTACCCTCTCGGCGGACGTTCACTGCGGACATCCTGTCCTTCGCTCACTGCATGTCCGCTCGCTTCGGCATCCTGCCTGCGCTCGCTTCCATAGCCCGCGAGAAGGTACAGGCAGCCCCGTGCCTTGCCAATCGATGGGCTGCCGGGCTGGAGGCCCGGCCCTCAAGAGCGAACGGAGTTCGCCAAGAAAACCAAGCCAGGACGGCGAGGGTTTTCGTGCAGACGTAGGCTTCGGGTGACCCGTGCCCCGCTCGCCGGCGTAGGTGACAAGCGCAGGCAGGATGCCGGAGCGCAGTCACCTCCGAGCGAGCGAAGGGCATGGATGCCCGAAGCGAGCGTCCGGCGACGGGGTACGGGTCACCCGATGCCGGCTTGCGCCCGCCGGGCTATGCGTCCGCATACCGGACGACGAGTTCCTGCGCCTCGACCGGCGTGCCGGGCGCGACCAGCACCTCGGCGATCTTGCCGTCGCGCTCCGCGTAGACGGTGGTCTCCATTTTCATGGCTTCGAGGCTCAGCAGTTTCTGGCCCCGCGTGATCGAGTCGCCGGGCCGCACGGCCACCGTCACGATCAGGCCCGGCATCGGCGCACCCACTTCGCGGGCGTCGCCAGGCACCGCCTTGGGCCGCCGCTGCACCTGGGCCTCGAGGCTCTTGTCGGCGACGGAGACGCTGCGGGGCTGGCCATTCAATTCGAAGAACACCGTCCGGGTGCCGTCGGCGTGGGGCTCGCCCACGGTGAGCAGCCGGATCACGAGCGTCTTGCCCTCCTCGATGCTGACGGCGAGTTCCTCGCCCGCCTTTGGGCCCTCGAGGAAGGCCGGCGTCGGCAGCACGCTCACGTCGCCAAACTTGATCTGATGCTGGGCGAAGTCTTGGAAGACCCGCGGGTAGAGCAGCCACGAAAGCACCTCGCGGGGCGCGGCGGTGCGTCCAAGAATCTCGCTCGTCTTCTTTTCCGCCGCGTTGAAGTCGGCCGGCGGCATCGATTCGCCCGGGCGGCCGGAGACGATTTCGCCGGTGCGGACGATCCGTTTGACCACGTCGGCCGGGAAGCCGCCCGGTGGCTGGCCCATGCGGCCCGAGAGCAGGTCGAGCACCGACTCGGGAAACGCGATCTCCCGCGAGTCGGAGAGCAGTTCGGAGGCCTGCATGCCGTTGGTGACCAGCAGCAGCGCGAGGTCACCGACGGCCTTGCTCGTGGGCGTCACCTTCACGATGTCGCCGAGCACCTGGTTGACGTCGGCATAGGTGCGGCAGACCTCTTCCCAGCGGTCGCCGAGGCCGAGGGCCTTGGCCTGCTCGAGCAGGTTGGTGAACTGGCCGCCGGGCATCTCGTGCAGGTAGAGATCCGCGTCGGGGGCCTTCATGCCGCACTCGAAGGCGGTGTAGTGATCGCGGACCGCGGCCCAGTAGTGGGCGATGTGCCGCAACGGCTCCGTGTCGAGGCCGGTGTCGAGCGGGGTGTTGCGGGCGGCCTCGACGATCGCATTCAGGTTTGGCTGGCTCGTGAGTCCGGCAAAGGGCGCGAAGGCAGCGTCGACGACGCTTGCCCCGTTGCGGGCTGCTTCGAGCGCGCTTGCCAGCGAGGCCGACGACGTGTCGTGGGTATGAAAATGGATCGGGATGCCGACTTCCTCATGCAGGGCCTTCACCAGGCGGCCGGCGGCAAAGGGCTTGCAGAGGCCCGCCATGTCCTTGACGGCGAGCATGTGGGCGCCGAGTTTTTCGAGCTGCTTCGCCAGCTGCACGTAGTAGTCGAGCGAATATTTCGTCCGCTTCGGGTCGAGCACGTCGCCCGTGTAGCAGATCGCGGCCTCGCAGATCGCGCCGCTCTCCCGCACGGCGTCGATCGCCACCTTCATGTTCGGCACCCAGTTGAGCGGGTCGAACACGCGGAACACGTCGATGCCGGCCGCCGCTGATTCCTTCACGAAGGCCTGCACGACGTTGTCGGGATAGTTGGTGTAGCCGACGGCGTTGCTGGCCCGCAGAAGCATCTGGAAGAGCACGTTCGGAATGCGTTCCCGGAGGAAAAGGAGGCGGTCCCAGGGACATTCCTTGAGGAACCGCATCGAGGTGTCGAAGGTCGCGCCCCCCCACATCTCGAGCGAGAAGAAGCCGGAGGCCATGCGGGCATACGCATCGGCGATGGAGAGCATGTCGAAGGACCGCATCCGCGTGGCCAGCAGCGACTGGTGCGCGTCGCGCATCGTCGTGTCGGTGATCATGAGATGCTTCTGCTGGCGGACCCAGGCCGCGAACTTCTCGGGGCCAAGTTCGCGGAGCTTCGTCCGGGTGCCCGCCGGGGGCGGCGCGAATGCGTCGAATTCGGGCAGCGGTGCCGGCGTGCGCCGCGCGGCGGTCGGGCGGCCCTTCACGAGTGGGTTGCCGTTGACGATCACGTCGGCGAGGTATTCGAGCAGCCGCGTCGCCCGGTCACGGCGGATGGGGAAGTCGAAGAGTGACGGCGTCTCGTCGATGAAGCGTGTCGTGCACCGGCCCGCAAGAAATTCGGGGTGGGTGACCAGATTGATCAAGAACGGTATGTTCGTCTTCACGCCGCGGACGCGGAATTCCTGCAGGCAACGCTCGATGTGGCCGGCCGCCTCGTCGAGGTTGAGCCCGCGGGCCGTCACCTTCACGAGCAGGGAGTCGAAGTAGGGCGTGACCACGGCGCCCGAGAAGGCCGTGCCCGCGTCGAGACGGATGCCCATGCCGCTGGCCGAGCGATAGGCAGTGATCCGGCCATAGTCGGGCAGGAAGCGGTTTTCGGGATCTTCGGTCGTCACGCGGCACTGGATCGCCGTGCCCATCGACTTGATCGCCGCCTGATCGCCAAGGCCGACCTGCGGATCGGAAAGCCGGTAGCCCTCGGCCACCCGCAGCTGCCGCCGCACGATGTCGACGCCCGTGATCTCCTCCGTGACGGTGTGCTCGACCTGGATCCGCGGATTGACCTCGATGAAAAAGAACTTGCCCGTATCGGCGTCGACGAGAAACTCGACCGTGCCGGCGTTTTCGTATTTGGCCGTGCGGCCGATGGCCAGGGCCGCCGCGCAGATCGCCGCCCGCATCTGCGCGTCGAGATTCGGTGCGGGGGCCACCTCCACCACCTTCTGGTGGCGGCGTTGCACGGAGCAGTCGCGCTCGAAGAGATGCACGAGGCCGCCGTGGAGGTCGCCGAGCAACTGCACCTCGATGTGCCGGGCCCGCTGGATGAACTTCTCCACGAACACGCTCGCGCTGCCGAACGCCGTCTTGCTCTCGCGTTGGGCGCTCTCGAGCGCCACGGCCATCTCGTCCTCGCCGTGCACCACCCGCATGCCGCGGCCGCCGCCGCCGTGAGCCGCCTTGAGGATCACCGGCCAGCCGAGTTCCCGGGCGATCGTGAGCGCGTCGTTGAAACTGGTGACCGGCTTCGAGCTGCCTGCGAGGATCGGCACCCCGGCCTTCCGGGCGAGTTCGCGGGCGGCCGTCTTGTCGCCGAGCGTTTCGAGCAATTCGACCCGCGGCCCCACGAACGTGATCCCGGCCTTGCCGCAGGCCGCGGCAAACTCGGGATTCTCGGAGAGAAACCCGTAGCCCGGGTGGATCGCGTCGACGCCGTGGGCCTTCGCAAGGGCGACGATTCCCTCGATGTCGAGGTAGGAGCGGATCGGCTCGCCCGGCCGGCCCACGAGGTAGGCCTCATCGGCCTTGAAGCGGTGCAACGCGAAGCGGTCTTCGTGGGCGTAAATGGCAACCGTGCGGATGCCGAGTTCGTGCGCCGAGCGGAAGACGCGGATCGCGATCTCGCTGCGGTTGGCCACCAGCAGCTTCTTGATGGGGCGCATGGGGATTGTGTTCCTTTTGGCGACAATCGTAACGCTTCGCCCGGCCCAGAATAGAGGCCGTGGAAAGCTACCGGGAAGACCGCCCCTCGTTCTCGTGGGCGTAGCTCGGCCGCAGGTAATCGGGCACGAGGCCGTGCGGGTCGTCCCGCCTGCCGGCCGCGGCGAGTTCAATGGCCAACGCCCCCGCCGCGGAAGCCGTCGGCAGCCAGGCCTCGCGCGGCACGACCGAAAGATCGACGCGGGCGGCGAGCTGATCGGCGAGGGTGGTGAGCGCCGGCCCCGAGACACGGGCGCCGCGCGGCAACTCAGCGAACCATGCGGCGGCGGCCAGGAGCCGAGGATCGCCCGCCCGCCAGCCGCCCGGGGCATCGGGAGCGGCAGTCACCGTGGCGACAAACAAGTCGCCACGGCCGGCGTCATACGCCACGTGGACGGCGTCATGCAGGGAGGCATCAGGCCCTGCCGATTGCCGGGCCACGACCTCGAAGCCCGACACGCCGATGAGCGTGCCCCCCGTCGCCCAGGCGATCGCCTTCGCGGTGGCCACTCCGACCCGCAGCCCCGTGAATGACCCGGGGCCGCGGACCACCGCGATGAGCTCGGCCGTGGCCGTCGTCCAGCCCAGGCGTCGCGCCTGCGCATCGAGTGCCGCCGCCAGGAGCCGCGCATGCTCTCCGGTGACGGGGAGCGGCTGCTCGGCGACCTGGCCGTCGGCAAGTGCGGCCACGGAGCCGGCGGCGAGGCTTGAATCGATGGCGAGTGTTTTCATTGTTTCATGGGTGGGGCCGGGGGGCGGCTGCTTGACCGTGGTTTGGGGCGTTGCTTAGAGTCACAGGCTTTCGAGCCCCCTGCCAAGGCCCCGCGAGATCGGAATTCGACACGAGTGAAGCGGGCCATCATCAGCGACGTCCACGGGAATCTCGAGGCGCTCCATGCGGTGCTCGAGGATATCGACCGGCAGCGGGTGGACGCCATCTACTGCCTGGGCGACATCGTCGGCTATGGGCCGAATCCATGCGAGTGCGCCACGCTTGTTCGCGAACGCTGCGGCCTCGTAATCCTCGGCAACCACGACCAGGGGGCCCTGTTCGATCCCGATGGGTTCAACGTCGGGGCGGAGAAGGCGATCCGCTGGACCCGCATCCAACTCGAGCAGCACGACCGCATGCCAAAGCATTCCGCCGACAGGCTGACTGACTTTCTCGGCGAACTGCCACGGATGCATGCGGACGGCGACCTGCTCTTCGTGCACGGTTCGGCCCGCCGTCCACTCGACGAATACGTCTTCCCGGAGGATATCTATAACCCACTGAAGATGGAGCATATCTTCGAACTCGTCGGCCGTTACTGCTTCCAGGGGCATACGCACATTCCGGGTGTGTTCACGACGGCGCCGGAGTTCATCGCGCCGAACATCCCGGCCGGGAGCAACGAATGCCGGCTGCCGCTGCCCGCCGGCAAGGCGATGGTGAATGTCGGTTCCGTGGGGCAGCCCCGCGACGGCGACCGCCGGGCGTGCTACGCGATTCTCGAGGACGACGCGGCCGTGCGGTACCGGCGAATCGAGTATCCGTTCGACGTGACCTGCCGCAAGATTCACGCCATCGGCGACCTCGACAATTTCCTCGGCGACCGCCTCACGCAGGGGCGTTAGGTTCGTCGGGAAAGAGACCGCTATACTCGGCGAAGCAGCCGTCCTTCGGGCTGCTTCGCAGCAAGACCCCGCAGCAAGACCCCGCAGCAAGACCCCGCAGCAAGACCCTGCAGAAAGACCGTTTGTGGAACGCCGCTACATCCAGTTCGCCCTGATCTCCTTCGCCGTTCTCCTCGGCAGCCAAGCCCTGCAGGCCTACCTCTTTCCCAGGCCGAAGCCGGTGCCGCCGGCCGAGCAGGCAGGTGCGGCCGACGCGGCGGCCGCTGTGGATGCGACGCCGACGGACGCCGGCGGCGAGACCGCCGCGGCCAAGTCTGACGCCAGCAAGACGGCCGCTACACCGACCGCCGAGATCGGCGAACGGCCGGCTGACGCGCCCCGCCTCCGGCGGGTGCTCGGCTCACTCGACCCGGATTCGGCCGCGCAGATGCTGGTCACGCTCACCAGCCGCGGCGCGGCGGTCGAGCGGATCGAGCTGGCCGGTCGCAGCTACCACGATCAGGATGACTGGTCCGGGTATCTGGGCCATCTTGCCCTGGAGGAGACGGCCGCCGGCTGCCGGATCAGCGTCGTCGGCGAGGGCACGCCGGCCCAAGCCGCTGGGTTGGCCGTCGGCGACGTGATCACGCGGTTGAACGGCACCGCCACGCCCGATCCCGACGCCCTCCGCAAGGCGCTCGCCGCCACGAAGTCCGGACAGAAGATTTCCATCGAGGTGGTTCGTGACGGCCGCACCGAGACCCGCGAGGCAACGCTTGATCGTCGTCCACTGGAGGTGGTGCGGCCTGAGTATCGCACCCGGCCGGTCGACGATCCCGACGGCCTGCCGCACGATCCGCTTTCGTTTCGGCTCTCGCTCGAATCGCGGGACGGCCTGCGGCGACGCGAGCCGCTTGCCGAGATCCCGGGCATGGAACTCGCCGATCGCGACTGGGCGACCGAGCCAACGGCCGACGGCTCCGGAGTGCGGTTCACGACCCAGCTGCCCGACGGCCTCACCGTTGCCAAGGAGTATCGCCTCGTTTCCCAGCCGGCGGATGAGCCGCGGCCGGGGCAGGCCGGCGGCCCCCGACTCGAATTGCGGCTGGAACTGCTCTCTGCCGACAAGGAATCGAAGGTGGCGTATGCGCTCGATGGTCCCACCGGGCTGCCGACGGAGGGCTGGTGGTATACGGCCCGCGTGGCCCGCGACTGGGGAACACTCGCTGTTCGGGACGTCGCGATGCGGTTTGTCGGCGAGCAGAGCACGCTCCTCAGCGGCCTGAAATTGGCCGATGCCGCGCAAAAGCCCGCCGGTGACGAGGCGGCCGCAATGCCCTCCACCGCCGTCCGCGACGGCAAGCCGCTGTCGTTTGCCGGGGTCGATGCCCTCTACTTCGCGGCGGCGCTCGTGCCGACGAGCACGGGGCCCGAGGCGCCGGTGCTCGAGGAGGTGCGGCCGCTGGTCGTCGGCGACGTGCCGGTCGCCGCCCGCCGCAAACTCGTCGACGTCACCTGCCGGCTCGTGTCGCGCGAGATTCTGCTCGCCCCCGGCGTGCCCGTGGCACACCGTTACGAGATCTTCGCCGGCCCGAAGAAGCCCGAACTGCTCGCCGAGTTTGGCGCCGAGAAGGCGCGGATGGACGACCTCGTTTACTACGGCTGGTTTGGCTGGGTGGCCCGCCCGATGATCGCCATCCTGCATGCGATCCACGCCGTGATCGGCAACTACGGGATCGCCATCCTGCTGCTCACCGTCGCGGTGCGCGGAGCGATGTTTCCGATCAGCCGCAAGCAGGCGCTCTCATCGCAGAAGATGCAGGTGCTGCAGCCGGAGATGAAGGCGATCGCCGAAAAATACAAGAACGAGCCCGAGAAGCGGACGAAGGCCACGCAGGAACTCTGGCGGAAGCACGACTACAACCCGATGGGTGGCTGCCTGCTCGTCTTCATCCAGATCCCGATCTTCATGGGCCTCTACCGTTCGCTGGCCACCGACGTCGAACTGCGGCAGGCGCCGCTGTTCAGTTCCGCGATCCGCTGGTGCTCGAATCTCGCCGCGCCCGACATGTTCTACGACTGGTCGCGGGTGCTGCCCGATTTTCTTGTCGCGCCCGAGGGCTGGCTGGGACCGTTTTTGAATCTCTTTCCGCTGGCGACGATCGGTCTCTTCCTCTGGCAGCAGCACCTGTTCATGCCGCCCGCCGTCGACGAACAGGCGCGGGTGCAGCAGCAGGTGATGAAATACATGATGTTTTTCATGGCCGTGATGTTTTTCAAAGTGCCCTGCGGCCTCTGCGTCTACTTCATCGCGTCGAGCCTGTGGGGCATCGCCGAGCGGCTGCTGCTGCCGACGCCGAAGCCCGCGACCGCCCTGGCTGGCGGCGGCGCTGACGGGAATGGCGTCGCCTCCGCCCGCACGTTCGACGTGCCGTTCATTTCGGCTGGCAAGCCGAAGGTGCGGGCCGCCGACGCCGCGCGGCAGAAGCGGCAGGCCCGTAAAAACCGCTGATGGCAGGCAGACACGGGCGACGATGCGGAACGTGCACGATCTGATCGTCGCTCCGGCAACTCCTGGGAGTGGCGGTGCCCGCGCGATCGTGCGGATGGCGGGAGACGCCCTCGACCGGCTGTTGGCCGGGCTCTTTGCGCCGCGAGCCGGTCAACGCTTCGGATCCTTTTCCGAGCGGCCGCGGCTCGTGACCGCCCAGTTGACGGGCACGCTGGCCCACGAGTGGGGCGGCGTCGACGTGGAGATCCTCCACTGGCCGGGGCCGGGGGGGCCGACGGGTGGTCCGCTGGCCGAGGTGCAGCTGCCCGCGTCGGTTCCACTTGTCGAGGCGGTCGTCGCGGAGGCCTGCCGCCAGGGTGCCAGGCTGGCCCGCGGCGGCGAGTTTTCACTGCGGAGTTTCCTCGCCGGTCGTCTCGATCTGCTGCAGGCGGAGGCCGTGCTGGCCGTCGTCGATGCCCGCACGCCCGCCGAACTTTCGGCGGCGCTCGATCGCATGGCCGGCGGCGTAGGCCGGCAACTGCAGGCCGCCCGCGAAACCCTGCTCGACCTCGTCGCCGATATCGAGGCTGTCATCGATTTTTCTGACGAACACGCGCCGGATTCCCAGCCGATCGCGGCCGGCGTTTTCTGGAAGGGGATCGACGAGCGGCTCGTGGCGCTCAGTGAGGCCCTGGCAGCAGTTGGCCTCCGACTGGCCGCACGCGATTCCGGCGGAGACGGCCGGCTGCCCCGCGTGGTGATCGTCGGCCGGCCAAATATCGGAAAGAGCAGCCTCTTCAACGCGCTCGTCGGCCGCGAGGCGGCGCTCGTGGCCGACGAGGCCGGCACGACCCGCGACTGGATCGCCGCCCGGCTGGAAGGCGAAGGCGAAGATGAAGGTGTGGCCTGCCTGCTCGTCGACGTCGCCGGCATCGAGGCAGAGGAAGAAACGGGAGGAGACAGTTCCGGGCAGGACGGAATCGTGGGGATTGCCGGGGCCGCCACGGCCGCCGCCCGGGCCGAAGCCCTGCAGGCCGACGTGCTGATCGTCTGCCGTGACGTGGGCGACGCCCTGCCTCCGGAGCCGGCAGCGGACCTCTCCACGGGCCACCGGATCGACGTCGTGACGCGGTACGACCGCCGGGCGGGTGGCGAAGGTGACGCCGCCCAACAGGGCGGCGGTCAGGCCGCGTTCAGGCTGACGAGCAGCCGCGACCACATCGGCATCGAGAGCCTGAGGCAGGCCATTCTCCGGGAGGTGGCGGCGCTGCCGGGGCAGGCCACGGCCGCCACGCTGCGAATGCGGGTGGGGCTCGATGCCGCCCGGGAAGCCGTCGCGGCGGCGCTGGAGATCGCGGCGGCCGCGCGGGCGGGCCGTGTTCACGACGAGGCGGTCGTCGCCAGTTTTCTTGGCCGGGCGATCGCGGCGCTGGGCGAGGTAACGGGGGCCGAACTGGGCAACGATCTGCTCGACCGCATCTTCGCGAGGCACTGCATCGGCAAGTGAGTGGCAGGAGGGCGGGGCAGAGACACCGGGGGCTGGGCAGAGACGCCGGGACAGGCTGAAGCTGGCCGGTGTGATTGACAGGCTGAAGCCTGTCCTACTTTGGCGGATCGAGCACGACCTCGAGCGGCACTTCGGCGCCGTCGCGGAGCACGACGACCGGGATCGTTTCGCCCGCCTTGTGCTTCCGCAGGGCGCTGTCGAAATCCTCGAGGCCCGCCACGGCGCTGTCGCCCAGCCGCACGATGACGTCGCCCCCCTGCAGACCCCCGCGGGCCGCTGGCGAATCCTTGGTGACGCCCGTGATTGCATAGCCTTTCCCCGGCTTGCCGAAGTCGGGAATGCTGCCGAAGTAGGGACGGTCGCCACCGCGGGCGAACATCTTCGAGGCCACCTCAATGTAGGCGGGCCGCTCGGGAGCCGTGGCCAGTTCGCGGACGACGTCGGCGACCAGTTGCGTGATCCGCACCATGCCTTCGTAGTTGATCTTGTCGGCGGTGTCGGTGGGGCGGTGATAGTCGGAGTGGGAGCCGGTGAACAGGTGCAGCACGGGAATCTTTCGGGCATAGAAGCTCGAGTGATCGCTCGGCCCGAAGCCCCCCGGCTCCTTTGCAACCTCGAAACTGTGGGTGCCCACGAGCCGGTCGACGAGCTCGTCGAGGCCCGTGCCGGTGCCCGTGCCGTGGATGATCACCTTGTTGCCGTCGAGTCGGCCCACCATGTCGAGATTCACCATCGCGACCGTCTCCGCGAGCGGCACCGCGGCATTGGCCGTGTAGTGAGCGCTGCCCAGCAGGCCGCGTTCCTCGCCGGAAAACGACACAAAGAGGATGTTTCGCGGGAACGGCCCGTTGGTCCGCGCCTCGGCGGCCAGTTGCCGTGCCACCTCGACGAGCATGGCGGTGCCGCTGGCATTGTCGTCGGCGCCGTGATGCACCGCCTTCTCGCCGGGGGCCGCGGAATTGACGCCCCCGTAGCCGAGGTGGTCGTAGTGGGCGCCGAGCACGACCGTCTCCGTTGCCGCATCCTTGCCGGGCAGCATGGCGAGGATGTTTTTCGTCTCCGCCTCGGTCCGGTCGATCGCCACGCGGCCGCGGATCCGCCAGCCGGCGAGCGGTGCCGTCTGCGGCTCGAACGTGTCGTCGATCGCCTTTTCAATTGCGGCCAGGTCTTTGCCGAGGGATTCCTTGACGAGGCTGTCGATCACGTCCCGCCGCACCTGCAGGATCGGCATCGTGCGCCGGTCGGAGCCGTCACCGGCCCGATCGAACGCCATGAGCGCGTCGTCCGTGGCCGAGGCATCGTTGCAGAAGATGACCCCGCCCACCTCGTGCTCCGAGGCATTGGCCACCTTGCGGGAGAGCGCCGCATACTGCGAGGCCTGGTTGCCATCGAACACGCTGTGCGGGTTGTCCTTCTGGGGCTCCTGCCGCAGCAGGATCGCGGCCGAGTGCTTCGCGCCGCCCAGGCCGAGCGGTGCGTAGTCGTCGTACTTTTCCTGGGGGGCCGTGATGCCGAACCCCGTGAATACCAGCGGCAGGTCGAACGGTCCGGATCCCCCCGCGGCCAGCGGCGTGAAATCCTTGCCGAGCGCGAGCGGTCGCCGCACCGGTTGGCCGTCCGCCGCCGGTGGGCCGATCAACTCAGCCGTGTTCTGGTCGGCCGGGCCGAGCTTCGCCTCGAGCGTCAGGGGAAAGCGCTGAAACGGCCCAGCGCCGACGAGCGTCGTGTCGAGGCCGATCGCCGCCAGTTGCTCCGCCACCCAGTCGGCCGCCTGGTCGATGCCCTGGGTGCCGGGCCCGCGGCCCTCCCGATCGGGCGCTGCCAGCCATTCCACGGCCGTCCGTAGCCGGCCCGTAACCGCGGCCGAGCCGGTAGCGGCACCGTCGTTGCCCGCTTCGACGGCCAGGGCGTGGCCACCGCTGCCGGCGAGCAAAATCGTCGTCGCGGTGATTCCCGCTCCGACCCATGCAGGAAGCGGCCGCAACTCGGCGGGACGTTTGTTCATGAAAAAACTCACTGGCGTGGGGAGATGGAAATTGCCGGAAAGCGGCGTTGTCGCACCCAATGAAGGCCGCCTTGTCCAAGAACCATTCTATCCGCTTCCCGTCGGGCGGCGCCTGTGACAAAATCAGGGTCCAGTGCGATCGTGGCCTACGATCGCAGCCGTCGCCCGCTTCAGGAGCCCGTCGTCCGTGCCGTCGCTGTTCGTCATCCAAGGTTTCAACAAGGGCGCCCGCTACGATCTCACGGCCCATGAAGGGGCCATGTGCATCGGCCGGGAGTCGGGGAACTTCGTGCAGCTCGACGACAACGAGGTCTCCCGCAGGCATGCGGAAATCCGCCGCGTGGGCGCGGGCTTCGTCGTGGGCGACCTGAAGAGTTCCAACGGCACCTACCTCAACAACCGCAAGGTGGAGCGGGCCGAATTGGCAAGCGGCGACCAGATCCAGATCGGGCGGACCGTGATGGTCTACTCGAAGGACAACGAGGTGCCGTCGGTGGGGCTGGTCGATATCGTCGCAACCCAGGGCCACGAGGGCTCGCGGATCGTCCGCTCGATGCGCGACGACGAGGAGAACCTGGCCGTCTTCGCCCCCGACGACACCCAGAACCGCTGGCTGGCGCGGGCCCGCAGCAACGTGCAGGTGATGTATCGCACGGCGTTGGCCGTCAGCCACACGCTCGACATCGACGAGCTGCTCGGCCGTGTTCTGCAGCTGGTCTTCGAATGGGTGGAGGCGGATCGCGGCTGCGTCATGCTGCTCGATCCGGAGACGAAGCAGCTGCGCACCAAGGCCCGCCGCGACCGCAAGGTCGGCGACACCACGTCGATGGCCATCAGCCGCACGATTCTCGACTACGTGCTCGATCGGGGCGAGGGCGTGCTCACGAGCGACGCGCAGGACGACGATCGCTTCAGCTCCGGTAACAGCGTGCTCCGCACCGGCGTGCGGGAGGCGATCTGCGTGCCGATGCAGGGCCGCTACGGCACCGTGGGGGTGATGTACGTCGACACGATGGTGCCGCTCGCGGAGTCGATCGAATCGGGACAACGGCGGTTCACCGACGAGCACCTCAAACTGATGATCGCCATCGGCCACCAGGCCGCCCTGGCCGTGGAAGACACGACCTACTATTCGGCGATGGTGCAGTCGGAGCGGCTGGCAGGCGTCGGCCAGACGATCGCCACGCTCTCGCACCACATCAAGAACATCCTGCAGGGCATCCGGGGCGGCAGTTATCTCGTGGAAATGGGCCTCGAAAATGACGATGCGGGCGTGCTCCGCAAAGGCTGGGACATCGTCGCCCGCAACCAGAACAAGATCTCGTCGCTCGTCATGGACATGCTCTCGTTCAGCAAGGAACGCGAGCCTGATCCCGTGCCCTCCGACCTCGTCGCCCTCGTCACCGACATCGCGGAAACGGTGCAGCAGCGGGCCGACGAGGCGGGGATCACGATCCACTGGGATCCTCCGCAGGATCTGCCCTGGCTCATCTTCGACCCCGAGGGAATTTCCCGTGCGGTGCTCAACGTCGTCAGCAACGCCCTCGACGCGGTGGAAGACCGGCCCGATCCCACGGTCGAGATCAAGGTCGAGCGCGACCGGCAGGCGGGGCTCGTTCGAATCGTCGTCGTCGACAATGGCGCGGGCATGGATGCCGAGACGCTGGCCACGGTCTTCAATCTCTTCGTTTCGACGAAGGGATCGCGGGGCACCGGCCTGGGGCTGACCGTGAGTCGCAAAATCCTCCGCGAGCACGGCGGCGACATCCGGGCGACGAGCACACCCGGCGCGGGAAGCACGTTCACGCTCGAGTTTCCGCTGCAGGAGTCGGCCGACGAGCCCGCGGGGAATACCGCCCCGGACGGCCCCGTCCCATGACGACGCCGGAGCACGGCCGGCAGCCGATCTCGGCCGTGATCATCACGCTCGATGCCGCGGCCGGCATCGTCGACACGCTCACGAGCGCGGCCTGCTGTGCGGAGCGGCTCGTGGTCGATTCCGGTTCGAACGATGGCACCGTCGAACTGGCGCGGGCCGCGGGCGCCCGGGTCGAACATCAGACGTTTCTCGGCTACGGCCCGCAGAAGCGGCGGGCCGTGGAGCTCGCGACCCACGACTGGATTCTCTCCCTCGACGCCGACGAGGTGCTCGACGACGAGGCGGCCGCCGCCATCTGCCGCCTCGATCTGTCCGACCCGGCGGCCTGCTGGTCGATCCGGCGCCGGACGTTCATCGGCCGCCGCGAGGTGCGGCACGGCCCCTGGGGAGGCGAAGAAGTGCTGCGGCTCTTCAATCGCACCACGGCCGGATTCACGACGCACGCGGTCCACGAGCAGGTGCGGGCGTCACGGGCACCGCGACGGCTGCCGGGATCGATCCTGCACTCCAGTTTCGAGACTCTGGCGGCCGTGCTGAACCGATCGATCCGGTATGCGCCGCTGAAGGCCGGCCTCATGCGTGAGAAGGGCCAGCGGGTGAACGGCTGGACGCTCCCCCTCCGCGGCGCGTCCGCCTTTGCCAAGAGCTACTTCCTCCAGGGCGGCTGGCGTGACGGTTCCGTCGGCTTCATCATCGCCCTCTCGCGGGTCGTCGACTCGACGCTCCCCCGCGCGATGCTCCTGCTGGACGCGGATGAGAATCGATCAGCCGCCGCGCAGCGTGACGAGCACCCGCTCGATGTCAGCCGGGAGCGGCGCGGAGAATAGCAGCCGCTCCCCGGTGATGGGGTGATCGATGGCGATGCTGGCGGCGTGCAGCGCCTGCCGGGTGAGGAGTGGCTGCTCCCCGGCGGCGGCACCCAGGAACGACCGATCGATCACCGAGCGGCCGCTGTAGAGCGCGTCGCAGAGCACGGGGCAGCCGATCGCCGCCAGATGCACGCGGATCTGGTGCGTGCGGCCCGTCCGGGGCGCGACCCGCACCAACGCCGCCCGGCCGAAGCGTTCGATAACCTCGAACCGCGTCACCGCCTCGCGGCTCGTCGAGTGGTCGTGGCGGATCGCCATTTTTTCCCGCTGGTAGGGATGGATTCCGATCGGCAGGTTGATTTCGTCGCGGTCGAACTGCGGCTGGCCCTGCGTGATCGCGAGATACGTCTTCTCGACAGTCCGGTTCTCGAACTGCTTGGCGAGCCGGTGGTGGGCCTCCTCCGTGCGGGCCACGACGATCACGCCGCTGGTGTCGCGGTCGAGCCGATGGACGATGCCCGGCCGGGCCGGACCGCCGGCCGTGGACAGCCCGCCGCCTGTCTCTGCGTGAGCCCCTGCGGTTGCCCCTGGGCTTGTGCCCCGCTGTTCAAGATGCCACTTGAGGGCTCCGGCGAGCGTGCCCTTCCAGTTGCCCTTCGCCGGGTGCACGACCATGCCGGCCGGCTTGTTCACGGTGGCCATGCAGTCGTCGAGGTGCAGGAAGTCGAGCGGGATCTCCTCGGCCTCGGGGCCGGCCCGTGGCGGCTCGGGAACCGTGAAGCAGACGAGCGAACCCGCTCGCAGCTTGAGGGAGGCACGGGCCCCGATGCCATCGACCCGAACGGCTCCCTTCTCGATTGCCCGGCCAAGAAAGGAACGGCTCTGGCCAGGGAACATTCGCGCAAGAAACACGTCCAGCCGAGCGCCGGCGGATTCGTCGTCCACTGCAAACGACACCTCTTCGCCGGCCGCCACGGGTCGCGGAATCGGTGCGTTCAGAGACTCACTCCTGCAGGGGCTTGTCCTGCTTCAAAGCCGGTTCTTCCGCCGTCTTCCCGGCCGGCTGGTCCGGCGCGGCCGCTGCAGGAGCCGGGGTTTCCGCGTTCGTTGCCGGAGCATCTGCTGCGGATTTCTGCGCGGCCGGCGGCGTGATCTTCTGGGCGGCAAACCAATCATACCATTGCCGGGAAGATTCCCGCGAGAGTTCCTCGGCATGATCGGCCGCCATCTGTGCCAACGCTCCCGCCGGAAACTCGGCGGCGACCGCGGCATAGCCCTGCCGTGCCTCTGCCAATTGCCCCAGGCTCTCACGGGCCTTCGCGAGCCCGAACGTGGCCCGCTCCGCCAGCATGCCGGCGGGCCGCGCCGCGAGGATCGTCGAGTAGAGATCGACGGCGGCCTGCAGCCGAGGCGGCGCCTTCTCCTTGTCGGTGAACAGGAGTTCGGTGCCCTCCGTCAGGGACATGTCGGCCAGCACGAGCCGCGACCACTCGGCCGCGGGCGTTCCCGGATACCGCCGGAGCACCTCGTCGAAGGCCTGCATGTCACCGCCGGCGAGACCGGCTAGATAGGCGTCCCAACTCTGCGATTTCGTGGCCGCGGACTGGGATGAAACAAGAATCCAGGCGGCCGTCGCCAGGATCAGCCCGGCCGCAGCGAACAGGATCGTGTTGAGGTAGGGCCGCAGGCGGTCGACAAGTTCGATCGTCTTTTCCGCGAGTTCGTTGTCGCGAATTTCGGGATCAGCCTGCAGTTCGCCCAAGGCGGTGCCGTGATCGCGGTTTTGGTCGCTCGTCTGCCTGCTGCGCGTCGCCATGGTGGCTCCTCGGGGTTCGAACCGGTGGCAATAGAAACTTCCGCGCCGAATGCGTCAAGGCGATCGTGAACCGGCTGGCGATCGCGAACCGGCTTCTGTGGTACATTTCCGGATTCCTCGCGGACCGTGGAAAAATCCGATGCACCTCAACCCAGCGCAGACGCAGGCCGTGCAGGCCCCCGTTGGGCCGCTCCTCGTGCTGGCCGGGGCCGGTACCGGCAAGACCCGCGTGGTGATCACCCGCATCGCCCACCTGGTGCGGAAGGGGACGCGGCCGTCGCGGATTCTTGCCGTCACGTTCACCAACAAGGCCGCCCGGGAAATGCTCGCCCGTGCCGGCACACTGCTGGGCAAGAATGCCGCCGAGAAGCCGGAAATCTCCACGATCCATGCGCTCTGCGCCCGTGTGCTGCGGCGGCATGCGACGGTTCTCGGCTATCCCGTAAGGTTTGCGATCATCGACCGCGGCGAGCAGGAGTCGATCGCCCGCAAGGTGCTCAAGGAACTGAAGGTGGCGGAGGCGGTGCTGCGCCCCGGCGACCTCATCGACCGGATCAGCCGCTGGAAGAGCGCGGCCGTCCGTCCGGATGGGGCGTTCGACACGATCGCCGCTGACGCCCCCGATTCGTGGACGCTGGCTGCCGCCGGCTACCGCCGCTACCAGCATGCCCTGCGGACGGCCGGCGCGGTCGACTTCGACGACCTGCTGCTCGTCGTGGAGGAACTGTTCACGAATCACGAGCAGGTGCGGCTGGCCGAGGCCGGCCGGTTCGACCACGTCCTGGTCGACGAGTATCAGGACACCAGCGGCATTCAGGAGCGGATCCTGACGGCGCTGGCCCGCGATCACAAGAGCCTCTGCGTGGTCGGCGACGACGATCAGTCGATCTACGCCTGGCGGGGCGCGCAGATCTCGCACATTCTCGAATTCCCCCGGCGCTGGGGCGGGGCAACCGTGGTGCGACTGGAGGAGAATTACCGCTCGACGCCGGAGATCATCCACGCCGCCAACCAGCTCATCTCCTGCAACACCCGCCGCCACGGCAAGACGCTCGTCTCCAAGGCGGCCTCGGGCCCGCCTCCGGTGATCGTCCAGGCGCAGGACGAGATCGATGAGTCGCGCCGTGTGGTCGGCGACGTCGAGGTCCGGCTCCGGGAGGGGGAGGTGGCGCCGAGCGAGGCCGTGATCCTCGTCCGCACCGGCGAGCAGACCCGGGTCTTCGAGCAGGAACTGCGACGCAAGGCGATCCCCTATGAACTGATCGGCAGCCGCTCGTTCTTCGACCGTCGCGAGGTGAAGGATGTGATGTCGTTCCTGCGGCTGCTCATCGATCCGGACGACGACATGGCGCTGGCGCGGATCGCCAACGTGCCGCCCCGCGGGCTCTCCGCCCACGCGCTCGATCAGGCCCGCACCGCCGCGGCGGCCGAGGGCCGCAGTGTCTGGCAGCAACTGCTCGTCGCCCGCGCGGAGACACGGCTCTCCACGGCGGCCGCCGCCGGCGTGACGGCCCTGGAAAAACTCATCGCCCTCCGCAACGCGTCTGCCAGCCAGTCCGCCACCGACGTGCTCCGCACGCTCATCGACACCACGGGCTATCGCCACTTCCTCGCCAAGGAATACGACGACCCTGCCGAGCAGGAGTCGCGGTGGAACTACGTCGAGGAACTGGTCAACGCCCTGGCGGAGCATGAGCGGTCCCGGCGGGGAGGCCGCGACTTCGCCGCTGTCGTGCGGGAATTTCTCGACGACCTGGTGCTCGACGTGAAGGAAACGGAACGCTTTCGCGACGACAAGCCGCGCGGGAATGTGCTCCGCCTGATGACATTGCACGCCGCCAAGGGGCTGGAGTTCGAGCAGGTCTGGATGGTCGGCATGGAGGAGGGCCTGCTGCCGCACCACCGGTCGCTTGGCGACGGACTCGAGGCGATCGCCGAAGAGCGACGCCTCTGCTACGTGGGCGTGACCAGGGCGAAGAAGCGGCTCACGCTCTCGCTCTGCCTGACGCGGATGAAATGGGGCAAGAGCCGTCCCTGCCGGCCGAGCCGGTTTCTCTACGAACTCACCGGCCAGGCCGACAAGTTCAACGAGGCGCCTCCGCCTCGGGAAGCGGCGCAGCCCGCGAAGAAATCCCCGCCCCGCGGCCGCGGCCGACGCACGGCGCGGTAGGGGCGTGTTTTCACGGCGTTTTTGCCCTTGAGTCGCAAGGGATGGGCTGACATGATCCCGCCCGTTGCGGCTTCCCGCGGCGGCCATGGAAGGCCGCGTGCCGTGGCGTTTGGGCCCGAGCCATCGGACCTGAGTCAAACAAGCAAGGAGTGTATTCCGTGAAGTCGCAACTGGCAGGCGTCGTCTGTGTGGCCGTGCTGGCCGTGGTCGAGGGATCCGCGTTTGCCCAGGTGGCGGGGCAGTTGCCCGCGGCACAGGTGCCGGCGGCGCAGAGCCATGCCGCCGGTCCGGCGAACAATGTCGCCGTGATCGACGTCGGCTACATCTTCAAAAACCATACCCGCTTCAAGGGAGCGATGGACAAGATGAAGGACGAGGTCATGGCGGCCGAGAATGGTCTCAAGGCGGAACGCGACCGGATCAACGGCCTGATGGAGCAGATCAAGGGCTTCAATGTCGGCACTCCGGAGTACAAGAAACTCGAGGCCGAGGTCGCCAAGGCACAGGGCGATTTCAACGTCAACGCCCAGCTGCAGAAGAAGGACTTCATGGAGCGCGAAGCGAAGGTGTATCTGCAGGTCTATTCGGAGATCGAAAAGGCCGTCGAGCAGTTTGCCCGTGAGCATCGGATCGCCGTCGTGCATCGGTTTGACGGCGAGCCCGTCGACAACAGCGACCGCAATCAGATCCTGCGGGGCATCACCAAGCCGATCGTCTATCTGGAGCCGGGCATCGACATCACGCCGGACGTCCTGAAGATGCTCAATGGCCCAGCCGTCGCCGGAGCCGCACAGCCCCGGACCCGCTAGGGGGTCCGTGGAAAAAGTCGTTCATGACCGCTTCCCACTTGCCTGAGGGGTGGAAAGGCGGTGCGTCGCGGAGTGCGGTGTCTGACGGAAGTCGCGGTTTCATTGCCCATGTCTCACCCTTCTCGCCCGCGGTCGCAGCAGACGCTCCGCCGACCGGCAGTCGTAGCCGGCCGGGGCTACTGGAGCGGCCGTGAGACATCCGTGGAAATCCTGCCGGCGCCGGCAGGCGCCGGCGTGGTCTTCGTCCGCGGCGACCTCGATCCGGCCGTGCGGATCGCGGCGACGGTCGACAACCGGGTCGATGCGGTCAATCGCACGAACCTCGTGTCGGCTACTGCCCGCCTCGAGATGGTCGAGCACCTGCTGAGCGCGCTTGCCGGCCTGCAGATCGACTGCTGCCTGGTTCGGGTCACCGCCGAGGAGATGCCGGGGCTCGACGGTTCCGCCCAGGCCTTCGTGGCCGCGATCGATGCGGCGGGCATCGAGGATCTGGCTGCGCCGGTCGATCCGATCGTCGTGCGGGAGACCGTTCGCGTCGGCACGGATGACTCCTGGATCGAGGCGGCCCCGCCGCGGTTTCCCGGGCTGTCGATCGAGTACGTGCTCGATTACGGGGACGGACCCATTGGGCGGCAGGAGTTGTCGCTGCGGGTCACGCCCGAATCCTATCGAAGCGAACTGGCAGCGGCCCGCACGTTCATCTCGGTTGCCGATGCGGACCGTTTGCGGGCGGCCGGGCTCGGGCTGTCGGTGTCGATGCGCGACCTGGTCGTCTTCGGCCCGGATGGTCCGGTGGAGAATTCGTTGCGGTGGCCGGACGAGTGTGTGCGGCACAAGGTGCTCGATCTGGTGGGTGATCTCTCGTTGGCCGGCCGTCCGCTGCACGCGCATGTCACCGCCTGCCGCAGCGGTCACCGGCTGAATGCCGAACTGGCGGGACGGCTGCTGGTCGGCGACGAGGCGGGACGACGGTTGCCGGTGCCGGCCTAGGCGTCGTGGGCCTGGAGGGAGTTTTCGGGATGTCGGACATGCGTGACGATTCGGAGCGGCAGATCCATCCCATTCATGGGCTGGGTGCGCCGGCGATCGCTCCCACGGCGATCATCGAGCCCGGCGCGCGGATCGCCGCTGACGTGCAGATCGGGCCGTATTGCCTGATCTCCGGCCAGGCTGAAATCGGCCGCGGCACGATCCTCGCCAACAACGTCACCATTCTGGGCGACGTGCGGATCGGCGAGCGAAACCGCATTTTCCCCAACTGCGTGATCGGCGCCGAGCCGCAGGATCTCAGCTATCAGGGCACCCGCACCCGTGTGGTGATCGGCGCCGACAACATCATCCGCGAGGGGGTCACGATCAATCGGGCCACCGAGAAGGAGGATGGCGAAACCCGGATCGGCGACGCCAACTTCCTGATGGCCTGTTCCCACGTGGCGCACGACTGCCGGATCGGCGACCATGTGATCATCGCCAACGGGTCGCTGCTCGGCGGCCATGTCCGGGTTCATTCGCACGCCTCGATCTCGGGGGCGGTGGCCGTGCACCACTGGGCGACGATCGGCAGCTGGTCGTTCGTCGCCGGACTGTCCCGCGTGCTTCACGACGTGCCCCCCTTCATGCTCTGCGAGGGCATGCCGGCGCGGCCGCGGTGCATCAACGTGGTGGCGCTGAAGCGGAGCGGTTTTGGGCAGGAGGCGATCACCGCGATCACCGAAACCCACCGGCTGCTCTACCGTGCAAAGGTGGGCCTGACGAGTGCGGCCGAGATCCTGCAGTCGCAGGGCATGCTGCTGCCGCCGGTGGCCCAACTGCTCGAATTTTTATCGAACCAACAGGGCGGGCGGCACGGACGCGCCCGCGAACGAAGGAGGGCTGCATGACAAGGATGAAGGTGGCGGTGGTGGGCTGCGGGCATCTGGGCACGATCCATGCGCGGCTGCTGGCCGCCCGCGACGACGTCGAACTCGTGGCCGTGGTCGATCCGTCGCCGGAGGCTCGTGCGCGGGTGGCCGAGGCGAACGGCTGCCGCCCCTTGCCGGAACCGGGCGATCTCGTCGGGGTGGCCACTGCGGCCGTGATCGCCGCTCCCACCGGACTGCACGCCAGCATCTCGGTGCCGCTCCTCGAGGCAGGCCTCGATCTGCTGATCGAGAAGCCGATCGCGGCCAGCGTCGAGGACGCCCGGGCGATCGTGACGACCGCCCGCCGGCATGGGCGGATCGTGGCGGTGGGCCACGTCGAACGGTTCAACCCCGCCTGGAAACTCGCCATCGAGAAGGTGGGTCGCCCCGTGGCGATCGAGTCGGCCCGGCTCGCGCCGTTCACGTTTCGCTCGATGGACGTGGGTGTCGTCCACGACCTGATGATCCACGATATCGACCTTGTGCTGTCGCTCGAGCCCGGGCGGCTCGAGCATCTGGACGCGCACGGCATCGTCGCCACCGGTGGGCACGAGGATGCCGTGCGGGCGCGGCTCGTCTTCTCGTCGGGGCTCGTCGCCGATCTCACGGCCTCGCGGATCAGCCCCGTGCTGCGCCGGGCGGTGTCGCTCTGGTCGAGCGACGGCATGGTGTCGGTGGACTTCAATGCCAAGACGGTCGAGGTGATCGCACCGTCCGCCGACGTGCGCAGCGGCCGGTTCGTCGCCGCCGCCGTGCCGCCCGAGCAGCGGGCCGCGCTCAAGGATTCATTTTTCGACACCGTGCTGCCGCGGGAAACGCTCGCCGCGCCGGATGCCAACGCGATCGCCTGCGAACACGACGACTTCCTGACGGCCATCCGCACGGGCCGGGCCCCGCTGGTGCCGGCCTCCGCCGGGGCCGCGGCGCTCGAGATCGCCAACCGCGTCATCGACACGCTGGCATGCACGCGGCTGGGTGAAAGCGTGCAGCGGCCCACCGTACCGCTGGCCCACCGTGGCCCGCAGCCTACGTCGCGCCGCAAAACCGGCTGATCCTGCCCGGCTTGCCACCCTTCGGACGGGAGGCTGGCGTGAATGCCTCCCGAAACCGATAGAAGGGTTGGGAGGCGGTATGGTGATGCGCGCAACGACGCTCTGGCTGTCGATGCTCTGGCTTGGCTGGGCGACAACGCTGCAGGCGGCCGACGCCTCGCAGCCCGACCAGCCGCAGCCCGACCAGCTCGTGGCCGAAGACTTCCTGCTCCACGATGTTGTCGGAGCCTCGTCGCTGGCGGCGGCGCTGCGAAAGAGCGATCTCGACGTCAGCCAGGAGGCCGCGGCTCTGGGGCTGGTGGTGAAGGGGCCGACGAAGCCCGAGCATGCGCAGCAGCCGGTGCTCGCGGAGATCCGCAGCCGCATCGAGGGGATCGACGTCACGGCCGGGATGCAGGCCGACCGCAGCATGATTCGCGAAGGGCCGGCGCAGTGGATCGGCGGTCTGGGCATGGCGGCCGAGAACGAAGCCGGCCGCCACGCACTCGAACTCCGCACCTCGGTGGGCCAGAACCACCAACAGGGCATCATCGGCCTCGAGGTCGGACCGCGGTTCGAGCGGCGGCTGCCGGGCGGCATGCTCTTCATTCTGGACGGCAAGGCGGAGGCCCGCTCGCTGCCGACGAATCAGCAGTTCGGCGGCGAGACGCTTCCCGGGCAGGCGAACGACGGGCTCAGCCTGATCGGACTAACGGGCCGCACCGGGCTCATTCGCTAGACACGTTCGAACTGGCGGCCTAGGCGAGATCGCGGTTCTGGAAGAGCACCAAGGCCACGAGCAGCGCCACGGCGGAATAGAGGCCGGCGTAGAGCGCGGCCCAGGCCAGGTAGCTCCACGGCACCGGCACGCCGCCCACGACGGCCGCCTCGATCGTAAAGTGCTCGAGCACCGGCAGGATCGTCGCGAACAACTGGCCGACGAACCGCACGATCGCAAACTTGCCCACGCTCGACTGCACGATCAGCGGTACCAGGTGGCCGAGGGCGTAGATCGTGAAGCAGATGATCAGATTCGGCACCATTCCCAGCCGCGTGGATACCGCCAGGCTGATCGCCGCCAGCAGGATCGTTTCGAGCAGGGAGAGCACGAGGCCCGGTACGACCGTGATCATTTCGTCGGCGCAGTCCCGCCAGATCGGATCGATCTTGGCCCCCTCGCGGGCATCGTAGACGACCTTCAGGCTGGTGGTCGCCATCAGCACACTGCCGAGAATGAGGAACACAAGCAGGGCCACCAGCACCAGGCCGGCAAATTTCCCAAGGATGAACTGCGGGCGGGTGAGCGGCTTCGAAAGCACGGTCAGCGCGGTGCGACCCTCGATCTCGTCGGCAACGGCCACGCTCGCCGTCCAGATGACGACCAGCAGCGCCAGCACCTTGATCAGCGTCAGACCGCTGTCCTTCAGCATTTTCACGTCTTCGCCAAACGTGTTGTAGGGAATGACGATGAAGGCCAGCAGCAGCACCGTCCCCACGATCAACGCCACCGCGAACACCGGCTGGCCGATCGCCTCCTTGGTGGTGGTGGCGGCGATTGCCGCGATCCGCCGGGGCACGAGCCGAAAGACGGCGTAGAGGGCCGCGACGGCCAGCAGCGTGATCGTGGTCCAGGGCAGGATTCCCGCCTGTGGAAACTCCGGCACGAGCCGACCGCGCACCCGCAGTTGCACCGGCTTGTCGGACGCATTCGTTGCCTCGAGTTTCGCCCGCTGGCCAAGAAAAGGGTTGGTGTCACCCGCTGTGCGGTTCCAAGTCCAGGGGCTGTTCGCCGCGAGGTCGACGTCGGGAACCTTCACGAGCGCAAAGCCCTCGATCGGCTGCTGGGTGCGGACGGAGAGCGGCGCGTCGCTTTTCAGTTCGAGTGACTCGATCTCCTGCGGCCGCAGATCGAGGGAAATCTCCTGCAGCGTCGCCTGTGGAGCCACCGTGACGATCCGGTCGAAATCGTCGGCCGCGGCCAAACGCATGAGCGAGCGGCCGATCTGCCCGAGCGGCACCAGCGGGGTGAAGGCCACGGCAATTGCGGCCAGGCCGAGCAGCAGCCAGGCGAGCGGGCCGGCAAAGCCGTCGTTCAGGCTCAGTCGCGCCTCAGCGGCGGCCCGGGGCCGCACAAGCGCGAGCACGGACCAGACGAGCAGGATGCCCGCCAGCGCGAGCAGTGCTCCGGCCCCGAGCAGCCAGATCGGCGGCAGGGCAATCAACCAGCGGTTGGCAAACAGGGCGATCATGTTCGGGCTATTGTGCCGTGGAACCGGCCGCCAAGGAAGCGTCCGCCGGCACGGGGCCGGCCAGAACGGTGGCGCTCGGGCCGTGGAGCGGCCAGCGGGCGAGCACCCGGTGGATGTCTTCGAGCGAGAGATTCTCGACGATCCGCAGGTCGTCGGCCACGGAACGGTAGGTGTTCGTGTGGGCCCATTCGAGTCCGACGCCGAAGAGCCGACGTCGCGGCCGCTCTCCGCCGAGCACGACCCGGCCGGCGAGCTTGTTGCGGGCCTGCTCGAGCTCGGGGCGGCCGATGCCTGCCGCGGCGGCTTCGGCATAGACCTCGTCGATGCGGGCCAGCAATTCCTTCACGTCCTCGGCGTCGCAGGAAAGCTGGGTGGCGAAGAAGCCGGCATCGAGGAAATCATGGTGTTGGCAGGAGGCGTGCTCGGCCTCGCCGGAATCGACGAGCGACCAGTAGAGCCGGCTGCCCGATTCATCTCCGAGCAGCACGGACAGCAGCTTGGCGGCGTAGCGGTCATCGTCGTCGCCCGCGGGGCCGGCCGACATCCGCACGGCATATTCGAGCGTGGCGGCAGGCCGCGTGATGTGTTCGATCGTGGAGACGAGCCCCGGCGGCCGCGGCTCCGCCGGCACGGTCCGGGCCGCGGTGGCCTGCGGCTCCCAGTCGCCGCACAGCCGCTTGGCCGATTCGACGAGCGCCCGGAAATCGACCGCACCGCTGGCGGCGAGCACGATATTGCCGGGCGCGTAGCGGCGGCGGTGGTAATCCCGCATCGCCTCGACCGGCAGGGCCTCGATCGATTCGACCGTGCCGAGCACGCTCCGGGCGAGCGGATGGCGGCCGAAGAAGGCGGCGCGGCAGCGATCGTCGGCACCGAATGGCGGCTGGTCGTCGTACATCCGGATCTCTTCCAGGATGACGAGCTTCTCGGTCGTGAAATCCTCCTCGCGGAGAGCCGGCCGCATCATCTGGGCGATGAGCGAGACGACCTCGTGCTGCTGCTCCGGCAGCACGGCCGCGTGATAGACCGTGTCTTCCTCGCTCGTGAAGGCATTGGCGGTCGCCCCCATCCAGTCGAAGCGGCGGTTGATCTCGTCGCCGGAGAGATCAACTGTGCCCTTGAACACCATGTGCTCGAGGAAGTGGCTGACGCCCCAGAGTTCGTCCGTCTCGTCGCGGGCGCCCGTCTTCACGAAGAAGCCGACGCTCGTGGAGAGGCCACTGTCGGTGACCTCCGCGATCACATCGAGCCCGTTGTCGAGCCGTTCATGCAGAAACTTCAAGCGGCACCTCCAGCGGCTCCCGGCCGAGCGAGACGACGGACAGGTCGCGGATGGGATTGGCGGTCAGCCACGCTTCGATCGAGTCGATGCTCAGCCGGTCGTAGCGGGCCAGTTCCTCGCCGAGCGTTCGCACCTTGCCGAGGTGATACCATTGCCGCGCGATGCCGCCCGCCCGCGCCGCGCTCGATTCCTGCTGCATCACGAGGCTGCTCTTGGCCCGGGCCTTGACGCGGTCGAGCTCTGCCAACTCGAGCGTGCCCGGCAGTCGCAAGATCTCTGCGAGCATCACATCGAGGGTTTCCTGGGCCCGCGCGGCGCTCGTGCCCGAGTAGCAGATGGCCGCGGCGCAGTCCCGCAGCGTCTGGTAACCGGCCGACACGCTGTAGCACAGCCCCCGCCGCTCCCGCACCTCGGAGAACAATCGGGAACTCGATCCGCCGCCGAGGATCGCCAGCGCCGCGGTCGCCTCGTACGATTCGTCCGCGCGGTAGGGCGGCGCCGACCAGGCCACGGCGATGTGCGTCTGCTGGGAGTCGTGGGGCACGTGCCGAACACGCGGCCCGCGGGCGGCGGTGCGGACGGGTTCGGCGCCTCCCGTGTTCCAGTCGCCGAACAGCCGCTCGGCCTGCGTGACGAAATCATCCCAGTCGATCCGGCCGGCGATCGCGATGATCGTGCCGGCCGGCCGCACGTTCGCCGCCACGAACGCCCGCACCGTCTCAATGTCGATCCGCTCGACGTCGGCGGTGATGCCCTCGCTCGGCATGCCCCAGGGGCTGGGGTAGTGAAGCTGCCGCAGCGCCGACATGGCGCGGTGCGCTGGATCGTCCTCCGTGCCGGCGAGATTCTGCAGCACCATCTGCCGGGCATTTTCGAGCTGGTCTTCCTCGAGCCGCGGTCGCCGCAGGATGTCGGCGTAGATTGGCAAGGCCGTCGGCAATTGTCGGGCGACCATCGCGCCGGAAAAACTGGCATGGCTCGTCGATACCGCCTGCGACCATTGCACGCCGGATCCCTCGAGGGCCTCGACGATCTGTCGGCTGCTGCGATCGCCCGCTCCGCGCAGCATCATTTCGCCGGAGAGCGTGGCCAGACCGCAGCGGCCGGGGCCGTCGTGAACGGCGCCCGCCGGGGGATGAAACGCGATGGCGACGGATTCAAGACCTGGCAGCTGCTCGCCGAGCAGCACGATGCCGTTGTCGAGAGTTGTTGAGTAGAGTGTCTGCTTCACGAGGTGATCACGGGCACACAGGCTCCGCCAGCCGGGACCCGACGCTGGAGATGCTGGCGCCGTAGACCGGCGCCTCGGCGGAGGGTTCGACCACTTTGTACACGGTTTTCGCCCGCCGGAAACCGAGACGCTGATAGAGCCGCACGGCCCGCGAGTTGTCGGCCGTGACCTCCAGCGAAACCCGGCGCAGGCCATGGCCGCGAAATCCGGCGATTGCCTGCTCGATCAGGGAGGTGCCGAGCCCGCAGCCCCGGTGGCCGGGAACCACGCCGATGTTCTGAATCGAGCCCATACCCAGTTTGTCGACCACGCCTTGAATCGTCGCGCACCACTCCAGATCGCCGCCGGCGTCGTTCCGCACGACCAGCCAGGTGGCGACGGGCAGAAAGCCGGATTTGTTGCGAATCTCCCGCATCAGGCGGCGGCAGCCCTCGAGGTCGCCGAGGCACGGGAAAACAAGGGCGTCGATTTCGCTGCGGAAAGAGCGGAATTTCGTGCGGGCATGCACGTCCAACAAGGCCTCATTCCAGGCCACAAACCGGTAGCCGGGGGGCAGCGGCTGCGGGCGCCGTGGCGCCGTCAGGTCTGCATCCATGCGAAACCGCTTGAAATAGGTCGATTCCATGGCGTTGCTCCGTGGGGAACGCGAGTTCCTCTGAAGGTAAGTATGCCCTCAGAGAAGGTCAACGCGCCGGTCGGTCCGCCGCGGCTGCTTTTTGAGCCGCGACGCCGGGTTTGCTGGGGGACAAACGGCTGGGGTATATTTTTGGGGCTTCAAAAAATGATTTTTGACTTCCCAAAAAAACTGTCGCGAGCGGGGCTCCCGGTCCTGTTCGTCCTTTGTCTCCTCGGCGGTGGGCCACCGAGGCAGGGGCGTGGCGAGTCGCCGGCCCGGGAGCGGCCCCAGGTGGTCGCCACGACGACGGTCGTGGCCGATCTGGTGCGGGAAGTCGCGGGCGACCGTGTCGTCATCGATTGCCTGATGGCCGCCGGCATCGATCCACATAGTTACAGGGCCACGCCGCGGGATGCGGACAGGCTCGCGCGGGCCGATCTCATCGTGGCCTCGGGCCTGCACCTCGAGGGAAAACTCGCGGAGCTCCTCTCCCGGTTGGGCAAGCGGGTGCCCGTGGTGGCCGTGGCCGACACGCTCCCGCCCGATCGGCTGCTGGAGGTGGCCCCCGGACTCTTCGATCCCCACGTCTGGTTCGATGCCCGGCTCTGGAGCCGCTGCCCCGCTGCCGTTGCCGAGGCGCTGGAAAAAATTGATCCGGCCGGCACCGCCGACTACCAGCGACGATCGGCCGACTATGCCGCGCGGCTCGAGAAGCTCGACGAAGAACTGCGGCTGCGGATCGCGACGATCCCGGCCGAACAGCGGGTGCTCGTCACGGCGCACGATGCCTTTCGGTATTTCGGCAAGGCGTACGGCATCGAAGTGGTGGGCGTGCAGGGCACGAGCACCGAGAGCGAGGCCGGGCTCGGCGACATCAACCGGCTCGTCGACCTCGTCGTGGACAAGAAGATCCCGGCCATTTTTCTCGAGACGAGCGTGTCTGATCGCAGCGTGACGGCACTGCGCGAGGGCGCACGGTCCCGCGGCCATGACGTCAAGCTCGGTGGACGGCTCTATTCCGATTCGCTCGGCGTGGCCGGCAGCGGGGCGGCGACGCTCGAGGGCGCCCTGCGCGAAAACGTGGAAACAATCGTCTCGGCCCTCTGCGGAGGCCGCTGATGGAGCGCGTGACGCGGACGAGCGGGCCGGGCTCGGACAGCGGGCCGGCTCTGGAATTCCACGACGTGACTGTCGCCTACGGCCGGCGGCCCGTGCTTTGGAACATTGACCTCGTCATCGAAGCCCCCGGCCTTTTCGGGATCATCGGGCCCAACGGCGCCGGCAAGAGCACGCTGTTGAAGGCGGCGCTGGGGCTCGTGCCGCTGGCAGGCGGTTCGGTGCGGTTCTTCGGCCGGCCTCTCGACGAGGTGCGCCGGCGGATCGGCTACGTTCCGCAGCGGGAAACCGTCGACTGGGATTTTCCGGTCAGCGTGATGGACGTCGTGCTGATGGGCACCTATGCGCGGCTGGGCTGGTTTCGCCGGCCCGGGAGCGGGGAGCGGGCGCTGGCAAATGCCTGTCTCGACCGCGTGGGGCTTGCCGATGTCGCCGACCGGCAGATCGGCAGACTGTCCGGCGGGCAACAGCAGCGGGTGTTTCTGGCGCGGGCGCTCGCCCAACAGGCCGACCTCTATTTTCTCGACGAGCCCTTGGCCGGCGTCGACGCCCGTTCGCAGGAACAGATCTTCCGCGTGCTCGCCGAATTGCGTGCCGCGGGAAAACTCGTGGTGGTCGTGCATCACGACCTGCGAACCGCGGCCGAATGGTTCGACGCCGTGGCGCTGGTCGATATGCGGCTCGTGGCTGCGGGGCCGACCGCCGCGGTCCTGACCCCCGAAAATCTCCGCCGCACGTATGCGGGGCCGCTCGACGTGCTCGACGAACTCGGCCGCGCCATCGAGCAGGGAAGGCGCACGCCGTGACGTCGCTCGCCGGCATTCCCTACAACACGCTCGTGGTGGCGGCCGGCGTGGCCGCGGTGGGGTTCGCCGCCGGCGTGATCGGCAGCCTCGGCGTGCTGCGGAAGCGGGCCTTGGCCGGCGACGCGGCGGCGCATGCCACGCTCGTCGGGGTGGCGGCGGCATTCCTCGTGACGGGCCGCCGCGACCTGCCCGTGCTGCTCCTGGGAGCCTTGGTGGCGGCGGTCGCGAGCCTCGGCGTGCTCGTGCTGATCCGGCGGTTTACCCGCACCCGCGACGACGCGGCGACGGCGATCGTGCTCGGCGTGTCGTTCGGCCTCGGGATCACCCTTCTCTCGGGCATCACGGCCCGCGGCATTCCCGGCGGCGGGGGACTCGAGCAGTTTCTGCTGGGCCACACAGCCGCGCTCACGGCGGCCGATGCCGGCTTGTTGGCCGCCGTCTCCGCCGCGGCGGTGCTGCTGGTGTGGCTGGGACTCAAGGAGGCGGTGCTGGTGGCCTTCGATCCGGACTTCGCCGCGGCGCTCGGCTGGCCGGTGACGGTCATCGACTACGCGCTCGTGGCGCTTGTCGCCGTGATGGTGGTCGTGGGACTGCCGGCGGCCGGCGCGGTGCTCGTCACGGCGTTGGTCGTGATTCCACCCGTCGCGGCGCGGCAGTGGACCGATCGGGCGGGCACGATGCTGCTGCTCGCGGGCCTGATCGGGCTCGTGTCGGCGGTGGCGGGCGTGGCGGCCAGCGCCGTGGTGCCGCGGCTGGCCACGGGGCCGACGATCGTGCTGATGGCCGCCGCGATCTTTGCCCTGTCGTTGCTCCTTGCGCCGGGCCGGAGGCGGGGGGCATGAACGCTTGGCTCTCGGAACAGGCCGCGATGCATGCGTGGGCGATCGCCACCGCGGCGGTGGTGTCGTCGGGCTGCGCGCTCGTGGGCACGCTGCTCGTCGTGCGCCGCATGAGCCTCCTCGGTGATGCAATCAGCCACGCTGTGCTGCCGGGCATCGTGGTCGCGGTGCTGGCCGGTGGCCGGCCGGGCGGCATGCTCGTGCTGGTCGCCGCCGTCGTCACGGCGCTGCTCACCGTCTGGCTCACGCAGGCGCTCAAGTCGCGAGCCGGGCTGGCCGAGGATGCGGCTGCCGGCGTGGTGTTCACGACGCTCTTCGCCGCCGGAGTCGTGCTCGTGACGGCGGCCGCCGCGCGGATCGACCTCGATCCGTCGTGCGTGCTGCACGGCATCCTCGAACTCGTGCCCTTCGACACCGTGCGGCTCGGCGGTTTCGAGGTGCCGCGGGCCTTCGTGACGGCGGCCGCGGTCTTTGGCCTGCTGCTCGCCGCCGCCATCCTGACCTGGAAAGAGCAGTTGGCCACCGCTTTCGATCCGGCCGCCGCGCGGGCCGCGGGAATCCCCGTGGGCCTCGTCACGACCGGCCTGCTCGCGGCCACGGCACTGGCGACCGTCGCCAGCTTCGAGGCGGTGGGGGCGATTCTCGTCGTCGCGATGCTCGTCGTGCCGGCAGCCACGGCCGAACTGCTCGTGCACCGGCTGCCGTGGATGGCGCTGGTGGCGGTGATCGTGGCGGTCTTTGCCGCCTGTGCCGGCTATCTCGCGGCCTGGTGGTTCAACACCAGCGCGGCGGGAATGATGGCCGTGGTGCTCGGGCTGGAATATTTCGCCGCCGCGGTGCTGGCTCCGAGTGACGGTGTGCTGTCGCGGGCGGTCGCCCGGCTGTGGCTGGCATGGCGGGTGACCTGCGAAGACTGCCTGGCCGCGGTCTGGCGGAGCGAAGAACTGGCGGCTGACGGCCGTGCCGAAGCGCCGACAGCCGTATCGCTCTGGCAGTCGGTCGCGTTCCGCTGGCTCGCCGCCAGCGGACAACTCGTCGGCGCACAGGGTGCGTGGCGGCTGTCCACCAGGGGCCGCGTCGAAGCCGAGACGGTGGTGCGGTCGCACCGGCTCTGGGAAGCGTGGCTGGGCCGCCACACGGAACTGCCGCTCGACCATCTGCATCCACCCGCTGAATGGATCGAGCACCATCTGGGCGCCACCGTGCGGAAACGCATCGAGGCGGAGGTGGGCGTGCAGGAAAGCGACCCGCACGGCCGCAGCATTCCACCGGAAAGAAAGTAGGGCAGCCTTCAGGCTGCCGGACGTGAGGCGGTCAAAGCCTTCGCTGCGGCGCGAGTATGCGCCAGATCGCATCGGCTTCGCCTGAGCCCGTCGGCTCGCGCGTGCCAATCAATTGCGAGGCGGCTTACTGCCCCACGAAGCCGCGGAGGGTGGCGAGATTGCCACGGTCGTTCGCCGGTGACATCTTGCCGTCGGCATCCTCCTTCGGGGTTTCGAGGATCAGCGGGATGCCGGCGAGTTTGGGGTGGTTCATGATCAGGCGGAAGGCTTCGCGGCCGATCTTGCCCTCACCGATCGCCTCGTGACGGTCGACCCGTGAGCCGCGGTCGCGCTTCGAATCATTGGCATGGATCACGACGAGCCGTTTCAATCCGATGCACTGGTCGAACTGCCGCAGTGTCTCGTCGAGATCCGCGCGGGGCGAGAGCGGATAGCCCGCGGCGAACACATGGCAGGTGTCGAGGCAGACACCCACGCGTTTCGACAGTCCCGGAACGGCGTCGATCCGTTCGAGCATGGTGCCGATCTCCTCGAACGCCGCGCCCAGGCAGGAGCCCTGGCCGGCGGTCGTTTCGATGAGGATGCCAGCCGCGAGCGCGGGGGTGCCCGTGAGCGCCGCGGCGATGCCGTCGGCGGCGCGGGCCACGGCTTCGTCGAGCGGCTGCTCGCCGGCGGCGCCGGGATGGGCGACCACCCAGGGGATGCCGAGCAGTTCGGCGCGTTCGAGTTCCGTGACGAGCCCGGCGATCGATTTCTTGCGCAGCACATCGTCGGCCGAGGCGGGATTGATGAGATAGGAATCGTGGGCGACGACGAGCGTGAGGCCGGCATCGACGACCGCCTTCCGGAAGGCGGTCGCGGCGGCGGGGTCGAGCGGCGAAACATCCCAACGGTTGATGTTTCGCGTGAAGATCTGCAGGCATTGGCAGCCGGTTTCAAGTGCGCGATCGACGGCTTTCGTCAGCCCGCCGGCGATCGACTGGTGCGCGCCGAGGATCTGCCGGCAGGCCTTTGCCGGCGGCGTGCGGACAGAGTGTCGGGCCGCCGGCCGTGGGGCGGGCCTTGGTCGCGGGGATTGTTTCATGGTGTGTGACTGGTATTCGCCGCGGCTGCTGGGAGGGAATCGGAGTCAGTCTAAGGCGTTCCGGCAGCCTGGGAATGGCCTGCCGGCCAATGTTCCGATTCATGACTTTTGACGCGTGGCGGGCCGGTCGTACACTTCACTCGGTATCTGGCACGCCGCAACAGGAGCCGCCTCTCGTGGGAACAGCCCTCTCTTTGATCGCCATGCTCGCCGTCGCGGCGGTGGCCGGCTTGGCAGTGATCCTCGCCTTTCGTCCCATCCGCGCAGCGCGTCAGGCGGAGCGGCTCGCCCGTGACCAGCGGGATTTTCACCGGCAACGGGAGCAACTCGAGGCAAAGTTCATCGAGCGAGCGAGCATCAGCGGCAAGCCCCGCGGCCTGCGTTGGACCGACGTGGCGTTCGACGACGACGTGGTCTATGCCCGCGACCGGCGCACCGGCGGACTCAAGGCGCTCGTCGCGGTCGAGGTGAGCTTCGAGGCGATCGAAGGGGGCGGCATGGAGGAGGTCGAAGCCGTGTCGAACATACGGGCGGCCACCGCGGAATTCCTCTACGAGTCTGGCCGTTGGAAGACGAATGGCCGCGTCTACTTCAACCTCGCCCCCACGGCGACGGTGAAGTATCTGAGCACCGATCTGGAACTCGTCGCCGAAGAGCACGCCGCGGCCCGCCTGTAATTCGCGGGACAGCAGCCGGAGCGCTGCTGAAACTTGAATGCGACCTGCGCGGGCGGCGAAGTTTGCCAGGGTCGCCTCGTCCCCTGGCATTCTCGTGAATCCCGGAATGCGTTGTCGCGCGATGGCCATCCCCTCCCGCCGGTGTGTCTCTGCCACCGATACCAGCGGCAGTCAGGCGGAGGGATGGAAGCGTGAAGATTTCAACGGTCGTGGCTGGAGCGCTGGTTGCCATCTGCCTCTGCGCGCCCGGCGGTCTGCCGGCCAACGCGGCGCCCGGGGAGGGGCAGGCCGCCGCGGCAGGCGGCCTGTTCGGGCAGCAGGAAACGCCCGATCAGGCGGCGCGGGGCTTTCTCGCGCGGGCCCGCGAGTATGGCGAGGCGGGGGCGAAGCTGGTCGAGAAGGGCGATCCGCGGGCGATCGATGCGTTTTACGCTGCCGCCGAGGCGGCCTGGAACGCCGTCTGGACATGCCCGCAATCCCGCGAGATCCTCGAAGAGGCGTCGTGCCTCTATGCCGCGGCGCTCGAAGGACTGCTCGCCACCGCCGATGCGCACGGCCGGCTCACGGGCCGGGGGCTCGTCATCGGGCCGGCGTGGAAGCCGATCTGCGTACCGATCGAGACCCGGGCGCTGCCCGTCGAGCCAGGCGGGATCGACCGCGTGTTGGCCGCGCCGCCGGCAACCGACAAGCGGATCACGCGGCAGCACGTGCGTGGCGGGTTCGGTTTGCCGGTGGTGGTGCGACTGGCAGGTGGGGCGACCGGCAGTGCGGCGCAGGAGTTCACCCCGGCGCGGCAGTCGCTGGCGGCGACGGCGGTGCTGCGGTTCAAGATGCCGGGAGACGAGAACTTCCTGCAGAAGTTTTCCGGGCCGCTCGCCCGCGATCCCGCCCCGGCCATCCTCGATCTCGCCAACCCGGTCGAGATCGCGGCCGTGCACGTGGGGCCGGCGCGGCCGCTCCTGGCTGCCGACCTCACGGCGCCCCTGCTCGACATGCTCGAGGCCAAGCCGGAGGCAGGGATATCCGGATTTCTGCAGCCGTACGGCCGGGGCGACACCAAGCCCAAGCTCGAATGCATCGAGCCGCACCAGCCCGGCCGGATTCCCGTCGTGTTCATCCACGGTCTGGCCAGCGACGAGGGCACGTGGTTCGACATGCTCAACGACCTGCGGACCTGGCCGACGTTCCACCGGCGGTATGAGGCCTGGGTGTATCACTATCCGACGGGGGCCTCGTTCCTGCAGGCGGCGGCGGCGCTCCGTCGTGATCTGCAGGCCGCAGTCAAGCAGTTCGATCCCCAGGGCACCGATCGGGCCCTGCAAAACATGGTGCTCGTCGGGCACAGCATGGGTGGCCTGCATGCGAAACTGCAGGTCGTCGACCCCGGCACGACGATCTGGGCCGCCATCTCCGATGTGCCGTTCGAGCAGATCGTGCTGCGGCCCGAAATCAAGGAACAGATCGCCCCCGGCTACTTCTTCAAGCCGCTGCCATTCGTGAAGCGGGTCGTGTTCATCGCCACGCCGCATGCCGGCTCGTCCTGGGCCTCGCGGGGCTTGGGCCGCGCGGCCTCACTCACCGTGCAGCAGCCGCCGGAGATGCAGGCGATCCACGACGAGGCCGTGGCGATGAATCCCGGTGCCTTTCATGAGGACTACGAGCGTTCGCTGCCGACGACGATCGACGTTCTCGAGCCTGATTCCTCGATTCTGAGAGCCCTGCGCGAGCTCCGCACGCCCTGCTGGGTGACGACGCACAGCATCATCGGCACGGCTCATCAGTCGCTCCTGAGCGGACCGGACGATTGCGTCGTGCCGGCCTCGAGCGCCCGGCTGCCGGGCACGGTGAGCGAGATCACGGTGCCCGCCACGCACACCCGTGTGCATCATCATCCGACGACCATCATGGAGCTCGAACGAATTCTCGCGGAGCACCTGAGGGAGACCGGAATGTAGGACAGGCTTCAGCCTGTCGCTCCGATCATTTGGTCTCCCGCGTTTCGAGCAAAAAATTCTGCTGGTTGTTTCCGGCCGCCACGGTGGCTTCGAGCACGGTCTGGGCGTGATACCGCGGCGGCAGCATTTCCCGGCCGCCGTTCTCCTCCGTCGCGGTCGTGATCCGCACGGCATGCCGGCCGAGATTCGCGCCGGCGATGTCCCGCAGGTAGGCGAGCCGGTAGCGGCCAGCGTTGTCGGTGATTCCCTGCGATGTGCGGCCCTTGCCGGCGGGCGTGAACCGCACGGCGGCGTTTGCCAGCGGGCGGCCGTCGAGCATGACCGTGCCGCTCACCTTGCCCAGCGCAGGCCTGCCGGAACGTGAGCAGCCGCCGAGCATCAGAGCGACCACGACGGCGGCGAGCAGGAATGAAGGGTGCGGCATCGCGAACGTCGTCAGTGTCAGTGGCCTGCAAAAAGATCGGCTGTCTGGCCGTCACGCATCGATCCGAGCAGCGGAAAGACGGCATCGTTGTCCTTGGCATCGATGAATTCACTCAGCCAGTGGATGGAGCCGTCTGCCATGGCGAACGAGGCGCCGCCGGCATGGTCGCTGCCCGCGGACTCGAAGAAGAGGTTGTTCAGGCCCCCAGGATTTCCGTTGCCGCTGTCGGTTGCCGTGACAAACAGGGTCGCCACGCCCCCCACGGCCCAGCCATCCTGGCTCGTGCGGTTCGACGTGTTCGCCGCGGTCGTGCCCGCAGGCAGTGGTCTGAGCCGCTGGAGTTCGCCCACGAGGATCGTACTCGACATCCCATCGCAAACTGCCGCCGCCGCGGTGGCCCCGTCGGGACGAAAGAGCCCCTCTTTCTTGCCGTCGCCGGATGTTCCAGACCAGTTCTTTTGCGCAAACCGATGCCGCCCATTGATCGAGTTGGTCACGGCATTCAGGAAGCCGTCGACACGGCCCATGTTGCCGCCGTAATCGGTACCGCCGCCACGCCAGGTATCGTCGATCAAACTTTTATGGTCGTCCCTCGACGGGCGAATTCCGGAACGCCGGCTCGGGCAGTAGAGCAATGGAATGTCGGTCTGTGCGAGCGATGCATTGCCGAGCACGTTCGTCGCGCGATTCCAGCCGTTGAACACGGCCGCCTGTTCCATGTGGGGCAGCGTTTCCAGAATCCAGCTCGTGCCGTGCTTGTTGTCGGCAGCGGTCACGGACGTGCGCCGAGCCTCGCCCCAGGGATCGAAACAGGCATTGCACGTGTCTTTGTCGCTGACGATTGCCGCCGCCGGAAATCGGCCGTTGGTAGATTCGTAGCTGAGGAGGCCGAGCGCGAGCTGTTTGAGGTTGTTCTGGCAGAGCGACCGCCGCGCCGATTCGCGGGCCGACTGCACGGCAGGCAGAAGCATGCCCACCAGCGTGCCGATGATCGCAATGGCGACGAGCAACTCGGTGAGTGTAAAGCCGCTCGGCGGTCGGTCGCCGTGCCGCCGCGGGCAGTGCAGCACGAGAAACGCCCCCAGCATGCCGGTGATCGCGATCGCTGCCGCGGATGGTTCGGGCACATACGCGATCTGGAAGTTGTCGATCGCGACCGTGTCGCGGCTGCCACTCCCGGTGGAGGCCGAGAAGGCCGCGAGTCGAAGCCAAGCAGCTGGCTGGTTTGACAGTGCGGCCAGGGAGGCGTTGTCGACCGCAACCGTGGTCGTGCCCCAGACCCCCGGATCTGTCCACGTTGTGATCGTGGTAAACGACGTGGGCGCTGGTCCCAGCCCGTATTGCAGCGACCAGGTCACCGAGCGGCCCTCGACGTCGAGCATCATCAGATCGATCGAGGCCGCCTGCAGGATCTGGCCGGTGGAGTTGAAGTTCAAGTTGAAGGCTGCGCCGGGGTCGCCAAAATCCAACGCCTGCCGGATGCCGAGAGCCCTGTTTGTCGAGGCGCCTTGAGCCTCTGTGCTGGAGTTACTCGAAAGACCGGTGGCCGAAGCTGTATTGATGAACCCCTTGGCGTTGTCGCCCCAGGTCTGTTTCGCGACACTCGCTGACATCGAGCCGAGCCCGGTGGCAGTCGCGCCGGTTCGTACGTCCCAGCCGTCAGGGAGTGTGGCCGAACCCGTGCCCGTGCCAAGTGAGTCGAACGACTGCGTATAACCCGTGCCGCTGAGCGTGAGCGTGCCAGCAGTGGCTGGCGCGACGGCGACACCAAGCAAAGAAGCGGCCAGGCAGCACTGCCAGAGCCGACCGAACCAGCCCAATCCGTGCCCTGTTGGGCGTGCCGTTTCCGTGGCACTCCCTCGGCCAACCGCTTTCAAACCGACGTCCTGCAGCGCCTGCGCGGAGAATGATTCGCGGCCCGTTCACAACGGACCGCCGCGAATAGCACCCAGCATATGAGTGAACAAGTAACCTGCAAGAGGGGTGTTTGTGAGTTTTTTATTCCGATGGGAACCTTTGATTCGTTCCCGATGCTGAGGAGCCGGGATCGGCAGAAGCTCGAGGAGCATTTGGAATTTTCGCTGAGTGGAAGTCAGCCCTACCGCGCGGCGCCGGTGCGAAAAATCCACGCGACGCGACTTCTGCCGTCCCGGCGACCAATG